>CBDIIG010000003.1:0-493620 GCA_965279585.1 Sediminibacterium sp. | reverse complement strand
CTGTCCGAAAATTTTTTTTTAATTTTTTTAAGAAAATTATACTTTAAAAATTGTAGTAAAAATTTCGACCTTAAAAAACCAAGCTGCACAAAATCTGTCAAAATGATCCCAAATTTTCTTACTTTGAATTCTTGAAAACTCTTATTATGCCTATTAATTGTGTTCAATGATAAATGTGAATATTCAATAAAAGAAACTTTCGAAAAAAAAATGATTAAAATATAAATTTTTTTTAAAAATAAACTTATTCAATTTAATTATCATTTAAGGGAGAGGCTTCATATACTTATTAACTGACTTTAAACTATAACCTGACAATAATAAGAAATAATGTGATGAGAATATATTCTGTGAAATAAAAAATAAAATGAGGAGAAAAGAATAAAGTTCACTAAAAGGCTTAGCAAAAATTCTCCAAGAAGATCGAGAACAGTTAATTTGGGTTGAATTAAATTGTGAAAATTTAAAATGCAAATACATGAAATATCATCAATATCATAAATATGTTAAAATATTAATATAATTTATTAATCATTTATTAGCTTTAGAATATAATCTATTAAGATTACTTAATGCTCTTTATAAAAACTACAACCTAAAGTTAATATAGTATTTTCATAGTATATGGATTTAGTAATTTGAGATTCTTGGTTTAATATTGTATCATTAACGGTCTTCTAATAATTTAAAAAAAATTGATTGTTTTAGCTTAATACTTGTAATTTCTGTTAATGGGTTGAATTTAACATTGACTCAGAATTATAAAACCAAGAATTGCAACCATCGAAATAAAAAAGCACCTAGCAACAATTTGTACAAAAATAACCGAAGATTAAGATGTCTACTTAATCCTTTCAATTTTATCCATAGATTAATAACAACAAGATGAAATATTATATTCTTAATGATATATTACATTGTAAAATAATTAAAACCCAATTAAGTATTCTTCTTCAATAAAACTTGATAAAAAAAGGATGGATAACAATGTGTAAAGTACAAACAGCTGCTCTACCCCTACCCCAAAGGATTGCGAGAAATACAATTGAAGAATATCAAATATTTAAAATAATAGTTTCTCATTATAATAATTATTACTTTGTTTTGTCTGATTGGCTTAATAGTAATTAAATTTGAGATGGATTTATAAGTTTCATAGTGAGCCTTTTGAATAATTTGTTGATAGTTTAGGCTTAGGTGATTGATATTTTAAAGTTCTTGATTGATAGCAATGGATTTAAGAATAAACCATAATTGAATTCCGAAGTTTTTAAGATTAATTAGTTCATTTAATAGATATTTCTGCGGACGATCAATTAGTCCTTGATTCTTTTAGACTAATAAATCATTTATTCAATATAACGAAAAGAACTTAGATTCCATAAAGTAGATATGATTAGATCATTTATTGATGTTAATAATGTATATCTAAATACTTAAATTTTGGCCTTAGAATTCCTATATTGATAAAAGAATCTTCCAGCCGAGTTCGCAGATGTATTAAATAGATTGATGTCATAAAAAAATGAAACGATATCTGAATTAAGTCAATCACTTTTAGGTAGAAAAAGATTTTGATATTCTAAAATTAAATATAATTATTTATTAAATTATGATCTGAAAAATTTTATCTATAAATACTTCTGGTATTATTATAAATCAAACCTTGTTGCTTTTGGAGAGAAAATTTCAATAAAGACGAATCATTGGTGGATTATATATAAGGAAAATATAACTTTTACGGATGATGCATTTATATTTTTAATGATATTTCACAATTTGTAATTTCCTTTAAAAGGAGAGTCTATTATAATGAAATATAAAACTTATTTATTACTTCTTATAAAAAAGTTCTAGCTATATTTTTTTTTTGATTTTTTTTATGAAATTTTTTCGAATTTTTTTGTATTATTTGTTGTGAATTTTTTACAATTTTTTTTTGAATTTTTTTTTATGAAAAACAAGAAAAAATATGAAAAAACATGAAAAAACATGAAAAAATTTGAAAAAACAACAAAAATCTACAAAAAAATAAATAAATAAATAAATAAATAAATAAATAAATAAATAAATAAATAAATAAATAAATAAATAAATAAATAAATAAATAAATAAATAAATAAATAAATAAATAAATTATTATTTTCGATGAAAATTTTCAATAATCGTCCAAACAAACCTTTTTGAGAAAAAAGATTTTTTAATCATTTTTTTTATTAAAATCATGTTCAATATATTATAAATTTTTCTGTCCGAAAATTTTTTTTTAATTTTTTTAAGAAAATTATACTTTAAAAATTGTAGTAAAAATTTCGACCTTAAAAAACCAAGCTGCACAAAATCTGTCAAAATGATCCCAAATTTTCTTACTTTGAATTCTTGAAAACTCTTATTATGCCTATTAATTGTGTTCAATGATAAATGTGAATATTCAATAAAAGAAACTTTCGAAAAAAAAATGATTAAAATATAAATTTTTTTTAAAAATAAACTTATTCAATTTAATTATCATTTAAGGGAGAGGCTTCATATACTTATTAACTGACTTTAAACTATAACCTGACAATAATAAGAAATAATGTGATGAGAATATATTCTGTGAAATAAAAAATAAAATGAGGAGAAAAGAATAAAGTTCACTAAAAGGCTTAGCAAAAATTCTCCAAGAAGATCGAGAACAGTTAATTTGGGTTGAATTAAATTGTGAAAATTTAAAATGCAAATACATGAAATATCATCAATATCATAAATATGTTAAAATATTAATATAATTTATTAATCATTTATTAGCTTTAGAATATAATCTATTAAGATTACTTAATGCTCTTTATAAAAACTACAACCTAAAGTTAATATAGTATTTTCATAGTATATGGATTTAGTAATTTGAGATTCTTGGTTTAATATTGTATCATTAACGGTCTTCTAATAATTTAAAAAAAATTGATTGTTTTAGCTTAATACTTGTAATTTCTGTTAATGGGTTGAATTTAACATTGACTCAGAATTATAAAACCAAGAATTGCAACCATCGAAATAAAAAAGCACCTAGCAACAATTTGTACAAAAATAACCGAAGATTAAGATGTCTACTTAATCCTTTCAATTTTATCCATAGATTAATAACAACAAGATGAAATATTATATTCTTAATGATATATTACATTGTAAAATAATTAAAACCCAATTAAGTATTCTTCTTCAATAAAACTTGATAAAAAAAGGATGGATAACAATGTGTAAAGTACAAACAGCTGCTCTACCCCTACCCCAAAGGATTGCGAGAAATACAATTGAAGAATATCAAATATTTAAAATAATAGTTTCTCATTATAATAATTATTACTTTGTTTTGTCTGATTGGCTTAATAGTAATTAAATTTGAGATGGATTTATAAGTTTCATAGTGAGCCTTTTGAATAATTTGTTGATAGTTTAGGCTTAGGTGATTGATATTTTAAAGTTCTTGATTGATAGCAATGGATTTAAGAATAAACCATAATTGAATTCCGAAGTTTTTAAGATTAATTAGTTCATTTAATAGATATTTCTGCGGACGATCAATTAGTCCTTGATTCTTTTAGACTAAT
This sequence comes from Sediminibacterium sp., assembly GCA_965279585.1. Lineage (GTDB taxonomy): Bacteria > Bacteroidota > Bacteroidia > Chitinophagales > Chitinophagaceae > Sediminibacterium. The sequence goes on along the minus strand of CBDIIG010000003.1, from coordinate 490,030 downwards.
AAATCATTTATTCAATATAACGAAAAGAACTTAGATTCCATAAAGTAGATATGATTAGATCATTTATTGATGTTAATAATGTATATCTAAATACTTAAATTTTGGCCTTAGAATTCCTATATTGATAAAAGAATCTTCCAGCCGAGTTCGCAGATGTATTAAATAGATTGATGTCATAAAAAAATGAAACGATATCTGAATTAAGTCAATCACTTTTAGGTAGAAAAAGATTTTGATATTCTAAAATTAAATATAATTATTTATTAAATTATGATCTGAAAAATTTTATCTATAAATACTTCTGGTATTATTATAAATCAAACCTTGTTGCTTTTGGAGAGAAAATTTCAATAAAGACGAATCATTGGTGGATTATATATAAGGAAAATATAACTTTTACGGATGATGCATTTATATTTTTAATGATATTTCACAATTTGTAATTTCCTTTAAAAGGAGAGTCTATTATAATGAAATATAAAACTTATTTATTACTTCTTATAAAAAAGTTCTAGCTATATTTTTTTTTTGATTTTTTTTATGAAATTTTTTCGAATTTTTTTGTATTATTTGTTGTGAATTTTTTACAATTTTTTTTTGAATTTTTTTTTATGAAAAACAAGAAAAAATATGAAAAAACATGAAAAAACATGAAAAAATTTGAAAAAACAACAAAAATCTACAAAAAAATAAATAAATAAATAAATAAATAAATAAATAAATAAATAAATAAATAAATAAATAAATAAATAAATAAATAAATAAATAAATAAATAAATAAATAAATAAATTATTATTTTCGATGAAAATTTTCAATAATCGTCCAAACAAACCTTTTTGAGAAAAAAGATTTTTTAATCATTTTTTTTATTAAAATCATGTTCAATATATTATAAATTTTTCTGTCCGAAAATTTTTTTTTAATTTTTTTAAGAAAATTATACTTTAAAAATTGTAGTAAAAATTTCGACCTTAAAAAACCAAGCTGCACAAAATCTGTCAAAATGATCCCAAATTTTCTTACTTTGAATTCTTGAAAACTCTTATTATGCCTATTAATTGTGTTCAATGATAAATGTGAATATTCAATAAAAGAAACTTTCGAAAAAAAAATGATTAAAATATAAATTTTTTTTAAAAATAAACTTATTCAATTTAATTATCATTTAAGGGAGAGGCTTCATATACTTATTAACTGACTTTAAACTATAACCTGACAATAATAAGAAATAATGTGATGAGAATATATTCTGTGAAATAAAAAATAAAATGAGGAGAAAAGAATAAAGTTCACTAAAAGGCTTAGCAAAAATTCTCCAAGAAGATCGAGAACAGTTAATTTGGGTTGAATTAAATTGTGAAAATTTAAAATGCAAATACATGAAATATCATCAATATCATAAATATGTTAAAATATTAATATAATTTATTAATCATTTATTAGCTTTAGAATATAATCTATTAAGATTACTTAATGCTCTTTATAAAAACTACAACCTAAAGTTAATATAGTATTTTCATAGTATATGGATTTAGTAATTTGAGATTCTTGGTTTAATATTGTATCATTAACGGTCTTCTAATAATTTAAAAAAAATTGATTGTTTTAGCTTAATACTTGTAATTTCTGTTAATGGGTTGAATTTAACATTGACTCAGAATTATAAAACCAAGAATTGCAACCATCGAAATAAAAAAGCACCTAGCAACAATTTGTACAAAAATAACCGAAGATTAAGATGTCTACTTAATCCTTTCAATTTTATCCATAGATTAATAACAACAAGATGAAATATTATATTCTTAATGATATATTACATTGTAAAATAATTAAAACCCAATTAAGTATTCTTCTTCAATAAAACTTGATAAAAAAAGGATGGATAACAATGTGTAAAGTACAAACAGCTGCTCTACCCCTACCCCAAAGGATTGCGAGAAATACAATTGAAGAATATCAAATATTTAAAATAATAGTTTCTCATTATAATAATTATTACTTTGTTTTGTCTGATTGGCTTAATAGTAATTAAATTTGAGATGGATTTATAAGTTTCATAGTGAGCCTTTTGAATAATTTGTTGATAGTTTAGGCTTAGGTGATTGATATTTTAAAGTTCTTGATTGATAGCAATGGATTTAAGAATAAACCATAATTGAATTCCGAAGTTTTTAAGATTAATTAGTTCATTTAATAGATATTTCTGCGGACGATCAATTAGTCCTTGATTCTTTTAGACTAATAAATCATTTATTCAATATAACGAAAAGAACTTAGATTCCATAAAGTAGATATGATTAGATCATTTATTGATGTTAATAATGTATATCTAAATACTTAAATTTTGGCCTTAGAATTCCTATATTGATAAAAGAATCTTCCAGCCGAGTTCGCAGATGTATTAAATAGATTGATGTCATAAAAAAATGAAACGATATCTGAATTAAGTCAATCACTTTTAGGTAGAAAAAGATTTTGATATTCTAAAATTAAATATAATTATTTATTAAATTATGATCTGAAAAATTTTATCTATAAATACTTCTGGTATTATTATAAATCAAACCTTGTTGCTTTTGGAGAGAAAATTTCAATAAAGACGAATCATTGGTGGATTATATATAAGGAAAATATAACTTTTACGGATGATGCATTTATATTTTTAATGATATTTCACAATTTGTAATTTCCTTTAAAAGGAGAGTCTATTATAATGAAATATAAAACTTATTTATTACTTCTTATAAAAAAGTTCTAGCTATATTTTTTTTTTGATTTTTTTTATGAAATTTTTTCGAATTTTTTTGTATTATTTGTTGTGAATTTTTTACAATTTTTTTTTGAATTTTTTTTTATGAAAAACAAGAAAAAATATGAAAAAACATGAAAAAACATGAAAAAATTTGAAAAAACAACAAAAATCTACAAAAAAATAAATAAATAAATAAATAAATAAATAAATAAATAAATAAATAAATAAATAAATAAATAAATAAATAAATAAATAAATAAATAAATAAATAAATAAATAAATTATTATTTTCGATGAAAATTTTCAATAATCGTCCAAACAAACCTTTTTGAGAAAAAAGATTTTTTAATCATTTTTTTTATTAAAATCATGTTCAATATATTATAAATTTTTCTGTCCGAAAATTTTTTTTTAATTTTTTTAAGAAAATTATACTTTAAAAATTGTAGTAAAAATTTCGACCTTAAAAAACCAAGCTGCACAAAATCTGTCAAAATGATCCCAAATTTTCTTACTTTGAATTCTTGAAAACTCTTATTATGCCTATTAATTGTGTTCAATGATAAATGTGAATATTCAATAAAAGAAACTTTCGAAAAAAAAATGATTAAAATATAAATTTTTTTTAAAAATAAACTTATTCAATTTAATTATCATTTAAGGGAGAGGCTTCATATACTTATTAACTGACTTTAAACTATAACCTGACAATAATAAGAAATAATGTGATGAGAATATATTCTGTGAAATAAAAAATAAAATGAGGAGAAAAGAATAAAGTTCACTAAAAGGCTTAGCAAAAATTCTCCAAGAAGATCGAGAACAGTTAATTTGGGTTGAATTAAATTGTGAAAATTTAAAATGCAAATACATGAAATATCATCAATATCATAAATATGTTAAAATATTAATATAATTTATTAATCATTTATTAGCTTTAGAATATAATCTATTAAGATTACTTAATGCTCTTTATAAAAACTACAACCTAAAGTTAATATAGTATTTTCATAGTATATGGATTTAGTAATTTGAGATTCTTGGTTTAATATTGTATCATTAACGGTCTTCTAATAATTTAAAAAAAATTGATTGTTTTAGCTTAATACTTGTAATTTCTGTTAATGGGTTGAATTTAACATTGACTCAGAATTATAAAACCAAGAATTGCAACCATCGAAATAAAAAAGCACCTAGCAACAATTTGTACAAAAATAACCGAAGATTAAGATGTCTACTTAATCCTTTCAATTTTATCCATAGATTAATAACAACAAGATGAAATATTATATTCTTAATGATATATTACATTGTAAAATAATTAAAACCCAATTAAGTATTCTTCTTCAATAAAACTTGATAAAAAAAGGATGGATAACAATGTGTAAAGTACAAACAGCTGCTCTACCCCTACCCCAAAGGATTGCGAGAAATACAATTGAAGAATATCAAATATTTAAAATAATAGTTTCTCATTATAATAATTATTACTTTGTTTTGTCTGATTGGCTTAATAGTAATTAAATTTGAGATGGATTTATAAGTTTCATAGTGAGCCTTTTGAATAATTTGTTGATAGTTTAGGCTTAGGTGATTGATATTTTAAAGTTCTTGATTGATAGCAATGGATTTAAGAATAAACCATAATTGAATTCCGAAGTTTTTAAGATTAATTAGTTCATTTAATAGATATTTCTGCGGACGATCAATTAGTCCTTGATTCTTTTAGACTAATAAATCATTTATTCAATATAACGAAAAGAACTTAGATTCCATAAAGTAGATATGATTAGATCATTTATTGATGTTAATAATGTATATCTAAATACTTAAATTTTGGCCTTAGAATTCCTATATTGATAAAAGAATCTTCCAGCCGAGTTCGCAGATGTATTAAATAGATTGATGTCATAAAAAAATGAAACGATATCTGAATTAAGTCAATCACTTTTAGGTAGAAAAAGATTTTGATATTCTAAAATTAAATATAATTATTTATTAAATTATGATCTGAAAAATTTTATCTATAAATACTTCTGGTATTATTATAAATCAAACCTTGTTGCTTTTGGAGAGAAAATTTCAATAAAGACGAATCATTGGTGGATTATATATAAGGAAAATATAACTTTTACGGATGATGCATTTATATTTTTAATGATATTTCACAATTTGTAATTTCCTTTAAAAGGAGAGTCTATTATAATGAAATATAAAACTTATTTATTACTTCTTATAAAAAAGTTCTAGCTATATTTTTTTTTTTTTTTTTATGAAATTTAAGTAAAATATTTTTCTTCATAATATTCTTTCTTAACACGGGTTACCTGCAATTGTGTCGATTATGAAGATATAAGTTCTAATAATTATTATCGATTAATAACATGATATTAATTTTCTTATCTATGAATATGAACTTCCTCATTCAAACAAGCCTATCCCATACCAAGTTTACATTATATCAATTTAACTTAGTCCAATTTTGATTCTATAACAAGTTATTTTTTCAATAATTATCAATGTATTTAAAACAAAAAATAAAAATAAAAAATTTGCAAAAACAATCCTAAAATTGTAAAATATATTTTGTTTAGTATATTTCTTTTCAAAATACCCTATGGAAGCACAAATTTATTTAATTATCTACAAAATCCTCAAAAAGAAAAGAAAATAATCAAACTAAAAACAAAACCTAAATATTAATACAATTGTATAAATTTTAATTTATCTTAATTAAGTCAATATTCTCTATTTTATAATTTATCAATTTCTAGAAACTAATTATTATCAAGTTATTTCAAAATATGTATAAAAATATTCAATTAGAATACAATCATAAATAGATCTAACATGTTTTTTAAAGGAATAAATGTTATTTATTTTATTTTTATATTCTAGAGATAGAAGATATTCACTTATAAAAAACAGATTAAAAAAAAAAAATGAGCTACCATCTCGCTTAATGCGTGTCATCCTTACGCAGGGGCCATGCTAATCTTCTCTGTTACGTTCCAATTTGACTGATGTCCCCGAAGGGATCCAATATATAAGGATTAATGAAATTTATAAACATTATAAAAATTCATTTTAATTTTATGGGTTTATGGAAGAAAATAAAAAGGAAATAATATATAAAAAATATTCAATCTTTATTTAAGGATAATTCAAGAATGTTAAACATGAGTATTTTAGTTTTATTAAATTCCTCTTTTTCCATCCATTTTGAAAGTTCTTAACTAGTAAGTATGGCTGATCCTAGTATTTACTTATCATTGTTAAGCTTGAATATTATTCCCCCAGTGAGATTGTCTACAATATCAATATTATTTTCATTATCTTGTTATATAAAAGTATAGAGAGAGTCAGAAGGAACATTAAAAGTTTATTATTTTGAATACAACATAGGCAGGCTTTTAACAATTTGATCACATAATGGATATTTGAATTCTATATCTAAAGGAGTTCCTATCTCTATATCTATATTAAGATTCTATATATCTTTTAATGACATATTGAATTTATGAACTTTATAATATTTTTAAATTTGAGGAACATTCAAATCCATGTTCTCTTTATCTTCATTAATTAATTAAGACTCATTTTTCTACTTATCTTGTTTTTCTTCTTAAACTATTTGCTTTTAGTAATGAAAATGCTATTTTAAATCTAATACTGATATCTTCCATTCATATTAATCATACTGATTGATTTTAATATACCTTATTAAATTGTATACCTCCCAAAAGGATAGATTAATCAAGCTTATATTGAATATTTCTTACAATTCATGAATGTTTAATTCTAAAGAAGAGATATCACTAAAATCTGGTACTTAGGTTTTATTTTGAATAGTTTCATAAATGTAGGCACAAAAACAGTGTTCATACATATACTATACCCTTACATACCCTTGAGATATATACTGATTGATCAAATCATTAAGTAGTTTAATTGATACACATTATTGACTTATATCTTTATTCAGCCAAAACTGTATTTGTGATGTATTATAATTAATTAGTTATTATGAAAATTGTTCATAAGTCATAAAGCCAAGTTTTGATGATTAAATTAATTTTTATATGAAATCTAAAGGATCTTGATGTTATTCCTTTAAATAATTGCATAACCTTCTTACGTGTTTACTTATCTCTATATTTATTCTTGGTTTATGTAAAATATAGCTCATATAACTTTCTATGAATTCTTATTTTTTAATATTATTCTAATTTCTGTAGTCAATAACTCTCATGATTTAGTATATGGACTATTCATCTGTATATCCTATTTATTGTAACTCATAATTAAATTATTCGATATCTATAAATTAATGCGTTCCAAATATATGCTCCAAAATTGAATCATTCTCTAAATTGTGGATAAATTCAAAAAGTTTGATGAAGCATTAGTTCGTATTTAAATCCTATTTATAGGTAGTAAATTTCTGATTAAACGTCTCCTATTTCATAGATTCCTCTTTCTTTAACTCTGGGGGATCCAATTTCTATTCCTATATCTATTATTAAATGAGTTGTGATTCTATCTAGATTTATTACTATTGTTCTTATTTTTGTTTGATTTACTTATTTAGTTTATATACTTATTATGGTATACCAAAAGCCACTAAAATATGAACTTCTCCAATAATTGCCTAATCCTTAATTCTTCTAACTTTATGATAATCATCCTATATAAGTAATGGATACTCATTCTTAAATATGTTAGAATTAAAATTATCAATATCAATTATTTTATTTATTTCACTCAAATTTATTCTTATTATACCTAGAGCCTATCCTTCCTTCCATATTTCTATCATAAAAGGTAGATTTTAGCACTTATAAAAAGAATCATAATTAAATGGTGTTACTATTCGATAATCTAAATTAGAACTTTCTTATGATGAGTAAATGTCATTACTGCCGGGTATTTTGTATCTACAATAAATCATTCCTAAGTCTTTTGGTTAGTCAATTTCTATAAGCAAAGATGGATTAAATGATTAATATTATTGATAAAAGGGATACTCTATTTCTTATTAAACCTCAGTTTACTCAATAAATTAGGCTCTTATTCTTAAATTTCCTAATCTATAGTAATTATTATATTCTTATAAAATATCTTTGTTGACTACACTAAACTATAAATTAGAATTTCCATTACTTTATCTTTCAAATGGTAGGTTTGTCTATATTGGTATATAGAATTCTTCAGGATTAAGGGCCTTAACTATTTGGAAGTATCCCTCCCCTAATTACATTTTGAAATATTTGTTATCATCTGCATTATCGGGTTTTCTAAAGCATAAAATATGAAATTTAATAGTTTCTTATTAAAACTCCTTAAAATAAACTTCATTTATTTTTATAGGATACTCAATAAAATCATTTATGTAAAATTGCTCTGATCCCTATTTTTTGAAGAAAAATCTTCTCTAAACTAATTTGAATTAAGAGTCTATAAACATGTTTTTCATATTAATGGCCACTAATTTATCCATTACAGTTTCATTAAATGGATGGAAATCTAATATTTCTACTTTTAATTTTTAATATTTCGATAAGTCTTTATTAATTACTATTTCTTTTGGTAAGGGTAATTCAATTTTAGGTTACTAAATGTATTCTGTTTAGACAAAGGTGTTTGTCTAGCTAATTTACTTTTAAGGTTCTTCTTATTGAATATTGGGATATTATTTTTTTTATGACTTTTTTCTAATTTCAATATCAGTTTTTTTTGCAAATTTAAATCCAGTTGGACTTTTATTGAATTGACCAGATCCTGGTTTAGTGTGTCTCATTGGAGGATATTCTGCTTTATTAGGACTTAGATCAGATTACTTCTTACTATTTTTTTATCCTGATTCTTGAAGTTGCTCTAGCTCTTTATAAGGAGAGGAACTCTAATTTAAATTTTGATTATTCTATCTTCAATATTAACAATGGAAGCTATTAATTCTTTCATCCATAGTCTCATTTTAAAATTTAAATGTCTTATCGACATTTTAAATTTTTAACTCAGATTCATTTACTTAGTTATTCTATATTTTAAATTCTTATTACAATTTCAGACCATCATTTCCAATATATTTGTCTTTCTAATAAACAGGTGCTAATTCAACTTATTTCTGAAATGGGTTTTGAGCAAATAAAGTGTGTTTCAATTTCTCATCAGAAGGTTATTCCATCCATTTTTCGTTTTCTGTTGGAAATATTATATTTGGTTATGGGTATTGAACACCTTTTTCTTCTGATTTAACCATTTCCTTCTTTCTTTTGTTTTCCTTCTATAAAAGTTGTTATTGATTATCAACTATCTTGTCTAACTTCAACTATTTACACAATTCAATTTATTTTTGTATCAGGATGAAATTGCAATCAATATCTATTTATTAGTAGCCTAATCGGAAATCTTGATTATCATCTTTACCAGGTATTGATTTATAAACTGGATATAAACCTGATATATTATGAAACATTTAATTTTTTGATAAATCCCTCTATAAGTGTCTGCTAAAATTTATTGAAATATGCCCATATTACTTTTTTACATCATCTTAATCGCCAAGTATCATCTTCAATTATAACATATCATTCAAATAGACATGAAATCCTGTTATTGGTATTCTAATATCAAATGTGATCTAGTTAGGTTAATTAACGTTGAAGTTGAATGCTTTTATCAGCATATCATTGTCTTATCCCCAAAATTTAAATTTATAAACTAATTTTTGTTATGGATTTGAATCTTAAACCCAGGTTGCTTTCTGTAGAGTTATTTTAAAGGTACCAAAGTCTCCTCCATTTAAGCCAGGAGGCAATGTATTTAACGATGCTGGTTTCATATGGATAATATTTTTGTTTATTTTGAAAAATAGTAAAAATTAAACGATAATATTTATTTAATTTTAATGATTCTAATGAAATTCTTTTCTAAGAAATATATTTGATGTTTAGATGAATGAGAATAAAATTTAAGATATATGAATAACAACAACAGCAGAAATTATTTTTAATAATAATCAATACTTTATAAATACGTAGGTAAAGTTCTAAAATTTATTAACACATAACCAAGATGTAAATTTTTGTAACCAATCAATAGAATATTAGCATAGATCTATGCGTTTGAGTCAATTAGATCCCTCTTGTAAATATAAACTATAAACTAAGGATTTCTATTCTAAAACTAAAATTACAAATGAGTTGTTGTTATAAAAGAACCTTTAATTTTATTTTTAAATAGAAAAAGGATGACTAATATGAATTATTTTATTTTTTTTATATAAATGGCGGAATTAGTGGCGGCTAAGAGAGAACAGTTTGCAACGTAGGAATCTAGAAAATACAAATATGATTTCATTCAAAGCAATTTGGATAGAAGCAGGCCACGGGTATCCTAAGACTAGTAAAAGGATACAACACTTATTGGATGCACCATGTCAAAGAAAGAATTGGAATAACTATTCCAAGGTTTAGGGAGCTCTAGTATTAGCAAAGTCCTTGAATAAACTTATTTATTTATGTAGACTGTTCAGAAAATGATGGTCGATTTATTAGAATGGGGTAAATCGAGTGACATGTAATTACGTAAGCTTTAGTAAGAGCTTGAATAAGTACACGAATGTGTAGATCGATTGCATACGGATACCGCTGAAGTCAAAGTTGAAGTCAAAGACAATAAAGAATGATATTGTCCATCATAATGATGGTAAAAAGGAGGAAAGAAAAAAGGGAATGGAGGTCTAGTCCATCTATGCTATAATTGCTGGATAAACCAGAATTAATGAGCAGGAGATAAAGACCTCTCTGGTCGAACAACTAGATAAGAACAATAAGATGGATGAGTTGGGTCTTATTGTATAAGGGAAATGGAATCACTGTATTGTAGAGACCTTATCAAAGGTTACTAAGCATCGTATAGTCCTGTTCAACTCTAGAACAGGGAGATACAGGGATTTTGGTGACAAAAAAATAGAGCAGAAGGTTATGATATATTGTAGAGGATCTGATTGCGCGGTAATGATAAAAAGCGCCAACAAAAAAAATTTTGTAGAAAGAGGTAGCTTAGCTCAATCCTCTAGAAGGGGCCCAAGTGGAGCTTATGGAGGATGGGATTATGCTCAAGCAGGAGGGATACCTTTCTTTCCTGGAAGGTTCCCAGGCAGAAGATTCTATTGAGAGAGGTGATTTAATAAGTCACCTAATTGAGGGGGAAATGACACCACCCACTCAAATAAATTATAAACTGCCAAGGTGTCACAATACGGATAGTTGTACCTTGAGATAAACTGAATGAATGAATGATTTATCTTTATTGTGTATAATTATCCCCTTAATCGGGCAAATAATAATAATAATAATAATAATATGAATTTATATAAAAAATATTAAATTATTAATGGATTAAATTTTGTATTGTGTTCATGACAAATGTAACTCCTAAAGTAGATTGATATAATCTTTATCTGAGGTTCCTAAACATAGTGATAAGAATCATACATTAATTCAATTCAAAGACTTTAAACTTTATGTTAATCAAAAGTTTGTTGATGCAGATGTGAAATAGATGGAAAAAATAGTTAATGAGGAGAAAAAATTAAAAGATTCCATCACTAAATTAGTTAAAACCCTCAAAGAATAGTTAGATCTTTTTGAAATCAATGAAGTGAAGTAATGAAATATAAAATTTTAGAAAAATGCCAAGTTTAGAACAAATATTAAATTATGTCTGGTCTGTTAAAAAGACTGAAAATACAAAAGAAATATCTGCAGATTTAGTTAAAGGTGTAGTTGAATTCCAATTAGAGAAAATTTAAAAATATGGAACTGTTTACTAATCAATCGATTCTAAAATGAATTCCATTAAGAGTGAATTATCTAATATGCTTAAACCTTCAAACCTAGATCTAGCAGTTAGCATATTATAGCATTAAAAATTCTAATGGAGTGATAATTTAAAGGCAGATATTTATTTAGTTTCTACAGATAAAAAAACTGTCTAAGCATAAAGTATATATAAAAATTAAAAACATTTTAGCATCTTTTATTGGATATTCATTTGCATGTGTTGGTTAAAATATGTCGAAAGGAGCTAGATATGAAATAAAGTTAGAAATAACTGAAGTTGAATCTAAAGGATTATCATAATCTCAACTTGTTGATAAAAAAAAATCAGGAAATTTTGCAATCGGTTTGACACATTAGAAGACAAGAAACCTTAAAGGTTTTGATTCATAAGATTTATCAATGGTTGGACATGGTTTCTATATCATAAGATCTGATGGATGTAAAATATAAATTATAAATTAGGGGTATGCCATAATTCAGATAAGAACATTAATTGGAAATAAGGAATAGCTTTCACACCAGAGTTTGGTATTATAAGCCTCAAATTTGATGCAACTGAAGGAGATTTTACAATAGAATAGGGGAAGAATTAATATTTATTCAAGGCTGATAAGGTACCTATGGATAGTTATCTTTTTTGTGTCCATCTTAAATAATGTAAGGCAAGAATAATAGATTGATAATTCATAAATCAAATATTATTTTATTCATGAGCTCCCGTCCAAGCACACTAAAGGCTACATCGAAATATTTTTATAGATTTTTAACAAATTCTTAATTGATTTCATTTAGTTTCATCAATTTTCCTTAAACATTTAATTAGATATTATTAAATTCCTTATCTTTCTTAACTTAATCATTTATTAGAGGTTAATCAGATATATTTATCTATCTCTACTTCTAAGCTTATCTTTTTGAGATTTCTTTTTTTAAATTTTCATCCAAATTAACCCAATTGTATGTTTACGGGCATAATAACTAAGCTGGCTAGTATTCTCCCTTATAAACCATTTTTTATGAGTGTTGTATATAGAAACCTAAATAATACCATTGAAAATTTGGAAAATATTAATTTAGAATTTTGATGTATTCGATTTCTACTAAGGCTCCAAAAGTTCCCAAATTATAGTCTTCAAATTCTGGATCATAGAAGAAATACACTGAGCTTAACACTTGAGGTGTGATATCAACTACTCCAACTGCAATCAATCTGTCACCTAGGTAATAATTCATATGGTAGCTTCCTATAAAAAGAAGTTTAGTGGGATCAATTTAAGATTTAACTATTGAGCATTTGGTTCCCTGTTGGCATAAAAAACCATCATATCCATCTTTACTTTCTTTACTTTTTTCATGAATAACATAGCAATATTTCTTGTAAACTAAAAATGATTCCTAGGTAAACTAAGCTTTCCTATTTTATATATTTATTATAATATTACTTTAAAACAATTCTCATGTTTCCAATACAGAAATTATTTGCTAGAAATCCATCCTTAGTAATGACTGCAATATTTTATTTCTATTATAATAGCTTCTCCTCTACTAATTCTTTTTGTAGATTAGCTGATTACTTATTTACTTACTAAATATGTTTTTTTAATCTATCCTAATTTTCTAAATTAAAAATTGATAGGTATCCAGTGGTTTCTAATATATAACTATACTTATTTGATTAGAAATTCAATTTAACGAATTCAGCTGTGTCAAGAGCAAAGTTTTAAATTGTATAATCTTAAAAGAGAGCCTTCTTGTTGAGCCCATACAAGCATTAAATAAAATTAGAGTAATAATCACCTTTCTCTTAGTTTTATGATTAGAAGACTTTAACATTTTATAGATTTAAATCTAAATTAAGGACATCAAAGAAAGTACTAGCATCAAATTATTTTTTCTCTACATACTTCTAAAAGGATTGTGCGAATAATTGTTTGTTTTATTAGATTTTTTATAACTAAAGTGATAGATCTTATTTAATGTTATCCAACATTTAGGGGTCAATCTATTATACTTTGATGTTTTATTTTTATGTATTTTAAACAACTTGTTATTTTTATTGCTTCTTTTGTTTAGACATTTAATCGATCAAATCAAACTATTTTACTAGGTTTTCCTACTTTATTTTTAAAGAGTCATCTTTTAAAATATTTGAGAGTCTCTTAGCTATCTTCTGTGGCTTTTCTTTTATTCATTTTGTAAAACATTTGCTCTTATTGTATATGCCAAGCAACATGTGGTTTTAAAGTCAAATTTGTAATAATAAGTCCCACATCTACGCCATCCTTTATCCATCAACTTTTCATAAGTTTCAGGTTCAAATAGGCTTGAGTTCATTCCTATGCTAACTGAATTGTTTTTTCCGCAATACCCACAATGTCCAGAATGATATTCATTGAAATACTCTAGATTTATATGATCTATATCATCAAATGGAGGAAGCTATTAAGTTGGTAGAGTAACATATGGTAAACTGTTAGATCAATCAAGATTTTAGAGAAGCTAACCATTTTAAATAGAAATTACTGATGTTAAAATAGATAAGAGACTAAGTGGAACGGGATGATATTATTACTAACTTTAATAAGAGGATTGCAAAAATTGAATAATAAGCAAGAGATTTAGAGGAATAGGTTAGGAAGGATCATTATATTTAGATGTAGGAACTAAATGATAAAAAAATGTCTAAATTAGATAAATTGAGATAGCATCGAGATAATGAAATAAGTTAATCGACATATTATAAAAATCGACTAAGTTCTTTACAATTATTATAATTAAGGAAGTTTAAAATTTGAGGAAGATAATGCAATACCTATCTAATTAGAAGGAATATAAGAAGGCTGAATTTTATCAATAGTAGGTTTTGTAGGCTGATCAAGAAGTGTAAAAAAAGACAAAAGCTGAAGTTAAGATCTAAAAGTACTGACATCAATAGAACATATATTCGATATACTAATAGAAACAAGAAACTGTTATAAAGAAATTTAGAGATCAAGAAAATGCACTAGAGCATGCATATGAAAAGAGATAATAAGAAATATAATTAAAAAGAAACTTTTTAATATAAACTATTACTTAGGAGCGTAATTTAAAGATAGGATTTTTGGATAAGACTAGAACGAAGACGATTAAACTTAAAGTATAACAATAGCTTGATGAATTGGAATAATCATCATATTTCTGATTGAATAATAAATTAAAAAAAATTTCTTTTATAAAAAATGGCTTATTATTACGAGTCCGTGGACTTAAATCTTAGAAAGAAATACAACAACTTACAGTATGATGAATTGGACAATCATAATGTTTATCAAATACCAGAATAGGAATTAATTAATAAATAATAAGATGAGCAATTAGTAGCGGAGATTGAAATCTTTAAAAAGACATTAGAAATATGTGTGTGTATTTTAGTTAGAGATATATTTTCAAAGTAGATAGCTAATAAATATTGCATTTTCCATTTATTAAGATTAAGGATAGAGTATGTCAAATATTTGAAAAATATTAAGAATAAAGTTCATTATTGGATAATATATTGGAATAATTGTTAGTACCTTTGATGGATGTTGTAAAGTTATATGTCAATAAAACTGTGAGAGACAATGAAATTGTAGATGAATTTCACTAATTTTGTGATACTCTCTATATTTTTACAAAAAGTTAGAGGTGTTAGAAGCATTTCAAGATTCTGTCCTCATCAAGCAAGCGATTTAGAGTCCGTTGTTATGTATTTGAAGATCAATTCATTTGAATTAGAATTGGGAAACAAAATATATCATCTTAATGTGGCTGTCTATAATCGTGTTAGTGCCTTTTAATTTATCATCTATAGATTCGTAAATCTTTAAAGGTTTTAATTTATTCATGACTCAAAATACGATTTTAGCTCAATTATTGAATTTAGGTGTCATCTATTTACGATCATCAACTAAATTAAGAAACATGGGAGCATTATATTTATCAAAACTATTTTCTAGATCTGATGTGTTGAAAACTTAATTATTGAATGAATTCCTAAGTTGGAGTGTGACTCAAGTGTAAATACAAGATAATATTCTAAATACATTTTATGTGACTGGAATATTGGAGACATTAGTGGAAGTTTTAAAAACAGGATAAAGTAAGGAACTCAAATATCATCTCAACATTTTACTGCCTTTGTTGACTGAAAAGTAAAAAATAACAGGAACATTAATAAATTTATTTCTAACTAAATTAACTTAAAGAATAGGGTTAGTTTATTTAAGGCCAAGAGTGGTTAGTTGGGCATACAAGAAAGGTAATCAGAATATAGTTTCTACTTTGGAAATTGATCATTCAAATTTAGTCCCTAATGTTGCTAGAAAATAAATTAATATTGTGAATGATGAATTATTACAAATCGAAGTGGTTGATTATTTTGCTGATGTTGATTAGGACGCTTTAGAAATAGTTATTGATACTCTATTATAATAGTTGACTAATAAGGACAGGATTTGTTCAAGATTAGATTAAGATTAAACAGATGATGTTTTTGAAACCTTATTGAACACATGCTTTACACCAAATTTTGCATTGGCATTAATACATAATGCTTATTTGAAAATCGCGCCTTCTTATTCATCATTTGATGAATACTACAAAAATATGTTCTTGCATTTAGCATTCATTAAAGTGCAGTCACAAGATAAGGAAATAAGAAAGATGGCTGCAAAAAGCTTATCAAGATTACTAATATTGAACACATAATATTATATAGAAAATAGAATATACGAAGGATTGCTTGATATGATTCAATAAGGTCTAAACAGCAAACATGGTTAATTGTATGCGTTAGGTGATTTACTCATAGCTTAATCTGGTAATGCATCCAGAGATCCTGATTAGAAGGAATTGAAAGATAGCGTGTTTCTCTGAAAATTGACTAAAAATGATAAATAATTAACTAAAGCTGGTGAGCATATTTAATAATTTAAGAAGATATATTAGAAAAATTTGAGATCATCTATATGAATTTATTGTGGTATGATATAATTTAAAGGAAATTAAATCTTCCTTAATATATAGAATCATCTTTGAAAGGGAAATAAGGGGAAATGCTAAGGATTTATAAGAAGCTTTATTATATCGTTAAGAGCGAGTAGATCAATCATTTTAGACAGAGATTATAGAAGCAGAAATAAAAATATTAAAAGAAAAGTTATTAAATATTAAAAAGTCAGAATTAATTCATCACTGAAATTTACTACATTGTTGTTATAGACTAATAGTTCCCTTACTATGATTCCATAACATCACTAAATATATCTTGATAGGATTATGTCTAAGTGTTGGTGGTATTAGTGAATCGATATAAAAATTCTCAGAATAAGCACTAAATTTATATATTTAAGAAAATCCTAGCTAATTGGAAATTTTTTTAAACTAGTTATTGCTGATATAAGTAGAATATGCATAAAATGAAAGAGTTACAATTCCATTATATAAAACTCTATCACTAATATTGCAAAAATAGATAGTTCATTTGTTGGATTAAATTAAATAAATAACTTTGAATATGTATCATTAGTTACGCATGAAATAGATAAAACATAATCAATCAACAAACTATCTGCATGTGTCCAAGTCATAGTTGACATATTACAGATAAATTAAGAATTAGGGGTTTTAATTATAAAAGCATATTTATTAATTGCTAACATGCGAGTAAACTATTTTATAATTTTAGATTTCCAAAAGATAGAAAATAATGAGCAGATGCATTCTACTTGTATTTAATGTCAGCTGATAACGATAGGATTATCTACTCGAAACAGATTGGCTATCTAAATTTATAAAATTTATTATTAGGAATAATTGGATAGACATATTTAAGAAGTTAGAGATAGGTAATCATAATATTGAACAATTAAAAAATTTACGTTAATATAATTCTCAAAATATTATTCATGATAATATATTTATATTAGTATCTGGCCAAATACAATAATTGGGTAATTTAGATATCAAATTTTATCAAAATAGGGAATAAATTGCTACTTTAGATGAATATTATATGTAATTTGGCTTTGTTAAGAAAATATAAATTTAACACAATATTTGTCAACCTTAAGTTTACGAATTCAAATTGAATAAAAAGTTCTAAATATAAATTTAAGCAGAACAAATATATTCATAAAGTTACAATACGCTGTTCATAAATGATGGAGATCAAATATAGATTATAAAACTTCTAGAGTGATTATCTTAATTATATTTATAATAATTCTTTTTTTTATTAAATTAACTTGTGAGGTGAGAGTTCGCTTGCTGTCTATCTAAGATGACCTAGCTTGAACCGTTCATCGGAGGGCCTGATGTCTATGGCGTGAAAGGAATTTGTCTACCCTGTTCACCCCCAGGAATCCGCTCATCTGATGATCACCCTCCATCTTGGATTGTAGTCATTCGTCAAACAAGCATCGCCCGATGACTATCAAGGACTAAAATCTGTGAGAATAAGAATCTCACTGGAAGGAGACATCCACGAATGTCCCTTAAATTTTACTCCAAATCCAGTTGGATGAGATTGATGAAGCCTTATCCCCTTTGTCTCTCGGCAGGCTTCCTAACTAGACTTACTGCTGTGTGTTCTATACTAGTGATAGCAGAATTCTAGGGAAGATAAAAGAATCAGGGCCAACTTTAAAAAAGTAAGGAATGAGATTGGGGTCCTCTCAGCAAAAACTGAGTGAATAAAGTACGATGCACTTCCGTGGCTAGAGCATAGACTTGGTGGAAGATTAGCTAAGAGGGTGGGTTCGGTGACGGCGCTCACTCGGGAAGAAAAAAAGAAAGAGGTCACATTGGGAAGAAATTGATTTATTTAATTTGTTCCCTCCGAAAGGAGTACATAATAATAATAATAATATTTATAATTATACCATTTAGAGTTTAAATTTTAGTGGTCAAATTATTGGATTACATGATGATCAACTTTATGTATACAAAGAGGGATATGCCCACAGATTAAAAAATTCAACAATTCTAAAGTTAAACTATACCTTACCTAAATACAAATCTTCAATTATTTCTGATTAGTTTATATTATTAGATGAATGGAACATATACTAGTATGATTTTAACTTTACCTAGTTGGCAATTTATACAAATAATGATTATAGACTCTTAAATCTTATTGACGTTAACATACAATAATCCTAATTATCAGATTTTTACTTAATTAAGGACTAAGTACTTATTAAAGCAACTTTTAATCAAATTACCTCTATTTCTAATTTAAATAATAGATCACAGATATGACAACATCTCCATTACTGATAAAAAATATTTTTATACCTCTAATTCATAATTTGTTATTCATAGTATGAATTCTACTTAATACAATTAATAATTCTAAGACGCTAAATCTTTAGACAATTAGTCATACTTATTGGAGAAGGGGTAAATTAAGTATTGTATAGGTTTAAATAAGAATTATGTATTATATAAATTTTATATAGCTTATCCATAATATTTTTACTCCGAGGGATTAAAATAGGTTTAAATTACTAATAGTTATATTTAATCATATCTGGTAGTGAATTAGAATTATTTCAACTAAAGTAGATAAGCATAGATGGTAGGCTTATTAAACTAATCAGAATAATAAGATTTAAAATTAAATTTTATTGCTGAAGCTGACGATATTTTCAATGAAAAAAGAGAAAAATATTTTTAAGAAAATTTAGAAAAAAAATTGTAAAAGTGTAATTTTTTGATAAAAATTGATTAAAATTTATGTAGTATTTTTCTGCATCAAAGATATTTTTATAAAAGATATATTTGAGATACTTAACTTGGAAAAATTTAAAGGAAAATTTGAACCAAAACAATTGGGGCAAAAAAATTTTGAGCTGGAACATTTGTGAAAAACCAATGAGAAAAAAACAAAACAATTTCAACTCCCAGATAAGGCAATAATGACTGTAAAAATAAAATAATAATTACAGTTTTATTCGGCACAAAATATTCGGCACAAAATTTGAGTATTAGACATAATAAAATGACAGATAGTTAATATTAAAACAAAAATTTTCAAGGGAAAATCATTGGAAAACCAATAAGTAAACAATAAAAAAAATTAATGCCAAACTATTATGGTTTCATTATGCATATAATTTTAAGTATGATGCTATAAAAAATCATAACTAGCTTATTTTAAATAAAACTTTCAAAGGAAAATTTCTGATTAACCAATTTAAAAAGTAACAATTAAATATATGGTAAAAATAAAATTTCATACTGAGATTCATTCCGAAAAAATTTTAAGTGCATAATAAAAAATATTAAAGTTTATAGAATTTTTTTTTTTAAAATTAAAAAACACAGAAAAATTTTCTAGGATAAAAATTAAAATTTTAAAACAATATATATTTATATAGAAAGATAAAAAATAAATAAAAATAAAAATAGTTTTCACTCTATTGAGGATATTTTTCATTGATAAGGTTATATTTTCTGAAAAAAAAAAAAATTAATATATTTCGAGCATAAAAAATATTATATTTATGTAATAAAATCACTTTATTTAAAATAAAACCAAAAAAAACATATATAAATTATTTTATTTTTATGAATTTTACCAAATTAAGTATTATATATAATATTTTCATTTTATCATTCATCAAAATTAATTTACTACTCCTAATTATTTAATCTAAAATCCCTAACATTATCTGTATCAAGTTTTAGAGCCTTAAAATTTATAAATAAAAAATACAGTATAAAATGCTTTCGATACTTTTTCATTATATTCATTTAACTACTCCTTATTTGGAGCGATTGCAATAAGTTTTTTTGCAGACTTCAATTTATCATGAACTCCAGCATTATATATGTAAGATGATAATCTATTCTTTGGCAAAAATGAATGAATCATTCTTGAATGATCGAATGGTATCTAAAAGTGGCCTTCTCGATGTCCATCCAACAACCTTATGATAGTAGACATTGAATTTAAATATTTGATTCCACTACCTTTCAATAATAATTTGGCATTTATTTACTCCCATGCGTCCCCTTATTAAAGTTCTTTTAAAAATTCAACTGGGACAGCTCCTTAAAAGACTGGAAGCTGGTAAACTCCCGATTTAACAAATTAATTTTATGTAAATATTGGTAAGATTGTCCATCCTATATTTTCTACTTAAGCCTTATTACCTCTCTATGAAATGACCACTCTTCTTATATCAATTACGATATGTGTATATTTATCGAATTAAACATCTTAAAATCTGAAATATCCTTCATTAAATTAAGGACTTGCAAGAGCCGATTCCCAATTATATGATGAGCATGGTATTATGTCCTTCGCGTCATACTAATTTTATTCCTCTAAGTAAAGTTTACCTGGTGGATTCAAGGAATATACTGCTACATAAGGATGATCAGTATTTGGAACATTGTGAAATCCATCTAAGCTCACTTTAAATCCTACCTATCTATTATATTTAGCAAAGTAAGTCAATTCTATAATGTCAGTATATGCATCTCTGACTAATTTCTCATCTAACCATCCCAAAGTTTCTGCTGTTGTCATTTACTTTTAAATATTTTCATAAGCCATCAATCTTTAAATAATATCTGACTGTTTAGGATCCTCTCTGATAACTCTAACATTATATAGTAACTTTTCGGTCTCACGAATAGGACAAAATTAAGTATTATAGACTCCTGTTCCATATGGAGGCATTCTTTACCAAACCTTCTTTTACTCCCAATCCTTTTAACTAAAATCATTCATCGATAATGGCTTGAATCCATCATCTGACATAGGGGCCATGTAGATTCTTAATAATAAGGTTGAACAAGGAAGTCTATCTAGTCTTTGAACTCTTGTCATATTAAATGGTTTGATTAATGTAGGATGTTGACAAAAAATTGGAAGTTAGTAACATCCATTCATTAAAATGACATCTCTCTCTAAGGGATTTGTGGGCTACATTTTTGTTTACTTAGTCAAAAACATATTGATAGCGCAGTAGCCTGCTATTCTTACTTCCTTGTTAGTGTTGTCGATTGTTAAAATAGTTAAGAAGGCCTACATAGTTGGATCAAAATGTGGGCTTCTTAATTCTTATTTGTAATTAAAATAGGGAGAATAGGTTCCAGTTTTGACATCTGGGAGCACAGATTTTGGAGGATACAAAACCTCAAGATTTGTATTTTTAAATTGAACTATGATTTTGCAGATTGTGACATTATCAGGTAGAAACCTTGCCTAATCGATGTAAAAGTCAATTCCGTAGCCCTTTTCAAATGGTCTATCTTGATATTGTTATTTTTCATTAATTATAAAAGGCCTATCGCTAATTGGTAATTTTTCCCAATCATATGCAACAATTTTTTCTGGCTTAGGTTTCTTTTCTTTCTTCTTTTTACCTCCTCCTCTTTATTTCTTCTTTAGTGCTCTTAATAATTTAAATTTTTCCATTTGCTCATCCAAATAATTCATGTTATAGTCGAAAAAATTAATACTGAAATCCAATTATGAAGGGGAAATTTTGCACTCTAATGGATCAAATGGTGGTTTTTTAATTGGAGGATCATAAATGAATTCCGCAAACCTACCTATTTTCATAACATTATTTTCATAAAGCTTGAATGCATACCATTTGCTACCCTTTTATTTTATTTCCACAGTTTCATCTGAGTCTGTTCCACTATCAGTTTTTTTCTTTTTTCTACTTGACTCTTTACCTTCCTCATCTAATCTTTATTCATCAAAAATCTGAAAAATTAAATATAGATCATCCCAGGCCTTATTGTTATGAGCATAAGTATCTAAATCGACAAAGAACTAATATTCTTCCTCAATAAAAACAAAAGGCCCTTGCAATATGTTGCTTTTTTTAGGCTGTTCCTACATTTCTTGTGGATCTGTTTCAAATGCGCATATTTAATCCTTTTCATCTTTGATAATGCCTCTCTTAACATCAGTTAAGAAACATTTAACTTTTGATTTAGTCTTGCAAAAATAATTTAATATTTCATGGATGTTCACATAGATACCTTTTCTATTTATTCCCAATTCTCTCATTTGCCATTCAGGTTCCACCTCGATAATTTCTTCTTCTTATTTCTCATCAGGAATTTCCTTCTTTAGATTAAACATCTCATCAAATGCAAGTGGGTTGTAACCCTTCTTTCTTATAGGCTATTTGATATGTTCATAATCGTATTTTATTATGGTTCTACTGTGTATGCCAGTTAAATAATATTCTTAAGTAGTGAGGGCAGGGTTTAATGGTTCATCCTTGGCATATTCGTTATCAAATGGAAATGATATCCTACAAAACAGCATAGTATTTGAAACACTTTTGAGGGGCTTGTCAGAACTCACCAATTATGAGGGATTTGTCCCAGTTGGATAAAATGGCAATTTAAATCTACCTCTTATAAGATTCATATTTATATCAAATAATTCTAATACAGTCCAGCCGTAGATATCTAAATGCCTCCTCCCACCCTCATAATAATAGCATTATAACTCAATAACTAAAATAATATCTTTATTTGGAACTATATCGTAAACCATGTTCTTTTCTCCAAACATACAATAATTTAATCTAAAACTATCAGATACTACTATGTGATCATCGACAATCGTTGGTTTATGTAGAGTGGCTCCTCTTAAGAATATACCCCAAGTTAATCTGCATTTTTCGTATTTTCTTGGTACATTCAAAACCCAATCCCAATGTGCCACTAATCCTTCCCACGGTATGTATTTCCTCTCACCCCTCCAATTATCCATTTATAATTATAATCTTTATCTTATTGCTTGTCTTCTCTCTTAATCAGGGTCCTTATTGGATAATTCATAATTCTCCCTAATCTTTTAATACTTTTATTCTTGAACAGTTCTCTCTAATTCTGCTCTGATTTAGGAAATATAATTAACTTATTATAATTTTTATTAATATTCTGGTCCTGGAGGCAATCTAGAGAGAGCCCTCTTAGCATCAGTTTCTTATGCAATAAGATTAATAAGTTTCTTTTATTCAGGACTCATATTAGCGTAATCTTCCTATTTATCTGAGAATATGTTTTCGATGGCATTGGCTCCATTCACTTCAACATATTTTTAAAGTGCAGGATCCATTCCAATCATCCACATTTTTATTTCATTTGCAATTTTACGAGCCTAATCTGCATTTCTATCTATTGATGACATATCATTAGAGATTTATTAAGGGTCATACTCTTATTCTTGAGGTTACCAATAATACATCTAATCCTAGAATGGCTATGAAGTCTCTAATATATTCTATGCCGCTACTCTTGAAGCATTATTTGATCTAGTCGATATATTTTATTTAGTGTAATCTCCAAATAATGCAGCCATCAATCTCATTCGATCTTAATCTATTGACTCTTTTAGTTTTGCTAATTATAAAACTCTCTCTGTATTATCCTTTTTATAGAGACCACTTTTGGTATTCAAAATCTGTGTGCATTGCTAAATGTAATTTTGATATCTCTCATAAACTAAATCTCTATCAGATCCGATTTGTCTAAGCTCCTACATTCTATTCTAGTCTTTGCATTTTTTCATCTCTCTATCAATCATGTCTTTATCTTTCAAATATTCTCTCTCCTTAAAACTTCTATCTCGAAGGTCTTTGAGTATCATTTCTCTTTCTGCATCTTAACCAAATAAGGCAGCTCTAACGGTAGCATTCATTGATTCCTATAACTAAGTCATGGAATCCTAATTTAAAATCTAAGAGCTGATAAAAATAAGGAGTTTCATTAAAAATAATTACAAATTATGATTCTCTTATGATCTCTCTAGGATTCTATTCCTAATAACTTTGTATTCATCATCATTTTATTATAACAGATCCGTTGTTTGTGATAAATTAGCATTTTCTAAATATCAAATTTTATAAAATAAATACTTTTTATTGTCTATAATGATGATTCCACTCTACTCGGATGGAAACTTGTGCCTACACAATACTTTAGTAATTAAAATATGTTACATTATTCTTGTGATTTTAGTATGATGTCAAATCATCGAACATCATATTGCATAACCTTTTATTTTTTAATTTTATATAAGTTACCCACAATCATATTGTTTATGCATTAAATATATATATAATAATTATTTATATTTAATCATTTTTTAGGCTTAAAAATCCATGCAGCTCCTTTCAATAAAACCCAAAATACTCCAACTTTTCCTAACTCTCTGAACAATAAACTTTTCTTCTCCTTATTAAATTATCTATTTTCTTGTGCTGGATTGATGATAAACATTATTGATGATTTTTTTTTATCTATTAATTTTAATTATGATAAATATTAGAACATAATTTTAATATATATAAGAAATGTTTTTCACAACTGTGATATTATCATGGAAATAATCATATTCTTATTTTAGCAAGCGATAAATTTCTCCTATGATTTGCATATGTAAATTTGGATCATCAATTCTTCTTATCAATCATTTATTTCCAAAATATTATCAAATCAAGGCAAAAGATTCTCAATAGGTTTAAATCCCATAATCTACTTTCTATTGTTTAGTTCAAGGGTTAATCTGTATTTTTTGGCTCACATCAGGATTTGTTGAAATATTAACTTAGAAATAAAAAAATGCTTAATATTTTAAATTTTGTTTCTAAAAATAATGTAGTCTAAAAAGAATGCGATAAAAGAGATTTAATTTGTGAATGGAGACTAAATACATCCTAAATATACATGTACTGTATGTAAGGATATAGTGAGCGGCCCTACATAATTGCCTTGTGGGTAAATATATTAGTTACTAATTTTTAAGTCACCTTCATTGTATGACCTGTATTGAATAAGAAATGAAAAAAAAACGTCAATGCCCTAATTGTGGCGTTAACATAGATAGAAACCTTGTTCTAGTAATAGACAGATAGGTTCAGAATGAAGTCAATGAATTCAAGGTCTATTGCCCTCACCATCCATTTAGATGCAATTGGAAGGGACTTCGAGGAGAATATGAGAATCATTTGAATGTGTGCCAATAGGGACTGGTTCCAGCCTAAAATGACTAAGTTTATTAATATTAAGCTGAAGGAAGAAAGTATGATCCAGGTAGTTTGTATGCTAGATTGCTGAATTAAGATGGCCTTAATTAAACTGAAAAACAGTTCTACTCAAACTTCTTTCACTATATTGAGGAAGCTAGGGGTGATAGAAATGAAGATGGATAAATTGAAGTTGATCCTGTTCTGAGTAGATAAGCGGCAAAAAAATTATGCAAAAGAACATCTGCCCTTAGACATGAATATCCCAATTATAAGGAGGAACTAGGATTAAAGGTATATATAGAAGACTATAGATAGGATAGTAAAGCTGTTAAGGAATAGATTTAGGATCCTAGCTAATCTGATAGAAGTTAGAAGCCGTAAGGTTCGTCTTCTAAAAAGTCCTAATATTAGATGAAATAGAGACTAGGAGGATACTCCTAGAATAGAGATGAAGCACATGATGGTCTTGAAAAGGAGGA
This sequence comes from Sediminibacterium sp., assembly GCA_965279585.1. GTDB lineage: Bacteria > Bacteroidota > Bacteroidia > Chitinophagales > Chitinophagaceae > Sediminibacterium. The sequence goes on along the minus strand of CBDIIG010000003.1, from coordinate 463,910 downwards.
TGATTAATTTAATCAAAGTAAAAATTTATTAATATTAAAGAAGCTCAAGAGGCAGATACCTTATAGGTAAACTTACTAAATACTCAATAAAAGAAGGAATGGATTAAGAAGAGAGAAATGGATATTTGAGGATTAATATAAAAATGAAATTATTATATTATTATATATATTAGTTAAAAAAATTCTTTGAGAAAAAAGCTTTAATCATATTCCTTTATCATATATTCAAATGTGTGCTTAAGAACCGCAAAAAAAAAGAGTAAAGAACGTAATGTTGCTAACTAAATAATTAAAGAACTGATCATATTGATAATATGAGTGCTTTAAATTATATCCTTTTTGAGAATTCATATTTCTAAAATATAGCTTATCATATCCCAAAGTGTATATAGATGAATAGAAAATGATCATTTTAAATAATACAATTCTTTTGGATATTTTAATTTTAACAACTTAAATAAATGGAAATTCGTATGTAACATTAATACTAAATTGATATTTATCTTCATAAAGATCGAGCTATGGATAATATCAATATTAGATAAAATAAATCAAAACTAAGATAAAATCATTATGGAGGATGTGATTTTGATAATTATTCATTTTGTTACTCTAGACTTATAAAATCTAATTTAGCAGACATATAATTTGCTGTGTAAATTGACAGCTTATTTATCTTTTTGAAAAGTTCTTGAGTTTCTTATCTTGATCTACAAGAAGAATTTGATTTATCACTTAAATTTTATCTTAATTCATTCTATTTTTGTTGTTGTTAGTAATCTTTTGTTAAAATAAAATACATATACCTTATTTTGAAATAAGTTATGAAAATGAAATAACTTATTCTGGTAACTCTCCTGTAAGTTGATCCTTCTTTAACGATTCAGCATCATGAATATTATTTTATAAATAAAGTATATTTTAATTTGCTTCCCTCAATTGGTTATTAACTGATTCTAATTATTCTTAATAATATTGATCCTACTGCAACAACTATTCAGATAATTGTCTTATTTAATCTTCTAATTAAGTTATGTAACCTTATTGATATTTCAAGTTTTCCTAAAGCTCTTACATATATCTATCTTGCTTTTCCCTCTTCGTCAGCTCATTCTATAGTTCCTCTACCTTCAATTAAAATTACACATTAGTCCTTTACAAATCTTTCGATCCTTGTTCCATACTAGCGTATTTCTATTTAAGAGAACTAAGATCATTAATAATACCTTAATAGAGCTCCTCCAAAGAATCATATTGCTAGTTGGGATTTTTAAGAATTTGGTGTATAGATTTCTTAATCTAGACCAACTTATCTGAATGCTAAACTTATTTTGATATATCCAAAAGCGTTTACTCTAACTCCATTATTTGTATATCTTTTTCCTCGATGGATTTACTATATTCCTTATCAGATTGCAAAATTTGAGTTTTTTATTCTTTAATTATATGATTTGATTAAATTAATTAGTTCTAATAACTTTGAATATCTTGCTATAATTGTTTCAAATCTTATTCTAATTAGATCTTATCTTGTGTTACTTCTTCATGTAGTAAATTAGCCCAATCCAATTGCATTTCTATTTCTGAAGACTTTTTACTCAGCTCAACGTTTTTGTTAGTAAGATTTTGAATTTCCTACTAGTATGAAATAATTTCATTTTTTTACTTCTACACCTAATCAGTTAATTATTCAGTTATATACTCTTGATGTTTATTTATTTGTAAATCTTTTTCTAATGAGAGTATTTTACTTTAGAGATCGTTATTTTCTTTTATTTATTTAGCTTTATTCCTTTCTAATCTATCATATTCTTCTTAAGTCCTTAGTATTTTTTATTCTAATTAAGTATTTTTTTATTTGAGTTATTAATTTTCAGTATTCAGTTATTCATTCTTTTTTAAATGATCAACGCATTATAATTTAAACATATTCTCAACTTACCCTATCTTAACAGAATTTTCATTTAGAGAATTATTTAATTTCTCCTCCAATTAAAGATTTTCCATCTAAAGATTATAGATTATTTTCTAGTCATCCTTTGTGAGTTCATTTTATTGATTCTAAATCTCTAATTATAAATCTTAAATTTTATTTTAAGATGATTTTAAATGGCTCTTATTAATATTATTTTCTTCTACCAACCTATAATGCTCTTAAGATAATTAATTTAATTTTTACTTAAGTTAAGCTATTACATCCTCCTATTCATTTATTTTCTTATTTGCCTCATCAACCTCCAATTAAAGATCGCCTTAGGAATTCTAAAACCAATCTTAGTTCATTTGCATTTCAGAGTTTAATTTCTGATTCTCAATTTTAAGAATATTTATTTCCTCATTGAGTCGAAAATTCTTATCCTTACATAGCTATAATTCAATAATCATGGCCTCATTTGAATGATGCAAATCGGTTAAAGAATTTTTCCTCAATTAATCACAGGATAATTCTAGGGATTCGATTTTCTATTAAGTTGCCTGCAATTCAGACTTTAGTTTGGTCTCTTCGTCTTGTAAACCTTATATGTCTTCTTAATATTGTTAGAGAAGATTTCGTAATTCATTTCTCTCAAATTCTAATTATTTAATTTATTCTTCTTTGTCCCTTAATTGATTCTAGACTTAGAAATATAATTATCTTCCATCATCATAACTTTTTTAAACCTGATCAAGTTACTATCTTAACCCATTATCTTATAGTGATTAATTTTCAAACTCTAATATTTAGATATTCTTATTCAAAACTTCAATTTAATTAGTTAAGTAAATTTTATCCTCTTCAATCTTAACGATGATATTATTTAAATCTTCAACCTAATTAGCCAGTTTAGATTGCTATGTTACTTAATACTCAATATGATTTATTTGTTTTAATAGATCCTCACTCTTTGAATTTAATTGATTCTTTTAGTCTTTATTATATATTAAGTCTTACTTTAGTTGCTCATTTTCTTGATTAAGTTTAGAAATTATTGTATTCAATTCATTATCTTAGTTATTCATTAATTTTTGTTTTAAATCCTATTATTCTATTAAGGCTTAATCATATTTTTATTAAAGTAATGATTTTTCGCTCTATAATTGTGCTATTTAATGTTCTAACTTTTAGTGTATGATTTCCTTTTACTATTTAAGATGATTTAAGGTATTATTCTCCAAAGTCAATCGATCATTAGCTTATTAAATTTATTTAGTCTTAAGCTATAACTTAGCGAATTCTTGTTAAACTGAGGTTGTTTGATACTTTTCTTCTTATTTTTATTCAACAAGATCCTATATCGATTACTTGAGTCTCAAATTACCTTACAAAAGTTAATCAAATTGCATTTATATGTCTTTTTGTAGTTTATTTTACTATTCTCTTTCTGATTATATTTCATCATATTTCTTTCTCAGAGCTTTAAGTTCCAAATTGAGCTATTTGTTATAGTTTTCAAGTTCACAATTCTCTTATGAATATTATAGTTATTTTTTATTATGTTCTTATATTTCTTGATCCTTCTTATCTAGTTTTTTATTGAGATCTGCAATTTCGTTTATTTTACTTTCTAGTTTCTTATTGAGATCTAATAGTTAATTATCTTTATTTTCTAGTTTTTTATTTAGATCTAAAATATAATTATCTTTGTTATCTATGTTGAAATCTGAGGGTTTTTGATGTATCAACTATTTTTCTCCATCTTAATCTTTCAGAATCTTGGAATCAGATGAATCAAAGTCCATGCTCTATTTGGTTTAATGAAGTTAGTCATTTTTGGGAGTTCTTAGGAACGGCATTTTCTATCTTGGTCCAGATTTGTATTCCGATAGTGTCTTCTTATCGATTTGAGATAAGTATAGTTGACTATTTCTCTTCTCTAATTCCCCTTTTAGATTTTCGATAATTTATTTATGGTATTACTCTATTTGTTTATATTTTACAACATCATTCTTTAATCCTTTTACTATATCTTGTGATTAGGATTTGTTTATATTGTCTTTTTCATGTTTCCACTACATTCTATCTTATCGAAATTTGTTGCAATTCTCCTCATTCATTCTCTTGAATCTATCAAGAAGTTGTTATGCTATTTCGAGGGGAATATTATTCATATTATTTTTTTTTTATAATTTTAATTATCATGTGAAATATTTTGCTATATTAGATTACTTTTTTTTAGATAGATAATATTATTATTGAAAAAAAATGGATGATAATGAGGTTGTTATTAAGAAAACAAAAATTTAAAATTAAGATGGATTTGTATTTCAAAAAAAGGGATCGACTGAATAAATTTAATTGAGAGCAGATTAAATTCCATAAGAATTATTATCATAATTCTAGAGTAGCACATATCCTAAATCACTAGAAATTCTTCAAAGAACTTAAGCAAATTTAGCATAATAGCAATAGATAAAATTTTCTTGCAGTAAAGATGAAATTGAATAACTCTAATTATTAGTTATTAATAATGAACTCGTTTTCAAGGTATTTTTGAAATAGAGGCTTGATGGCTAGATCCCTCATATAGATTATTATGTTTATTAATAGTTTAAGACTTTAGTGCCAATTATTTTTATGAAATATTTAGAATTCACCCTATTTGGAACTAAGTGTGATTAAATAAATTTTATTCCACTTACACCTTATTCATAAGAATCCATCAATATAATGAAATAATTGCTACAAACCTAAATTGATATCTATGAGCAAATGGGTGACATTGTCTTAGAATTAGAAACTGATAAAGATAAGGTGATCTCGTCAACTGAATAGTAGGAACCATAAAGGTAAAATTAAGAGGATTTTATATGAATATTTTTTGTATATTAAATTTCATATATATTATATTTTAAAATATAAAATGAAATACTTGAATTTGCAGAATCTGATACTATTCATCATAGTTTTAGCAGTATTAGGCATAATAACGATTATTGATTGGATTTGCTCAGGGTTATTCGATTGGTATGGCCATTTTGTAAGACATTTTTTTATTTTTTTTTAAAGTTATTTATATTCATCATAATTGTTCTCTTGAAGAATATTACTAGATTATTTGTATTTCCTGGCTCATTTTGGTTTTGGAGAAGGAATATGGAAAGAATATATTCTAAACGAATTGCAAGTAGATTGAATAATCGAGTTCGTGATGCAATTGAGATATTAGAATGTTTGAATTAATAATCAGGGTATGAAGATAATAAAATAAGCAGAAATTTAAATCTAACAGTAGATGATATTCAACCTGTAAAGAAAGTTATGTAGTCGAAACTATTAAATTTATTATTGGAAAGACATACAATTTCAAAATAATAAATTGTATTGAAGGCCCATTTAGAGAAAATTGAATTACTTTTTAAGTCTATATAGTTGCCTGAAGGATCATTAACAGATTATCTTGATAATCCTGAGGGTTTATTCGAATTCATTAAATTAAGTAACTTTTCTAAAACACATTTTTTTTTTTTTAAAAGAATAAAAACCTTAATCTGGAAGAGAATTAGAGATAGAAGCCATTTAAGAATTATAAAAGGTGCAATAATTTCTTTTTGATATCTATTGTGAATTACCTTTCTTTAAGAATAGTTACAGATGGTTAGTAGATAGGACATTTGGAACTCCTGAAATGCTCAAGATAGAACTCTCCAACTATTTTAGAACTTAAGAATATTAGTTAAAATCCTATGATGGTTGCATCATAGATTGGTATATCATTTTTTTAAAATAATTTTTTTATAACAGCCTCCTATTGTACGCAACCGATGCAGATAATTTAGGACCTATAGTATTGTTTTGTTAACCTAATGCAGGATATTATGAATACATGATGTATGAGAGTGAATGGATAGATTTTTATACTCGAAAAAATGTTAATATGTTTTTATGGAATTATAGAGGTTATGGAGAGAGTAAAGGATTCCCCAATACTAACGCCCTATTGAAAGATGGAGAATTTTTAGTTGATTTCATTAATGATACTTTGAAAGCGTAAACTCTTCTATTGCATGGTGAATCTTTAGGTGGAATGGTAGCGTGTCATTTGGGGAAGACAAAAAAAGCATAATTTTTATTTGCTGATAGGACATTTTCAAGCATATCTTCAATAGCCACAGTGGGAATATCTAAAGTTGCAAGATTTATGTTCAATTTAATTACTTCATGGAATTATGATTCAGCTGAAGCATATATATAATGTCCATATTATAAAGTATTAGCAATGGATCCTAAAGATAAAATAATACCCTATTTATCATCATTAAAGGTTGAAGTAGGGAAATAAGTTTTAGTTAAAGAATTTCAATTTTAGCATGAAGATCAAGTATTTTTTTATTTATTAAAAAATAACTCTTTTTTTTTATTATTTTAAAAAAAAAATAGTTATAGTTTAAATTTACTCAGCCATACCTTGAAAAATGGAGATGGAAATGTTAATTAATGTTTGGAAAATAGAAGGATACATATTCAGAAGTTTGGAATTAGCATATGATGTCTAAGCAAGATATGATAATATTTTTTGAAGCTATAAAAAGGTTTTAAAAGAAATTTTTATTATTAGAGTGTAAAATATAATGGTTGAATTATCAATGAAGAAGAAAAAAATGGAAGAATCTTTAGCTTTAGAGACAAATAAATCAATAAGTGATGCACCAGAAGGTATTTGTAGAAATAAATTAAGGAGTTATAATGTCTGATACCAGAGATAGGGATACAAATTTAACGATGGATGAGGAAGTAAGCTCATCGTCTAATTAGTAAATAAAATTCAGCTATTAATTATCAGACTAAGATAAGAATTCTTAGAAGCTTTATAGTTTTATTAATTCAGTCTTTGATATATTTGAATCGATTGAAGCAGCAGGTATCTCCCTGAATGACATATTCTAATAGGAAGAATAATATTAAGCAAAAATATTTGCAGTATTTCAATTTTTAAATTTAGGATTTTTTACTCTCACTATTTTTTTGGGGATCTTATTTACCTATTAAGCATATTTATTAGAAAAAATTATCAACCCTATTATGTTAGAAGCTAGGATTTTCTAAATTTTCAGCCTCTCTTACTAAGCTTGATAATTTCATTAAGACAGAAAAATAATCATGTCATATGCCTATATAAATAATGGTAATTTTCCTAATCTTAAAATAGGTCTTAAATGATCTTGAACTTATTGCTATTAAATTTCGTTTATTGAGAGAGAATTTTAAGAAAGCAATAAAAGCTAAATCATAAAGTGGAGTATTTTAAATTGAAATGAAAGAATAAAGAGATGAAGAATCGTCGAGTAGTAAATAATATTTTATTTCTAGAATTTGGATAAAAATTAATGGAACCTGTTAATAGATTATTAGGTAATTTCTTTCCTCTTACATGTGGTCATAATGGTATATTAGAATAGTAAGAATCTTAAGTATTAGAATTTCATATGCACTAAGCTGGAATATAATTTTGATAATATATTATTGTTTTTTTTTATATTAAAAAGTGTAAAAAAAAAAAAAAAAAAAATTTTTTTTTTAACAAACAAATTTTTTAGTTCAAAAAAAATATATATGTAAGAATTACCACTTATTAATATTTATGAATAATATCGTAAATAAGAAGATGATACAATTAAAAGATCAATGGATAATTTTATAAAATTATTAAAATAGATACCATTTAAATAGATGAATTTATGTACACTTTATTATCAATATTATGGGTCATTTTGTAATGGTTTTGGCCTGAAATCCTCTGATGTAGATTTTACAATTCTCACAAATTCATATGTAGAGGAGTCTTAATTGTTGAGAGATATTTCAAGGATACTAAAATAAAAAGAAAATCCTAAAAGTAGATTTCTAGTCAAATATGAAGCATTAAAGGCTCGAATACCTAACTTATCGATAGAAGACACATAAGAAAAGATTGATATAGATTTAAGTATTAATAACCTTTTAGGGGTTATTAATACTAAGCTGCTATATAACTATTCTTAGTTGCATCCATCTATATAGTAGGGAGGAGTTTTAATTAAGGTATGGGCTAAGTAGTGGAATCTTATTCAAAAGAATAAATTCTCTTCTTATGCGCTAATTTTGATGTGGATCTATTTCTTGTAATAAAAACACAACATCCCAAACTTGTAGGACTCCATCTACTAGCAGGGATTGGATTAGGAATAATTCAAACTTAAGTATAAGAGAAAAGTCTATAAATCTTATAATCTGCATCCTGAGACGTTTGTAGTAAATACTTTTTTTTTAGATGATAAATAAAAGTAGTAATAGTTGATGAAGAATAAGCTTGACAATATTCCATTAAAGCATTTGTTGATCTAATTTTGGGAGTTCTTTTCAAGTAATGGAGAATATTATATGAATGATTTGATTATATCAATACACAGTAGTTTGTAGAAAAAGAGATAGCATTTGTTTTAGATAGATGATCCTTTTGATTTACTTCATGACCCAGGTAAGAGGTCATCAGACTTAACATCGGAGGATTTTGATAAATTCAAACTAGCAGCCATCTATTTATCAAAAAATAAAATTGAATTATTTTAAAATTAAAATGATTATTGATCTAATGGAGAAAGTCAAAGAAGTCTCTAAGATAGATGAATAGAAAATTAAGAATGCGTTGCAATTTGTTATTGGAAGTTTGAAGAAAATCAAATTTCAAGACACAGAATGGCCAAGCGTGAAATTTCATAGTTTTGGCTCTCAAGGAAATGGGTTTGGTACTACAAGCAGTGATATTGATATTTCACTTATGACAGATCATTATACTCCTGAAGTTCCAGGTTTGAATTTCATCTTTAAAAACTTAAGAGAGATTACTGAGAATTAATGCAAAATTGTTTTTATCAGAGATGCTAGGGTGCCTTTCATCACAATTAGTTATAAAGGATAAGATGTTGATATTATCATGAATAATCTTTTGGGAATAATAAACACAAAACTATTGAAAAGCTATTCTTTGCTACATGAAAAAGTCAAAGCGGTATAATAAAAACAATTTTTAGGGAGGAATTTTACTAAAACTGTGGGGTAAAAAAAACAAAGTAATCGATAAACCATTAATATCTTCCTATGCACTAATATTAATGTGGCTATGCTTTCTTCAAAGAAAATATGATCTACCAGATTTGCAAGATTAAAATTATATATCTACTTTGGACTACAAGAGTGAGGATGATTATATGCTAACTGTAAGAAGGAAAGTCAGAGAAGATGATGAGTGTTTTAAAACAGATCCTAGATTTGTAAAAAAAATTATCAATTATATTTTTTTTCTATTTAGATATATTATAAAGAACCCTTGTTTTAAGAATTATAATAAAAATGTTAAAATTTGAACAATGTTAGAATAGAGCAACTCCTATAGGAATTTTGGTAATATTATTCATTTGATGGTGAATACTTTAAAGTGAAACAAAAAATTAGTATTCACATTCAGGAAAATTAGCACTCCCAATAATTTAATTTCGATAAAAATATGGATGAAGATAATTAGTTAGCAATAATTGATCCCTTTGATCATAAACATAATCCAGGAAAACAATTAAAAGAAGAAGTCTAGAAATAACTATTTATGAGATTTAAGGAGGCTTCAGAAAAAAGCATATAATAAATATATTAACTCTTTTGATAATCATTCATTAAAACTCCTTGATCTGTATTGTCTTGTAAATAGTTTAGATCTTTAACAAAATGACACACTTTCCACATTATTCGATATTCTTGTTGGCGATTTTCGTAAAGATGATGTATTAGTTCTTCGATATGATTAGCGAATGCATTATTATTTTTTAACCGAAGTAGTCATGAATGCTTAATAAAATAATTTATCTGTTGGTAATTTTCTTTAGCAATAATAATTCTTAGTTCTTGAAAATGATTAATCCATCTTTTGGAATATGGTTTAAAATTATTGAAATGCCTTAGTCTCTAGTTATTTTAAGTTATCAAAATATTTCTATTAATTCTTATAAGCCTTAGTGGAGTTTTATTCTATCTCATCTAGTATCAGTATTTTAAGTCTTGGTTTTTCTGGTTCACTATTCTCTTAGACTGTATAATTTTGCAGATCCTTAATCTTCTGATTCCTCTAATTTAGCTTATTTTATAAGAATTTCTTTTTTTATTTTTAAATCAACATACCTTTATATCTTCTTAATTTAATTTCGGTAGTAATTCATCAAGTTTGATAGTGTAAACTAATAATTACTCACTATTTACAATTGCTTCATATTACATAGATTGTCTTAATTGGAAGTTTATGAATTCATTCTCATCAGCTATCTGTTGTTCACCACAAACATCTCCCTCATTGATGATAGCTCTCTAATTTTCAAAAATAGTTACATTTATTTATAGGGTCTTTTTGTCGTTCTCAATAATACAGTCCTATAATTTTTAAACAATAAATACCCCTATTTAATGAACATTATTTCCTTCCTATTTAATTTAGTCAAGTTAGTACCATAATGATATTTAGATTCACCTATCATATCAATAAGTGATCTTAATTATCTTAATGATAAACTTGAAAAAAATCCACTTCGACAAAAAAAATTAATCTTAATCTCTCTTTAGTGTTAGCTTTTGATTTCTTCTATTTAGTTTATTACATCCTTTTTAAAACGAACTAATATATTATTAAAATAAATACTAAATGATGCAATTTAATGAACTCTAAAATTATTTGTTATTATAGATGGTTTAATAGATTATGTTATGCCTTCTAAATTTATATATACATATTCTCCAACATCATATGTACCTTCTTTTAATTATATAAATTCTAATTAAGGTTCTACTATATGTTCATAATTCTATAATGAGTCGATCTTATTAATCAAATCTATTGTATAGATATCATACTATAGATTATGCTTTTATCTGCTTCATTTCTAGTTTAAAGGGCGTCTATATTAATAAACATTTTTTTTTTTATATATATAAAAAAATCAATATTTTCCAAGCTTTTCAAAATAACTCTATAACTCTGAATGTAGTTTTTATAATCTGTGTGGATAGCTTTATTTAATTTTTGATAAATATTATTCTTCTCTAGGAGGTTTATATGGTAAACATTCATCATCAAAAAGTGAACAAGGTTCACCAGATATAGGAAGGACTATAGGAGGCTTTGTATTATCCATATTTTTTTAATATTATATAATAATTAATATAATTTTTTTTGTACTATTTTAATTTTTTTTTAAAAAAACACATAAGAAAAAATGTAGTAAAGTCAAAATATGCCTGAAATTATTGGGGATTATAAAATTGAATACCTTATAGGTTAAGGTTCATATGGTACTGTATATAAAGCTCATCATATTATTACAAAAGATGTAAAAAAAATAAAACAATTTTGAAATAGGATGTTGCACTTAAATTTTCTTAATCAGATGAAGATGATGAAAAAAATGGAATTCATTCAACTACTTTAAGAGAAATGGGCATACTAAAAATAATGAAAGGCATACCACATATCATATAGTAATTTTATAAACATCTTTAGGATGCGCGAAGTAATTTTTAGCTCAACAAAAGCTATCATAGTATTGGAGTTCATTCAAGATGATTTAAAAAGTATTTTGGATAGAAAAGCCATAGGTGAAGGTTAAGCTAAACTTTTTATGTATCAAATTCTTAAGGGTGTCGAACAATTGCATAAGAGATCTATATTTCATCGTGATATTAAGCCCGCCAACATACTTATTTCAAATAGGAATTAGGCAATTCTGGGGGATTTTGGATTAGCTAAACCATTTGGACATCCAATAGATAGGACTCACACAAAGGAGGTTTAAACTCTCTGGTATAGGGCTCCAGAGTTGTTGTTGGGAAATTTCAAATATTCCTCACAATTAGATATATGGTCTATTGGGTGTATTTTCTATGAGATGGTAACTGGATTTCCTTTATTTACTGGGACATCAGAAATAGATTAGCTATTCAAAATATTTCGATTGTTGGGCACACCTACTGATTGGAAATCATTTAATCTGTAGCCATATTATTCTCCCAAATTCCCACAATTCAAGAGTTAGTGGTTTAATGTTAACTTGTCCCCCATGGCAAAGACCCTTGTTAAATAGATGCTTTAAATTGATCCTATTGAGCGTATAAATGCTTCTGAAGCTTTGCATCACCCTTATTTTGATGATATATTAAATTTATGAATGAAACAGCAGATTCCCATTATAAGGTATTTGTGTTTTTTTTAACAAAATTATTTTTTTTTTCTTTTAACCAAAAGACTCGCTTTGAAGAGATCCAAGAAGAGCTCCTCAAGTATTGGAAATTAGTTGTTTAGCATCTATCATTAGATTATCAAGAATTAATGACTATTGGTGTAGATTCAGATCCGTTAGATATAATTTAGGCCCTTTTAATAATTGAAGATATGCGATAAGCTTAGAAGGAGGAATAAGAATAGCTCATACGAGTTTTAAAATAAACATCAAATGAATCCATCCATTCAGAAATTAAAAATTTAAGTTAGAAGTTTGAAAAATATAATCATGATATCTAATAGAATCATCAGATACTCTATAAGATGAACATAGAATTGGGGTCAGAAATAAAGAATAAAATTTAATAATTTGAAAAAGGTGAAGATAGATAAAGCCATACAAAATCTCTCTACTCATAGTCTGTACGTAATAGTCCAATACAGCGACCATAAATAGTAAATTCTTCACGGTAGCCAAGCATGTCATAACATTGTAAATTATTTAGAGTTAATGCTAAACATAATGATAAATGAAAATAAAAATGTTTTTTTTGTTCTTTATTTTATATCATTTTTTTTTTATTCAATAAATAAATGAATTTAGGCGCCACCTTAATACTTATATGCTTGGTTTAGCTACTCATAGCTAATAAATTAAGTGTTACTAATGTTAGATTACCCATTGTTTCGAATTTTAGAAAATAATAGATATATTTTGTAGTCAAAGCTTATAATGGATAATTTAATTGGGTTTCATCTAATCCCGATATTTTGAGAGTTGATTATAATAATGATGGAACAGAAAGTCAGTGTAAGATTATTCTAAATACTAATCAACCTTACTAGCATGCCATTAACATATAAGCCATCAACATAAGTAAAAATAAATTTATTATTTTAGAAAATGGAGAGAAATTAAATGTTGAGGCAACCATTTCAGCTATACACAAAATAGAAATTAGAACAAGAGATAAATACATTGATTTGGATTCAATTGAGGAGCTTCGGGTTGAAGGATAAGATTTAGATAGAAATACATTTTCAACCCTAGAAGGTGTACCACTAATATGGTAGATAGACGATTAAATGCTTCAGGTTTTAACATATGATTAAGCGAATGTATAAAATACTCAGAGAAATTTATCCCAATCAGATTTTCTATTAGTAAAGGGAATTAAGACGGGAAAGACAACAGTGTCTGTAGTATATAATCATGGTGATATATCAAGAGGAGATATCTTTACTTAGGCAGAATTTAAAATTTGTGAAAATCTTCAAATATTTCCATTTTTTAGTACGATTAATTTACCTACATCCTCAACCTACAAATTTGGATTATTTAGCCTTTTCAAAACAAAACAATTAGCGAATGGTATTTTTATAAATATATCAAAAGAAATATAATTACCAGACAACAACTTCTTATGGAAATCAAATCTAAAACTTAATGAGAATCAATTAACTACAACAAATCCGGTATTTGGATAAAAGATTGAGGTCAAAAGTAAATTATATGAACATCCTGAAACTTCTATCATCGTAAATGTGTTAGTGCCTTAATCAATTTCTGTTAAATTTTTAGAAGAGAAATATAGAAATACTAATTTATTTTTTGATCCCATAAATCATGAAGTCAGATCAGATTATTTACTTAAAAATACAAGCTACATTATTATACCCATTTATTTGGGGTAGAATGGAGAGGAAATTAGAACTTAGGATCAATTTATAATATCAACATTACCTGATATTCATAAAAATTTTATAATTAAGTCTGATGCAGATTTGGTTAAATTAACTCTGACAAATGGAAATTTATAAAAGACTTTTAATTTAAAGTTTGTGAATCCTTTAGTTTGGAAGAAGTTGGGAAATAAAAATTATTTAAATGTTCCAGCTGGAGAAGTTATATCAGTTTAAGATGTAGTGGGAGGATCTGGACATATAGCATTAGGATCAACATCTCTTTACTCTAGATTAATTACTGGAAAGATTCATTTTGATCGAGAAGGGGAAGAATTAATGGAATTAAGAGATGAAAATAACCATGAAATAACATTTAAATTTAATGTAAGAATATTCAACCCTGCTGGCTTGCAAGTGTATGAATAGAAGAAAGAAATGTATATCGAATAGTCTGAGTTTGTTTACTTTGGAGCATATGGATATTTGAATCAATAAAAATACTATTACGATTATTGCAACTCATTGAATTTAAAAATAACAGGATAGATCGATGTTAATATTACTGATATCGATAACCCTATAATTGATGAAGTGTGTGTTGGTTACAATATTAGACCTAAAAAGTTGGGACGGTAGGTGATCGAAATTAGTGTTTTTAATTTCTTGGAGAAAATGGAAATTTTTGGAATATCATATCTATCTTCACCATATTAGATTGTCTATATGTCTCTTAATTCAAAATTTGAGCTGCCTCTCAATGGTGGGCCTTAAGATTGGGATTTATAGTAAACTAGACCAGAATTATTATCATGTTCAGGAGAAACTCAAGTTTAAACTGTTTAAGTGATTAGACAAAATAAGGCAGATAAATAATTAAGGTTTCCAAAATAAGGATAATTATCAGTATTATAATATTGTGAGAATCCAACAGAGTTGAGGATCTCGCATAAGAATAAAATCATCACTTGGATTAATGGAAAAATTGCTCAAAGTTTTTAAGTGGTTGGGTTGGATTAGCAGGGTCACACATTTGTATCTATAAGTGGATTGAAGGTTGATTTAGATCCGATTTCACCTTTAGAAATAATTAATAATTAACTAGTAGTTAAATAGAAGATGTAAAAGGTTTAATTATTTGTTAAATCTAAATATCAGAATGACAATTTAATATCGTCAGTTAAATATATAAAGACTTTAAACGAATTAGATGTCTATTATGATCTATCTATATAACATAATGAATTAGTTATTGGATAAAAGGATTAGATTAATATCATAGATGGATCAGGGGATTTCTCTTGTTTTGTGGATTAATAGCCAGTGATTTGCAAAACTAGAGTAATTTAAATAGATCCAAAAAATTATTAGCACAATATCAAGATCATCGATAATATTATGGAAATATAAAAAGAACATTAGTTATAAACTAAAAGACTGAGTTAAGTAAGAGTAGTTTTGGCTAAATAATATTTGGTAGTAGGAGAGTAATATGATCTTGAGATATTAATTCATGATAAATCATTAAGTGTTGAAGATCATGATAAGTTCCAAATTACAAGGTTAAATGATTTGGTTGGCTTGGTTAAGATTGATGATTAAATTAAGATCAAGGCCTTAAAGTAAGGAGTTGTACAAATCAGTTTCACGTATAAAAGTGTTGAAAGTAATACTTTGTTGTTTTATAATTTTGAACCATATAAATTTGAACCTCTGTATGTTCAAGTGAATTGTGTGACAGAAATATAGCTTCCTTAATTAGTTAATACCCTAGAATATAAGGTGATTAGTAATTAGACTTTCGTAAAAACTCAAATATTCAATAATACTATTAGATTTTTTACTTAGGACACTTATGATAAGGAGTTTGACTTAGATCTTGAAATTACAAATCAAAAAGAAATTGTCTAGGTTACTAAAATACGTACATTTTTAGTTACACCTAATAGAGTGCAAATATTATTTGGAAATCGGGCAGTTTAGTAGGGTGCTTAAATTAAATTAATCTCTCAATTATATTATAATGATATTAGATTATATGTTGGCATTTGTAATCTAAATTATAAGTGGTAACTAGCAGATTAGCATATTTCAGAACTAAATTAATTTTTTACAGAAATTGTTGTAACAAAAAGTCAGGTAGTAAAATTAGAAGTCGGCTTGTTAAGAAGCGAGGTGTGGATTGATGTTATTAAAGATAAGATACCATAGTAGATATTCCCAAACTAATAAACCATTTGGTAAGGACCAATATTGCTGCCCTAATACTCAGAATATAAATCTATTTCGGGTGCTAAGTTAATTAAAGGCAAATAGATAACTCTAAGATAAGACTCTATATTTACGTCTGAGTAGTCTAAAGAAATTTAAACATTAGAATATAATGATTAGTTAGTCCTATTTCAAGTATAGTAACCATTTTAGGTGTATATCCAACCTAAGGTGTTTATTAAAAAATAAGAATCAATTACAATAGAACTTTTTTTATTAAATCAGGAAGGTAGAGCATTTGAAAAAGTTCTAAACCCAGAGTTTAAGATATTTATTGTTTATCGACCTATCGTTGAGGTTTCGGTTGATGGATATTTTGTAACAATCAAGGCAAAATTAGAGTCTGGTTAGTCTATTATAAAAATTATATATCAAAATATTGAGGATTATTTGTTTGTTAATGTTGGATAGTTTATATATCCTGATGGAGTAGATGTTTATGTCGAAAGTACCATCAATCTAAGCTCTGAAAGTGAAGATCAAAATGGAAGATGGGAGTCAGATTGTGGATATGTTCAACATACTTAACTTACAATTAATCGATTAAACAAATGTTTGATTGAATACCATGATAAATTTGGATAGCATTAAGCGTATGTAAATGTAGTGAAACCAGAGAGACTTGAATATTAGGTCTCATATTTTGGTAACATCATGAATATAACCTTTTCATTTCCTAAATTAAATGATGCAATATCATTTAATGCTCAATTTTAATGCAAAATATTATCAAATAAAGAATGGTTTAAAGTAGTCTCAGTCAAGCCTTTTGAGTGTCTTATTGAACCACTTTTTAATGAATATGGGTCTAGGATGCCAAAATATATAGAATTAGATGTTACTGCAACTTCAGATCATTATAAAATAAATGAAAGAATAAATTAACATTTCATTAGGAATGTTCATATACCAACCAAAAAGATTGATTTAGGAGCAGAGAAATAATAAGATTATGTTACTATCAAATTCTATTAAAAGCCCTCTTATTAAATAGATTTTAATATCTAGCCAATTGTTAGGGATATTTATGTAACATTTTATTATTTTAAATTTTTTAAATAATTTATAGAATTAATCATCAGAAACCTTGGTATTTGAATTTGATTCCTATCCTATTGAATTAAGAGCTGAATAAAAGAGAATAGAAGGAAGAATATGGTTCACTGAATCGGGGAAGAGGAATGAAAATGATTCTATCTTAGTTACCTATTAACCTACAGAGAGTGATTGGTATGCTAATGTTATATTGGTTGGTGTATTTACAGGTATTTATTATTTAAAACCCAAAAAAAAAGCCTTATTAGGAATATTGATCCATAGATTTTATTATGAGTGATATTTGAATTTTAAATAATTTTATAAATAATGCAGCCTTAAAAGCAACCACTCTCGTTATAAGCACAAAAAGAGAAGGGTATTTTTGAATTCCAAAAATTAGATCGTTTATAAGCAAAGCGTTAGAGTGAGTTATAAAAGAAGGAGTAGGTTTTAAATAAACTTTCAGATGAGGAAATAGTTGTTTAATTAAAGGCTAGAGGTTTGGGAGTTTATGGCACTAAATAAGAAAAACTAGATAGACTTAAGAAAGCAAATGGTATTTAAATTGTATTTTTGTAAAGGTATTTCACCTGAACATGAATAATAGGTCGTTCAAAAACCTCAGTAGATTGTTGTTGAAAAACCTAAAGGATCAGTTGTTGATAATATCAAACAAATGGAATTGAAGAGGGAGGAGAGGAGAAATAAAATGGAAGAGATGAAGAGGTAGAAATTAGAAAGGGAGGAATTTAATTAATAATAAGGCAAGAATGTTGATTTAGATTTTGAATTGATGATAGAGAAATCACGACTTAAGGAAGGGTTGATTTAAGAGCATCAATCAACAGAGTAAATTAAGCTTTGTGTGTGTGTGAGAAAAAGACCAATTTTCAAAAAGGAGGAATAGGGTGGTGAAATAGATGCAGTATCATGCTCTAATCCTATGATAAGGGTTCATGAGCCTAAATTTAAGGTGGATGGAATTACAAAATATGTTGAGAATCATACTTTTTAATTTGATAACACATTTAGTGAGATGGAAGAAGGTGGAGATATTTATGTCAATGCTTTAAGGCCTATACTTGATTTACTTGTTTCTTAGGGTGTTGTAACATGTTTTGCTTACGGATAGACTGGGTCAGGAAAAACCTACACAATGAAGGTATTTTATTTAACAAATATTTTCCCAGAACATCTAAGAATTGATGGTTACAGATCTTTATCAATTATTGTAAAGGTATCCGTAATTTAAAATGTGGATGTCTTTTTTTGAAATTTATTCAGGAAAATGCTATGATTTGTTAAATAATAAAAATCCATTACAAATATTAGAAGATAAAAATAATAATATTCAAATTTAGGGGTTAATGGAGAAATAGGCTGATACTTAATAGGAACTATATTAATTGATGGAGTATGGTCATTCAATTAGGACAACTCACGCAACTGTAGCTAATGATACATCTTCGAGAAGTCATGCGATAATTCAATTAGTTATAAAAAATGGTTAGTAGGAACAAGGAAAATTGATCTTGGTAGATCTTGCAGGATCTGAGAGAGCATAAGATACGCAATCTAACAATAGGTAGAGAAGAATGGAGGGAGCAGAAATAAATAAAAGTTTATTAGCATTAAAAGAATGCATTAGAGCTATGGATTCAGCTTAAGGGCATGTTCCATTTAGAGCATCTAAGCTTACATTAGTATTGAGAGACTCTTTCCTTACAAAAAGCAATAAATCTAGAATTGTTATGATTGCATGTGTAAGTCCAGGAAGCAGTTCAGCAGACCATACACTCAATACTTTGAGATATGCTGATAGATTGAAAGATAAAACTAATTAACCCAAAATATTGGCAGAAGAGAGGGATGCTCCTGCAGAAGATTTCATTTAACAGAAATTGTAATTGCCTAAAATTGAGAGATAAGTTTAGGCTTAAAATCAAAACCAACTTTAATAAAATTAAAACTAAAATTAAAACTTAAACTAATAACCATTACAAAATTAAAACAGAAATGACAATAATTCATAACTAGCAAAGATTCCACCAAAGGATGGTAAACCCAAATCATAGCCAGTCCCCTAATCTAAACCTCCTCCATCTAAAAGATTAAATAGTGGTCATAATGATAAGGAATCAGATAGTGAAGACTAGGAAGAATTACTATAATAGTAATAAAGAAAGAAGAATGGTATCTTAGTTCCTATTTATTAGTCAAGGACGACGTTAGATGTATGAAGGAGACAATGATGAAATAAGAGAAAATTGAAGAAAATAACGAATTCTTTGATTTCCATGAAAAAGTTAATACAATCCTTGAAGAATAAGATGAAATTCTTAATATTCATATGGCAGCGATTAAAGTAATTTATTTCCACAAATCTTTTTTAGGAAGATGCTAAGATTCTAACATAAGAAAGTGAATTGATTTAAAGTATATAGGGAGTAGGAATTGTTGACTATGATGTTGATACTTATGTGTAAAATTTAGAAAGTATCATAAAGAAAAAATTAAAGATTTATAATTTATTAAATAAAAAGTTGTCACTTTTCAAGTAATTTTTTGTTTTAAATTAGATAACATTTAAAAGAAGAAGAAGAGATTAGTTCTAAAATGAAAAATACATTTTATTATTGATTATTTTATTTTTTAAAAAAAAAGAATATATATAATTAAAAAAATTTTATTAAAATGTCTAAAGCGAAGACTTCAAAATCCAAAATTGATTAGTTCTTCAAGTCAAATAAACCTTCAAAATAGTCTGAGAAGAAGGAGGAAAATTAAGAATACAAAGTAATTTAAAAAAATAATCTCAGCAACCTGAACAAGGAATTATTCCATTTGATGATTTTTATGAAGGTTTAGCAAGTTGGGCTAAACCATTACATGCTTAAAGAGCATAACTTAGTGGCGTTTATGATTATATAAAGAAGGAATATAATGATAAAACATGTTACCCACCCTTTCATTAGATATTTAATGCATTCTTATTAACTCCAATTAATAAAATTAAAGTTGTCATTGTTGGATAAGATCCATACATAAATGATAATGAAGCTATGGGATTGTGTTTTTCAGTACCTAGAACTTAGACTAAAATACCGCCAAGCTTGAAGAATATTTATAAATTATTAGAAAAAGATATACAAGGATTTAAGACACCAAATCATGGAGATTTGACTAAATGGGCAACATAGGGTGTCTTCCTATTGAATACTGTCTTAACTGTGGAGAAGGGAAAGTCTAATTCACATAAAGATTGTGGATGGACAAAATTTACAGATGCCGTAATTAGGCTAATAGATGAATAATTAAGTGGAATAGTATTTCTATTGTGGGGATTGCCAGCGTAAAAGAAGGCTTAGAAGGTTGATGCTAAGAAACATCACATATTGAAGACAGTTCATCCATCACCATTGTCTGCTAGTAATGGATTTTTCGATTCAGGTAATTTTTAATAAATTAAATTATAGAGCATTTTTCTAAGTGTAACAAATATCTATAAGAAAATGGCAAAGAACCAATAGATTGGAGATTAGATTGATTTATTAAAGAAATAAAAATTCAAAAAATAATAATAAAATTCAAAACTTTCTACCCTATACAGGATTTATTCTAAAAGTATTTTAAAATAACATTTCTAATTTTCTTTCAAATTCTCTTACTTCTTCATCTAGCAAAAGGTCTTCAATTTAAGTATTTATAGTAGTCATTCTTTTCTTTATTTATTCTTTATCAAATTTGTTTAATTTTATCTAAGCAGATTATTATAATGAATCTCTTTCTCTTTTATAAATTGCCATTAATTCTCTCTTTTATTAATCTTTCAATTTATCATATGCCTATTTTAAGAGTTCACTTGAAAATGTTCTATTCTTTACTCCTAAGAACTTACACATTTTACTATGTAGTTCATATTTTGATGATGCTTCAAGAAAGTATTAATCGTGGAATTCCTTTGAATTAAATTTACTTAAATCCCTCTTCTAACATTTAGAGTAGTAAGAGACTACTTTTTCAATCTCTTTCTATTTAGTTTAAAGATCTTCTAATGCTTCCCATGCTGTCTCTATAATCATTTCACATTGCAATCTCGAATCAACGTAACTTTTAATCTACTAGCGTAGTATATCAAATATCTGGATCTCATTTCGAAATATTTCCTCTAATGGTGCCTTTATCTCTTCAAAAGTTAGATCACTGAAATATATTTAATTCAACAATCTTTTAAGATTGTCACTCATTTATAAAAATCATTTTTTATCAACATCAATTCTCTATTCTCCCTTTTTGTATGTTTGATCATTTCTCACTTCCATTTTCTCTTATGGTGGTCTAATGCCCTTTTTTTATTATATATATACATACCTTATTTGAGTTTTTAGTACCTATAGCTGTTTTCTAATTTGAGAAATTCCTCCATTTATTTACTCTATCATCTCTTGTTTTCTCCCACTCTTCCTCAGTTAGGACTTTGTATTATTCTAACATTTTTCTTCTCTCATATTCATCTAGTTTATATCTCTTTTAGGACGATTCAAGTCGTATCATGTGTTATTTTCTATCTTCAATTTCCGAAAATAGATTCTTGCATTATTTCTAATACTCACTTTCAAATGTGTCAGCTATAATAAAATATTTTAAATTACGAGGCAATGTATTAACTCCTTATTTAACACGTTTCTTATTCTCCTTCTATCTTTCATATTCTGTCTTCTCTCTAGCCTCCCTCATGATTCGAACATAGACTTTCCTTTTTTCATCATCAATCAATGTTTTATATGCTTATTCAACTATATGCCAACATTCTGTTGCTCTAGTTTCCTTACACCTATCTGGATGCAATATTAAACTGAACATTCTGTACATTTTCTTTATATCATCATTGCTGGCTTCCATTCCGAGATATAGAACATCAAATGGATTATAGAAGGTCCCTTATGAAAGTCTCTCGAGCTCTTCGTCTACTTTGAGAGTCTTCTTTAATATGGCCTAAAAGGGATTCTTGAGAGCTTGGTTAATACCTTATGTGGCGATTGTCGTCTATGATTCCAAATTTTCTCCCATATTATATATATATATTTTTTTTAACGTTAATTTGAATATGAATATTTCATTAGCCCTCTTCTCCAACATCATATCAGATCAAGTGAAATAAGTCCAGCAATAAAAATCTAAATAATTGAATTGGAGATAAGAGAAAGAAAAATTGATTAAAGTCTTTAACGATAACAAATAGAGATCCTCAACATAAGAGAGGCCTTAAGAGAGAAAGTCAAGAAATTTAATGGAGTTCCTATATAATAGATAATCAGGAGAGAAGACTACAAGAGAAAGCAAGAGGAATTTATCACCATCACCTAATAAGATATCATTGTCTACTATCATAACTAAATACTAAAAACAAGTTGAGCATCAAAAGGAATCAATATAGCCTGTATCAACTAATGATTTTGCAGACAAGATTATAGAATCATTTAATTAGTTAAAGAATTAGTAGAGATAAAAATTCAATTAAAAATGCTATTCAGAATAAAAAGAAGATAGTGGGCATAAAGATCACATAATGACTCGAATCAATAGTATAAAGGAGATGCTAGATCAAGTGATCCCAAATAAAGATATTAAATCATAATCTACAGAAAAATAAACTCAAGTTAAAACAGGCGGAACTGATAAAAAGCTTTCTATTTAGAATTTCAACATCTATTAAAATGAATAAAAACCAAGTGCTCCTCCTAGTTAAGTCTCAAGTAATATATGGAAGGATAGAATTCAATGCATTGAGAGCCAATATTAATCTGAAGATGAAAGTTATGCCAGCAGAAATAAATCAGTTGAAATAAGATAATGGATTGATTAGCATCTGAATTCGTAATCTAATCATCAAAGTATAATAACTCAGAAATTTAACAAACTAAGAAACATTAAAAGTTGTACCACCTTGGATGTTGGTATATAGGTAGAATTAACTAATCCTCAATGCATTAAGATTAATCTACCTAAATTAGAATTAAGTGGAATCAAGTTTTCATCCTAAAAATATGATGATGCAGATGATATTAAGTCATAATCAAATCCAGATTCTAATTTATTCTCTCAAAAATAGGAGTTATTATAGATATAGATTCCTGACCCTTCAGAAGATCTACAAATAACACAACCCTAAAGTTAAACTACAAGATCAATACAAATCCCTTAATTGATATAATAGCCCATTATATATTAACAGGAATTTCAAGCAAATCTGGCAGAAGCTTTTTCTAATAGATTAACTGAGCGGTTGGAAAAGTTATAAGAATCTGATTAAATTGAAGAAAACTAAGAGAGTGAGAATAGATCGATGGAAAAATCATAATCTTAATAAAGTATAGATGCAGATCCAGATAAAGAGATAACTGAGAAGGAAATTATTGAGAAGGAATCAACTAATATAAAAGATGAAACAGATCCTAATGAGCCAATTTTATTTAAATAGTTCTTGTAAACCCAATAGTTATAATTATAAGATCTTAATTTACGATAATTCACTGATGTTTAACTCTAGTATTCTGAAGACACTGCCAATCAAAGATTTCAGACTAATAATAGTGTTTAAGAGGAAAAAGTTGATTAAAATCAATCCTAAGATGCCCAAGCATATCAAATTTGCGAGGTCAAGCATGAATCATTGAATTAGTCATCTTTTGAATAATGGTTATTATCTAAATCTAATGTTGATGCAAGATAAATTATAAATTTGAATTGCTAGTCATAATATTTAAAGAAGGAGAAATAATAATCTAATTAGGTAGATCATAGTACCTAAATAAACAAATAGGATATTGATGATTCAGACTCAGATGAAGAGATTGCTGAAATCAAATAAAAGCATAAGGCAAACTTACATGTATAAGGTGCAACCCTCTTAGTTAGAAAAATTTTGTAGTTAAATAAAATGATACTAATAAAATCATTCTATGTCATTAAAGATGTGAAGAAAAAGAAATCTACTGCCATTGAGACAATTAATACTATTCTCAATACAATTGCTGAAGAGACAGGATATGATACATTAAGAACTTTGTAAAGAAATAATTCTGCATTATAAGATAATTTTGATAGTCTCAACAAACCACATTTGGAGAGAATAAGAAATAGTAGTTATTTTTAAAAGTTGTCATCATCTAAGAAGAAAGGTTTCACATCTCCGGTTTAACAAATAAATGATAGAATAAAAGTCAATTTTGTCTAAGAGATGGGATTAGAGTCACCAGTTTAAAAAAGTACAGAATAAGTGGAATTCAATGATTTCAGTATATATTTTAATAAACTAAAATAGGCCCAATCGCTGATCCTATGGAATATCACGAAGTATCAATATTCAAAGAACCCAAAAAGTCAAATAAAAGCTCTACTCATAAAAAACCCAATAATTCTGAGTCATAAATATTAACCAACCATATCGCTATATAGAAGGCTAGAATAGGAAAGAAATTCCAATAGATACATTACAGAACTGTGGGATAGAAATAATCCAAGGAGAATATTTTTGCTAAATGATTAATTTTTTTTATTATGATTGATTATCATTCTTGTAAATTACCATATGAAGTAGCGATCAGGCGTATAATATTAGCATTATTTCAGATTTCAAAGAGTAATCCAAATTATTGGAATAGAGTATAGCGTAGGAACTTAAAAAAGCATCATAATTAACAGAGATGAGCCAAATTTAATAACTAGTAGGTATTTAAATAACTTAAAATAAAAGAGAATATATAGAACATTAAGAATTAATTAGATGAAAACTATAGGGTTTAAAAATAATTCCTTGATGTTATATAATTTAGAATTAAACAAGGAGTTTTAGATAATGAAGTTAAACTTTAGAGATCTGTTGTTGATTATTTAATTAGGTAAGGTTATGTAGGAACTGCCCTAAAGCTGATAAAAGAATACAACATAGAAGTAAATTTATTATCAATAAGAGAATTATACATAAATAGAATTAGAATTCATTCAATATAGCAATTAGATTATTAAGGATATGAAGAATAAATCCATAAAGATGGCATTCGAATGGTGTGAAATAAACAAAGGATTATTGAAAAAGATAGACAACGATTTTTAAAATAATTTGATATTCTAAAATTACATAGAACTTATTAAGATAGATTAATATAAAGCAATCTAATATATAAGATCAAATTAATAGTATTTTAATTAGGCAAAATTACAATAAGCCATGGGTTGCCTGATTATTAACAAAAATTTAGATGTTTTCTAATAATATTAGAAAGTATTTAGCGATCATCAATGGATGGCTTTAATAAAAGAATTTAAAGAAGTTTTAAGCTAAACTTACTTTTTATTAGCAGAAAGCACATTAGAAAGCCACCTAAAATGTGGAATATCATCTTTAAAGACAATTTATTGTTGCTAGAAAGAATTTTAAAAGTTAAGTTAATGTCCAATATGTAATTTAAAAGTACAAAAGTTAAGTGATGATTTGATTACTACATAGAAACTGGGTTCAACCTGGATTTGCAGGCTGAGTGGTGAAATTATGGATGAAAACAATCCACCTTTGATGTTACCAAATTGTGGATAGGTTTATAGTTAGAAGGCACTTGTAGCCATGGCTTCAAGGATGAATGGAGTTGTTATTGATCCAGTAACTAAAAAAGAATATAAACTTGAGGAATGTTAAAAAGTTTATTTAGCATGATTCTTATATTATATTAAAATAATAATATTTTTAACATGTTCTATGATAATCATTCTATTTCAATCCCTTTATTGAAGGTGATATTCAAATATTACTAGATCAATATTAATTTCTGATTATTAAGCTTTAACCAAAAGATCAAGAAATTAAATCTTCTAAAATTTCATGTTTATTTCAAAAATGTTATGGGTATCAAATTTGAAATTTCATCTAATTATTCATCCTCACTATCGCTTTCATATACATTAACATTTATATTCTATACTTTAAAATTTTAATTAAATTTTAATTTAGTTGAATTTTAGTTCTATAATTTTTTTAAATTTATATCACCTAATTTATTAAATCCTTCATATCTATCCCGGGTTCCTATTAATATTTATAATCTACATATTCTATTAGGTCTATTTAATATTTTTAAGATATTATAAATAATTTTTATCTTACTTATTCTTCTTATTATAGGTCTAAAAATCTTGACTTAAAATATGTGATCTAATTTATATTATCATCATTTAACATCTCTTACATTTATATTAGCTTGCTTGTAAACTTCTTTTGAGTTATCTTAGTCTTATTTAAATAATATATAAATTAATATAATTAATGAATCTTGATATAGTTCTTTAGTATTAGAATTTCCAGAAGTAATAGTCCCATTTTGATTAAACAATTCTCTTGTATATTTTTTCATTATTTTTGTAACTTTACAAAAGTGAACTTAGCTGGATCTTCCAATACTTTGGGCAACTTCTCTGAATAACCTGCCCGACATTCAAGCAAATTCCTCAAAAGAGTAAACACATTAAGCAACTTATCAAAATTATATTTTATTATAAAATATAATCATAATCTAGTTAACCAAGAACATCTTTCCTGATAAAATTTTTCGATAAGTCTATTGTTATATCTAGGAAATTCAAAAAAGTTAGAATAATAATTTAAAGTTTTTTAATTAGGATAAATGCAAGAAAAATTTGGTTTTGCTCGCCTTCTTTCTTCAAGTGTTAAGTGTATTTATTGGATATCCTAATTATAAAAAATAATAATGTACTTATTAACCAAGCCTCTGCTGGCAATTCATAACATTTATAGATTAGATATCCTTTAAATTTCTTTGATAGGAATATCTTTATGGCGATTGACTTACTAAATCCTATTTATTCCATAAGGGGATCCCTACAAGATGTAACACATCACTTATTAAGGATGTCTTAATTCGCCTATCTATTGGAGCTGATGAATTTAATGAAGGTGAAACATTAACTTCAAGAACCCAGGGCTTGAGTTTTTCATCAATCAAAACATCAAAACCATATAGTTCGAAGTATCCATTTCGATGTTCAGATGATTTAGCATTAGTGTCTAACATGAATGGTTCTGATGCTATGCAAGTTTTAAGTATGACATCTTTTATCGATTTGAATACTTGCTTGGGATCAATTCCCATTTCTTAATATTTTTTTCTCAATGCGACATGAGACCATTTAGATCCTTCATCATCTCGATCTGCTTGTTGATTCTTTACAAAATTGGGTGAATGCTTATTGACAGAAAAGTTTGTTAAGTGCACATACTTCTTCCCTAAATCTTTAGATGATGTTGTGTATTTGGAGGTGGCGAATCTAACGAGGCCATCTTTGTACATGTAAACCCTCAGAGGATCAAAACTGCTTATTAGCACGTATACTCGAAGATCATACTTGAATCCATTTATTGTGTGTGGGTTTGCAATATAATCCATGATGAGGAAATTCTTACTTTTCTTAACCTTTGTCCTTTTATTGATCATAGATATCCCTCTTCCTCTTGATTCAGCGCATGGTTTTTTAATCCATAACATATTGTTGTTGGCTGCTTCCTAAGCATTTATAAACCTATCGAAGTCATATGCTAAGATATATGTATTGGGAACGAATGCAAAATCTTTTGGAAATTTTCTCTTAAATTTTGATAGATTTAACCATAACAAATCTTTTCTCCCCATATTCCAACATCCTGGAAAATGGTTTATTTTCTAAAATCTATTCATGTTTTTTAGGGTTGATTGACTACCCTAGCCCCATTAAACATTCCAAAGTTCATCTTCATCGCAATTTTGGAAGCCCGCATACTCGAATGCTGTAAGTACACATTTATATGGATTGGAACCTAATATCTTAAACTTGAGATTTTATTGTTCAACTTCCTCCTTAGTGAGAGGTCTAGCATTAATTAGCGGTCTGACTTATTCACATATAGGTGGATATTAAAAGAAAACTGTGGGATCAGAATTATCTTGCATTTACATGATGGGGTGTTTTTAAGGTACTTAACCTTCATAGGTGCTCCATTGTTTGACAGAGATTGAGCGATAGTGCTCAGTAGGCTACACACAACTGTTATATAGTTTCTTTTATGGTGACTTGGTCCTTGATTATGAGTGAGTCTATGTTAGGTTTGAGTCTCTTCTTTAGAAACATGATGATGCTAATGGCTAAAATACAGGAAGCTCAATTTTACTAGGAGCTTATCTATATCTCATATTATATTATTTTTTTATATATATCACATATTAAAACTTGTTTTCTTCCTATTGTTTGTTTATTCTACTTCAGGTTTATAGTCAGGATTCTCTCTTAGAATAACAAAATTTTCTAAAACCATATCTTGGACAGGTATAAATTCTTCATTTGCTAATTCTGCTCTAATTTTGATATTTAGATAATTTAAAATACCTTTCTCCTGTTGAAATTATAACTGGGCTTGTATGTGTTTAGAAACCTGTTATTCTTTTTGGCTTACCTGCTTATCCTACTGCATCAACAGCTTGACCTACTCTCACTTAAACGGGTTAATTGTTTAAATCTTTATCAAGCTTTTTTTTTAAAATAAATATATATAATTACCGTGAATAGTGATCTAGGGTACATTGATAGTCCTAAATAGAAAAATAGTGTATGATACTATTTTAGAATCAAATTGGTGATATCAAGACATCCATGCAATAAAGTAACAATACCAGAAACTTATACTTTATTCAATAAAAATTTATCTGAGTAATATGGTTATAGTGTTAAGCATCCCTTCCCCATATACAATAGACCTTATGAGATTCTAACTAAAAATAATCCATTTGGATCTCTGATGCAAAATGATGCAAGTCCTCTTAAAATGTCAGCTATTCGACTATTGTTGGTACCAGCACCCAATAAACCTAAACCTAATATTGCTCTATGACTTAATTCTTAATCAGGATCATGAGCTAGTTTCAATAGTAAATCCATAGGTTAAATTTTTGGTGATGAAATATTGATCAATGCTACAGCTAATGGGATAGCCCTTTTCACATTAATATCACTGAATTGGAGGATGTGTTGGAATATTCTATGTACCATTTCACTACCAACATCTTCACTACCAGCTATTAAGGCGATTCCTAAAATTGCTGCTTATTGATAATCGTTATTCTCCTTTACATTTTCATGGCATAAACCAAGTAATTCCTAGACTTTCAACACATTTCCTGTTGAGGCATATGCAAATGATAAGATAGTTGCTTTAGCATATTTAGCCATTCTTTGATTTGCTACTGCTCCTAATGCTTCTAGTGCTCCATCTGCACTTTCAGATTGACCCAAGAACACTAATCCTAATCCAACTGCGAAATATCTAGCAATTGAAGTCTCAAGTTAGGAATCCAATCTCTCCATCATTGCTTGCAAAATTGCATTACTAGCATCCTCGTTACATTTTCCAACAAATACTAAACCAAGTGATAATGCCGCCATGGCAGACACATCCACATTTAAATCTGAGTTAACAATTAATGGGACTAGTAATTCAAGAATTTCGGCTTTGCCTGATCCTGCATAAGCTATACCTAATCCTTGGGCTGCTCCTTATCTTACAGATTATTCTGCACTCTCTAATTATTCTCTCAATAATGCTAAAGCTGGTTGATTTTCATCTACGATACCATTACAAAACAATCCATACGCTAAACTGGTACCAACTTAAGTGTATTAATCAGTAATATCTAAATAACCTGATATTTTTGATGTTCCACTATCAATGTTCCATAAATTTATCATTCCAATACTTGCTACACCTGCAGTTTTACCATCTTCTTTTAATTTATTAACCCATGGATCTTTCTCATTTTCGAATAAGGCGTCTACCTTGAATCCTGCATTAACGAATGCATTCACATATGTTGCAGCAATATTCGTTTATAAAGATTATGCAGGAATTTCTGGCTATCTATCTTCAAGGTGGGCCTTGTAAACTTATTCTGGAGTTTTAGGCTCAACAACATCGAGGTCTTTTGCTAAATGCAAGTAAAATTGTGATAGCTTGTGATTGGATGCAATTGAATTCAATTCTTAATCTAAAAATTCTTCAGGTAATAGGTATCTGTGTCTTGCTACTTAAAATGCTAATTGTTTTCGGATTAATGGATCTAAACATTCTTGAAAAACGCTTTCAACTAAACCTTATTTATCTATTCTTAATGCAACTTTAAGTGCATTTGTAAATTCACCCACCTTCATACATAATTTGAATGCTGTATTTAAGAGAAGATCTAATTCATCCTTATCAGATGTGAATGGTGCTAATGACAATAGATATATCAATATTCTGCTTGAATTTTATTTCTAAACAAATTGTGTTAATTCATCCAATTTTTCTACTTCCATCAATAAATCAATTGCTTCATGTTCCTAATTATGTTCCATGAATTATGGAATAATCTTTTCAACTAATTTTAGGAGGTCATCAGCACCTGCCTAATCTTACATTCTAATATTGTATTCTTTTCCTATATCCGATGCTAGATGGGATAAGTATTCATGTCCCCATGCCATAAATTCCTCAAGTGTGCCCTCTTAGAGGTACTTTAGGGCATCTCTCTCCTATCCATAGGTCATTGAGAGGACTGATATGAAATCTGCTAATTATTTTTTGAAAAGTGTGGTTTCTATCGAATTGTAGTGGTCAACTAATTTTTGATATGAGTCTTTTAAGAATTTGAATGGTTTAGGCACTGAGGTCATTGATGTAGTAGCTGTTCGTACTTCTTACTTCAATCTATCTAAATTATCTTTTGCATCAACATCTGTTAGAATACTCTATACATAGCCTTCTAATTTAGTTTTGAGTTCGAGGTCTTATTCACTCTATTGATTACAAAAATAAATTACTAATGTTTCTACTTTCTTTGCTTTTTGATTTGCTTTTGAAGACATGCTTTCTTTTAACACCAGTATGATTTAAAAAAAAATATATATATTAATGGAAGATGATTAATTATTTAAGAAATTATAAGAAAAATGGAATATCAAAGATGTATAGGCACCTCAAAAACCTTTGGATCAGAATGAGATCATTCGTTAATTGATAGAAAAAAGTAGGGAGCGTCCTTAATTTAAAATAAAAAAATTATAAGATCAGATTGATAATCAAACAGGTGTATTATTGCCAGAAAAATATAATAAAAATGAACAAGTGCCTTAAGATATAGTCAATATTGTTTAAAGAAACCCTAGATTTCCAGGAGTTGTTAATATTGGATAAGAAATGGTAAACACTATCAATCAATCAATTGAGCATAAAAAAAAAGTGTTTCAAATGCAGAAAAAAAGTATTAATTTGTTAAAAAAATTAGATTTCATATTAACTTAAGCTTTAAGAGGAAAATTAGGAGTAGATTTGTTTGCTATATCATTTGGAATATTCGGATTAGCAATTATTCCAATGTATTTTTGGTTAAAGTAGAGAAGAAATTCATCCCACTACATGAAGGAAATGGATTTGGTAGCTAGAGTAAAGGATTTTGAAGAGTCTCAATTAGATCTTGATGATGTTAGTTTTCATAAAACCTATCATAATCTATTTACTGCTGAAATTAGAGCAATTATCAATAAGAAGAATGAGATGAATAAAGAGATAAATAAATTATTGGGGAGAAGTTCTTGATTTAATTTTATTTTGTTATTTATTTTTTTTATTAATTTTCAAATTTAAATATATATAAAAACAAAAAATGGCCGACAGTTTGGAATTATTACAACTCGAGGATGATATGGCATTACTTTTTAGGCCTAAGAATAAGCCAATAGAAATTGATGAATAATTTGAACCTCAAGAATAGCTTAATCTGAGGTAAATTAAATCGTTGAATGTTACTATATTGTATCTCGAACTAAATACAAAGAACTAGTATCCATAAATAATAATAAAATCCTAAATACCCATCATAAGAGGATAATAAATTGAATATTAGACTCATCAAGTGATGGATGTTGATAGAAATGGTAAGAAGATTATTTATAACACTCAATTCAAATCTAACTTTAATTTAACAGATAAATTGCTCCCTATCGCATCTTAAAGCACTTTATAATTTACTATAACTACACCAGAGGCAGAGTTAGGGAATGCAGAATTTAATCTTAATACTATGATTATGGATGGATTAAGATAATTTCAATATACTTTACCTGTAACTTAAAAAATAGAATAAAAACAATAAGGTAAGCAAAAGAAGTAAAATTAAATTCAGGTAGTAGAGGTTGGAAAGTTATTAATTGAAGTATAGCTTTAGGAAGGTGGAAAATTTTATACTCCTAAAAAGGAGATTGATATAGATGAATAAACTAATAAGATAAGAGAAGAAATTATGAAATAAATTCAAAAAGAGAGAGAGATTGCTGCTAGATAAGAAGAGGAAAGAATATAATAGGTGGAATAAGAAATATATGATAAGATTAGGTCATTTCAACTATATCTAAATATTATTAATATGGTTAGGATTAATAGAGAAAGTTGTTTATAGAAAATTGGTGATGATTAATTGAATCTATTCATTTAGCATAAAAGTTATGGTTCATAGGATTTGAACCATACTGAAACTTATTGGAATGTGTTTAAATTAAACTTGAACTACTAGAATATATGTCCTGCTAATTATGAGTCTGTTTTAAAAATGGAGAAAATATAATGGGTGATTGAATTATGGGGCAAATAGACTGATACAAATAAGGATGTATTAATAGGGGTTGGAAAAATAAATCTTAGTTATATTCATACATAAATATTTGGCATTGATCCCATTAAGTAAATTAAGATACTCAAATCTAATATACATCCTCTAATTGTGTTTGATGGTGACTTAGCTTTCGAAGATTTAAGATCCAAATAGATAATGGCCATCTTTAGAGTTAAAGTTGCATTTGGAACAACTTATCAAGTTAATAGATTGAGTAATTAAGAATTCCCCTAAATGGACCCATCATAATTTTCAGAAGAGGAACCAGAAAATCCCTCAAATATAGTTTTTCCTCCAGAAATCTAGCCTGAACCTCCAAAAGAGGAGGAAAAGAGAATAGAAAGATTAGATTTAGATAATTGCTTAATTGAAATATTGAATAAAATTAACTTTAGCCTAAAGATATACCCTAAGGAATAATATATTTTAATAGATGAATTCAAGGATATCCTGAATAAGTTAACTAATATAGATCTTTAGAATTAAATTATTGCATCGCTGGAGTATTATTTTAAAGTTGATTAATATTCCACTAATTGGTAATCATTTTCAAATACTTGGAAGGCATTTAATAATTATAAGATATCAATTAAAGAAAGGTATACAAAAATATACACTACTTTTTATCAGTCTGCAATATAGGTGTACAACTCTATAAACTTTTTTGAAAGATAAATATAAACTAATTTTGGTTTAATTGATGTAAGAAAACTAAGAGAGTTCTTACTAAATGCTTAAGGAAATAATTAACCTTCAGGGCCAACTTTCTCTCCAATAAATATTAATTAGGTGGTTGAAACTCTTGAAATCAATTAAAATAACGAGGTTCAGGTTCATCTCATTTTTGACTATTTAAGATAGATAGAAGTTCATCAAGAAGTAGTGAATCTGCACATTCCCATACTTTAAATATCTAAAGTCGTTGAAAAGAATTTGATTTAATGGGCAAAAGTTAATGAAGAAAAAATATAGATGTATTTAGAAACCAGGGATTTCTTATAAAAAATGACTCCTTATGATATAGTAACCATATTTGAGGATCTTCAATATCAATTTACTCTACTTGATGGAATAGTAGTTATGCATTAGATCAAAGATTATAGTGGAATCGAGCATGTTGATGGCATCCCTAATTGTGCTGAAATTGCATTTTGGAAATATATTGAGTGGATCTAGAATAAAGAAGTTCAAATTACTCCAAAAAAATAAGAACCACAGCCTCCAGTGATAGGGGATGTTACTCAACCTATTCCAAGAGGTAAAAAAGGACTCAATAAACTGGATAAGTAATATACAAAGATTGAATTATTAATCTAACTTCTACAAGTGTAATTTTAAAGTAAGCAATATTAAGAGGATTCTATTTATAACATCAAGCTATAAAATTTAGATTTATCATAAATAGCTCCAAGAGTAAATCATTAAATTTTAGCAACCCTATATAATGATTATGATCAAGAAATTTATCGATCAGTCGAAAACAAGTTATTCAACTCTGGATTAGAGATATAATTGTTATCTAGAGATGCAAACGTATAGTATGGTATGGGTTTGATAGCTATTGAGGAAATTCTCTAATTAAAGGAGTCAGAAACATTCTTTGTATCAATTATGCATGATAAAACATTTGAGCAGATTGCTTTGATTGAGATATCTATTGATTTAAAGTATATGACTACAAACTAAAGGGAGGATGATAAGATTACATTATTGGACAATAACGGTAAGGTGTTGAATGAACCTAAAATATCATTTCAAGAATTAGAAGAAAAACTTAGGCCTGAAATCCAGCATACTTTTCGAATTGAGATAAGAAGTATAAAATGGTTCAAGTAAATTATGCATAAAGAGTTTAAGTTTAGAGTATCTTTAGGGACTGATAAGAAAATTCTAAAATAAGCTATTCCATAATTTATTAGTGATGAATATTAAAATGAGTTCAATATAGTATTAGAATACAAAGTTAAGTGTGATCAAATATTGGCCAATTAAATCTCAAAGTGTAACATAATTGTAGAAATGTTGATTTAAAATTTTACTCTTATTGGCTATATTCCTTTGTCATCATTATTTTAAGATAAAATAATAGAAGGAGAGATTCCATTAGATGATAGTAAAACTGGAATGTTTTGCAGTATATTAAATATTTGTGCTACTTTTGAGACTGATTAAGTTATGAAAGAAAAAGAAGTAGTCGAATAGCTTGATTTCAACAAGAAGATAGTTGTGAGGATATTAGATTATATTATCTTTGATTAGGAGCACGAATTAGGGGAGATTTATTTTATGATTATTAATCCAATAATGCAGTCCTAGAGTTATTAAGTCTAGGCTAATTAACCAAACATAATAAATACTTGGGATTGTGTATTCATTTTAGATGAAAAGGATCTTTAAACAGATATGATAGAAATATAAGTGAGGAGCGTATTTTTAGGGGAGGATAAAATCGTTGGGTCTTTATAAATATAATTAACGCAATTTTACAATGAAGGTATGTTTGTTGAAGCTAACTACTTAAGTTTAGACTAATCTGAATTTAAAGTTTAATCTAGAGTAGGAGTAAAAATAATTTACATATGTGTACCAACATAATATTCGCTTAATATTGATAAAATTTTCTCTATGCAATCATTATAAGATTTGAATAAGGATGTTGATCTTAAGACATATTTTAGATAAACTATCGGACTATCATTTTCAGAAATCTAATATCTTATGGCAATTGTAAATAAAGATATATTTAGCAGAGAAATAATTTAAACTATAGTTATCCAAAGTGATAATAATAACCTAATAGAGGATTTATATAAAGAATTCAAATTCTTTGATATCACCAAAAGAATGTATGTCAATTAGGATAAAGTAACTTAGGTGCTATAATATTTTGGGATTGAAGATTTTAGAAATATATTTGTTTAATAACTTAGTAAAAGGAAACCCATAGATTATGAAGCTAAGAATTTTAACTGCTATGATAAATTTGACTATCTTTTATTCTTAGCAATAATATAAATGTAATACAAACAATTTCAGAGAATATTCATTGTGAATGAGACTGCTCAAATCACTCACTAAATAGATGAGGTATTGAGAAAAAGTAGCCCTAAACCTAAAATCAGGGATAAAACCCCCAGCAAAATATAAAGATACCATTATTAAATTGTAAGTGCACACAACTTAAATCAATTTTCAAATAGAATTCCTAATAGTTATATAAAAATTCCTGAATGTAATCTACAAACAGATGTCTTTTATGCTTAAAAAAACCCTGAAATTAATTTACAATTTTCATATGAAAGATCATTCACAATATAATTGTATGACAAGAAAATTAATCAGGCTGAAAAATCATCTATTTACTCTAATCAATTGGTGAGTGAAATAATGTTTGATCCCCAATCCATTAAATTAAATGATGGATATAAAGAAGTCAAATTGTATTTTCAAGAAAAATAAGATTAAAGAAACCCATATGTTATAATGAAAGTGTGGAATGATTCATATGAAAGAACTAACAAAGTATTTTCTAGTGAAAAAAAGAGAAGCACTGTTCGCAAACTGGTTGAAGAGTTCAATTAGTATGAAAATGACCCAAGATTAATAAATAATCAGATCGAGAATGAGTAATTGAGAAACCTCACAAAGAATTTAGATAGCTTAATCAAC
Organism: Sediminibacterium sp.; assembly: GCA_965279585.1. Taxonomy (GTDB): domain Bacteria; phylum Bacteroidota; class Bacteroidia; order Chitinophagales; family Chitinophagaceae; genus Sediminibacterium. Next base: position 427,294 of record CBDIIG010000003.1, on the reverse strand, counting down.
ACCTTGCAAAGATAGCCAGTATAGCCAGAAAATGTTTCCTCATTTGTTGATCCAAATATTCCTGCAAATTCTACAGTGAACCCTCCAAATCCACCAGATGTAAGAAGGGAGCAACCTGAATAATAGAAAAAACCTTAACTTATGTATAATTCTTCAGAATCCTCTTCAAATTAATAAAATAGACAATAGGGAAGAAGTTCAAGCAGTGGAACCAAGAAATTAGAGAAAATAAATGAAAAAATACCTTATGATGGGGAGACTCTTACTAGAATAGAAAGGATCTTAAGATAGAATAATTTATAAGGTTATGAATCAAGCGATTCAGATTGATTTTTATTATTTTTATATTTTTATATTTTTATATTTTTTTTAATATTTATAAAATGAAAAATGCTATTAAAAAGGTGCAACTACTATAAAATGCAGCAAAACATTTTCAAGCTGGAAATTATTCAGTTACCTTGAGGAATATTCAAAATGCACTTTTAGAAAGAAGTGAATAATCCCTATCTTATGCAGACAAACAATTATGTAAAATATTTCCCATATTTGCCCATATAAAAAGGTATATGAGACATGAATCAAGTACATAAATTATTATATATAGAGGGTTTTATGAGTTTTTGAGAGAACTTTATTTTGAGAGGTTTCAATAGCATGATTATTTATTTCAAGTTGGTGATGTTGGGAGAAAAATGTATTTTGTACTCGAAGGTGTGTTACAAAGCTATAATGAGGAAAGTGATCTTTAGTAAGGGCGACCTCCAAATAAGGAGATATTTTAAGGAGATTATATAGGAGAAGTTAATTTACATCATCGCATTCCGAGAACTTCAACTGTATTATGTAAGACGGATGTTACAACTCTAGTATTAACTTATGATACATATGGAAAGTTTGTTTATCAGTTCTTTGAGAACAGACTCTAAGATAAGAGTTAATTTTTGAAGGATACGTCATTATTTTAAAATTGGTCTCACTTATCTGTTTCATTTCTCTTACATCACTTATAAGAGATCGATATGCCAAGAGGCTATCATTTTTATTTTGAAGGCGATAAAGATCAAAATCTCTATATCATAAAGTTTGGTGAGGTAGAAATATTCAAGAAGTTTAGAATTAACAACAAATTCGTAGATAGAGGTGTCGTTGCCTTATCATCTGGTTAGTGTTTTGGAGACTATGAATTGATTAATCATTTCAAAATGTAGAGAGTTACTCCTGATATAGTGCAAAAGAATGTCCATAATGTTGTAAGAGAAACCTATGCCAAGACTTAAACATAATCTTCAGTTTATGTTTTAAAATTTACTGCCTACTTCTCTGTTTTAGAACTTATAGATAGAATAAATGCCTATGGTAATCCTAGAAGTACACTTCTAAGATAATTTTTCGATAGAGATAAATCAGTAGTTTAAAATCGATTAATTTAAATACAAAAGGATTAAGAGTGTTAGGATGAGATTGTTTTGAAGGATTAAGAGTAAAAACTAATTAAACCTATTGTAAATGAACCACCTCAGCCAAAGACTGACATAATTAGAACTAATAAGATTGTTTTAAAAAAACCTAAATTATTTACAAATTTTAATGATGAAACAGATACTAGGGAGAACTTTCTGAAGGAATTTGAAGTTAATATTGATAAAATAAAAACGTAAACAGGATTGCCTAATGGAATGAAGTTTGACAGGAATTAGAAGATTTTACTTTACAAGAAAATAAGAGAGCATTGTAATATAGATATGTATAAGTTGGATACTTAAAGGTTGGTAGAATCATCAAAATCTAAAAGAAATATTAGATCTAGCTATTAAAATATTAGGAATAAGTTATTTTTAGATAAACGAGAGATTGTCACCTAGGGTAGTGTTATTATTAGAAATTATAATAACAATTCAAAAGTTACGTCCCCTAATCAATCAACTATGATATAAACATAGGGAAAGTTTGCAAGAGCAATCTCGATGGAGGAGATAATACATAATTAAATTGTTCCATAAATGAAAACTGAAAGAAGTTTAAAAAACATTACAGAAAATTAAAGATATAGAATGCGATCTGTATATAAATGAATACTTTTATATTTTAATCATTTTGATTTTTTCTGTTACTATTGCTCTATATATTTTTTTTTATATTTTATACACTATTTTTATTGTTATTATCCCTTTTATGGCTATTCATCGCTTTCTTCTGATTCATACTATTATCCATCTTCATCCTCATCCTCGTCATCTGAAGAGGGTATCTTATCTCTGTTTTTCAAATATTCATTAATATCTATACTAGAGTGATCGGATGTTAATTCATCTATAAAAAAAAAAAAAAAAATTTGATATAATGAATACCATCTTATTCTAAAACATCATCTTCCTCATCTTCATCAGCTTCAAATTCATCAGAATCATCATTTTAATCTAATTAATTTTAGAAAAATGATAATACTTCCTTTTTCATCTTTCTCCTCTTTCTCATCCTTCTTTACCTTCTTTACAGGTTATAGATCATCATCTTCAAATTGATTCTTTTTAGCGCTCATATAAAAAATAAATATATTAATATATTAGATTTTTGCATTAATGAAAAAATTTATTTATAATAATCCATTCAAAGTTTACGTTCTAATAACTTCTTTATTTCAACATCATCTGTAACATCTATTGGTGTTAGTCCTCTCTAAAAAATATTTTTGATATAATATAAATAATTACAGAATTTTTAGCATATGGATCTGCACCTTTCTTTTTCAAATATTCAACTAATACTTTATCTTTCTTATAAGCAGCATAATGTAAATAGGTATCTTCTAACTATAATATAAAAAATAATATTTATCAATTACCCTATTTATTGGTTTATTGATATTGAATATTGGATCTTTGAATTTCGCATCCAATAATTCCATTACTTTCTATTAGTTTTAGAGGTGTAGTTATATGATCAAATTATTCTTTGGTATATTTGATTAAGTTTATCCCATCCTTCTTGTTGCTTTTCTTTGTTATTATTTTGAAAAATAAAATAATAAATATCACATAACACACTTATACCCATCTAATAATTCCTACAATCTAAGAACATGATATGTTTACAAAAACATTTACTATAAATATAGCTGAAAAAGCAATTATAAACTAGAAGAAAAAAATTTGATATTAATATAATTAATGCTATAGAGCCAATTGACTTTCCCTGATCTGCATATTTTATTAGAGTCCGCCCATCCTAATCTAATTGGGTATTAGGAATTGATGGAGTAGATGGTTCAAAAATATAAACCATCTGGATATTTTGTCTAGCATGAGCAGATGCTAACTGGTATAGAGACTATAAGTAAACACCAATCATATATTTAGGAAAATTATTAAGATGCCAAAGTTAAATTGAAACTTTTAGTGAAACATTGGTCATTCAGATATTGTAAAGAATAGAAGATTTGAAGAGAACCATTTATTCAAACTTATTGTTTGACTCAATGCCTGATGAGAAGCTTTTCTAGCGATATTCATGTTTAGAACTCTAAATGCAAAACTAATTGAGTCTCCCTCAAATTAACTCTATTGACCAATATTTAGATTGCGCCATTAAATTATAGTGGGGTGTGGCAGATTATTATGACAAATTTTGCATTGAGTTTGATAGGGCAGCATAGAGTTTGGAGTAGGCTTTCATAATATTTTAGAAAGTCATCTAAAATGTGAGCGGAATATAAATTACTACTTAAAATTTTGCTCGCTATTAGAATACATACCAATTGAGTCATCTGTAATTTGAACCATTTGAAATGGTAGAGATTATTGCATCATATGCATCTACTTTAGAATTAGCAGACATCTAACAAATATATGGAAAGTGCTCCTATCTATATGAATTGATGTAGAAATATGAAAGATGGATGACTTATTGGGTATTCACAATTACAAACTACAAGTTCAGGAGATTTGAATCACTATACGTTGATCCAACCACTTTCACTAAATCATTCTATCCATAGATGTAGTTTTATTATGAGAAAATCACATACAATAGTATATTTTGTAATTTAACAAAAATAGATTAGTGCATGAGTGAATTATCAGAGGAACTAAGCGTGCATCTTGAATAAGTGAAATAATAGAAATCAACATACACCAAGATAGCATAGGATTTCTTGAATCAACTCACATACGATAGTTTCAAAGATGGTCTAATAGCTGATATAGAAACTAGTTAATAAACTTTGGTTGTGTTCACATAAATGTTTAACAAAAAAGAACTGTTCATAAAAGAATTTCAAAAATATAATGAAGTTTATATGATACTTAAATGGAACTTTTAATAGTTTGAAATGAAGATTATCTCTAAGAATCAGAATACCAAAGTTAAGCAAGCATTCTAATCAATGCCACTTAAGAGACCATATGGCTCAAAAAAAATATTTTAGGAAAAAACATAGGATGAGTATATTAAGATGCAAAATTAATTAAAAGAGATACTAATTAATTAGATCAAATTGATTTCTGATATGACAAGAGAGTCAATACTTGTACCTCACTACTTAAAGTTCAAGAAAGTTAATTACTACAACTACCATGTTAAGACTATATAAGAGATATCTCATATTTGCTATAACTATGCTAATGAGCATTTATAAAATTGATTTATTATTGTTTAAGTATAAGTTAAGAATATTTATTTATTTTATAATATTAAAAAATCTTATGTAAAATGAATAATATTATTTATTATGTTTAAAAAAAGAATATTATAAAAAATTAAGTAATTATCAAAAACAGAAAAATTTCTTTGAATAGTCTATCTTTTTTTGTTCAATTATTTCTTATTTATCATTAATTGTCTCTATTTTATATAATGTATGAATTCCTACTCGCTTCCCTTCAATATATTCGCCATCTTCATATAAGGAATCCTCATAGTAGTAAATTCCTTTTCCATGATACAGATCATTTTAAAATTATCCAACATATTTGGATGTACCAAAATTAAGAATTCCTTAACCATGTCTTTTATTGTTTAGCCATTAGCCATCATATACATCATATACCTCTTTATTCTATTATAAATGATAATTTCTTACTTTATAATATTTTCTTTAACCCTTACCAACAAAGTTATTCATGAAAATAGGTCCTTTGTGTTCTTCTACTTTCTCAAATGAATTTTTATCTTATTTGATCCATATCATCAAGCAATCCTTATCTAATTTTAATTGTTTCTAAATTATATTATTTTTAAATTACATCTTAATCGTAAAATCCAGTATAGAATTGAATGTTTTTCCCACTAAGCTCGATTACAAATCCATAAACAAAAAGTTTATTCTAAAATATTCCTTGGTAGATGGATCCATTTTTCTTTCTCATCATAATTCCATATCCATCAGGAACTAATTCATCTTTCCATTAACCACCATATTTGGTATCAAATATAACCCCGTTTGCTTGATGTTAATAATTTTCACTTAGTCTTCCTCTATCTTAAGTATCGATTTAAAATTATTTTGGTATTATTAATTTATAATTAACTTCTCTTAATTTAAGCTGAAATTATCGTATTTACTCATTATTTGATAACACATCCCAATCTAGATCGACAGTATAAAACTCTTCTCCAAGTTAATTATAAAAATCTTAATTATTATTTTTAAATATTTATTATTCTCCTCTTATATTTATAACTATGTTAATAGGTACAGGAGGATCATTGATAGGTCGAACTTATCGATTTCTTTAATCCTAAGGTAGAGGTAATAATTTTATATTTTTCTTAGGAACCAGTTATTGTCTTTCTGGTTCATCATTAATTTATACTATACTTTGAGGTCTAGGATCTTAAATTTCTTATAAAGGCTTAGTTTCAGGTATATCAAATAAGTTATCATTGATAAGACCTAGTTGAAGGCCAAATATTTTAATAAATTCCTTATCTTTTTTTGTTAACTATTTTGCTTTCTAGCCAGCAATTATGAGTTTTAGTATTTCTAACTATTTTTAAGCAATATCTTATAAGTGCGGATGTTATATAATTAATTTTTCTAAATGTTATTAATATTGTTGAAGCAATTAAGGATTTTTTTCCTATAATTTGTAGAGCTTTGCGAACGATAAAAGTTGTGGTGCTACTTTAAGTGGGTCACTCTAATTTTAAGGATTTATATTAATTTATTATTACTGATTACTTGGAGCAAACCCAAAAGGCTTTTAATTAATTTGGGTCAAATTTTAAGGTAGTATTTGGTCATTTTATTGTTGTTGAACTTACCTTTATATATAATCTTCTTTTCTGATATTATCAGGAGAAATTGGTTAAAATATGCCAGGGTTTTATTACTAAATTTGAATTAACTCTTTTATTAAGGGGTTCTTTAAAATTTAATCATAAGGAACCTTATCTTCCTTTAATTTTATCAAATCTTTTAACTTATAAACTATATCTTTATCTTATTTATTGTTTTTGTTTAATTATTCTTATATTTTGTTCAGTTCAGAATTATCCGCTAATAGAAGATTAATAGGATTAGTTAAAAGTTACTCCTATTATTATACCATATTCTTCTAGTTTTAAGTATTTTATTTTATTTAATCCTCTACTTTTTTCAATTGTTGCAAAATTAGGTCATTTTATTTCTTAGGTAGATTGTCTTGATTTAAAATTTCTAATTATTACTTAATTTTATAGAGATCTTCATTATTTAATGATTTAATATCAATTTTCTCTATCAATTGAACTTATTTAGGGTCTTAGATAAATTATTTAAGTTTTTATTTATTTTCTTGAATCTCCTCTATTTATTTAATCTGCTGAATTATCATATCTTACTCTTCTCTTTTTGATGGATTAATTTTTTAAATTCTCTATTTATAGTCATCTAAAATGTCATCTGGCAACTCCTTTATATCAGAATTCTAAACTAGGTTTACAATTTGTGGTTAGTTTTTTAATCTCTGAAGATTATCACTGATGATCTTAGCATGCTAAGCAGCTTGAAGATTCTGAGGAATCTATTAATTTTGCTATATTTATTATGGTCTAATTAGGTTTAGTTATTTAATTGCTAAATCTAAATTATCTTGTCCCAATTTCAATAGGCCTGTTGTCGTAATAATTTGACCAGATTGGGGATTTGAAATAATATTCTTTAATTATTGTCGATTTTATTCTATTTCTTCTACTTGAGATAGTTTGCTTAAAATTTATTCTTGTTGACTATTTGGTCTGGTTTGTATTTGCTATAGTGTTTTTTTATAGTCAGCTAATTAATCATCAGACATTTTTGTCAAATTACTTATCTAAAGAAATTGTGCCCTCTAAGGATCTGCTTTTATTTATCTTAACTATTCTTAAATTTCATCTGTCTCATCTACTAGTTAAATTTGATTGGTGATTATTTATTCCATCTCTTAATATTGATTTTTTAGAATAGGTAATTGATCTTTAAATTAATCTTTTTATTCTACTTCAGCTTCATTCAATTATAAGACATTAACCAAGTTTTCTTTACTTGGATTGTTAATAAATCGAAGTAACTTTTCTTATGGTTACAACTCATCAATTATTTCTAATTATTTTCCAAATATTCCTTTCACATCTTGATATTAGGGTTAGCTTTAAATTCTAAGAATATTTTATTTTAATTCTTCTCTTTCTTGAACACTCAATTACTAGAGATCACGTGGTTGAAGTATTTTATTATGATTAGGAGCAGTGATAAATTAATCAATTTAAAATTTTATTCTATTCAATTCTTCTACAGTTTCTAAATTAACTAAAATTTATTATAATATTGGTTATGAATTAGTTTAGGATTTTTACGTCTACAATTCCTTTTTATATTCTTCATAATCTTATGGATTTAGTTTTCTTAAATCTTAGAGCTAAAGAATTGGATTATATTAAATGTTGGTTGTAAATGTATCCTTATTGAGAATGGGAAATTAAACTTCGTCATATCTATGGGTCTCTTAATCAAATATTGAGTCGTTCCCTAATGCTTATATTCTATTTTCTCCATATGAATTGGATCCTTCTTGTGTGGCTTATTATTGCCTTTATGAATCTTATTGTTTTATTATTTCTTCCTATAACTGTATTTCCTACTTGGTTAGGTAAAACTTTTTGTTTTTATTGATAGTCTTAGACTTCATAATATTATCTTCTTAATTTAATAATTATTATTCAAAATCATAAGTCTCATCATTATTCTATTGAATTAAGACAATGAATTTATCTAAATAATATCTTGGATTATTTTCATAATTGTTTTCTGGGTTATTAATCAAAGCATCATATAATATAGTATGTATGGACTTGTACTTACTTACTTTCATAAGCTGAGCCTAGAGATTTTATTTATTAATTGACCAAATGGAGTTAATTTAATAATCTATTTCAGTACAATTACTAAAAATTCTCAATGCATAAATCATTAACCCCCAAAAATCATTCCTTTGGCTGTGCATTACTGCTTGATTTTAATTCTCGAATAATTGTTACCAATCATCATGCCCTTAATTTGAGTTAATGATATTCACAAAATCTTTGCAACAATAGAATAATCCTTCTATTTACCATCTTTTTTCTTATTTTTTAGTAAAATCCTTAGTAAAATTAAGATAATGTGTTCTAGCACTACCAAAATCAGATAGCATTACATTCCCTTTATTGAAAATAATGTTTCCTGTTTTGATATTTCGGTGCTCTATTTAATTTACTATAATTCCAAGGTTTAAAATTTACTCAAATATTTTGTATATTTGTTTTTATTGAATGGAATAATTATTATTTCTAATGTATTCGAATAGATTTTTGGCATCCTAATCACAATCATAGACTAAATAAAGGTCAACCTCAATCGATCGGTCTGTATAGAAATAATCCTTTATTCCTAAGACATATTATGGATATTAGGATGCAAGTTCTTTTTATTGTTTAATTTCATCCATAATACAATCTTACCAAATTTTCCACTAATAATATCCAAAAGTAATCTTCTTTGCCAAGTTCTTTGTTTTTGTTATGATGATTTCACTTAGACAATATTTTTCCTTCACCTCATAGGGCAGGTATATGCTTTCCTTTGACATAATTTTTTATCTATTTGTGTTTATGTGAATTATATTTATTTTTGTTCAAAGCAATTAAACAAAAAAAAATTTAAATATGTCGGAACAACCATTAAAAATTGAAAAACCTGAGCAAGAAGAAAAACAAGAATCTTAAGAATTGCCTGAATAGTAGGAATAATAAGCTCATAGAGAGAAGGTTGATTATTAGTAAAAAGAAAATCCAAAAGAACAATTTTAAATTGAATCAGATGATGAAAATAACTAAGTTAAAGAAATAGAAGGTTAAGCAAAAGATGTTGTAGCAATGGCTGCTATGGCAGGTATTGGTGGCATAGCTGAAATATCAGGAGTTCAAAAAGTTAAAAATGCAATCAATCAAATGAAACAAGCAGAGATCACTAAATAAGAAACAAAAAAATTAGTTTCTTAGGCAGGATTAGAGAGGAAGACTGAGGCTTTTGAGCAGTCACGAAATTGGGAATTTTTAAGATTAGGATAGATGAATTAGCATAAGTAAATTATAGATTCAATCTGGGGAAGAATCTAAAGGAATATTCAAACTTCAGATGATTCTATGAAACTCTTAATTCAAGTTTTTAAATAGAGGATAGAATAAGAGGAAGTTTAAGTTAAATATCTCACAAGTAGTTCATTCAATAAGTTGTTTAAAGATTCTGGTAAATTCATTTAATAAATAATTAAATTTTTCTCTTAGATGGTAAGATTGTCAATAGTAATTATCCTGAGTTTTCTAAAGCCATAAGAGTTGTCGACTAAATGTAAGAAAGATAAGCAGAAGGAATAAAACTATTAAGTCTTTGGATCTAAACTTAAATAAGAGAAAGGCTTGAATAAGAAATGGTAAATTTTGAAAAACAAAATAAAGGTAATAATAAATGTTAAACAATAGATTTGAATTCACAATATAATAAATAGAGAAAGACGGCTTTAGAAATGGAGAGGGATGTTAATAAATATTTTGGGAAATATGAAAAGTTATATTTAAATATGATTCAAAAGCACAAGAAATAAAATAAGGACTTTTTATATGCCGAGTTAAAATATAAATAAGCAGCCTATAAGTAATTAGCTTATTTGAGGGAATTCGGCAAATGGTTACTGAATGCTTGGGGTGATATTACATAATTGGAAATATAAAGATTAGATTTAGTTACTTAGACTATAATTGATTTATAGATTTAGTTGACAACATGCTATGGTAAAAGTGTCAATAGTGATAATTCAATATAAGCTCTAAAATCTATTCAAACAAAAATTGAGGTTTAAGGGTTGTATTCTTAAGTATAAGTTCTATCGAAATAAGAATTGGATTATATTTAAAATGAATAATAGCAAGAAGTCTAGCATTATTTGTCAGATTTGTAGGTGGTTGATAAATTTGCTGAATTAGCACATCCTCTGATTTTAAAGGCTTTTTCTGCTTAGAGAGATGTCGGTGCGATTGGAGTCACTTGGTAGGATATTGGAATCTATATATCAGTTGATCATTATTTTTTGATATTTGAGGGAAAGGCTTCAAGATATTCTAAGGTATTTATTCTAATTTTAATTTAAAAAATGATAAGCCAGACACAAAATTTCCATTAGAAGGACTGAAAATAATGAGAAAGAATGATGTATAAATTGATGTGGTATTTGTAATTCCAGGATTGGTGATTGATTCTAAAAAGAAGCTATCTCTACAATTTAAGAGATAGGATGATTTGGAAGAACTATAATATTATCTCGAAACTATTGGATAAAATAAATTTGAATGTTGATAAATTATAAATAATTTAATATGGCAAAAAAAATTTCTTAAGTTTAAGATAGTTTAATAACTTAAGACTCATTTGATTATAAATTAACTGACACTATAATTATAGATGACAATAGACGTTCATAGCTGTTTTAGTTCGGTTCATCTACTTTGGCTATAATTTATATGGCAAATACTATGGTTATTCCATCGATGAATTAATTATAAACAGAGATTGATTTTTCAACACCACAAACTCTTGCTATATCTGTATTTTGCTACTGGTTATTGATGCTGACCATACTAATACCATGCTACTTGGTTATTTAGGTTTGCAAAAAAGAACAGAATCCCATATTTGCCAATATAATCAAATAAGTAAAAAAATTCTTTTATTAAATTTTTTTTAAGGAGTCACCGATGATGTAAAGGTTGTTTATTTATTCAAATTTAATTATTAATGCTTTGGGACTTTTTAATATTGTTATGAGACTTGCTGAAAATATTCCTAAGATTTAACCTGACCTTTATAAAATATACAAGGATGGTATTGAAACAGGATATGGCCAAATTATTTTTATATTTTACTCTGCACTCATATTTTTCATAATTTATAAGATTTCTTATTTCGAACACTATAATGAGATATAGTTCCGACTTTTAATAACATTTATTGGTAAGTGGGCTATACAAATAACTATATTCTTAATGATATATTTTTAGGATGTGGAAACTTGTAAGATTACATATTTAGAAGCCGATGAAAACCTTTTGAAAAAAGGATATGACTTTGAACATTTAATGTTCTATTTATTGAATGTATTTTCGTGTGTATCATATCCTTTCTTTGAAGTATTTTATGTTAAAAGGGAAACTAAAGCAGGTTATGAAAAAGTACAATAATGCTATTGGTTTTAACTAGCATTCCGTTTGTTGTACTTCTTTTAATAAGTAACATTATGGGGATTACTTAATTAATAAGATAAGATTAAATGTTTTTATCAATATCCTATTCAAATTTTGAATTGCACATTAATACTTTTGGTATGTATATCAATAGGACCAATATATGCACATAATTATACATTAAACAAAGAAATATAAGATGGTACTATATGGAGTGCAACAGAAAAAGATAATAGAAGATAAATTAAAGAGATTTATATTGTTAGTGTTGCCATTCTGGTTGGTATAATTGTAGTATCCTTGTTTTGTAATAACACAAATGCTATGAAATACGAATTATATGATTTGACTTATTCAGTTTTCACAATTTGTTTTGGATTCTCATGTATAGCTATGCCTGTGTATGTATACATGGTTTAACAATTCAAATTTGGAGCATATGCATAAATAATAATAGTGATGGCTGCATTTATATTGATATGCACTCAACCCTTATATAAGAATGATTGAATTTTGAATATCTTTTTTGTTTGTGTTTTTTTATGCAGCATTTTATTAAGAAAAATAAATTATTATATATAAAAAAAAATGTACGTATCGATCCCAACCAAGGAGAAGACTTTATGGACTCATTCATCATTAATACCTGAAGAAAATCACAATCAAATAGTAGCTCTATAAAATGCTGAAGGATCATTTGTTAATAAGTTGAGTTTCTTGGATTTATATCTTACATTAGAAATAGTCAATAGAGTTAAGCCAATAGCTAATTTACACCTCTATTATAGAGCTGGTATAGTAGGTGCTGCATTCTTAGGATCTAGATTTATTGCTAGTGCAATTTATAAGAGAAGCATTTAATCAGATATTAATAAGCTTGTAGATGGAGCTCCAGTTTGGGAAGATAAATATTTAGTGCCAGAATTAGATAAGAAGTTCTTCTTCTTAGATGATGATAATAATTTCTAACCATCCTTATGGCATCACGGAATTACATCGATTGAGAAACCAACTAGGTTTTATAGAGCATGAGATATTAAAAAAACAAAAAATATTTACATAAAATACAATTATGAATTAAATTGATCAGCACAAATTAGTATTTGTCTTGAAGGACTGCACTTAGAGGCTTCAATTTATAGGCACACTAACAAGAGATAATGATATTTCATCAGAACTAGCTGGATATGAATAAAGCAAACTACTGACTGATCAATAACATTTAGAAGAAACTTATGCTAAGTTGGTTGGACTTAGGAGTACTCTACTCGGAATTACAAATAGAACCTAATTACATTAGACACAAGATTAGATTAAATAGGTTGCGAAAAACCTGAAAGAAAGCACAAAGAAATTGTGTAGGTATTAAATATTTAAAATAAGAGATTGTTTAAAGAAAATCCGAATATTGATGCTGATTCAATTAAGGTTAATAAAGAGCGAGCTGATTTGATATTTGAATTCGAAAACCTCATTTCGCTCATTTAAAATAATCAACTAAATAAATTTGCCTAAACAGTTACAAACAGTTTAGAGGAGCAAGATTCCTTAAGAAAGTTTGCAGCAAGAGAGAAGGAGCTCATTGCAGAAATAAAGAGATTACAAAATGAAAAAAATTAAGAGTTCAATGAGTATAAGCATGAATAAGAAGAGAAATAAAAGAACATTTAGGCACTAAAAGAAAAATTATTATATAAGACTAATAGGGCTGAATAGAAGAAAAAGTATGATGAGAAAGTAGCTGGAGCATTTGAAAACACATAACAAAGAGTTTTTGAATATAAGTAAAAGAATTTAGAGGCAGATATCCAACATTATAATTAGAAAATATAAAATGAAGAATTAGTTCATAAAGAATTGAAAGATTATTTGATAAGAAAAGAGGTAATAATTATATTTTATCAATTAGGAAGAAACAAAAAAAAAGACTGATGAATAAAATACTATTGCAGAAAGATAAAGAGAAACATTAGAGAAGTAAATTGAGGATTTAAATGCTTATCGTACTAAGATGTTAGAAGAACTTAATATTCTGAAATAGAGATTTGATAGAGAATAAATCGAGTAATAAGAAAGGGAGAGGAAGGAACTTGAAGAGAAATAATTAAAAGCAAGATAAGAGCTCTATTAGATTAAATTAGAGAATGCAATTAAGTTAATTTAAAACGAATTAATGGAGAGGAAGGAACTCTATGGATTAGGTGCCAAAAAAAAGAAGCCTAAGAAAAAATGAAAATAAATATAAAGAAAAATATATAAAAAGAATTAATAAAAAAAATTTAAAATAAATTTTAAATCTTAATAATTATGGGACGAATGTAATCAAAAGGAAAGGGAAAGGGTATCTCTGGATCAGCATTACCTTATAAGAGAAAAGCACCAAAATGGTTGACACTCACATCAAAGTCTATTGTTGAGCTAATTGAGAAATTAGCTAAAAAAGGTAATATTTTTATTTTATTAATTTTTTCAAGGACTCAACACATCATAAATCGGTGTTTAATTGAGAGATTAATAAAGTATTCCTTAGACCAAATACTTAACAGGATAAAAAATATTAAGAATATTAAAAAAGAGAGGTATATAATAAAATATAAAATAAATAAAAATAGGATGTGCACCCAAAATTCCAGAGGATTTATATGCTTTAATTAAAAAGGCTGTTTAAATCAGAAAGCATCTTGAAAAATCAAGAAAGGACACAGCATCAAAATTCAGATTGATTTTGGTTGAAAGCAGAATCCATAGATTAAGTAGATATTATAGAAGAACCTAAAAATTACCAGCATCATGGAAATAGTATATATTGTTAAAAACTTTTCTTTTTTTTAAAAAATAGCGTTTCTAAGGATGCATCAGCCTTGTTAAGTTAATGATACATTAAAGATATTAAAAATAAAACAAAAACAATTATAATAAACATTAAAAAAAAAAAAGTCATAAATTTTTCAATTATTATAATACTTCTTTTATTGATAGTCTATCTTTTTCATTCACCTATAGCATTTTCTAAATTTTAAAAATTATTTTTTTACAATTATAATCTGTTTTAATTAGTCTGAAACCTAATTCGTATTTGGGAATGTAACAGGTTATGTATTTATTGAATTTAAAAGCTACATTATTGATTAAGCTTCTTTCCATGGTAAGATACCATATAATATATGGTAAAATACTATTCCTAATGACCATACATCACATTTGATGGAATAGCTATTTTTATTTAAACAAATAAAAATACTATTCTCCTTATAAAATTTATGGTGCCATATAGTAGGGTGTTCCTACACTAGTTCCGTGAGATGCTTTATCTTTAGATTCTTCTTCTAAAACTTTTGCAAATCCAAAATCTGCCAATTTCAATTACCCCTTATGAATGAGAATGTTATCAGGTTTAACATCTCTATGAGTTACATTCTTATCATATAGATATACTAATCCTTCTGCCAATTGAATGAAATAATTCAATGCATCAGCCTCTGGGAATTTTCCTTTTTCTTTAATTTTTTATTCTAGAGTACCACCATTACAATACTCTAGGAAGAAATAAATATTATTTGGTGTTTCGGAAAAATCAATAAACTTAACAATATTTATATGATCCATTTATTTCCAAACTTGAACCTTTTTATTATTAATTATTTAATACCTCTTTCTTCAAACCATTGATGATGTAATCTTTTCTTGCATCAGGATTATTACTTTTTTTAAGTGAATCTATGATATGCTGTTTAGCTATAAGCTTGCAGGCATAAACAATCTTTTCATTATCTTTTAGTGTTGCTACATGACTATTTAAATATTAAAAATATAAAAAATACGTCTCAGCATGATTCCCTTTACCTAACTTAGTTGTCTTAATGTAATATTTCTAATCAACCATCTTGTAGTTAGGAAGTGAGGCTGCTTGTTCCTCTAAATCAGCAATTTGATTCATATAAAACTTTATTTATTTTTTTTTAATCAAAAATAAATGAATTTAAAAATTAAATATAGTAATATCAATACATCATTAGTATTTGATTCAACCAGATTTAAAATATTTTTTCCATATTATTTTTTGTTAAAAAATTAGTGGTATTTTTAATATCGGTTCTTCTCACATTTCTTTTCTCAATTCCTCATTTAAGTTTTATTATTAAATGCTGTAAAATAAAATATACAATCCTATAACTCCAGCAACTCGTACTCCTTCTATTTAATCTATATCTATGAAACTATAAATTGGAAGCATTAAAACACCTAGATTGGATTCAGATACTAGGATGTACACTGAGATGCATGAAAAAACAATAACTCCTAGATTTCTACTTAGATAGGGAAGCATATCAAAGAGTAGGAAATTTTCCAATCTAAATAAACCTTTAGAATTAACTAAATTGAAAATGAAATATTTAGAATCATATAGGGATGAGGATTTAGATACTACGATAGATGTATTAGTCGATGTTATGATCATTATGGTAAACAAGGACAATATAATTGGAATGCTTAAAGTTCATATGCTGATCGCTGAAATTTATTCACTATTTTGTTAATTTTCATCTGCAATTAATGTTTACACTCAGGTAGTTTACTTAAGTGAAATTTGCAGTGATGACGAGGAAATCCAATAATAAGTGAAGGTTAAGGCACTTTAGAAATTGGGGGATTTAGCTCACTAACTGTAACAGTATGAAGTTTCAGAGCGACTTTATAAAAAAATCCTACAATATGGATGGTATTACAAAGATAAGCAATTAGAGATTAGATGTTATGATAAATTGGGACAGTTATCCTTTTTGTAGGCAGATTTAGAGAAAGCATAGTTTTATCACATCAAATCAGTTTGGGGTAGAATAGAACCAATCTAAAATACTAAATTAAGCTCTTAGAATATCGACCTTTATCAAAGTAAGTTACCAAAGGGGATCAATCATATCGATAACAATATGCTGAGTAAAGCAACCTTTCTGCCTTTTTAAATTTCACATAAAAGAATGAGTACACAATCAGATGTTAGTTAGATTAATAAGTTAATTGTTTTCAAGTAAGAACATAGATTTGAAAGTAAGCTATCACCTTAAGAGATGTTTGATAAACTTTTCATGCTGCCATAATTTGAATTTGAGATTTCTACTCCCAGATAATCGAAGGCATCGTCACAAAGCGAGGATCTATCTCGTGTTAGTCCTACAGAAATGTTTATTACAACATTGCGTGATCATGGTAATAGGGAGGAACTTAAATATTTAAAGCGACTTGAAAGAAAGAAAGCAAGTATGGGAGGATTTGTAATTAAAAATAACTATTAGAGATCGCTCCTATGAAGAGAAATAATGATGTAAGAAAGAGGAAACTTGTACTTGATAAAGATTTATTTAAATAACCTATGGAGAAATTGATAGAGGAAAGATTAAAATTTTAACCTGATTTTGCAAAAAAGTTAGAGGAGAGATATAAAGCATCTAAAATGAATAACCTAAGATAATAGTTAAGGGATAAAGTACTATTATCTCATTTAAGTCCTAATAGAGATATTATGGTGTATGCAGAATCGTTAATAAATTTTTCAGATCCAGAAAAACTATTCAATCATTATGTTATGAATTATTCGTGATGATTTTTTTATATTATTTTATTTAATTGCCTGTTATTGTTATGGTGAAATATTTTAAATATAGTTAAGGGGATAATTTAACATGATCCTGTTATGGTGAAATAAGGGGATAATTTAACATGGAGTAAATTTGAATAGCAAAAGGAAAGAAAACAAAATAAAAATATTGTGTGTTTTATTGTACGGAAATAATATATATTATTCTCATTTTTCTGCCTCATCTTAAGCAATGTCGAAATACTTAACTTTATAAGTATCTTTGCTAACAGCACTCACGTAAAGATAATCTCTAAGACTTTCTTATTTGAGATATTTCTTTGTTAAATATTTAAGATATCTCTTTGAGAATGGAATTGATGATGCTAAGACAACTTTGGCATCTCCTTCAACATTTAGGGTAATATCTTATCCTAAAGCACCTGTCTTTCCATTGACTTTGATTTTGGTTTGGAGGAAACTAACATACTCATCGAGGTTGATAACCTATCATAGGGAATTATGCCACTATGACAATACCTTATCAGCTTTTGGCTCTGTGAAATCAATGAAAAATTTAATGTTAGCATTCTTGGCTTTCTATGTGTCTTTCTTTCTGAGGATAGGCATATTTTTTGAATAAATATTAAAATATATTAAAAAAAGATTTTAATTTTCTTTTTGAAAAATTATTTAGTTTTTTGTCTTATTATTTTTTTTTTAATTTATTTCTAAAAAGAAAAAAAAATGCTGTAAGAAAAAGGATCAAAGATAGGAAAAAAAATTAAAGAATTGATTTAAAATTTCTAAAAACCTGAAGAAATATAATTTGTTCATGAAGATAAAAAATTTGATCCATATATGGACCTTTGTGAATTTGAATATGTTTCAATGTAATCTGTTAATGAATAATCAATTTAATGTTATACAGATTGTATAATGCTTTTAAAGTAGGAACCTATTGATCTTAGAAAGCTATCAAATATACTATTTAAGGGTGATGAATTGAAAGCACTTCGTGGAGTTAATTGGAGACTTTTAATAGGTTATTTAATGCCATCTAGAAGATAATGGGTTAATTTATTAGCAAAAAAAAAGGATTTTTATGTCCAATATATCAATGAATACATCATATCAAAGTAATAAAAACAATAGAATGATCATCCTTTGAGTAGAGATAAAAATAGTGGATGGAATAGTTATTTTGAAGATGCATAATTATGGAATAAAATTGAATTGGATACAAAGAGGACCCGCAAGCAAGAGGGATTCTTTCATTAAGTAAATGAAAGGAAAATATATGAGGATGTAAAAATATAAATTATATTAAAAAAGGACAACTAAGCAAGATAAGATAAAAAGGATAGTACTCCAGCAATTTTATCAAAAAGAGCAGTTGAATATAATTTTGATGTCTTAACAAGGATATTATTTATTTTTTGTAAATCCAATACAAAACCATATGTTTAGGGAATGAATGAAATAGTTGCCATAATATATTATTGCTTTTAAAATGATGATTGTGAATTGCTAAGATAAAATTCAGAAGCTGATACCTATTATTGTTTTAACATTTTAATGAGTTAGATGAGATAAAATTTTGATAATTCACATCTATAAGATAGAATTAGATCGTTTGGTGATTTGTTATAAAAATCAGATGCAAGATTATATGAATATTTGATGAAATAAAAGATTGATCTTAAATTTTTTATGATGTAATGGCTAATAACTAGTTTTTCAAAGGAATTCAATCTATCTGATACTTTATTGATCTGGGATGCAATATTTAGAGATATAGATGATAGAAATGATTTTGTATAATATTTTGCTCTTGCATTATTAAGGCATATGAGAGATGAATTAATAGAAAGTGAATTTGGGGAGATAATGATGAAATTATAAAATTTAGATTAATAAAAACTTGATGTAAATAGAATAATAGAATTAGCTTATAGACTAAGAAAGGAATATAAAAAATGAAAATGTTTTTTTTTCTTCTTTTTTTGTTGTAAAATTATAATTTTTTTTTACTATTTTTTATTTTTTTAAATTTAAAATTCATATATTCAAATTTGTTATATATCAGTCTAGATCGATCATACGTAATACATTTATTACATGTTCATTGTCAGCATCTAATTTATCATCCATATACGATAATGATTTTTTTCTCATTAATTCTTTTAATTCATCGGAATCTATGATTAAGATAAAATAAAAATACCTGTTCTCTCTTATATACAAACAAGAGTAGATTAATAATTGCCTTTTTTAGTTTAAGATTATTATTTCATATCACTAACATCAGAATCTTAATCCATATAGAAACTATTTTATAGATTATGTCCTCCTAACCATTATGACTATCCATCACCACTTGTATGTCTTGGTATCTCTTATGAACGCGTATATTTATCACTTCTTTGACTAGACGAATCTCTAGTTTTGAATGTATTTTAAATTATCCTATTTCGTGGAACAATTTTAAAAACTCTATATTGTGATAACTGGTCTATTTGTCTTCTCTCCTATTGGTTATGAAAGAAAGAGCAATCATTCTTATTGCAGTTTTGGTTAATACACTGCTTAGTTCTAAATAACATTGGATGATATTCAAGTTCTTTCCATCCATGACACTTCATACAGTTAAATGAGTCTGCACATCCGTTGTGATACTCAGTAATGAAATCTGCAGTTTTCCAATTCTAACATGGTATGGGATTGTATTAATATATGTGTGGTTTCCTTCTGAAGTCTTACCAATTATGGGCATATACACAAAGGGCCTTTTTTAAGAAAAAAAAAGTTGTTTTTTTTAAATACCTTATCATGTGACGTAAGATTAAATGGGCACCATACAGTTTTATAGTAAAACATGAAAAAATCATCATCGTAATCTAGGTTATGGATGAGTTCTATAACAATATCTTCTTCGGAATGTGCGAATGAGCAAAATTTTCCATAATCACACTATTGTAGATTGTTTGGATAAAAACTACAAAATTTAGTCTTGTAGTTATCCAATCTATATAGTTATTCAACCCTATTGTGTGCTTTATGACAATTGTCTTGATATGGACAATTTTAGTTTCTTTCTACTTATGTACACATCTCAGCTGAATATTGTATTCCCACCCTTTATAATTTTAAATAACTAAAAATTACCTTTTCTTATCTTTCTAATTGTGATAGAAGGGACAGTGTTTATGGCTATGAGTTCCTTGGATCTTACATGGCTGAACTTTAAATGAATTCAGATCAATGTGTTCAATCTATAATTAGTGTTAAAGTCTATTAGAATAGTTTAAATTATAGTGTGTTATATCTGTTGTGTCTATTATTTAATATAGAAATTAAATATACCTGTCTCAGATAATTTTGCATTTTTATCTGCTTTATATTGGCTATTCATAGAAAGCATTCCTTTTGGTACTTAAGGCACAACATTCTATGATCTTGAATTCTTAGGCTTGTCATTGTATTATTTTTTAAGAGCCTTTTTTTGTTCATTTGATTACATAAATATAAATATCACTATAATTAAAAATCAGCTAATGATGGAATTTAGGATAGGCTGGTGACGAAATGCCTTTGTAATAAAATATTTATAATACCTTTAATATCTCCTAATATATCTCGTCATCTATCCTAAATAACATTATTCAACTTCTTCTTAATGTGTTATTAAATGTGCAATTAGTAACATCATAGATTTATTTATGAATTCTTTTGTTTTATCTTTCAAACTTTAGTAAGTGAAGCTATCATCCTATTCAGATAGAGCACTAAATCGTACAGAAAATCTCTTAATTGCTATTGCAGGAACTTATTATGATATTCTTGTTTCTGTTTTGTTTTGAGGAGTATAAATGTTGCCACTTTGCTTTTTAACCCTTTTAGGTGGCTCCTATTCAACAATTTTCTTATTCTACTTTTACATTTCCTAAATTAATATTGTTAGATGGGGATCGAATGCATCTTATTACAATATTATTGGAAATTGTATTTTGCCACAATTATATACGAAATCCAAATATATGGCATTAGCTTTAGCAAATTCTAAATATATAGCCCACTCCTCTAATTCATCTTCAAATCGAGATGCAAAATAAAACACTCGTGTCTCTTTTTCCTTATCTTTCTTAATCCAATTTGAAATAGTGATTCTTAATCCATATGGAGAATGATCAGGTTTCTTAACATCATCGTAAATAGGTTGAACACAAGTTATCTGTTTGAGTGGCAATATGCCTGCTGGTTCCTTATTTCCATCATTAATGTAATATCTCATCTCTACACTATCTATCACACAAAATCTGTATTACCATGAGACTCCTTTATCTGATCTTTTGTAAAAGTATCCTCTCTTTAATATCACTTTTGGATCATTATTGTTTGTTAACATTTGTATTTACTTGACTATTAACGACTTTTTTGCTCTAGATGAATATTTTATTGGCTTAACAGATTATAGAGAAACTCTTGTCTCAGATATCTTCCAATGAAACTCAAGCTTTCTAAAATCCTTCATATCGTCATATTCATATGGTTGAGGAATTAATTACATTTGCTCAGCCACCAAAGCGTGAAGTTATCTTCTTTATGAGTAAATCATTCTTTAATAAATTACATCTCTCATAAAAGGGTTTACAAATCGATAATATCTATTATCTCCATCTCCATGCATATATTCGATTACATCTTTAGCAGTTAAGGATTTTATTTATAATAACATCCTCTATTGATTTAATTGTCGAATATTTATAATTTTATAAAGTGTTTAGACATCGAATATATCACCGATAACTGATGCACATTTTAATAAGAGTACTTGTAAACAAGATAATGAATCTATAATGGATGAATTAATTTATTGTGAAGCAAGTGGAGCCTATATTGTAATAAATTAGTCTGATTACATTAAATCTTACAGTTCTTAAGTTACAATAGCAGTTTAGGATGATTGATCTATTGCAAAATAGCCTGATTCAATTAAGTTTTAAATTAAATGCAATAACAGTAATGGATGACCATGTGTTTTAATATGGAGATAATAGTGCATATATGAGGAAAAATTCTTATTTATAAGTAGGTTTCTGGTTTCTGTAAATAATAAATGATCAAATTTATGCACCATACTAGCAACTAAGCATCTTTATTCTTTTTAAAACTTATTAAACCCAAAATACAACAGTAGAAATTATTTTTAATCAAAGTTTTTATTATTCTATATTGTCAATCCTTTTATGCTTACTTCATGAGTATTAACATTATATGATTTGGCAATCATCTCTAACCCTCTATCATATATCTACTCTTATTATTTATTTGGTTGATGATTATGGTCTTTTCTAGATTAAATTGGAATTTCCCAAAATTAATCTCTAGTTATTGCTATAACGAAGACTCGACTAAATTTCTTAACGATATTCTTAATTATGTAATAAGATAGACTATCATAGTATTAAAAGTCATCAAAACAAATAACTATGGGAGATACTCTTTCTCCTTCAACAATAAATGACTAATGGCTTTTCTATGATGAATCAGAATCTGAATATTCTTCTACACCTTAATCAATTGATATTGATATTTTCCGGTACTTTTTACTTTTCTTTATTAGTTTTTCTTCAAAATACATTTCAAATAGCTTAATAATTGCACTGGCAATTCCTTTATCGTGTTATTTGTCAAATTGTTCCATTTTGTATGGAAATTCAGCAACAAGATCTTTCTCTTTTAAACCCAGAATCTCCTCAAATAAATCTATGCATTGTGTATTTTCCTATCCTGTATATTCGATTATTTCTTATAAGGTCATTTCAGTTTTTATGAGAGGTACTAATTATTTTATGACCTTTCTAACTCCATTCATTCTAAACGTTCTCTCAATAGAATTTAATGATACACAAATAAATTTAACATTATCCCCATATTTGTAGGATGATTATTATTGAGTTTCAATCTCTTTAATTATTGATCTCATTATAAAAGTCTTACCAATACCAAAACTTCCTTTCACTAAAAGAAAATCTCTTTCAGTATCCATGTCTCTTAGTGATATGGCACCTTAACTATCTTGATCTAGAAAGTTCTGTATCAATTCTTTGATCTATCTGACGCTCTTTTATTCCCCCACTATTGGTAAATTATTTTCATCTATTTTCATCCTCTCTAATGCAAGTTTATCAAAATGAGTTTTTAGGATTCTCTAATCCTTCTTTATAACATAAAAAGGTATTAGACCTGATTTTCCTTTCATAGGAAGTTCTTTATATAAAGAGCAATCAATTTTGTGCTAAGCTGTTTGAGCAGTATTTTCACACAGTAAGATTTATTATTTTTCTTGCATAGCTGATTACATTAACCTAGCAGCTAAATTAACAGAATCCCCTAGTACTGAGTATTCTCTTCTGGATCCAGCAGTTCCGACCACTCCAGTAAAAGCCAACCCAGTTGCAATTCCAATACTGCAACCACAATTTATTCTTTATAAATATTCCACAAGCTATTACGATGCCAATATTGCTCTTGCGGAATCATCTTAATGTTTTAGGGGTGGTAATCCAAAACAGACAATTAAAGTTGATCCCTTATCGTCCATCAATAGTTTATTCAATGAACCTTCATGCATGTACACACATTTTTATACTATTTCTATTACCTTTTATATTCTCATTAAGCCATCTTATGTTGATGCATCACTTAAGTCAATTCCTAAATTTATGAATAAGATTGTTATTCTTCTTATTTCTGAACACCATTTTTCTTATTCAATTTCTATATATGGCAATAGAGCTGCAGGTATGTACATCAGTATTTATTGTTTAAATGCATCAAAATTGACTATGTTATTCTTAATTAGTAGAGCGTCTGCTTTAAATTTAACTTTGAAATTCGATATTAGCTTAGTTACTCGATAAAAATTTGGTTTTAACGATTCATCTCGTTCAAATATAAAGTAATCAGATATCATTTCATAGACTTATTGGGAAATTATAATTTAACCACCAGACGTTGCTTAGTGCTCGCTCTAAAATGCTTATGTAAGTGGATCTCCAGTTGCAAGATATTCACTTCTACCAAACACACCTCCAACATATATAATACTCATATCACCTATCCCAAAGCCTATTTTGACTGATAGTTTTATATCTTCGATTATAGTAGTATTATCTAATTTTTACTAAATGTCTAATGCTGACTATAATGCTTGTCTACAAATTGTTTTAAGTTCCTCGTATTATTCTACTCTTCCAGTTTTTGTGGATGGAGGCCAAACAACAATCATGGCATCTAAAGTTTATCATATAGAATACCTCCTGCAAATTTGAATATGTCTCCTCCACTTTTATTGATGGCTGATACAAGTAATTCCATATATCTATTGATAGCAAATGCAATTAGTTCAGCTCCTTCGGGACCTATAATTATTAAAAAAATTATTATTCTACCTATCTTAGATAATCGTTCAGTCAAATTAGTAAACCCAGATATGTCTGCAAACATAACAACTGATTTAAAACTCTATTTATCAGGTGTTGTTGGTTACTTAGATGTTAAGTACTAAACAACTAATGCGGGAACAAATCCAATTATATTTATCATATATTTTTTAATATGTTTGAGTTTCGAGAGAGACGCAACACCAAAGATACAAGGGATGGTGGTATTGGATTTCTTAGTGAGAGCCCTATTAGTAAACATAAAAGAGGTGGTGCAGAGTTTTTCTTAAACAAAAATATCACAAAGCACACCGAAACTAACAACAAAAGCATAAAAGACTATTTTCAAAGTCCCCGTTTGATTAGTCCTGAATAAGATATGATTAGTTATTTAAAGAAATAGAATGAGAACTTGAAGTTAGAGAACAAGAGGAAGGATAACCTGATTGGTAAATTGCTAGAGAATGCATCTTATCGTGGTTCAAGAACCAAATTCCATCCTCCAAGAACTGTTGAGCCAATACCTCAAACACGATTACCCACAATTGCAACACCATTACAGAGATTCGATACACTAGAACGTTAAAACGAATAAAATTGGAGTTTTGGAAAAGATTCGACAAAAAATATTCGTCCTATAAAGAATAATTTAACAAAACCTTTATTTAAATTACCCTAAGAATTCCATATTCAAGCATGGGTAAAGAAATGATTTTTTTTTTTCTTTTATATATTTTTTTAAATTTGTTTTTATTCAATCTAATAAAACAAAAAAAAATTTAATTTAATATGGGTTGTTGTTGTCCTTCAGAAAAATCAAAGACATTAACCGAGAGTGCTGTCGGAGAAGAAGTTGCTAAAGATAGACTTGAGATTACAGGATCCACGAATCTAACTGTAGAGAATAGATAACTTCAAGAAGTTGAATCTGATACTTATATAATTGCTGTAGATACTAGAGGAAAGATACATAATAAAGCCTTATTAGATAAAGTATTAATATTTAATTCATAAAGTTCAATTTAAGAGAACAACATAATAATTTATTGAGGGAAGAGAATGGGTAATTAGAAGTTGGAAAATTATATCCCATTCAATAAGTTAAGAATTTCATTTTATTACCTTTGCCTCTATGGAAAGGAGGACACAATAATGAGATTACAATATTAGAATCAATATTATTTGATTTGGTAGGTTGGCTGAAATCTTAAAGAATCCCATCAATTTGTTTAGATGCTCTAGGAGTAAAATATTTTGGATTTCCTAGATAAGTAATTTAAATATATATTTTCAGGTAATGGCGGATATTTTAGTTAAGGCTTTTGGATAATTCTTTCAATCAGACACAACTTTAAAATCTATAAGTTTTGTATCACCAGATATTTTTTGTGTGCATCATTTTGAAGTTAAAATGAAGACTTTAATCCCATAAAAGGAAATAATAAAAGAAGGAAAATAAGTTGATGATAAACCTTAAAGAGCTGCTTCATATTTATCAGAACTTGAAAAACCTCTTCTAGAGGATAGATGAATTATTTTATTTTAAAGATTGTCATATTTATGATATCATAACCTTTTCAAATATTCTAGACATTAATTTTCTATCTACAGTAATAATGATATTTTCATAACTTTCTAATGCTTCCTTAATTGAGTCTTATGTTTAATTCTTAAAATTGAAAATAAGATAATTTGCATCACCACCTGTTTTATCAACAAAACCACTGAGCATATTTTCTAAAAAGGCTTAAATTATCCCAAATTATCTTACTTTCTTCAATATAAATATGATCGAATAAAGATCTTAAAATAAAGAAAATAAAAAATACAATTTTAATCATAAAACTCTAATTAATTTTATCTAGCCCACTATTCGACAACTTAATCAAATAGTTAGAATAAGAAATTTCTATGTTCCTTTTGAATTTCAAATAAAAAGATTTCTACATAAATTCTACAAATTTCTCTAATTAAAAGGGATATTTCAGGTGGTAATTATGATAAATCCCTTTCCATCACATCTTATTCCTGACTTTCTTAGATGTAATCCCAATTACTGATGATGATATTAAAGAATTCTTCACATTCTTTCCTACTTTGATCTCTCTAAGTATTTCTTAGATAATTAAGTGCTTTAATCAATTACATCTCTAGTATGGTTAACAAATGATCCTATCCTTTAAGATTCTTGACTGCTGCTTAACTTAATTTTATGGCATCCTACATTTTACCACAATCAGAAAAGGCTCGAGCAAGCTTTGCTTAAATTAATGCTACAAAGGGACTATTTTCTGAAAATATAGTTTCATAAATATAGTAAGCTTTTTCATAATATATTAATTTATCCT
Organism: Sediminibacterium sp.; assembly: GCA_965279585.1. Taxonomy (GTDB): domain Bacteria; phylum Bacteroidota; class Bacteroidia; order Chitinophagales; family Chitinophagaceae; genus Sediminibacterium. The sequence continues at coordinate 400,190 of CBDIIG010000003.1, read as the reverse complement.
CTGGAGAGGGTTTTGAGTCGCCGATCATTACATAAGTATCAGCCGTCATTTGATGTTAATGCCCCAATGTTTGAATTAGACAGACTATTTACATATTTTACATTATAGAAACATCCTCTAATCTTCCAATTTTTAGAAAATATTAAGCCATGATATGAAAAACCTTTGCATATAAGTGATGTTGATGACCAAAACAAAACTCGAGCACAAAAATAAGTAAATCAAAGACCTCATAAGTCAAATCTTGGAAGAATTCTGTACTAATCTCTAATAATATTAGGAGTGGCCTTATATAGATTGAACGAGGTTGAAATTTATTAGCTAAATTAGTTATAGATTATATAAATCCAATACAGGATTATCTTTAATCAGAGATTTATGGATAACTATTATTTATTGAGTGGAATGCTAAAGCAACTTTTTAGACGCACTCAAATGGCTTTTAAGTCCTCAAATAGACCTCAGCAATATCAGTATATATCAAACATTTAGCTTACGATATGTTCGAGGAGTGCTCTAAGCCTGATATTAAATTCAATCTAATGTAGAGTACTTTTAATGCAAGGGTATAATTCTTTTATTATTTGAACAGATTATATTTGTTGATCAATTTACATATATCTATTTCTTGCATTTTATAATTCTAAACATCAAACCTTAATTGTTGAATTGACTGAGATTCAAACATTCTTTTTTTCTACTATGGCTTAAGTAAAGTCCTCCTACCTTGAGGTGTTAATTATGGAGTTTATTAGACTTATATTTGGGATGTTTTAAAATATATCTAATGAGATTTTTAATGCAAGTATTACTTTATTCCATATTTTTAAATGACCTGCTCTTATTCAAAATAGGGATATGGAGTACTTAAAAATATTTCAAATGGATCGAACAATACATCTATTTTAAATACTTGCATGATGGACATCAAGAGCCCACCAGGGCATATTCCCCATTTTGTAATTTATAAATCATAGTTAAAATCATGATAAACTTACTTAAATAGTATCTATTCATAAAATAGAGTATTTTTCGAAAAAACCATGTTTAAAAGGTCCAATAACATTTCTTTGAATTCATTTTCAATATAATCAGATGTAGGGGTTCTTTCTTAAGATATTTTAGGAGGAACAAGTATTGAAAACTTTTTGAAATTGGATCTTTTAAGTTCCTCATCAGTATCAACATCTTTTTTAGGTCTTACATCGAGTGCTTTAAGCGGAATATTATCTTCAGTTATGTTTGTGAGGAATTCTGTAAAATGTTGCATAAATATGTTCTTGATTGATCTTGCCATCATTTCTTGTTCACATATTGTTCTGATGTGAGGAACTAATGTAGCTTTGGCTACTAGTCCTAAATGGCAAATATTTATTCCATATAATTTAAATGCTTCTCTGAAGCTATATGAATCTATTGGACATATCTCAAGATTATCAAGCTTATGAGTGAATTCAATTAGATACGATTTGAAATAAGTCTTACTCATTTCTGCCAGAGAAAGTTGATCCTAATAAATTTCATTACTGTCTTCAGTTGATTCGTAAGCATCTGGATTGTATAATTTTCTAGTCATATTTGATTATTGTGATCTTAAATATCCTTATACTCCAGAGTCATAATATGATTGTATAAATTCAGGTCTAGCTCTTCGGAATTCATACTATTGAGTAGGCTCAGACACAAAATCATTATCTTCTGTTGATTTTGCTAAATTTATTAGTTCAACTAGTTCTGAATAGTGTTCATCTGCTAATACTGGAAGCAGCTCTTTAGTCTTATTCAAATAAAATATCCCTGTTTATTTTCTATCCCCATTATCTGGATCTTCATTTTCGAACATTTTCAGTTATGATTTCAATTATTGAAATTCATCATATCTTCCAGCATGAATTTCTGTGTATATAGATAGATATATTCCGAATCTCTTATCTTTTTAAATTGAGAAAAAGTGAGGTTTAATTGCTAGATATCTCCCTAAGCTCTCAAGTTCTCTTTCTTATTTAGATCCACTTTTCTCTTATTTATAGTTTTCATTTTTCTGTAGTCCATAAACCAATGTTGTCTCATCTAAATTGCTGGGAGGTTGAGCTACTACTAATGCCTTAAAGCCTAAATATTCCACTATACAGGCTAGTGGTACTTTTAAACGAAAATTTCTATCCTATTACTTGATTGTGAAGCACATATCATTCAAATAATCCAGTGATTTGAATTCATCTGATATCTGCCTCTTATTTTAGGAACAATGAACTTATGTCTGATAATAAACATATTCATTAAACTATTAGACTATAGTTAGTTGATTTTTCAGGGATTTAAAGTAGTTAGTTTTCATCTTAATTGCCATTGTATGATCCTCTAAAGTTGATGTTGCAATATTTATGATCATGTTATTTTTCTTAAAAGTAAATTTTCCTTCAAAGCAATCACTTAACTATTCCTAATATTCTTGGATTACATCTGCTTCTTTGTTTTGCCTTTTAGTAAATATTGTCTAAAGGAAATAAGAGTTATACTTTCTTTTAATCCGCTTAATCCATATTGAATTGACTTTCTGTTTTTTGATCTTTCTTAACTTACCTATCTAATAATTCACATATCAGCTCTTTTACTGTGTTGAATGCTTCCTCTCTAAATTGTTCCATAAATTTAATTAACTTTAATCCTGATTTCATACTGTTATCAAAATGCTCTAATGAATCTAAACAATCTTGAATCCCTTAATAATATCTAAATTCCCATGCTGTTCTAATTTTTTATTTTAGTTATCTCTCTTATTCCTTCTTTTTAAGTCTCTATTCTTCATCTCGACGTTTTCTTTCATCTTCTTCTTTTTATTTTTAAGCTTATTATTATTCTAGTAATTATTGCTCCTTTTTTAATCTTTCCTATTCATCTTATCTTTATTTTCTCTCCTTCTCCTAATTTCTTAGGTTTGTTCTCATTTATTCAAATTTGTCATTCATATTAAAAAAAAATATTTTAAAAATTTTATTTACAAAAAATAGAAATAAAAAATATCATTCAACAATAACTAAATCCTAAAGTACTCCACAAGTATCTTTGCCTCTAGCTAAGTGAATGTATCCATCTATTCCCCAATCTTTATCCCATGAATTCTTTACTATAATGTAAGAATCAGTATATCCTACTGCAAGGATATCGTGATTCAATGTTGTATTCGTGCAATCATCAAATACTGCCTTTGCTGATGGATTATAGTATTTAAAGTTAAGTGGTAATTAATCTTATCATATATAGGCCCAAGAATAATTTCAAAAAATTGTAAATGCTTATGAAGTTTTGAAAGATCCTGAATAAAGAAAAATTTATGATAAATATGGAGAAGAGGGTTTAAATTAACACTAACAACAACAAAGTAAATTTATTCCACTATTTGTTTTCAAGATTCAAGAGGAAATAACTACAATGATATTTTTTCATAATTTTTTGGATAAGGTTAAAGGAAACCATAGATTGAGTAATCCATGTTTTAGAATACTGAAGTTTACGAAATTGATATGCCAGGCTTGTCAAGATTCTTTAGGCGAGATCATGTTTGGTTAATTCTATTTTATAGAAATGATAATAGTGCATAAGTTTATAAAGACATTTGGACTTAGTTAGCAACTAAGTATTATGGTATTTTTAAGGTTGCTGCTATCAATTGTGCATCTGAAGATGCAATTTGTGATGATGAATTTTAATAATATGAATTACCTTCTGTACTTGCATTCCCAGCAAATATTAGATAATAACCCACAAAATATGAAGATAGTATAAATCAAGAGAAATTCGCCAAATTTGCAATCTCATTCATGGAAAGTTTCGTTAGTTTAGTCACTACTTCAACTTATCAGGATTTTATCAAATAAGAATTGCATATTGTATTACTTTTCTCAAATAAAAAATCAACTCCACCTTTGTTGAGAGTATTGTCTAAAGAGTTAAAAGGGAAACTTATATTTGGATAAATCAGAGAGAGTGATCAAGAACTAATTGAAAAATTTAAGATAGAGAGATTTCCTACTTTAATGGTTTTAACTAATCCTGTAGAGTATCAAGGTGTTGTGTATGAATCAAATGATTTCAAGAAAGATTAGATTATGAAATTTTTGAGAGAGTATGCATACTAACCTAAGAAAATGTAAAAATAAACCACGGCAAGAGAACTAAGCACTGGAGTTATTAAGATGGGTCATTGTCAAAAAAAGGATCCAAACATATGTGTATTGTTGATAACAGAAAATAATAATGAATACAGAGATCTTTTAGATGAGTTAGCAAGTCTATATCATAAAGATAAATTCATGTTCTACTATGTTGACAAGAAAAAGATAATGTATTCAGATTTATTCGATGACATTGATAATTTCCCAGCATTAGTAGTGGTAAAACCAAAAAAAGAAAGGTATGCTCTATATGGAGGGAAAATTGAATAAGGATAATTATAAAGTTGGTTTGATTCTGTCATATCAGGGAATATATAATTTAAACCTATGTTTAGTAGTTTAGATTTTGCAACATATTTAGATGATTTATGATAACTCATTTCTTCTTTTTTTATAATTTATCAAAATTAACAATTAGAATAACAACTATAAATATAAGTAAAGGTGCTAATACTTATCCCACCTTATTATTATTTTTTTATTAGAATTCATTTTAGATTTTAAAAGTTATCTAAAAATAAAAATAAAAAAATTACAATTTAATTATGGATTTGGTGTGAAGCTATATCTTGTTGAAATTCATACACCTTTGGTTATTATTCTCCTCTCTATTTATCTCTCTAAACAGTAATTTTTAATTTAACATCTGCTCTGTAAAGTATACTTGCTTCAAAATATCGTTTGAATGCTAATGTTCTTACATCCTTTATAGGTTCTAAATTAATAAATGATAAAAATTACCATCTGCTTAGTCTAATAATTAGATAGTTTTAACATTATATTGTTAGATATCCTCATCTGTGAAATTACCCTCAAATAATAATTAGCCCCTAATTCTGAAAATTTCTGGCACGTGTAATTAGACTTATTCATTTTTTTTAGGAGTTTCTTATGCTTCTTCCTTTTAGAGAATTACAGCTTCATCCAATAATTTTAATTGGAAGTTGTTTTACTTTTAACATATCTGCTAAACTTAATCCTATGTTTTAGAGGCAAAATTTAATGTTAGTTATGATGGTGTTGCTTATATTCTGGGATTTGTTGTCTTAACATATAAATCGTAATTGGCTTTAGATGGTATAAGTATTCTGTAAAACCCATTATCTGCAATATCAGCTGATGATTATATTTTTTATCCCTCTAGGAGTACAATTTAAATTGACTCATAATTCTGATCGACTCCTTTAGGCCATTTTAGATAGCCAGAGCAATAGATCTCTTCTTAGCCTATTGTCAAGCCTATCAAGAATACCAATAATATTTACATTTTTTTTTAATTATTTTTATTTTACTATGAGTATGGGTTGGTTGACAGAGAGTGCTCTTATTCCCAAGCCAGCTGTACCTATCAATGTTGATAACTCTAGTGTATTGATTTCATATAACTTAGATTATGGACATGAAGATGGCTTTAATGAAGGCTAAACAAAAAGAATAATTTGGAATATCTAAGGCTAAAACTAATAAGAAAGAAAAAAAGGTTAACAAAGGAATTGAAGAAAGGATAAAAAAAGACTAAGCTGATATCGTAGAAGATTAGGAATAGAATAAACTAAATAAATCAGCATTTATACTTCAAAAAAAGGCTGATATATATGATAAACAAAGTATCATCATATAATTTTAAAAATAGAACAAATAGGTATTAACTCAAAGAATTCATTAATTGATTTTGAACTGAAACAATTAGATACGATGGATGAAAAGTAGAAAGAGTAAAAATTTTATAAAAATTTAGAGAATATGAGATATAAAAGTAATAATTTTATAAGGAAAAGAAGATTGAGAACTAAAAATTATAATAGGAGTTATTGAGAAATCGTCCTCAAATAGCAAATCCTGTTATGGGATTCGATCATTAATAGAAAGAAATGGAAAGAATTTAATGGGAAGAGAAAATGTTAAAAGAGATTGAGTCCGATATGAAGGAGTCGAATGCAATTCTAAATGATAAAAATATAATTGAGCAATCATATGATAAAAGACTTACTGCAGCAGAAAAAGAGTATTTTATAATATAATTAAGAAAGCTTCCAAATGTTTTGATAGAAGAATAGGAGGCTAAAGATAAATTGATTGAGGTTAATAAGAGGCGAAAAGAATTATATGATTTAAGGATGGAAAAACTGAAGAAGATTGTGAAAAAATGAAATTTATTTTTAATTTTTATATGAATTACTAATCACAACCTAGCAGAATGATTGCGTTATTTATAAAACTTAGGAATTCAAAAGATATAGATGATAATTTGTATACAAAATGCTGTGAATAAACTATCTCTAATAATTAAGAATTATATCTATTGTATGAAAAATATGAAACTGGGTTATCTGAATAAGAATTTTTAAAGGGATTAAGAATAATTATGAAAACTAATGAAGATTAATTCTTTGTTTAGTTTGTTTAAAATACGTCAGAATTAAAATAGAGTCTAAAATAAGAGGTTAAAGATTGCTTTAAATAAATAAAGATAGATTTGAATAAAGTGTTCTAAGGATCATTTGTTACGTAACAGGATGCATAATTAACAAATATTCTTATAAATGTGATCCTGAATATTTATTAGATACAATCTGTTCACTTAATATATCTTGAAGTTAATAAATAATTAAATGAAATTTCTGAGGAATTGTTATTGATTAAACACTAAGTTCCTGATTTGAGAATTACTAATTGGATGAGTAAATAACCATCACATAAAATTATGCAAACAGATGAAGACATAAAGATAATTCTAAAATTCTAGCCATAAAATTACTTTATTAAGATATAAGATACCATAATGTTTTTAGACTTTAATAAAGAAAGCACTTAGTAATATAAATAGTAAAAATATTTATGAAATTAGATTTTTCTTAGAGTCGAGAGTCTATGAGTTATTATTGCATCTCATAATGAAAAGCTCCTTAATCAAATCACAGTCCACATCATTGACAATAAGGTCTGATGTTTTATTCTTAATATCAGACTCTATATAAATACTAGTTTATAAATTGATATATTTATTTATTTAAAAGATCTCGTAAATGTATAATATTGAGTAATTTTTATTTAATAATTAAAATAGATAAACTTGCTACCAATAGGAAAGGTTTGGATGGAACTCAATACTTGTATCAATGTGCAAGGATTTAGGCTAAATTAACATAAGTCTAAATATCGATAGATCATAATATTTCATTAACAAAATCGAAAAATCTTTCAAAAAATATGTTAAAAATTATAGAAAGAAATTAAATTCAAGGAAAGATATAATCGATTATTTTTAAAAAATTTCATAATTCAATGAAAATGTTTTATGCTTATTCTTTGATTAATATCTTAAAATCTATTATATGTCAACTCAGTGGAATCATAATATATTTGTGTAAAAAATCATTATAATATTAGAGATAAATATCAGTTAAAAGACCCTATTTAATTCCAAGATCCAGTATATCAGATTTTTGAAAAGAACCATTCAGTTATTAATTCAATTAAATAACTAATGGATTCAGATAATGACCATTATGAGTGTAATGATGGATATTATAAATATTCCATCAAATTAACTAGAGGATTTAGAAATTAAACCAAGAACCTAAGTTTATTTTTATATAACATTCATGTGAAGAGGTATATATGATTTAATTTAAAAATAAAAAGGCCTATTAAAGAGTTGTTTCATATTTTTAGAACGAAAGTTAGATTACTTTAACATTTAAGGACGGCCACAAATGCCTTTAGATCAAAATAGATGGCTATGTAAAACCCATAATATAGAAATACTGCAATAGTTATGTTTTTATCAGATAAGGACATGTAAAAAATATCAGGTGAGGACGAGCATAAATTTAAGTATGTTAATCTGGAATCTTATAAGAGCTTTAGGGTTAAATAAAAATAAATCTCATATGAAAAAATGAGTACTAAGCTTAAAAATCTTGAACCTCTTATGCCTCCATTAGGAATTCTTAAAGTTACAGAACATTTATAATAAGAACTTCTAGATTATGATTGCAATTTCTTAGATATAGAGGAAAATATGCACAAATTTACTGTAGCATATAATTTATTCCAATTATGTACTTACAGTGGCCTTCTAAATGTTCCTGATGAAAAATTCAGAAATTTTATCACAATTATGAGATAGAAATATAACAAGCGTAAGAACCCATTTCATAACTTCATCCATGGACTAACTGTTATGCATGGATGTTACCTCCTAGTTCACCATGATAAGCTGGGGATTTATTTCTCTGATTTAGAGAAATTTGCATTGGTCTTATCTGGTTTGTGTCATGATGTTGGACATACTGGTACGACAAATATATTTGAATAGAATGCTCTATCAAAATTAGCTCTTAGATATAATGATAAATCAATCTTGGAAAATTTTCATGTTGCTGAAACCTTCAAAATATTGTCAAATGAATTATGTGACATACTATGTAATGTTCCAAAATCAGATAAATCTGAGATTAGGAAGAATATGATTAGTAATATATTAAACACTGATAATAAGAATCATTTTATAATACTAAATGATTTGGAAATAAAAATAACATAATTTGGAACAGATAAAAATTTATTTTGTATTACTATTTCATTATGATTTAGAGGCTGATGAAAATAGATCACTTTTAGCAGGCTTCCTAATACATTCGGCTGATTTTTTTGGTGCAGTGAAGCCTCCTTTGATTGCACGAAGGTGGAGTGAAAGATTAAAATTAGAATTCAAAGCATAAGTAATATCATTATGTTAATTTAAGTCTTAACTGGAAGAAATGAGTGGATTGCCACTCACACCATATCTACTTAATTTAGATGATGAATTTGTATTTGCTAAAAATGAAGCTGGATTTTTGAAGGTTATTGTATCCCCATTGTGGGAAACATTAAATACATTTACTTAAGGAGCATTTAGTATTCAAGTTAGAAATGTTTTATAAAGCATTAAGAAGTATGAGGACATTGCAAATGATTCTCCATTAAAATAATGATAAAAAAATAATTTTGAATATAAATTTACAATAAAAATTTCATATTTTTGTTATTTCAGGAGCGAATTAAGATAAATCATCAGAGAAGCAGATGTCCCTATCTATTAAATATCATCATATTATAAATTAATAAGAATTCTTTATATATTACCATTCATAGAATAAATTGGAATTTTATGGGATTATTTTTGTTAAAAAGAAAAAAAAAAAAAAAATATGTTAGGAAATAAAAAGTCTAGACTACCTCGATAATTATAAATTTGTGAAATATTAGGAAGTAGAAATCTCTATAGTCTCAAAAGGAAAAGAAAATTTGAAACTTCACTATATGTTCAAGGAAAGGGGATTGAATCTGAAAACTAATCTAATCGATAAGATTATAAAAAAGAAAATAACATTCCTAAATAATTAAATTACAGTCTCAATAAACCTAAAGAATAATAAACACTTAAAATTAGCTCGATGCTATAGAGCAAAATTTGCAACATATAGTTTAAGCTATATCCAGAAGATAAATATAGGTCAGTTTCAACAGAGGGAACTTCAAGAATAACTAATCATAAATTAAGGTTAAAGACATTAGAAAATAGAATGTAAAACAAATACTATACAATATAATTATCTACTAGAAGCACAGATAATAAAAAAAATGAATTCAACATTACAAACTATAGAAATCTACATTTATATGATTGATAATAATTTTTTTTATCATGCTTCAACAATGTCAGCTCTTGTTGATTCTGCAACAGCACCTACTTCTCCCAATACTTCAGCAGAAACACCAAACTCTTTTAAGGTGTTAGCTAAATGATTAACAATTGAATCGAATTGAGCACCTGTAATTCCCATCCCTGCATGAGCAGCTTTCATGTCCTAAAAAAAAAATATAAATTATGAGAAAAAAACCTTTCCATGATAGTGATTTGGTCCTCCAAAAGCCATTGTAAGGAAGGCCTACTATTGTTTGGTTTAATGTGCCATGTCAGTGTTTTTGAAGAAATGATTAACAGTTGGATCAGCAAGAACATGTTCATAAAATCGAACAACTGCCTTATTAACATTCTCTTCTCCTCCTAGCTTAGCAATAAGTGGTTGATTGTCCATATTTATATTAAAAAGATTTAATAAAAACTAGAAATCATTTTTTGCATAAATTTACACTGATAATAATATGTATGACGCGTAATCGAATTAAAAATAAAATATATAGAATATTAATAAAATTTTAATTTTATTTTAGGGAAATCTATATTCAATTTAAGTCATTCAGATTATACTACAGTTTCATCAAGTTCATCTGAAATAAATTTTATACTATTTATATGATGGTCTTCATTAGTTAAGGGGGAATTTAAGGTAACAGAATCAATACTATTTTATTAATGGAAAAACGCCTTATTTCCATAACTACTTTTAACTAATGTTTCATATTTTTATTTTTTTAGTAATCCATCATGAGAATTAGAGATTTCCTTTTAAACTTGATTCTTCTAATTATCATCACTCTAAAATGAACCGTTTTGTGAAAATATTTATGATCCAACTAAAATAGTTCTCATTTTAGATTTGTTTGATTATCTGAAAGACAATTATTTAATGTTATCCTTGAAAGTTAATTGTTTAAGAGTTTTCCTTCTAAATGTGACATCAAACCAATCATGATGCATGGCTTGTTCAGCTGTTAATCTATTTTGCCAATCTTTTTATAATAAATGCTTAATTAAATCCTAGGCCTAATTCGATACATTTTCAAAAGATTTCTATGGAAATTCATATTCACCTTCTTTAATCTTATCAATTAGGTCATTTAAACTATTTTTTATAGTGAATTATTAAATACTATTCAGCATTAAACGGTAATTAACCACTAAGCATAGCATAAAGTATACAACCAGCACTCCACATATCAACCATTTAACTAATAATTATAAATTTGATTACTTATAACCTTCACCAGTGAAAATTTCTGGAGCCGAGAATGCGACAGTCCCTGTGTATGTCCACATTTCTATTTTTTCTCCATCTTTCATTTAGCCAAATTCTTTGTATGAATCAGAAAATTTACTTACATTAAAGTCAGTAACTTTAAGAAGCATTTAGTCTTTTTAATAAATATTAAACTATACCTTTAACACATAAGATATTATGCGGTTTTAGATCTCGATGACATATACCTGATCTATGCATGAAACGAATAGCATCGAGAAGTTATCTGAATAATAATTTAGCATCCTATTCAGAATAATGACCAATCTCATTGATTTATTCAAACATTTCTTTACCCTCTATTAGTTCCATTAGTATAAATGCTTTAGATTCAGACTAAAAACTATCACTGAAGTCTAAGTATAGCTTATAAACCTTAACTATGTTTTAGTGATTAATATATAGTAAGTTTTTAAACTCCATAATCATCTAATATGATAAAAAAAAAATTTTACATTTCTAATTATTTCATCATCTGTTGTTTAAACCATTTTTACAGCATATTGATCATTTGTCTTACGATTTACGCAACGTTTAACTAAACCTAAACATCCTTCTCCTAAGGCTTCTAAAATTTCATAGTCATCTTTAAATGCTTATGTAGAGGGAATGATATATTAAATATCAGCAGGATTGAATTCAACATCTAATTTATCACAAAGTATCTTTAGTCTCTCATGTAATTCTTATTATTATTCAGGTTTTTATATTATCAGTTAAAGAGTTCCTAAATAATGAAACTTAATACCTTTTAGCTATTATTTTATCCTATCTCGATTACTTTAAAAAACTTCTTAATCTTATTATTGAGATTTCAGAAAAGCAAACCTACCACTAGGCTTCTTTTCAGTAGCTGCTAATTTTGGCATAACTAAGTGTCCTTCTGTATCTGATTTCATTTATAATAAAAAATAATTTTAATGAATTAGGAAAAGGATAAATGGCAAGGGTAAAATATTATTTTAAAAAATGTTAGGTTGATGTATATAACATCGAAAATATCATAAGTTTTATAAAAGTCTTAGAAATAATTTGATGATAGAAATAAAACTATTCATATGGGTTATATATCTGATTTAAGATAATATTGTAAAATAGTCACAATCTGTGAGGAATAACTTATTTTAGGTTTAGTTGATTACGATTTGTAATTCATAGGAGAGTTTATAAAAGTAATTAAAGAAAATTTTATTCAAGTTGTTATCAGGGTACCATCTTATGTTATTGAATAATCTACTTAATTGGATACAATAATACGAGTTCTATTTAACTCCCAAAGAAAAGGGAACTCCATTTGAATAATTGATAGAACAAAGTTTAAAGTACAAACACAGGTTCATAAAAATTAAAGAGAGTGGTGCTAGCTTATAGATGAATTAGGTCCATAATTCTTTCCAAAGCTTACTGCACACCAATAATAGCTCGATTTAAGATTATGTAGACCATCCTCCAACAGATGAGAGCGGTATGGACATAGTTCAAAACGAAACCGAACAAATGAAATCAAATCTAAAATATAATACCAAAAAAAATACTTAAATCATTCTCTCAAAGTTACTGCATAAATCAAAGTAAATAACCAAATATATTAGAAACAAAGGAGTACATGCGCAGGTACAGACAGATATCGATTAACTTAAATTTGATCATATGGAGAAATAGAACATGGAACTTAAATCTTTATTGTAAACTACCATTTAATCATATGAATAAAAACTCAAAGATTAAATAGCACTTTATAAAGAAGCTAAATTAATTATGAAAGCACAAAAATATGAACTAGAACACAAGATAGCACTATTAGAAGCATAAGGACATATAATTAAAAAGATTTAAACCTAGCCAAATCAACCAACTAGTAAATTGTAAAATTTTCGATCCACACCCACTATTCCTGATAGAAATAAAAGATTAAGCATATCTGAGAAATAAAGTTTAGTTTTTTCAAATATTAAATTAAGAAGCTCCTCTTTACCAAAAATTGAACCTTCGATGGAATAGCAAATGAGATCATCTTTCCATAAAATAAATACCTAATTATAGAGATACTCAATTTAGAGTCATCAGACTTAAGAATTATATCATAGATATGTTTCTGATAAGGAATTCAAATAATAATTTGTAGATGCTTGCAATTACGCATAGATAAGCATTCCACCAGCATTAAATGAAGAGTATGAGGATGAACCGTCATTTGAATTAAAAATGATGTTGTTCTAAAAGTTGTTGACGATTATATTGGAAAAGCACACATTCTGTTTGCCAAAGTGTGATCATTTGAATTTTTTATAATGATTAATTTATTATTTTTAATATGGGCAACTGTTAAGCTTGTATGAATGATCCCTAATCCATTTCTGAGCAATAGCCTTATATGTAGGGAAGAAGTGGATCGCTTCATTCAATTTAATAGAGTAATAGGATTTCTCGGCCAAGTTCTAAACATTCAATTAGTGATTTTCATTCATCATAACATAAATTATAAAACTCGAAAAAGCCTTCAATAATAGAAAAATAAAAAGAAAATTAGTTTAAGGAAGCAGATGAAATAGTAATAATTTGAAATAAAATTTTAAAAAAGTCTAAACAAAGTAGATTAAGTGTAGATTATCATAGTCCACCTTAAAAATTTGGAGTTCCATGGACAAGATAAGCTGCAGATATTAATTAGTTATTATCTTATCAAGCCAACCAGCTTTTAATGTAGTTAGGAGCATTTGTTTATGTAAAAGGTGAAGATTCTGAAGCAGTTTATCTTGGGCCTTATATGATAGATAATGGGGCAATTTATGATGGTTAATGGAAGTTTGGTTTAAGACATGGGAAGGGAAAATAAGTTTGGAAGGATGGTAGTATCTATGAAGGTTATTGGAAAAATAATTAAGCTCATGGATATGGTAGATTAATTCACTCAGATGGTGATTATTATGAAGGAGCATGGGAAAATGATAAAGGTTTTTAATTTAATTTACAATATTCGTAGCATCTGGCTTCGGAGTATACACCCACTCTGATGGCGCTAAATATGAAGGAAATTGGAAGGATGATAAACAAGATGGTATTGGTTATGAAACTTGGCCAGATGGTACGTCTTACAGAGGAAATTATAATTAAAGTAAGAAAGAAGGCTAAGGCTTATTTAAATGGCCAGATGGTTCTTATTATGAGGGAGAATTTTTTGATAATTCCATTCATGGAATTGGGTATTAATTTGAAATTAACAATCAAGCAAGTATGTTTGGTCTGATGGTAGAAATTATGTAGGGGAATGGAAGGCCAACAAAATGCATGGTTAGGGAGAATTCAAATGGCCAGATGGTAGAAAATATTATGGCTAGTATATAAATGACAAGAAGTAAGGAAATGGAATATTTGAGTGGCGTATTATATTAAAATATCTTTAGCCGATGGATCAAAGTATGTGGGAGAGTGGAATTAAGGAAAACAGCATGGCACTGGAATAGTTTAAGATGATTCAGGAAGAGAAAGATAAGGCAAATGGGAAAATGGTGTTTTAATTGATTGGTTAGATACTAACACTACGAAATAATCATGAATTATTATATGAAATATAGATATAGAAAATCAGACTTTGGATTCTAACCTCGGTTGATAGTCATACAGATTCTAACCATAATAGGAATTCATTACAGCGGATTACTCTTTTTGATGAATTTTCTAGATTTCACTTTCGGATTACAGGTTTTGAGTAGAAAATAGGGTAGTTTCACATAGGCTAAGTATGGGATTATTAAGTACTAAACTACTAACAATATCAGACAATAAACATCATGGCCTCATTAATCAACATCATAATTGATCTTCTTGGATTGGTATTTTTGTTTAAATATTAATTAGATACATGTAGTGATAAAAGGAAATAAAGTATTGGATTTTGTTGCAACTCTTTATTTCATTCATTATATTTTATGTTCATTCATGAGTGAGACTAGTTTTTCATGGAGTTGGTTAGTTTTAAATTTTCTGACATTTATCATAACAACTCTAGTTGGAGAATACATATGTGTGAGAATAGACCAATAAGATAACATCATTATTGATAAAATATTCAAGCCATCAAGGCAGGTGAAAAAGAAAAATGACGATTTATAATCATTGAATATATAATGAGAAAATATATTCACATATTAGGAATAAGTATATTATGTACTCTTGGATCGATAATATACTTTATAAAGAGAAAAAAATAAATACCTAAAAGGACTGTCATTGATTTAGTGGGCAATACACCTCTCATATATTTGAAATAATTATCTTAAATTACAGGAAAGGAGATATATGCAAAATGCGAATTTATGAATCCTGGCGGAAGTATGAAAGATAGAACTGCTTTAGCATTAATAAAAGAAGGATATAATTAAAAAAAGCTATAGACAAATTAGACAAAAATTTATGAAGGAACATCTGGAAGTACGGGAATAAGTTTAGCTCTATTGGGAAATTATTTTGGTTTATAAACTCACGTTTTCTTACCAGATGATTTGGCTTAAGAAAAATATAATCTTCTTGAGGTTCTTAATGCATAACTAATGAAAGTTAGACCTGTTTCAATTGTAGATAGCAAACATTTTTGTAGGATTGCTGAAGATTAGGCAAAAAATGATGATGCTTATTTTGCTGATTAATTCCATAATTTAGCCAATTATAAGACTCACTTTTAAACAGGAAAAGAGATATGGAATCAAACTTTAGGTTAAATAGATTGCTTTGTTATGTCTGCGGGAACTGGCGGATCGATAGCAGGAATATCATAATACTTGAAGCAGAAGAATAAAAATGTAAAAGTAGTTTTAGCTGATCCTCCTGGTTCCTCACTCAGAAATCATGTTATGTGTGGATTATGTTATACAGATGAAGAGGCAGAAGGTCATCGAAAAAAGCATCCTTTTGATACTGTTGTTGAAGGAGTAGGCTTAAATAGATTGACCAAGAATTATTAATAGGCATAAATAGATTATGCTTTTACAATAAGTGATGAAGGTAATACCAATTACACTATTCTGTAGAATCCAGACAAACGGCTTAATTACTAATTTAAGAGGGACTATTCGTTGGAGGATCTAGTGCCATGAATTGTGCAGCTGTTATCAAAGCTACTAAGCAATTTCCAGAATTGAACGTATTTGTGACTATTCTATGTGATTAAGGTTCTAGATATTTGAGTAAATTTTACAATAATAATTATAAGTATTGATGGGATCATGTATGTGTTAGAGGCCGAATATTAAGCCACATTCTTCTGATGATAAGGAACGTATCACTGTATCAGAGAAACTTAAGGAAAGTGGAAATGAATATTTCAAGAATCAATAATTGCATGAAGCAATTAGGTGTTATAGTGAAGCTATTGTAAATTTAAAAATTAAATTAAATAAAGAGTATTCATGAAGACTCAATCTATTATTCAAATCGTGGAACCGTTTATCGATAACTATAGAATTATAAATAAGCTGAATAAGATGCTGTTATTGCAATTACTTTGAATTAACAAAACGTAAGGGCTCATTTTTTATTTGGAACGATTTAATTAATTAATGCTTCTAAATCTTATAGTCTTGATTAAATTGATTTAGGTCTTAGAGAACTAAAAAAATGTAATCTTTTTATATTTAAAAAAATTTTTAGCTGGTGAACTATGTCACCATAAACCAGATCTTAAAGATCAAATAAATTACAATATACAAAGTGGCATGAAATTGAAATAAAGACTAATAGAATTTAAAGAAAGAGAACATCTCTAAAAATATGCATAAACTCAGTAGACAAAAATAACATTGTCCCCTAGCCATAATGTTTATCTATATGATGCTTTCAATTGTACAATAACTTAAGATCTAATGAAGGAGCCACTTTTAGACTAATTTGGCCATACGTATGATGCTGATGCTTTAAACTAAAACTTTAAAGTGAATAGTTGCATCGATCCCATTACTCGAAATAGGATTACTCTTCCATCTATCCATAATATCTAGTTATAATAAGCCATTTAAGATTATATGAAGAATTAAATTGATTTTAAATGAAATAATACAAAAACCATGCAAAAATGAGTCTTTTCGTTGGTAACATATCAAGATATGTCGAGCAAAAGGACATCGAAAAGGAATTCAGAGTTTATGGAGACTGTACTGTTGACTTCAGAGTAAAAAATAATGATCGATATGCATTTATTCAATTCAAAAGTGAACACGAGGCTGAAAATGCAAAGAATAATTTACATTAAAAAGATTTATAAGGTATATAAATAACTCAAACCAAAAAGGATTGAAAATAAATGTTGAATGGAGCAAAAAGTCTGGGCGATATGAGGAAAATAGAGATAGGGATAGAGATCGAGACAGAGATAGAGATAGAGATCGTGAAAAAAAGTCTGGAAAATATGATAGAGATTAAAAGGACAAAAAAAAGAGAAGAAGGTGCATTTTTTTTGTTTAAATATAAATAGCCGATCCAAATCTAAATCATACACAAAAAATAGGAGTAGTCCAACTTATAGAGAATCATCAGAGAGTTTTGATTCTACAAACGAACCTATTAGAGATAAAATGTATTATTGTCTTTAAATCATTTAGTTTAAGGAAAAGACTTAGAGAATCATAATTGTGATTATTAATAAAATATTTTAACTGCAAATGAGATCTAGATTTCCAAGCTAATTAGATCATCCAAGAGACTATCTTTTTCCAATCGACACAGATTTAAGCAAATCCTATATACCAAAATGCAATTTACTTGACACCTATTAAAGAAATAAATTTACTCCAAAAAATAATAGTATCTCTCCTAGAGTCAGAGATCTTAGTAATAGAATTTATCCAGAAAGAATAGATTTGACTCGATCACTAACACCAACAAAAGAATTTACAGTTGGAACATCTAGAATAAATAATAAAATTGAAAAAGATTTGAGTGTTGAGAAAGGGGAGTTTGTAAAGTTTAAGGTTAAAGGCTTATAAAACAATTTTTAAGAGAAAACTTTAAAGAAGAGCTTGTATAATGAAGGAGTGTCGATTTTATATTGTAGAAATAATTATAATAAAATAACTAATGAAGCAGATGGGACAGGTGTATTGGTAGTTAACAAAATAAGTAGTGTGTCTAGAGTAAAATAATCCTTTTTAAAATAAGGTTTAGAGATTCAAGAAAATGTGAATTAATTTGGTTTGAAGGATATAGTATCAGAGAGATTTGCTAAAGTTTTATAAACTGATCGACACCTTGCTAGATAAAAACACAATTACTTCAGAGCATGATTATTTTTTCTTTTTTTATTGAATATTGAATATATTTATTTTAAATGTTCTTATATAAGTAATGAATAGATAATTGGTTCATAAAAATAAGGATGTAAAAATTCAGTTAATTTAATATGAAAAAAATTTAAAAACAAGAATACCAACGTCAGCCCAATTTAGGAAATAATACATAAAGTTCGAAAATAAGGATTTTATCCGTGAGTCCACTAAATACTTAAGTTCCTTTGTACAGATAGCACACTCCTGAGTTGTCTATCCATAATTAGAAAAACTATACAATTAACCAATAAAGCAAATATGGAAATTTTTTACAACAAAATAAATTCAATAGCAATGATTTGAAGGAATAGAAGTTAAACGAGCAAAAAAATAAACTAGAACCTGGTATCCAAAATTATCCTTACAATAATTTTCCACCTAAACCTTTGGTTAAATAGTAAAATACATAACACAGAGCACCAACGAGAACATAAGATCAATATAATTATATTTAAGAGAAAAAAGTGAATTAGACAAATACGATGAAACCATATGGGGGTGTATTGATAGATAGTAATAGCTCAGTAGAATCTGAGAAAAAATATTAAGATAACCATTACATCAAAGAAACTGGTAAGGATGAAAATGCGATTATTGAGTTTAAAAAAAAATAGACAACCCAACCTGAAAATAACATTGTAATTGAAAGTAATTATTCAGTAGAATCTGAGAAAAGTTAAAAATTCTAAACAACTTAAGAAACTGATATTGATATGTACGAATCTATAATGATTGAGTAAAAAATGAATTGTAAGTCATGTTGTTTCATTATTGATTAAGATGCATTTGTTACAACTTGTCAACATACATTCCATTATAATTGCTTAAGAGATAATATTAAACGTCAATTAAGTAATGGATATTACAATATAACCTGTGTATGTTAGACAAAGTTCAGTCAAAGTCTCATAAAAAATCTAGAAGCTGTTTTGAAAGAAAATTTCTTTGAAAAACTAATATTAAATTAGATAGAGTATATGAAGGTTAAATATTAGCCCTTCATAGCTGGATGTGGATAATGCAAATACTTCTGTATTGAAATTGAAAATCCAAAATCCTAAATAGGGGATTATGCTGAATATATATGCCCAACTTGCACTAAAAGAGATAATTCTCTTTATAAAACTTACTATTGAACTATAATTAATGTATTAGATAAATTATTTTTTTTATAAAATTCATCTTCTTAACACAGTTCCATACATTGATTTACCATCATTTATTACCGATTTTTAATTCAAGTTATCATCTTTTTAAGGACTATCTTATTAAGGAAGTATTTAATTTTAGTTTATTTATGGTTTTAATCTTTACTCCATTAATTTTTATTTTATATCTTCATGGTCAAATGCAGGAAGTGAAAACATCAATGAGAGGGAAAACAATATTGATATTGGGATAATAAATGGGTATGATTGAATAAACAAGGCTGTTTCGCTACATTCTTTATTAGTATTTGATTCAGATTAGTAAGTTAGAGCTTGTATAAATTTTAATTTTATACCCATTATTCCACCCTGTCCGATAATTCCGATCATTAATAAAAATCTGAATAAGTTTGGAGCTGTAGGCTTCTTTGAGCATAGTAAAGCAAAATTTAATGGCAGTCCAATACCAAATAGTATTATATTTAAGAAAATAACTCCAAATAAAATGTCTTCAACATCTTTAGAGCAGTCAATTTATGAATTTAAGGCAGTAAAAAACAAATATACGGGATATAGTGTTGTTGGCAAATATATTTGTCTGAATGCAAATAATACAGGCGACAAAAATGTAAATAAGACCTATTTTAGATTACTTTTATTTCAATATTACTTCTGCATGCACTTTCAAATGAAAAACAATTATTAGTTTCTGAGAAAGTATCACCCCTGGGCATTCATTTTCATTGGTAACTATATCTAAATATGCTTGGGAAACTAAAATGAGACTCCAACAAATATTAACTGCATACATTACAAAAAATTCAAGTCTTTTTAAACTAAAAATACCTTGCAAAAGGCTCTTTAAGCCAAACGAAAAACATTGAAATCAGATTTAATAATATTAGAACAAATGAGCCTTTTTAATTCAAATTTATAAGCTTTTAACCATCAACTATTTAATATAATCTAGGAAGTACTTGAACAAACTTGATTAGTTGTTATGTTCTGAAGAACATGCCCAATCACATACAAGTAGAATAGGACCCTAGCAAATTGTATGAAAATATTAACTGCTTTGGTTTTTGGTATATTAATGTCCCCTTGCATATATTAAAAATAAAAATTTTATTAGAGAATATATAAATTTTTTTTTTGATTTCATAATTCAAGAGGATTGTTAAAATCTTTATTAAATTATTTAAAATTTCATTATGAATAAGACAACATAAATCAGCAAAAAGAGAAAATTTGTGGCAGACGGAGTGTTCGAAGCTGAGTTACACTCTCTCTTCAGCAGAATCTTACCAGATGCAGGATATGCTGGATTCTATCTCAAGAGAACTCTCACATAGGTTGTCATCCACTTGAAGGCAACTAATTCAAGAGCTGTTTTGGGAGAAGAAAGCAGAAAAATTAGAGAGATTACATCATTAATCCAAAAGAGATTCGGATTCTCAAAGGATGGACTTGAAATCAAAGTTGAAAAAATCCAAAAGGCAGGATTATGTGCCCCAGCTTAAGCCGAACTTTTGAAGAAGAAATTACTTGATTAAGTACCAGTCAGAACTGCTGCTAACGCTGTTCTTAAGGAAATTACATCTGCAGGAGCTGTTGGTGCTGAAATCATCATATCAGGAAAATTAGGATAATAAAGAGCCAAATCTATGAAATATAGAGCTGGTTATATTATCTCAACTGGTCAACCCAAAAATGATATGGTTGATGTCTCTATGAGACACGTCTTCTTCAAATAAGGAATGATTGGTGTAAAAGTAAAGATCTTCAAATAATACGATCCTTCTGGTATTACAGGCGTTCCCTTCTAGTTACCAGATAAAGTTACAATTAGAGATCCAAAATAAGAGACTCCAGCTGAAGAAATCAGAAGACCCGATGAAATTAGGAGATAAAAAGAATGAATATTAATTTTTAAATATAATGGAATATGATTATATTGGAGCGCTTAAGATAAAAGACGGCTTGTTCTTAGGTGATTAATTTGCTGCATAGGATCTGGAATTCATTGTAACTAATAAAGTGACTCGTATTGTTAATTGTGCAGGTAAATAAATTCCTAATCATTGGGAAACCATCGGAATTGTATACTTGTCCTATCCTTGGTTAGATAACGAAAGTTAGGTACATTTAAATGTAAATTCAAAAAGGCTATATTTTAAACTGATGAGGCAATAAATAATTGCATTGCATTTATTGATGAGGCATTAAATAAAGGAGAAAGTGTGATTGTTCATTCAATTAAAGGTCATAATAGAAGCATAGTTGTTCTCTGCGTATACTTTATGAAGAAATATAGATGGACACTCTATAAGACACTTTAATATATGCATAATAGAAGGCATGATCTTGAAATTAGGGCTAACTTCTTTAATCAATTATTGTAATTAGAAAGCAGGTTTCAGAAAAATGGCTTCGGAGCTAAAACATATAACTGGGATGAAATATATACATAAGGAGATCCAGAAGAAGTGGTCCTCCGTAACACTTATATTAATTCTTAATCTTTGGGAGTTGCTGAATTCAAAGATCATGATGTTAATAAAGTTAAACAAAATAAGTAAAAATTTTATTATAATCATCAAGATTAACATTTGCAGAAAAAGTTACATTATTTATACCCTCATATGATAAAATAACATTTTAAAAAAGAAAAAGTGCTTCAGTGTCAGCTAGAACAATTTTAAAATAAAAAGAGCTTAAAGATCAATAAGTTATGCCCTTACCTTAACCTCCTTAACTTCCCATTTAGATCAAAGAACCTCCAGCTAGACCAATATCATAAGATGTTAAAAGAGTAAATAAATCTGAAAGTAATTAAAAACTACCAGAAGCTTCATGTACATATTTTTTTAATCATAGCCACTTATAAACCAAAGAAAAATAATAATTTTATGGATAGTGGCGAATAGTTCTTTCTTAAGAGTCAGCCACTTTAATAATAATAATTGATGCAATCTTCAGGATAAGCATAATTAACTTAAAGCTAATAATAGGCTAATAATAATCCTAGAAGACCTTAGACTGCTCCCAATCAGTTAAGGGCTCCTCGATTATAAGTGACACCCTATAAGCGAAATACAAGTTCAAATCAAAGAAATGAAGCAACTAGTCAACCTGCTATGTAGTTTAAACCAATGGGGAATAGATAAAGAGCACATTCGCCTAATCAGACTTATAACGGAAATCCTTATGCATAAAAATAATTTAAGTAGAAAATGTGGAAGAAATGAATGAAATTTTTTTTAATTATTTATCTATTTTCATAAATTTTACCAAAACTTATCTGCATTAGAGTTCTTTTTAGATTTATTTTCTGTTTTATGAATTAACTTATTTTCAGGAACTGTTTTATTCGACACACTAACTGGAGAAAGCAAACCTTAATTTTATAGTATTTTTTATGAATTCTCCTTCACTTGTTAAACCATTTAATCATATTGCAATTTGGATATTTTCCTACCTATCAGCCCGGATTTATATTTCTCATATAATTCCTCCTAAACCATATCTTCTGCTACATCTGATACTTATTAACTAAATTCCTAAATGGTATCATCTTGATAATCATATTTAAATCTAATATCGGGGGCAAATTTTAGGCCTAAACTCTTGCACATTTTTCCTCTTAATGGTTTAGCAAAATTGTTTAGTTATTTATTAACATTTTCTTTATGTTCAACATCTGTTTGAAGTATAAATCTCCAATATACCCAGCAAACCGAACAAGACTGATTTGTTACAACAGACATTATCTCAATAGGTTATTCAACACCTGAATTCTTTATTTATGATTTAGAGTCAAATAAATATTATTGTATAAATTCTCTATAATTTTTACCTGTTCTTGCCCTTTATAATAAATAAGGATCTATTTTTCTCTCTTTGTCATACTTATCCATCAAATAATCAATCTAATCTTCCTTCTACTCTTCTGTAAGTTTGTTAAACATAGGAATTTACTAAAGATTAAAATTTAATATACTTCTTCATTTTAAGGATCATCTTCCAAACCAACTTCTTTGAATTATTTATAAACATTTTTAAATTCCTTCTTTCTCTTTTCTGCCACTTTCTTTTATTCATATTCAGCATTTTCTTCAGACAATTTCTTTTGTAAAAATAAGTCCTCCTTAGCGAATAATTTTATAATATTTATTTTCGATTTATCAAACATTTATAATCTATCAAGTGCTCTTTCAACCTAAAATTAATTATGAGTTTTTTTACTCTTTCATTTTAAGTGAGAAATGTATCATCTTCTTAATCCAATTTTTCCTTAACATGAGGTAATTTAGAATCCCCTCTTTTTGGTTGAGGATAATTCTCATCCTTTAATAATATACTACTCATATTATCCTTTTTCACTAAGGTCTTAAATTCTTCATCTTCAGGCAACTTTGCCTATAAAACCTGTTTAACATTTTTTGTTATTTTACGCCCAAAATATTAAATTAATTTCATTAATATGGCAGATCAAAAATAAACAATCCGTGATGTACTAATACAAATGCTTTTAAGTCCTGAATGGCAATCATAATATAATAGTTTTGTCGAAGAAAATTGCATATTCTTTCAAGAAAGTGATGAAAATGATATGCATCATAATTAGTTATTTAAAAATTTTCAAAAAGAAATGGCATCAGTTTATGATTAGTTCATGCAAAATTTGGGATTAGATAACGAAGAGTTACAACAAGAAGTTTATAAAATGAATAATTTTAGGTGATCAAAGAATTGATTAAATCCAATGAAATTGATGTTGATTAATTACTAGCATTAGGAGATTATGAAGTTTTCAAGGCAGAAATGTCCTATTAAAATAAATTAAGAGAAATTCAAGCATTTAAGTAATTGGTTGGCGATGAATAAGAAGATTCATAAGGAGAAAGTAGTGATGATGATTATAGAATTGAATCTTTGAAAGTTAAGCTTGAATATGAATAATTAGAAGAAGAAATTGTTCTCTAAATAGCTGTTGAAATGAGTCTCGAAGAACCAGGTAATTAATTATGAATAAACACAAGATCAGGATAAATTAAACTTGCTTTAGGAATAGTTAGCTAGGATCAGAAATCATTTAAGCGTTTTTCAAAATACAGGCCACTATGAAGATAGAAAAGAAATGATCAAAACATAATTAGCGAATGTTCCATAAATTAATGTTGAAGAAGCAAAAAAGAATTAAGAGGACATTAAAAAGCAACTAGAATGATTTATATATATATTTTTTTTTTACAAAAATGATGGCAGAATTGTAAGCGAAGCTACGTAAAAAGTAGCTGGATGCTATGACTCCTGAGGAGAGAGCAAAAGAAGAAGAAGGAAAGAAACCATAAAAAACAGGAGAGGTCGAGGCTAAATTGGCTGCTCTGAATGGACCAACATAATTCCAGGATGCACCTAAAACTACAGTAACTGTTAATAAGGCAGCTCCTCCCCCACCACCACCACCTCCACCTCCAAAAGGACTAGTAATTATTAAAATATAACACCATAGCCACCACCACCTCCTCCAAAAGCTGGTGGTCCTCCTGCTCCAAAGGCTGCTGGTCCTCCAGTTCCATAACCACCTAAGCCTGCTCCTCCTCCATAGTAGGCACCAAATCCTCCCCCGTAAGCTCCGAATCCACCACAACAAGTTTAAGCACCTCCTCAACCTCCTTAGTAAATACAATAAAAATAAATAAGGCAAGCTCCTCCACCCCCAGCTCCTCCAAAGTAAGAAGAATCTGAGACATTCTTTCCATAACCAGGATAAGTAAAATAAATTGAAGAATAAGCATCATTTCCTATTCCATAAAAATAGAAATAATGTATTATTTTAATATGAAATCAAGAATAATAAGAATCCGATGTACAAAACGTTGAGTTCCCAGAATTCAATTAAGGAAAATAGAAAATTAGAGTTGATATAAATTGGCCTGTTGCTGTAGCAAATATAAATTTGAAAACAGCACTTGAATCGATTAAT
Source organism: Sediminibacterium sp. (assembly GCA_965279585.1). Taxonomy (GTDB): domain Bacteria; phylum Bacteroidota; class Bacteroidia; order Chitinophagales; family Chitinophagaceae; genus Sediminibacterium. The sequence goes on along the minus strand of CBDIIG010000003.1, from coordinate 374,591 downwards.
TTTGAAAATAAGGAAAAGATTACGACATTACAAGTACCTGAACACGCTCCAAATTAACATCCTTAATTTCCCTCTATTCTAAAAGGATTAAGAAAACTTGATAAGAATCCTGATTAAGCTGTAATATTTATTTATAATCAAAATAGGTCATGTACTTTTAAACATCAAAAACAAATTTGATTAAAATAGTGAGTTCATTTTAATAGTTTTTATAGAATGATAATAATACTTGGACCAAAAAATAAAACGAAGACCATCTTAATTTATTGAAGGAAAAGTATTCCTAATAAATCAAAACTTACAAATAAAATATATAGAATAAACCTGTTGAAGAATTCATTTAAACATTAGATGAGATTAGATACAATTAGGCTAGAGCTAAAATAGCTTCAATTATTGATTCAAAAGCAAAATTATATTAGTTTGATTAAATTGGACCATTTGCTTAACTAGCAACTGTATATTAAAATATAATATTATAGTAACTCGAAACTTGCAAGAAAGAATATGATGGACTCCCACCTCCAGCGAGAGCAAATGTTTTAAATAAGATGAATGCCTTAATGACACAAATAGAAGCATTATAGTGATATATTAATTAAAGAAAAATGTTTTTTTATTTTATAATAGTTGATATCATATTCAATCTTATTCTAAAATTTAAATCACTAGTTATTAAGAAATATCTATTTGGCTTGTAATTATAGATAGCTTTGCAAGATTTTTTCTAAATTAGCTTACAGATGTTTAACTATAATCATTTTTTTTAATAGGCTATTTAGTTTTCATAACCTAATACAAAGCTCTCAAGCAAAAAACGCCACAATCATAACTTTATTATTTAAAATAATTACTTATTTGACTATTTAGGTGACTCATAAACAAATTTCCAATTTATAATTTCTCCTGAATGGTTAGCAAGCTACAATAATCCTTCTTCTATTCTTATATCTCGGTTATCTAAAGAATCACAATATTGAATAATTTATTTTTCAGGAAATATTATAGAACATATCCAATGAGAATTAGTAATATTAATAGGTATAAAGGAAACACCTGTCTCTTAAAATGGATTTTGTTTAAAATTATAATACGATTTTAGTTCCTTGAATATTTTCGATATTTTTCCAGATCTGGCCTGCTGTTATTAACGTCTTTGATTGTCATCTTCAATTTATTGTTTACCTTAAGTTTGTAAATTTTATTAAACTACTAATGAATTATTATTTTAAAAATTATATCGGTTATCTAATATATCTAACGTACCTTAATTTTGCTCAGGTTCTTTCTAAGTTTATTTTTATTTTTAAATTTAATTGTGCTTGACATCTACGTATTGCACTGTTTGCTACTATTTTTATTACTTTTCGATGCCATCTTAAATTTAAGGCTTGGTGTTACTCAAATTAGGTTTCTTAAGTACTAAACTTTATGGAATTATTGGTGTCGTTTCTTCCTTTTCCCTTTTTGAAATAACGGCTGATTGAACTTGTAAAACTTTACTATTATTTTAACCCTTAACTGATGTATTTTATTAATCTTTTTTCTATACTTTTGTGTTGGCTTGAGTTTATTGCATGTTATTTATTTATTAATTCTATTTTGAATTTTATTATTTCTAATTATTCTATTTTAGTTATTATGATGGAATTTATGATAACTTTACATACTCTTGTCCAGTTTTATCATTATTGTATTTTTTATCACTGCTTATTTATAATTCTTGTTTCTAAATCAATTAAGGTTTGTATTCCTCTGATTATTTTTGTTATGATGATTGAATTAATGATTACGCTTTAAATATAATTTATTATTTATCACTAAATAATTCTTCTTGTTTTTAAATCTATTATGGTTTTTGCTCTTCAAATTATTGAAAACCAACATTTTTTAGTACAAAACCTGTTACCAATTCTGGCATGTAATCTTATGAAAACATATAGGGGTCTAAGTAAACTAATTTGTCATCAAAATAGTTTGAAAACACATTCATGAAAAATAGAAAATGTTAAGATGTCAGGTATTAATTGGTCAAAATCTCTTTAATAAAATCATAGTTTATTGTGACACCATGCTTTCTAAAATCAAAATTTTTGTATTTGCTATAATCCAGTCCTTAAAATTATATTTGTTTTTCTAGAGCTTTTAATTCATTCATTATTTATATTTAATATCATAATTCATTTTCAATGATAAATTCTAAATCTGATGATTAGAATTCATTTTTTTAAGAGGCTATTATGGCAATATCAACTAGGACTCTTTTTCTATATTCACTAACCAAAGTTTATGAATATTGGTATATATCTCTCATTTCACATAGCTTAGGCCTAGTTGATTAATAAGTATATAATAATGCTAGAAGTGCAAAAATACCACAATCAAATCTATTAAAATATAAAATAATTACGCATTTTGTTATTAGGGGCTGTCTGACTCAATCTTATATTATGTAATATCAAGATCTAAATAATTTTGAAAAATTTAATATAATCCATAAACGATATCTTATCTGTAGTTTCTACTTAAAGAATCTAGATAAAATATTCTACCTCTAACTGTATCAACAACGATTGAAATCCAATGGTTATTATTTAGGTTAATAGGGAAATAAAATTTATCGCTTTTGGTTAAGAATTAGTCCTTAGTTTAATATCTAAACTCTCTCATAGTATCCTTCATAGCTTCATTTAGCTTTTTTTAATCATATGAAAGGTAGTTTATTTCTTACTAAATTCTTTTAAGTTATTCTACTATATTAAATAGTTCTTATTGCAATATTGGTATTATAGATTAATTTTAATTATTATCATTTTGCATTTTTATTAACTATTGTTCTAATTCTGCTATTTATTATTAAATTTGATTAATATGCCCCTATCTGGCGGCTCTCTCATTCTCTTTTTTAGTTTCTTCATCGATTTTAAAGGATTAAATTGCTATGTTTGAAATTTTTTATTATGATTGATCCTAATTTTACGACAATAATTAAGAATTTTCTTAAACTGATGATTCCTAGGTTTTTAATAACTCTGAATTGTTTGTTGGTTCACTATTTGCCTAAGAACTCTCAAATTATGCTTTTTCAATTTGAATTTATCCTTCATTATCTATTTTTTAGTTTTATTACTCAACTTCAATGGCTCTTTCGGTTGGTTCAGATGCTCCCTATTCAATTTATGTTTAATTAAGCTCATGATTAGTATCTCCTGTTATAATTCCTGCTTTTAATAAATCTTGTGATGATTTGTCTTGGCTTGAGTTATTTTCGCATAATTAAATTGAGGCAATAGTAATATTTTTTTTTATCTATACATCAGATTAAATTAATTATGTTTCTTTAGTTTACTAATTTTACTCTTATTAAGAAGCCTTAATTATTTAACTTTATGTGCTTTTGACTGTACTTACATCATCCTTATTTCCCCAAACAGAATAAAATTCTTAATTTGATGGAAATATATGATTTTCTTCAATACTTGACATTAATATTGCTAAATCTTATTGATAATAATCGATTCTTTCTTTGGATTATTCCATACTTTTATAATTAGTTTCTATAGTTTATTAGATCATTTAGATATTTCTATTTATCTCTAATCTTCTTTAGTTGAATTACATCTACTCTTTTTGTTTTTATGAATATTGCTATGTTTCCTTTACTAAATTAGGCATAAAATCACAAAAAACATAAAAGTCAAAAGCCAAAATTCTCTTATCTCTATAGACATGATTTAGTAGATTGATATAAAACATAAAATGCTAGCTCTCCAAATATTTATTATTCTTGATGGGACCGATGAATCCACTGCTTATAGTAACTCCGAATTTTCTTTGATCAAATTTATTTAGCTCTTGCATGGACCTTGGTATAATGAGTCCTTATGTTAATTATTGTTTTCTTTGCTGCAAATAATTTTATTCTATTGTAATGTTATATTAATAAAAGAGTACATTGCTAGTTGTTGATCTAACTACTTAGTTGAGATGACATAAGAGAATAAATATTCTACAAATTTATTATTGAAAATGGAATAATAGATTTAGGGGTAATTTATATTAAAAATATATACGTTATCTAATGAATGAAAACCATAAAAAATCATTGAGTTTAACTAATTTGAGAAAACTAAGGTTAAAACCTCTAGCCACCTCTCAATAATTTACACTCAATACTCACCGTGTTTACAAAAAACCTGAAATAATTTATTTGAGCGTAATTGGGATAGGAGCATTCGGTTACGTTTGGAAAATTTAGTTTTAAAATAATCATTATGCTTTAAAGGTTATGAGCAAATCAATGTAATTAGATCTATCTAAACAATAGGTTACTTGAAAAAAATAACATAAAATAGGTGTTTTATGAGAGGAATATATTAATTACTCTGAAGCATCCCTTCATAATTAATTTACATAGAACATTTTAAGATGAAAGAAATCTATATTTCTAATTAGATTATGCTAATGGCGGAGATCTCAGGTATTAGATATCAAAATAAAAACAATTCAAAGAAGATCAAACAAGTATATTAATTTAAATATCAGAGTTTCTTATTGCTTGTGTGTTGTTAGGCCTAGAATACATTCATTCTAAGGGGATAATTCATAGGGATATAAAACCTGAAAACTTGGTATTCAGTTAAGGTTTCCTAAAAATTACAGACTTCGGAATATCTAAAATTAATTAAAATGTTTATGAAACAAGTGGGACTCCAGGGTATATGGCGCCAGAAGTACTATAGAAATAAATTCCCTCGTACTCATCAGATATATATGCAATAGGCATATTATTGCATGAATTAATTATTGGAAAGGTATTATATATTTATTAATTGAGAGAGACCATATTTTGGTAAAAGCAGAAGTTAATTACTCTAATAAATATAAGAAATAGAATTAGATATTTAGATACCCGATACCTATCAATCTGATGTCAAAGACTTAATTTTAAATTTGTTAAATTTCAATCCATCAAAAAGATATACTATTTAGTAAATTAAATGCCATGCATGGTTTACAAATTTTTCGTTTAAAAGATTATCTGCATTTTAGTTACAACCACCATTTATTCCTAAATAAGTAAATTATGAAGTACAAAAGGAAAATATACATATTGGAAAGGAAATATTTTCAGAAAAATTTATTGGATTTGAATATAATTGAAATAATCATTCTACCCTTTTCCATCCTAGTATTATTTCATCCACATCCCAATGGTGACCTAAGTTAGGTCTTTAATTTGTTAGTATATAGCAATTATTCTCCTTTTTTAAATAAACCTATCTTGAATAATCTGGGCTATCCCAGTGTGTATGGTAATTTTATTCCGCCAAGCTAATCAAATTATTTTCAACCTTTGACACTACTGCTACATGTCCCCACCATTAATTTCTACTTCTTGCCCAAATAATTAGATCTCCCTCTTTAGGAGGCTCAGTTCCCCCTTACTCGAATGATCGGAATATCCGTTGTTCATTATTTTCTAAATCAATGGCATGAGTTAAAGCAAATATCTGATGAGCTGTGCCAATATCTTAAAAAGTTACTCCTTTAGTCATTATTAGATACCTTCTTGCATATTCAACACATTGATATCTTGAAAAATATTAATTTATCTTACTTAGCTCCAGTGTATACATTTTAATCTTGAAACTTAGCATAACCTGAACTGAATGACATGCCATCATTTCTGTATGCTGGTACTCCATTAGCAACACCCATTACTTCACCATATCTAGATTTAATACATCCCATTCTTAAAAATTTCCTTTTTAGAATTAATTATAAAAAAAAATTCAAGATGTAATAAGACTAATAGAAGAGTGAATTTGCTAAAAACTGGAAGAGAGTGAATCCCTTAGAAGATCCAATAGCAAATGACTTCCCTAAACACAATCCAGAAAAGTTTGAAAACTATATTGAAGTAAAAGATAATGATGGAAAGGTCATTGGATTCACAATAAATGATGTTTACTATGTATTTGATGAAAATTTAGGGTAACAAATAATGTTATTATAATCAATATAGTTGGAGAGATGAGAATGGATGCTATTACAACAAAGATGGTGAGCCTGCAGGCTGGTTTGTATTACATCCAGGAGATGTATATTAGGAGCATTTTTACGATGCAGATGGATATTACGTACATACAGATGCCGAGGAGTCCGATTCAGACCCTGAAGGGCAGGAAGTTCAAGAGGAAGGCGAGGGATAAAACGAAATAGTTTAGATTTTATAGTGAATTATTAAAAACAAAAAAAAAATATGAATCCAAATAATCCTATGCTTGATGATTTAAAGTCAATAATGAAGGAAGGTTATCTTGAAAAAGAAAGTAGATTGCTTAAATCATGGAGAAGGTATATAGATTATCATTTATTAATTTTAAATTAGACGATGGTTTGTATTAACCTAAACAACTCTTTATTCATTTAAAGCTGAGAAGACATATAATAGCCCAACAGAAGTGATCTCACTCAAGACGGTTAGCACAATAAAAAGTTGCCAAGAGGATACAAAAAGAGAGCATTCATTTGTAAAAATATATGGAATTTTTTTTAGAAAATTGACACACCTGAGGTGACATATTTTTTGGTGGCCTAGAATAATTAGGAAAAAGAATCTTGGATTGGTGCGATTGGAAAAGCCATGGTCAAATTGAATATGAGAAAACACAATTCAGATGATGATGATTGAATTTTATTCATTATAATAATTTCAGAAGCCTATTAGCTTCAGCTCTAGGATCTGTTGTGAATATTTTATAGCACTTAATCTTTTACTTCTCCTTGTAGGTTTAGATTGTATATTTTATTGTGACGTCCTTATACAATAAATGGTCAAACAGATTTTTTATGGATTCCTCTTTTTAATAATATTCTAACATTATATCACTACCTATGGCTTTTTCTACCTCTTCATCAACCAATATAACCTCTTCCATTTTCCTTTGATTGCTCAATTTTATTCTCACAAAGCATGTAGGTTTAGGATTATATAACTTATGATTGGTTCCATCAGTTTTGTAGCAATATATACTATCATGAGTCTTTTAAATTGTACTTCCTGGACAAAGCTTACAATCTATTTATATTTTTCCACAAATAAATTCCAAAATAATTGCTCTACAGTAATTAATTTGACCTTCTTTTGAATCCCTAATATTGACAAAATCTATATCATATTAATTAAATAATGGAATAAAATTGATCTTTGGCATTGGTCTTTGTGGCACATCCTCCTCTATTTATGTTCTTGCTGATGTCTTATATTCATTCCTATCAGAATCAAAATATATATTTTAAATGTAAATTGTTTATCCTTTTCTGAAATCCTTGATCTATTAATTCCAAAAAGTAATCTTTCCATCTCCAGTCTCATCAATTATCTCACAGTTTTTCATTCTATTATTTTTAACTTATAATTCATCATTAACTTTGAGAAAGGTTACTATTGCATTAAATAAAGCTTATCGATTTTGTTTTCCCCAAGCCAATGTCTCAGGTTACTTCTCCTAGTTCATTCTCTATTTAATCTATTCATTAATTTCAGGAGCGTTTTATATTTTTAGTTTAAATTTTGATGGTTTCTTGAATTCTTTCTATAAATCTTTTGCTAACTCAATCATCTGCTTTGAGGGATTCTTATGCTCACTAAAATCTAATATTAAGGTTCTATCTGTTGTTTTAACACACTAAGAATCATATTTAACATGAGTTAAAAACAAAATTTAATTTAACTAAAATGGAAATTATAATAAATCTGCACCAACTATAATTAATTTTTTTTCAATAAGATTATCTTAAGTCACTAAAATAACCTTCTTCATTTAAAAACTTATCGTATCTAAGGTTTACTCATTCTCACAGTTGGTAACTTTAACTATCGTGCTATACAAGCTATCAAACTGAGCCTTTGAAAACATTAATAAGGGCAATTCTTCCTCCATCTTAATATCTATGAACCACATTTTCTTCAGCTCATTCAGCTTTGCATATTCAGCAGGATAAATTTATGAAGGATCCTTTGTTATTGATGTTTTTTGTTATTGTGATTTAAATCTAAAGGCATCCTCTGTTTTCTGAACTAATAATCCCTCTATTAATATTATTTCTTCTGTTTTAAATTTGATTTCCTTATATTCATCAAAAAGTAAGATGGTTATCAATCCCATATCATCAGTATTTCTTTTTGCTACCCCTAATTCTAATTCACTAAATGGATCATGTCTTCTAGCTTAAATTACTGTTCCAATTATATCAAAAAATTCTTAAGTTCTATTATACTTTATGATATCCTCTGCTTGGTATAATATACTAGGCTGCTCTTCTAGCTTTATGATAGTTCCCCTTTCAAGATGAATCTCTGGTTTCCCTTGATATATCTAATAATTAAAATTTTATATGCTGTAGGTTGCCTAGAGTTATAACTTAAGGAAAAACTATGGATATAATTCTTTTAATCTTTTCTTTTGACCAACTAATTATATTGTTTTTGATGAGTCCTTAATTTCAATAAAATATTGATTTTATGTTGCTAAATTTAAAATAGCACTAGATTGCTTATTAGTGACTCTAGCAATTATGAATATGTTTGGACATCTCTCTAAGGTTAACTCTGATATTTTTCTTTAAACTGGCTTTTCTTGGATCTAATTTTCCTCATTTTACCCGAAATTTTCTTCAATTTTGGCGGTCACTGATTATTTCTCCTTAATAAGATTCCTTAACTCATCCATGTCTTCAGGTATAATCAACCCCTACGCAAATAATCTTTCTATCCAATCTGGAAAGAATGCTCTGTATTTGATTTTATTAATTTTTATAAAATCCTTAAGATGTCTTAGATTGATATTTAAAAAAATGTTTACCTATAAAATGAATTATCATACAGTATTTATATTCCATTTACTTCAGGATATCGAATATATGGTTTTCGAATCGATGCCTCAAAGAATTATTAATACATTTTAATATTTTTATATGAATTTTTTCAACAAAAAGGCATTTCAATCATTTTTTGTGGAAAAATATTTAAATGAAAAAAAAGAACTTAAAAAAAACCCAATTATAAAAAAATCCATCAAAAATTTAGAATTTTTCAAATTTAAAAAATAACGATTTATCATTAGATCATTTGATTTTAATAATTCAAAATTGTTGAAATTTTTCAATTAAATCAATAAAAATAAAGGCCAAAATAAAGAGGAAAAATTTAGATTTATATTTCTTATTAAATTTAAGAATTCTTTTTTAAAAACTATATATATATTCAAAAAAATCATATATGGGTCAATATTTATAAAAATTTTATAACATCAATTCATAAAAATTTATTATAAATTTCAAAATTAGACTTCCAACATAGGATTAAGAATAAATGAAAGAACTATCATCTTTTCTGATGATTGTATGGATGCATTCAAAATCTAGATTTTTTTTCTAAATAGATTTTCATCAAATAGATGTGCATAATATAGTCCCTAAAAGTACACACTGTATCCCAACTTATTTTCATCAAGCTGGATAGTTACTTTACTTGGGAAGGCCTTCATGATGGTAATTATTAGTTTAGTTACTATTTTTTTAGATATTTTTAGATTGAAGTTATCAATTGGTTTTTCATATTCTATTGTTTAATCATACTTTTCTGCACAAAAATTAACACATCTACTAAGTAATTCACCTAAATCAAATTAGTCTTTAGTCTGATAAAGATTTATTTTATTTAAGAAGTTACCTAACTATTAGGAAAATTTAATTAATGTTTATGGTTTTTATAAACTTTTCTTCTATAAAAGTTGCTTAGTAAATAATTATGTTTTTCTAATGAATTTCAAAATGAATCTCTATTATTAAGCAATAATTTTATCATTCTCTTTATCTTCTGGCTCAACAACCATTAAGAAAGTGCATTTAGTTAAGAAATATTCATGAATCTTAATTTTTATCTTACTCTTTTAAAAATTCACTATAAGATCGAATTTACTTTCAAATAAGCAGGATGCTCTTAATTATTTGTTAATTCTTAGGAATAAGTGTTGCTCTAAAGTTTTATTACAGCATTTTGATTCCCTTAAAAATTCATTCAGCTTAATACTGGTAGAATTGGTCAATTTTGATTCAAATTTGTTCAAGTAGTCATTATATTCGAATAAAAAAAAGGTTTTGTCTATGACTGGTAGAAATTTTTCTATTAATTATTGACATATAAATTACCCCATTGAGTATCTTTTAAATTGTACAAATAATGCTATCTGGCAATTTTATTAACAATATAGCTAGTATATGTTATTAAAATGACTAACATTGACAAAAATAAGTAATCGTTTATGTCAATTAATTGATGACTTTTATATGCAAAAAATATTTTAAGGAATGAAGTTGTAATATTGCATATGATCCCACATCTGAAGTCTATAGTTAATATTATCAAGGTTGTGATCAATTAGCAATTAGAGCCGTTAATGTAGGCTGATTATAGAGATGTGTTTACACATATTTAATCGTATGCAATAATGTGATCCAGAATCATTAAAGTTAAGATGGTTAATCTTGGCTTAAGTTTAGCCAAGATAAGCAATAATATTACAACTGCTAATTATGCCAACATGAAATGTAAAAAACTAGCATTGTTTTTAACAATGATCTTGCAGATTAACTATATAGAATAGATCAGCCCAATTAGATTTAAAATAGGTGTCCTTATATATTTAAGAACAGCTTATTAGTAAAGGTGTTCTAGATCATTATCTTTGAATGTCAAACAATATTTATTCATATTATATTAATAAATTTTTCAGAATAATTTATTCGGACTTCCATCCAATGATTGAATGGAAATAAGGTCTTCTTAAGATTTGTATGATTGCGAAGATAACTATATGAATACTCCTTCTCTTTCCGCATAGAATGGAATATCGATCAGTTTAAGATTTGATGCTAAACTGGCCTCTGCTTATTCGTCATCTGCTTTTATATTCTTCTAACTAGTAATATCAAACTAAAAACTATCAGCTGATGAAGATAGTATATCTCTATTATCATTATCTTAATGTAGATCACTTGACAATTAATCAGAATATTCTAAATTTTTGGTCTTATTGAATATTACCTTAGAATATCTTTACCAAGTTTTAAACAATATCAAAACATTAAGATAATCATGTAGTATATTGAAATTAGAATTAATATCAATGAATCTCTAAATAGGTTACCTATATTTCCCTCTCCTAAATAACTATATCCTATGCTAAAATTGTTTATTTAATAATTTAATTTATTTTTTTCCTTATTCTGTTCCCGTTTTAAATACTTCTTCTTTGAAAGCAAATCTAAAAACTTCATAAATTAATTAATTAAAATAGATCTATCCTTAATTATCACATCTAATTTTGAGGTAGGATGCAAATTTAGCGATATCCCACAAATTATAGTTAGGATCTATAAATGGCTCACCTAAATTATGCAAGAATTCCCCAAGATGCCGATAGTGCATCGATTTACCATTAGTGTCTTATGAATATCTACACCATAAAGTTTTAATTGAATCTATTCGTTCAATATACAGTTATAATAATGACCTTTTTAACTAGTAAAATTTCTCAAACTACTCAATTAATCCTAATACAAATAAATTGAATAGCATGTAGTTTGAGATAAACACGAATACGTAAAAATAGATTAGATTATATTAAGATCCGCAATATTTATTATGTTCTAAACAATATGGATTATGACTTGTTGTATCTACCATGATAAATCTCCACTCATCAACGGTAGCACACTATAATAGAGTTAACATTGAATTTGTGAATGTAATAAAATTAACTTAATCATCAATTATTTCGCCTTTATCTATCTCTCCAAATATTTAATTCCCAATAAAAGCAAATGATAAAGTTAAAGCGAATAAGATAGATAATATTCTTAATAAAAATGGGATCGCAAATGATATTACTCTAATTAATCTTTAAAGCTATTTAAATCTTTAAAATAATAGAATCATTCTTAAGCTTCTTATAGAATACAATAACCTTTCTATTTACCATTGCTGGTCATATATACTAGAATAAGTATACTAATAATGCCAATCATATATCAGATCTGATAATAAATCTATTAGTGAGATAACTACAATAAACATATTAAATTTTCTCCAATTATCCTCAAAAAACCTTCTTACTCCTAATGATAATAATAATAATAGGTTGATAATCACATAAATTATAGTAATAGTATTTTATATATTATTTAATATTAGGAAATTGTTAAAATCTATGTCATGATGATTAAGCATTAAGACTATGCTATCAAAAAATGTTAAATATATTTCAGCCATTCTAAATATTTTAGAATTAACGATAGTGTGTGCTATATTTCTAATTACAGATCGAGGTGGGAACGAAAATTAGGGTTTATCTTTAATAATTATCTCAGCTAAAGCTATAAATTCTTTTTATTATTCATTTAAATTAGATGATTTTGATTCTTATCCTTTCAAAGTCACATAAAGTAGACCTGAGTATAAGGATATAAAAAACATGGAACCTATCAATTGAAAACTCACAAAAAATATGTATGTTTGTGTAAAACTATTGTATTCATGAGGTCCATGTTCACTTGATGCTGAATTGTAGGCAATTTGCATTATTTCAGCCCAGTCATCAAAAGTACTTACAACAAATAATGTTTATAATGAATTGCTGAAATCTTCAAAATTGTGAGCACTGATTATCCATTCTTTTCCTTCCTCTAAACATTCCTCATATCCAACATCAAATTCTCCACTTTCTTCACAATAACCAAATTATCCCTTAAATAAGGTCATTCCAAATATAGCAAATATGGACCAGATAATAAATATCGTTAACATCACTTTTGACATTTATATAAATGACATTCTTAAATGGTCAAAAGTTTATTTAAGTTATGGAACTAAAGCAATTATCATAAATGGCTTGAAAAATCTAATGAAAAGTATGTAATTCAATATTTTTGATTCCAATAATAAATTTATAATGAACAATATGGTGTATAAAAAATCTACTAATACAATTATTGAGTTCATATAGCAGTATTTGGAAAATGCAAACCCAAATACTATTATTTTTATAAAAATTATGATTAAATTAATGATGTTTCCAAATAGTAAAATGTAATCATAGTCATAAATATCATATGATTGAACTATAAAAATAATAATAATAACTGTTTAAGTAATGCCCTCAAGAAATTTAAAATATGTCTATCTCTAAATATGATATAGTATTATTCTAAGAGGACTTTATTTATCAAATACATTAAATGTCATTTTACATCCAATATCGTTGTATTTTATACCTTCTTCTATGTTTAGCATTAATGGATTATTGTGTACTTTTTATTAATGATGATCAACCTCTAAACATTCATTAAAAGCTTCTAATAATATAGCCATAACCAATCCATAGACTAAGTAATTCAATGTAAATACGATAATAAATAAATAGATAAATGAAAATATTTGATTAGTTGGAGCAGCTATCTTTAAAATACCATACCAATCACCATGAGACATTATATTAAATACTGTTAGCCATGCTTTGAATGGATCATCGAAGGAATTAAGCTACCCTACATGGCCATATTCATCAAATTTATGACTAAATATTTCTAATCCCATCAATGCATAAGTTAGGATAACTGTAAGCAACAAATAACCTAAGTAAATGTATTATTTATAAGTCTGTTATGCAATAGATCCAATAATAACTGCTGTTTTATCATATTTGAGACATCGGTAAAATAGTAATAACTTGGTTGCTTTTATTAAATTTATATTCTTATCAGATATGTGTAAAACTAAGCCAAATGCTAAATCAAAAAAGTTGATGAAAAGTATTATTGATTCAACAATCTAAAGTTTTCTTGATGACTCCAATTTTAAATATTGTTATTTTATCTCTTACAGAGAAACCAGTTTCATAAAATATTCTATTAATAATGCAATAGTGGTTATATTTTCTATCGTATCAAGTATTTATTATTTAATATCTCCTTAAAGACATAATGATATGTAGTAGATCAATAATATGAATTCAAATAATATATATAATTTTCTCTAATAATATAATAATGCTACATTTTTTCTTAAAATTAAGATGATACCTTTAAATCCTTTTATATAAATTAAAAAATCTCTTTGTTATTGTAAAGTATTAAGAGACGCTTATATGTTATTTATTTTGGAATTATTTTTAAGGATCTTACTTATTGAGGAAATTTTAACAGTTTTCTTTTGGTTCTTATAATCTATTTGAAAGATTTCTTTGTATAAATTTTCATAATGATCGATCTTATTTTAATTTGTATTTTTAATTTTTTGATTTATTATCTTAGAAATAGCATTAAAACCTTAATAAGCACCATTAATTTTTAAGAATAATCCTTTCGGCCTAAAAACAGTAAACTTTCCTTGGTGTCTAATAGGACTCATATCTAATTTATTAAAAAATAAATACTTGTTCCCTTTCTTACAAATTTATCCTCGATTTCAAAAAATCTATTTTAGATTATTCTACTACTACGATAATAGGATTTAACGTTTGAATATCTCTAATTGGTTTACTTTCTCTCAAATTTTTTATGTATAACAAAGTATTACATTCTATCACTTGAATATAAAACAGGCAATCGGATTTGGTTTTCAATTTCATCTTAATTTGTATTGAGTTTTTTTATTTTATATTGCATGGGCAATTTATTCGATTTATTAAATTTGGTATCTTTATCCTTTTATTTCACATCTTATTGACTGCTTGAGGTAAATTAAGGAAAGGATGCTTCTTTGCTAAAAGATTCTTAGTTCTATTGTATTCTATTAATTAATATTAATTATTCTAAATCTTAAACTTAGCTGCTTATATTTTATGACTAATTATTTTGAGATAAAGTCCACAGATTTGGAAGTAGTAGGTATTTTAGTTTAAATCTTTAAAACCTAATATATCTCTTATTAAAATTAACTTAAGATTTATTAGTTGCTAATTATCTTATTACCTAGCTTCTTTTTAAACTACTTACTGGACTTAATTATGATAAATTTGTTAAAGCTAAACTCCAATTAGAGATAAGTTGAAGTAAATCTAATTCTTTTAGTGTTGATAAATTAATCTCATTTATTTATTTTTTTCTCTCCATTAAAACATTATGACTGTAATAAGTTTTTAGTATGGCAATTACCATATTGAACCCAAATATCCCACCGACTAATATCATTAATACAAAATAAACCCACACACTAGAATTAAATGACCGAAATGCAAAATACATAGTTTTGGCCCATTTATCCATTGAAATAACCTTCAAAACTTAGAAGAATGAATTGAATATATCATTAAAATTTGTAACTAAATCTATTGTATGAGCTTATTATTAGCAGATTTAATCAGCTGGACAATTACCAACTCTACAATATGTCCAAGCACTTTCATCATTGTGTTCACTATTAGTCAAATCATTATTAACATCACTATGTTAATCTACGCATTTATAATTTGATAACCCTTTAAATAGTATCATTCCAATCAAAGCAAAAAATGTTGTTATCAATAATACAATTGCTACAGCTTCAAGGATATATTTTACTGATTACTAAAGTGCCCTTACCATTTTTTCAATTCCCTTTATAAAATATCCCACATATATAAGCATATTTATTTATCGTAATGGGCTGAAATCAATAATATTTTCTGATGATATGTATATGTAAAATAATATGGTTAAGGTCAAATTATACAGATTTAGGTAGCCTCTCAATAGAGAGTACTTATTTGCAATCAAACCATAACCAAAGGCTGTCAAGCAGAGATCGATTATATAAAAACTTAAAAGGCCTAAATATTTTTTTTAATAAATTTATATACCCTGTTTGATTTATTAATTTTGATAATACTCTGTCTAATATCTTGCTTAATATAAAATAAATATTATTAAATGAAATAGTAAGGTTGCCTACATAAGCAGGACATACATGGTACTTTTTTAAAAATTCTTACAAAACAAACAAAATAAGGAAGTCCTATAATATGCTTTCTTTCTCATATTTAGCAATTATAGGTCATCTCTATAATTATCTGATATGTTTTTAATTTTTCTCCAACCTTTAAGCTTTTTTAAAACAATATCAGATCTTGGTAAAACATTTTGATTATGTTTTTCATATTTTGTATTTAGTCTTTCTAACATGTTTAATTCTTTCAACTCACGATTTTTCTATTTCTTTTTCTTATAGGTAGTTTATCTGTCTTTTCTTGATGAAGAATTTTATCTTTTATATCTTGATGCTGATCCTTGACCTTTAACATCTTCTGCAAATTTAAATTTATTATCTATACTATTTCCTCTATTGAAGCCTAACTATCAATTATTAGTTGCAAATATATACAATTTTGAAAATATATTTTGTTGTCTTCCTATTAATTTATCCTTCAAAGATTCTGTAATCATTTCTTTCCTTATATCAAACTCAGAAACATCACTAATTTTTTATGAAATTTTTACATAGATTTACTACTATTGACATCAAGATTCATTAATAATTATAAATAATATTCATCACAAAAATTTAGAAATCAGATATTTAATGGAATCTTAATGATATAGATTTTAACCAATTCCAAATTAATTATGCTCATTCATTTATTATATTTGTAATCTTATACTACATACTAAAAATGTTAAAATGATCTTAAATAAAAAGAATAATAATTACTTTTAAAAAGATTATTGAATATGTTAAAATAATAGTTATTCTTTAAATTAACTGAAGTGATTAAACTGATTCTTTATTAATGTTATCATGTTGGTTCCAACTTTCATCCTAATAAATGATAACCCAAATAAAATCATATATACTGGAAATTACTAGTAACACTCCGAAAACATTAAATACATGACCATCAAAATAATTTTAGAAAATGCTTACCAAAATCATAAAAGCTATGGTGATCTATTATATAAATTCAATTTTACATTAAAAAAATCTGTTCGAGTAAAGCATAAAAAAATACTCACTAATAAATAAATGAGTGCTAATATTATTAACACCAGCATTTATCTATTCGGTTCATCGTATCCATAATTCGCTTTAGCTTTTAAATCTTCTTTAGCAGGATAATTAGTTTCTGGTTAAATATGCAGCTAAGTTTCTTATTGAACATTTAATAGCTTGTGAACTTATTCATCGGATAAATTAGGCTACTGATATATAGTCATGTCTATTTTCTTATCCCCTTAAAATACAACAGGTTTAGACAGTTAATCTACAAACATGATGTTTGGGGAAAATTTATAAGTTTTTGTCTTTTCTTCCATCAATTACTTTTAGAATGGTTTATACAAATTTGTCAAATCTGATTAAAATTAAAGTATTTCTTAATTAGATTGTGCTATCTATTGATCTATAAGTTCCATTGATTGTTTATAAAATTATGCCTTATATTATTTAAAAAGTAAAATACTTCGTTTGATGTAAATTATAATTCCAAATTTATTCTACCTGGAATTTATTTGCCAAGTTTATCATATAAATTAAACCATTGATTATGTATTAGTTAATCTTAGAGCTCTGCAATTGCAAAATGGGCCTCACCTAATAATTAAGGTTGATTTTTTTCATTCAAATAAAGTAAAGATACATAAGTAATTTCCGATCCAGTTCTTATATCACTATTAGGTAGATGAATATTTGATACAATGTGAATTTTTAATCCCAAATGAATAAATTATGTGCTTATTTGGTACTTTATTTCTATTATCCACAATGAGCAACTACATATGGTTTCTAATTTACACTAAATCCTCCTTGAAAAATATCTCTAGCTTCAATTATCTTATAATTATTAATTAAATACTTTAACATGCAACTTAAGATTTTATTTGCTATCTACTTAAGTTGTATAAAATTGCTATTCCTGCTATTTTCTTATGATTTATTATTATTAAATTGATGCCTTGAGAGTTGTGAGTTTTTAATTTATTATTTGATCTGCTTTTATTACCACATCTATGAAATTTTCTATTTTAATAGCTCCTTGATAATTAGATGGACATTATTCAAATAATTCTTATGCTAGATCCCTATCAAATTCCTAATCAGCTAGAGAATCTAATATCACTAATAAAGCTTGTTTCGAAACGATATGTTCGATAAGAAATCCTTTTGCTTGGAAGCATGCAGATAGGTATTTATAGGCTTGTTAATAATTATTCATTCGTTAATTTAATTATAATATCACATATACCCATGATAAAGAGCATAGAGGCCGACAGTTATACCAAATATGAAAAAGGAAATTGAGAACATTATGCTTATAATTGCAAAACACCATTTATATGGACTATGTTCCGATTTGAATTCAGGACTCAAGTAAACTATTGATGGAATCAGAAACGTAATTAAGTTCTAAGTTGTGCAGCCCATCAATGATAGCAACATTAAAATTGGTGGCAATCCTTGAGCTACTAAAAATGCTATTAAATAAAATATTAAAGCAGCAATTAATGAGTATTTATAGTTATTTTTCATCCTCTTTCCATTATCACTTATAAAGGATTGTTTGAGTTCTTTTGATTTTAGTTTTTTAGGTATTGATTAAGTATCAAAACTCTCAGAACCTTCTTTTATTGTATCTATGAGCATAATTTCCCTAGAGCCTTATTTCTTTTTTTCCTTCTTCTCTTTTGTTGTTCTCATGGATAAAATAGCATTTACGGCTATCGGGATGTATTATATGATTTGAATCAGAGCAGATAATGAAATTAATAGATAGAATGTGATTTTATAGCCATTGGGGTCATTGAATGAGGGATCATCATAAACCATAAGTAGTAAATTATTGTTGAAAACACTATTTACACCATTAAAAGCGTAACTTGCTAATACACAAACAAGAATTTCAAATAACATAAATATAAATGATCCCACCAATGCACCTACTTTCAGCTTTCTCTCTGAATCATCATTTTTAATTATTTAATCTTAAAATGATCCTGTAAAAAACTGTTGATGATATGCAAATGACAATATTAAACATGGTATTGTTACTGCAACCTAGATGAAATCGGTGTCTGGAACTAATAGGTCAGCGAAATTTGTTTATTGTTCTTCAAATCCTACCGATACAATGAGTAGAATGGCAAAAATTCCACCAAACCTGGCTATTGCGACTAAATAACCAGGATATTTCCATATTATGAAAAAGGGTATCAATATCAATGTTCCTATAAATAATATGAAGTGTTCTGATGATAAAACCTATTATTTGATTATATTACTATATAAACTTCTTTTGATGGACTGTCAAGTCCTTAAATTAATAGTGATATGCTTCTCTAAAACACTGTGAGCAATATGATGACATATATATTTGCATTTATTATAGTTATTGATTTGAAAATGTCTATCTAGTATTCAGGAATCTTGAGGAGTATGAATACGGAATTCAATGTTGGAGGTTGAAATTTAAATTTAGCATAATATTTAAGGTCTAAAAGTAGTGTAGATTGTATGAAACTAAGTAAAAAGAATAAAAGAAACAATAATATTCCTATAATTATGCCAATCTATTGAAATAGATATGGCACAATAAGTGTGCTAAATATTAATGAGCTATTAAACACTCTTATGATACTTTCTAAGATGTCCCATGATTGTTTAGGCTTTGCGGGTGTCTTAGATGGACTTGTAGGCATTAGTGATTAACTTTCATATATAGAGAAATAAATTTTTACTCTAGAGTCTCATATGATTATCTCATAACGTATTAAAAATATTAAAAATTCAAAAATGATTTCATAACACTTACACATGACTACTTGTCCTGCCATACTTAGAGGAGACGATAATATTGATGATGGAACACAATAATAATAACCTAAAAAGATGTTATAAACATTTGATTAGACTCACATTTATGATCGCTTGAATTAGGAGGCTGAAATATTCAAATAAAACAATGAAATGCTGAAAAACTATTATCAATCTGAAGAATTGAGGGCTTGCTCGTTCGCTCCGTAAACTTTGGTTGGCGGTTAGGAGAAAAGATCTTTATATGAATTTCTCTCAGACCAATAGAATCACGTCTTAAAGGTTGAGTAGAAGTTAGAGCAAATAAAATAAGCAGAAATCTAAAGAGATGAAGCTCACTCCTACCATCCATTGACTAATGAATATAAATTTTAAGATCGAGATGGAACTGTACCAACATACGAAAGACTTTACGGATTGGGCAAGAAAACATAAGATATGCCTATTCTAAAAACACAAGCACCCATTTAGAATTAAATTCCAACAATTTAAGAAAAGTCAAGAAAAATGGTCAGAAAAGATAAAGTTGAGGACATTCTTTATTAAGATGCTTAAAGGCGAGTTCTTAAGTAGAAGGAAAATTAAGAATAAAAAACTAAAGTGATTGCTGTGAACATCAAACACACATCCAATAATAGTGAAAAAATAGTGGCATAAAAGTTCATAAGAGAATTTGAGAATGTGATTGATTGGATATTCGATCAGACCGGATAAGATAGACCAACAAATATATCATTTTCAATAGATTATTTGAAATTAGGAGAAATTCTATAGAGATTGTTTTTCTTAAATTAATTATAAATAGGTAAATAAGAAAATGAGAGAGCAGTGGAATATGAAAATTTAAGATTGTCAGAAGAACGAGCTCTTCTATGTGAAATCTGGAGCATATTGAGAGGAGATGAATTAGGAGGAGTTAGTAAAAGAAACCTATGCTTATTCTTATTAACATTAATAGGGATTACTGATTTCAAAATAAAAGAATTACCAGGAGCATAGAAAGAATCCTAAGATTATGTCAAAAGTATACAGCCATAATAAAATAAAATCACTACTGCTCACCAACCTCACGATAAACCCAAATTAGGAAAACTTGATAAGGATGGAAATATTATATTCTAATTTGAAGAGACAAAAAAAATACAAAAATAGTTTGATATACTTTATAGAAATAGGTTAGCTTGTGAGGAATTAAAGAAGACCAATTGGAAGGATGAAAATCCTTATAAACCATCCATTAATCCATAATCAAAAGCATTAGCTCATTAATATAGAGAGAGAATTCTTGAAGAAACTGCAAATCTTATAGATAATTAAATAATCAAAGTTATCATTCCAGAAAATGGTTAAATAACACATGCTGATTTATTAGTTCTTTAGAAGAAAACACAAGAATATAAATTAGAATAGAGTAAGAAGGATCACATTTAGAGATAAATGGATTAATGTCCTTTTAGACCTAAAATATAAGAATAAGAAAGAAAAAGTCAAAAAACATAATCAAAACATATCGAACTCTATTAGTTAGCCAAACCATAAACTTCAAAGAGGGATAGGACTAAAGAAGAAATTGAATTCGAAAGATAAGCTGATGATTGTACATTCTAACCTGGAGTGGCAACAAAAAATTAAAACTATTAAAGCAAATAGAACACAGATTAAAATTATTGTATATATATATATAATCGTTTCAATAGTAAATAGAGATGTTGATAAAACTGTATTAAGAATGAGATAAGCAAGAATGAGGAGAGATGAAGTTTCAAAAATGTTAGAAAGAGGTTACAACTCTAATTAGGCTCCTTAGAAATAAATGTCAAGATCCTAATCATAATCTCAAATCAAAGCAACCTTGTCTAGCAGATAAAAAAGTTAAGAATCTCAACCTAATTTAATCAGCTATCCATCTTAAAATTTCCACTTAGAGGAACATTAGGATGAACCAAATCCAACATCAACATGTATCACATGATTCAATATTATTTAGAATAGGATGATAGAATACCATTATTATTTGTGGATGTCAATTTAGCACCCAATAAGACAGAAAGAATTATAGTTTATGAAGGGGACCTATCAAGTGAGTTAGCAGCCAAATTTGCATATGATCATAGTATTTTATCTTAATAAAATTAGATTTGGATGAATTTATGCAAGAAAAATTAAAAGAATTGTTAGATTATTAAATTTCTGGTTTATTAACTAAAATTGATGAAGAAGAAGGAGCATTAAGTGAAAATGACCAATGAATACTTATTATAATAAAAACAAAAATTTCAAATATTCAAAAAAATAATTTTTTTTTCTTCATTAGCTTTTTTATTTACTCAAGGATGGTTTTGAGAATTAGTCGGATTAAGGTCTTTATTATCTTC
This sequence comes from Sediminibacterium sp., assembly GCA_965279585.1. GTDB lineage: Bacteria > Bacteroidota > Bacteroidia > Chitinophagales > Chitinophagaceae > Sediminibacterium. The sequence continues at coordinate 352,367 of CBDIIG010000003.1, read as the reverse complement.
TCAAATTCTAAAATTATTCACTTTGTTCAAGTTTTTATAATTCTCTTCTAGTTGTTTCCCTAACGTGCCTATCAAATTCATCCGTTGACATTTATGTATGTGTATTATCATACTCTTCTTGTTCCTTTAATCGTTCATTTATTCTTATATTTCCAATTTAAAATAGTACCTTACATAATTGTAGTATGTGTATAGGAACAATATTATTGAGACAAAAAAGAAACCTATAAAAGCATTATTTATTGGACTTTAACTTTCTGACATAAAAATTTTATTTATGATATAATTCATAATCTATCTAAAAACTATTTTATGGGGTCTGTAACATGTAACTATATGATGAAGTAATTATGGCTCATCCCATCAACTATCCTTAATTCACATTAACTAGATTTGGATGAATTTCTTAATTTAATTGAATGTTCCTTAGAGATGAGAGTATCATCATTTCCATGAATTAGTAAGGTCGGACACTTAATATATTGCATTTTATCTATGTTTCTAAACCTTTCTTTAACTAGTTTACTGATAAACTTAAAACTCATTTCTTCTATTGCATCACAAAGAGATGTAAATGCACTTAAAAGAATAAGAGCTCTTATCTGTTTATACTTCAAACTCAATTCGACTGCAATTCCTGATCCAATCGACCTTCCTACAATTATTATTTATTATTCTGGTATTCCTAATTATATGCACAAATAATCGAAGACTTAGTGAGCATCTTTTATCATCTGATCGCTTGTACAATTTCCCTTATTGATACCATAGCCTGGGTATTCCATACACAAAACTGATACTTATAGTTCTTATCCCATTACATCAGCAAATTGAGCGCACATTCCTATATCTTCAGCATTTCCGTGAAAGAATACTAGAACTCCTCTATATTTGTATTCTTCCCTTACAAACAAAGTTGTTACATATTCACTAATCTCTTCAGATTGTTAATGATCTTCATCTATCTAGATTGAAATTTTTTAGTTCTATAATGTTTTCGTGAATCTTAAGGACTTAGATCTTTTTCTCTATCTCTAAATGAAGTATAGGCCTTTTAAATTGATATCGTATGAGGAGTTTGGAGCTGGAAATACAAGACTGTTAAACTCCATTATTATAAATGAATTAACAACGAGCATATTAAAGACCTTCAAGTGCCTCATAAAATAATTCAAAAATGGCATTTCCTGAATCTGTCAACAACACATCAATTCATAGGCCAAGGTAATGAAGCATTTTATATTATTAAGTTATAGACCACCCACTAATAAGGCAAAAATACCATCACTATTAAATAAACCAACCAACATGGAATGGGAGAAACTTTATGAAGAATAATTGTAAATGAAATCTATTGTTAATCAATTAAGAGATGAGAATGTCAAATTGAAGACTAGAAATGTAAATTTGGAGGTATCAATTCATTATTTTAAGAAAGATTTACAAAAATGCACAGATATTATAAATTAAATGGAACAAACTGGTGTTATGAAAAGATTCTATTCTAAACCAAGCACTGATGTATTTTTTTTTATTTTCATATTTTAGAATAACATGATATTGTAATTGAAAACATAAGTTAAATAATTAAGATAAGATTTATAAGATAGGGAGGATGAATTATTGGGGATGAAAAAAAGCTCTAAACACACCAAATTTGTAGAACTAGAAATAGAAAAGAAGAGCTTTCAAGATGAAACTGTTAGATTAAAATCTTATATTGATGAACTAGTATAATAAAATATGTATGCCCAACAATAAGAAAAAGATAAATAAAATATGGAATAGCTAATACAATAGAGAGATAATTTAATTAGAAATATGTAGAGTGATTTGGAATAATATGCAGCAGAAAATTAAAGTTAATAAGATAAAATTCATTAGATAGTTCAAGCCTACTAAGATATGGAAAGATAGTTTTCAAAACTAGATATTGAATCTAAAACTAAAAACAATCAACTAATCAAGTAAGTATAATAGCTCAAAGTCGAATTGAAAAGATAATAAGAATAAAACGATGTCTTAATCAAATAAAAATAGTAACAATAACCACTAAATGCATAAAAATAATAATCTTACCTTAAAAAACCTGCCCAATAAACTAAATAGCCATATCAATCTCCTGGTAAAAATCTTGATAAATCATTATAAAACTAACCTGTAACATAAAAACCATAGTCAGCATAAAAAAGAGTTTAGTCTGCTAAGCCTATATACAATTCAATCGAGAAAGCTGTTATGATGGCAGATCTAGATGAGGTTATTTAAGAAATTAAGTACAGATTAATATCTGAAAATATTCCATCAAATAAGATAGATTAATTATTGTTTTAGGATAAGTCCTAAAAATCAACCATCTAATAATTATAGGATAAATTATAATAAGCTCCATTTTATATAGAAAAGGATTAAAGTTTACTAATGGCAAGGTATTTGGTAGAAAAATCTGATCAATAATATCCTTATTAATATAACCCTTAGTTATCTCTCGATAATTCACTAATAAGAGGTTTGTTCCTCAAAACAATAGGATATTGGGCATGCTATGATCAAGTTGAGGAAAAGGTAATTTAACTAAGTTTAGCTAAAATTTTTGAAGGCCAATACTAAAAAATCTAAAAATTATAAAACAAAACCTACTCTAAATAAGAATTTATTGATGAAGTAAATAATTTACTTGTACATACAAAAAAGAGCATACGAGAATTAGAAATGTAATACTTGATTTCTAAAGTTATAACTAATTCTTCAGGATTATAAAAATTAAAAGGATAGGAATTTGTTCTTGTAATAAAGGAAATTCTAAAAAATGCTGAAAAGTATCAAGATATTACATCATAAGAATTATAAGAACATTACTTATCATAAGGGTATTTAAATATAATTTATAAAGTGATCCAAAAGGTTTCTTCTTTCAAAAGTAGCAGAAAAATAAACAAGAATAAATGCTAGCCTTATTTGAAAATGAGGATTAATTTAAATCTTCAAATGATGATAATGAAATGCAATATGGAAAATAGAGTTCATATAATAAGGGAAAATAGGGAGTAATTAGAAGTCATTCCGATCCAGACCCTCTCTAGTTGTAGATTATGGATGATTAGGAAGAAGAGGAATATTAAGAGGATTAGGATCACCAGAAATATGAAGGTTAATAAGATGATGATGAGGTCTACTTTGACTAAAATTAATAAAATTATGATGATGATGGTGATTTGAATGAGGCAAAATTAGATAATGAGGAAGAGGAAGAAGATGAGGATTACAATTTACAAGCTGAAGGTGTTTTTGATGAGGATGATGAAGATTACAATGAGTAATGGGATTAATTAGAGAATAAGGGAAACTTCCCTATCAGATAAGAGTATTAAATCAAATAAATTCAAGTCGTTAAATCCTTAATAGCAGGCCTACTTCAAGCTATGTTAATAAAATATCTAAATCAGAGAGTGATGTAAGAGGATCCCTCCAATCAGAAATCAATAGAGTTAATGAATAAGAGTCAGAGTCTGAAAATAAAGGTTTTTTTTATAATTTTATTTTTAGAATATGTTAATGAAGATTTTGAAGAAGAAGAGGATGATTATTAATGAAATTAATTCAATAAATAAAATATAACTTAAAGAATTAAAAAATAATGAAGAGAACTAAAGAATCATTTTTCCGTGAGCATCCTGAATGGGAAAAGAGATAAGGTCTTAGTGGATTAAGGGAATTTGATGGCGAGGATCTATGTAAATATTTTTTTAATCATAGAATACGATGCTAGAAACAAATATAATAAAGATCTATAGAAATAGTGGATTTAGTAGTAAGTTGAAGAGAAGAGATAAAAAGATGCCTAAGAGAAAGCAGAAGAATAGGCATATGCTCAATAGACATTAGAGATTAATAGATTTAGAGGTATGCTTCAAGACAATTTCCATCAGAAAAAAACTGATATTGGAATTTCCACTAAATAAACAAATCTATTGTTAGTATTTAAAATATTTTTATACATTTAGGCTAAAGAGAAAAAGGATAAGGAAGAAAAAGAGAGACTTGAAAAATTAAGATATGAGTAGGCAGAAGTCTAATTACTTAAAGAAAGAGGATAAAAATAAACTTATCAAGGATGATAAAATATAAATAAATAGAATTTCATTAAACTTTTTTCTTAGCATCTTCTCTTTCCTTCATCCACACAGGTGCTAAAAACTATAAAAAAAATTAATTAATTAATACCCTCATAAACACAAAATCATAAATGCATTTAGGCACTCTTTTATAAAGTGCTCCCTAAACTTCGTGCTTCCAATGTCCATATGTTCTACTTGTATATCCTAATTCGTTAAATAGACCTTCAACACAAGCCGATGTTGAAATTGTCATGATGTCTTCTGGTTTATTAGCAGTCATGTTAGTTGATACTTCAGAAGGTCTAAAACTCAAAATATCAATATTTGGGTATTCAGATGCTAGACAAGATGTCAAGAAATTTCCATATGCCTTAGTTCCACAATAGACACTAAAATATGGGGTAGGATAGACTCCTGCTAATGAAGTAACATTTACAATTGCACATTTATTCTTTCTTACCATGAATTTAGGTATTAAGTATCTGCTTAATAATGTGGTAGGTACCATATTTATTGCTATCATTTCCTATATTTCTTATTCGGTCATCTTATGAAAGTGTTATAACAGATCAACTCCCACATTATTAATCAATATACTAATATCTTTATCTTCAATTTATTCCATTATTCTTTCGAAGAAACCTGGCTTGTTGGAGTTAGAAAAATCAGCGATTACAATTTAGGATTCAGTTTTAATCTAAGATTGAACACTTTCTAATTTTTATTTATTTCTTGCAGCCAATATTATTTTGAATCCTATATTACTAAACTTGATTGCCATTTCTTTTCCAATTCCATCTGATGCTCCAGTGATCAAAACCCATGATCCCTGGCCATATCTTGTGGGAATATTTTTTCTAGGTCTGAATCTTTTAAGTATGAATGACAAGAAGTTGAAACTTGTTTTGCTGATAGAAAGTATTCCTAGAACATAAATTAAAGTCTAGATATTGGGATGGCTTTGAAAGAATTGATTCAATTAATTCATATTTAATTATTTGCTAAAATGCATTTTTATTTGCTAGAGGATAAAAACATCAATCCAATGGTATTGCCTTAACTCTAAGTAAAATTAATATCTTAATTAGCGAGTAAAAACATGAGTAGAATTATACTTAGGATGAAAGCTAATATAGTTTATTCGAATTATTTCGATAAACAAATAAATTAGGTCATATAGTAAGCAATAAAACCTAGAACAACCTTAATTAAAAACTAAGAAATATTTTTACATCCTCTAAAGATTCTCCAAGAAAAAAATTACAAAATTTTAATAAAAAAAGACAATAATCAACATCTCGAAACAATTAACCAGAAAAAGATAGCTATTATGATAGAGTTAGATAAAGTATTAAAAGATAATAAAGATTTTCTATCGACTACTCAATAAGTACACCTCGAAATGCTCCAAATGAATAGATGCAATTTAGACTTTTTTCTAATGATCAATAAAGAATTGATAAATAATAATTGATAAATAGATTAACTGCAAGATATAATAGTAAAATTGCTTAAGTGCTATCAACCTTGTTTTAATTACCATATTCGATGGACTTTTACACTTGGAAAAACTTGAAAGATAAAATTATAAAACTGCATCATGAAGGGTGTATTGTAATAGCTTTTAGATTGTTTGATCAAAATGGAGATAAATTTATCTGTTCTAAAGACCTGTTTAAAATGCAGATGAGTATAAAATCAGCTCCTATCGATAGAGATATTAAATTGATATTAAATTTCGCTAAGAACTATTTGAATACTATGAAAATTGATGATGAAGAATTAATCTACTTATAAAAGTCATTAATTTTTAAAGAATCACTTAATATATCAGATATATTAACTTGGAAGGATGTTTATTAATAGGATGTAATTAAATATTTTAAATTTTAGCAAACACAAGAGATAAGAAATAAAAAGGGCTTAAACTATTAGAGATAATTTCCTTTTAAGAACTTTATTGGCTCAAAATACTTCTTTGGTGAGGAAGATGAATCGCAAGAGCTTTTAGTGAAGAGATTTCTAGAAAAATATCCGCATAAGTTCAAAGAGCAAGAAGGGTTCTCGATAAATTTTCCATTGTTCCTTCGAATCTTCAGAAAATACCCAATCTAACTTTGGAGAGATATTCAAGAGTTCTTTATGGGAATGATTCCTGATATTGATTAAAAATTCTTATTATGAATTTTTGTCCTATTTGTGCAAATTTCTTAGCTTTAGAGAAGGAGGCATCTGGCTTTAAATTTAAGTGTAGACACTGTAATTATTACTATCCTCTATTCAAATTGATGTAATAAACGAAGGTTATAAAATCAAAAGAAATTGCTGAAATATTAGAGACTGAAAATGTTTAACCAATAGGTTAAGCAGAATGTCCTAAATGTGGCCATGATAAAGCTTATTTCTAAGAAATGCAAACAAGGTCAGCTGATGAAGCTGCTACTATAATTTATAGTTGTGTTAAATGTGATAATAAATGGAGTATAGACAGATGAATTAATATCAAATATTTTTTTCTTATCTAAATTCTTTTATAATCATGGATAATATTGATAAATAACGAGTTATCAAGGAAGGTGTCCCTAAAGTTGCTACCAGATATCCGTTTACTGTATACATGGAAGAAGGTATCGAATATTTCTACTGCACTTGTGGTTTATCTGACGGTTAACCGTGGTGCGATTAAAAATGTGATGGTACACAGTTCAAGCCAATTAAAATATGCCCTCTTAGAACAGGAAAGTAATAATTTATAATATATAGAGCATTATTATGTGGATGCAAAAGAAATGCTGGCAATAAACCATAATGCGATGGATCACATTCGATTATAAATTTGGATTGGTGATGTAATAATTCTATAAAAAAAAATTGGTATCTTAAATATTATAATTTTTTAATTTTAAATTCATTAATATTTATTTTCCCCCAGATAAGGATGATTACAAACTAAGACATGAAACTTTAAGTTATATTTTAAGACCAAGAATTCATATTCAAGAGGTCGATAGTTGAGCTAAACATTGAGAAAATCAATAAAAGATTGAATCACAAGATTAAACTTCCCGAATTCTACACTCTCTACTATGAAGACTTTGATGGTGATTTGATTGATATCATTTGTGATGCCGATTTGAAAGCATTGATCGAGTGCAACTAGGGTTAGAAACTACTCAAGCTGTAAATTTTTTTTCTTTTATATATTTAAATAGATATGTCTAACAGACATCTGAATAATTGGCTGCCTTCAAGAGAAAACCAAGAACAGATAGAAAGGAAATGTTCTAGAAGATGATTGCTGAGACTGTTAACTCGATGATACCTTAAATTGTTTAATAGGTTAAACAATAGGTTTAACAATAAGAAAAAATGATAGTTGAAGAGCCAAAACCATCACCCATCAAGCCCACTGTACTCCATCCCAAAGTTAGATGTGATGGTTGTGATATGTTCCCAATTGTTGGAAGCAGATACAAGTGTTCAGTCTGTGAAGACTTTGACTATTGTGAAACATGTGAGTAAAGAAACCCACATATGCATCCATTCTTGAAGATCAGAACACCTGAATAATCCCCAGCCATTTTAATTGCTGTCCTTGTATTCTAAATTTTTTAAAACTTTTTTTATTAGGGTGAGAAATCTGACTTAAGAATCTAATTATAATAGAAGGCTAAACTAGAAAACTTCTTAAATGAATGGATTATGGAAGTAGAAGACTCTTAAGTTTAGTAAGTCAAACATGAAGAACCAGTAATTATTTTAAAATTAATTTTAGAATACCACCATCTCACTTGATTAAATAATTCCAATCCAACTTGCTGAATCTGATTACAGATTGAATTCTGAATAGGAGTAATCAATGCTTATCTTATGTGACTTACTCTAAGCAAGTCCAGAAAAGATTAAGTAACTAGTACTAAGCTTTGATGGATTAACACCAGAATAGATTTATGAGATGATTATTGAGGACTAAAATGCCATTGAGTACCTCAAATAAACAATCATATGAGATATACATAAAAATGATCATTCATAAAACATTCTTTATTTTCGTCGATTTATGTTATTTTAATTAGCCTAACCTGTTGAACTATATGAAAGCTCAGAACAAGTTTTGACTACAAACTATAAAAATTATTTTTTTTAATTTCTTATAAGTTTTTAGAAATATTTCAATGATTCTAAGATACATAATTTCCTTCTATAAAATACTATTATTATAGTTTATGTGATTGTGAATAAGAAGATTATACTTATTCTTCATTATTTTGATAATTTCATGACTCTATTTATTTATTTTGATATTTTAAAGCCCAAGAATTTCAGATAGACAAATAAATTAACTAAGGGAAAAAAAAATGAATTATTTTTATTATAAATTTTGAATTAAATGAGCAATCAAACTTTTTATGACTATTTTAATCCATGTGCTCCTATGGGACTTCTTGAGGATAACTAATCAGTTAGGAAAGGTTTTCATATCAATTTTATATGAGGTATTTTTGCTGAAGTGTTTTTACTTTATCTGAGTTATTTGGCAATAACTATTTTATCATACTAAAAGAATCCATCCTAAGATTCATCTAAATCATCAAATAATTAAGATGGATAGAATCCTCAGCCAAGTATATATTTTAAACTAAAATTAGATCATTCAGGCTAATAATTTATAACAGTGGAAAATTTAAATAAATTCTTTTCAACATTTTTGGGATATCACATATTTCCTATAGGTATTGCTTTATTGTGGTCACCAAATAATTTTGGAATAGCGGTTGCTTTCCTACATTTCCTAGGTAATGCTATAAATTTTAAAATAGGTTATTTAGCAGTGTTAGGAGGATATAAATTTGAGAAAGAAATGATCATGAAAGCAGGATATGCATTTTCATAATTTTGCAATCTGTTGCTTATTTTAGGAGGATTAGTATAACTTGGAATGGTTGATAATTAATGCTATTATAAGATTTATGTTTGAATTTTTTTAATATCATTTTTTTGGTTATGCACTTGCAGGTCTTAATTATCTTCCTGATGAGCTTGCACCATTATCTATTATTAATTTTTTTTTTTTACCTTATCGTTCTTTATAACTTATGACTGGATATTTATATCCTACTGTAGTTCCCACATATTTTTATGATTCTTATACTAATGTTACTTAATTGGGATTCATTTCATAAACCTCCTAATTTTCATAAGCAGTTTACTAATTTGGTCTAAAGTCTCCTCGATATAGTTTTGCTTAGCTATAATCTCCAGATTTCTTTAAAATAAATCAAAATTTACATCAGCTTATTTTGTTAATTTATTTTTATTTCCACATACCAAACATTTTTATGTCACCACTCTATGATTTCCTGTTAATATACTTAAGGTTTCCTATTAATTAACACTAAAATAAATGTTTAATTTTACTGTAATAATGATTGAAGATAATTAATAAATTCTTCTAATTCTGCTATAGTTTTTAGCAAATTATTATAATTATCAACCAAGGATTTATATTTTTCATCAACTCCTGCAAATTTTGCTTTAGTGTCCTCTTCATCTGCTTTTCTAAATATTTTTATTATATAATACTATTAAATTTGTTTCATGAAATCAACTGTCTCATTTGATGTCATCTATTTGAATTTTTACTTAACTCTTCTTTCCAAATCAACCATTTAATCCATTTTCTTTTTAAGATCTGCTATGTCTGATATTATCGTTCTTATAACAACTTCAAAAGATGAACCATCTCCTAATAGAGAGTTTAAAATTTATATTATTCTTGATCTTAACAAACTCATTGGAGTTGCTAACTCTTTGTCAATTATTTAAATAACTTCTTCTTTAGTAACTGTCCCTTCTTTTTGATTTTGTCTTAATAAATTTAATTGTTGCATTAATCGCTATTCACTACCATCTATTTTTCTCTTTAATTCAGTATCTAGCATTCTTTCTCTTTAATCCAAATCTTAAACATCCCCTTTTAATCTTTTGACATCTGATTCTAATTGACACATTTTATGTGGATCTATATCAGATCGTTTTCCTCCTGCATTTATTCCTTGTTAATCAAATAGTATTTTCAATTCTTCGATATCCTTCATATTAATTTCCCCTCTATGATGATTAGCAGCACATGAATCCTCTAATTATTTTATTGTTGGTATTAATTTCTCTAATGCTAATACTGCATCAACCTTTCTCATTAATTCACCAACCTTATTTTACAGATCAATTGTTCTATCATTTAATATTTATCGTGATTATTCATGTTTCTCTATTGTACAATACTTATTATTGAGCTAATCATTTATTTCCTTTATCTAGTTTCTTAAACCAGTTAATTTATCATTATTGCTCTCATCAAAATATTGAATTTTGGCTTTAAGGTCTGCTAATTCATTCTATAATCCTTTCAACCCTTCATCTTTTTATTTGGCTAAATCCCTAAATACTCTATCGTAAGTTGCTTGACATGATGATTCTACAAATTTATCATTTATTCTGATTTATAGTAGCTTTTCACAATCTGTAATTTTCCATAGTGTCTTTTATTCTGTATCATTCAGACTTGCTTGTAACTGATTTTTATTTTATAATATTTATCTCTCTAAGTCTTGAATTGATTTTGTAAGCTTCTTTCCTTAAGCATCAATCAAATCTTGTATTTTATTTTTTTATTCTTTGAGTCCATTTTATACTTCATCTTTTGTTGATCTTTTCTTCAGATCATTCTCAAGTAGATTAAGTCTGGTTTCCCAATCTTTTGCTCTTTAATACAAGAATGCCATCCCATTACCCATCAATTTTTCTTTATTTATAAGTTTAGAGAATGCATTTTCGATGTGATCTTCAGTATTTTCAGGCAATGGTTTTTCTAGCATGAATTGAACTTATTGATGAAACTCTGCATTTTTAAGAGAAATCGAATCAGCAGTTCTTGTGATATGTTGTTCATACTAAATTTCTAAAGATCTAATACATCAGCCTATTTAACTGCACTATTGATTTGAATCTATAGATTGTTCAGATAATTTGTATGGCTATTTACTGTGGAAGTCATCTTCTCCAAATATGATTTCAGCTACTCAGTCCTTAAGTCAACTTAAAGGAGTGTCTCTTCAAGAAGCAAATGAGATAATTATTAAGGTTTCATAATAATGTTATTATTGGTTTGGCTTATTTAATACGATCCTAGGTGGTTATTGGGCTTTGTTGTAAAAAGGGAATTTGTGTGGTAATATAAATAAATATGATAGGCTTGTGGGCATAGTTTACAATGTGATATTTATATTCTAAAATAGAGGTGGGCAGAAATGGATTGAAATCAGAAATACATTCTTAATTATATAAGTTATCATAATCATCAGGATGCTTTATAAATTATCATAACTTAGATAAAAGAAAGGCTTTGATTTAATATGGCATACAAAAAAATTATTACACTCATTTCCAGGATTGTTATTGTTTGGATTGTCATTGGTAGATTCACTATGGATGTACATGAATTACAAAAAAGAGGATATCAACACTTACAGTAGTGCAATAATAAGCTTAAGTGTATTAAGTATACTTGGTGGGTTTGCAATTTGCAAAATATCGTCTTTGATATTTGGGTGGATGTTTCCAGAAAAATATATTAGTTATAAAAAAAAAATTTAATGAGTTTAATTGATAGTCGACGATCTCCAGATTATAGAATGAATCAATCATTCATTAATCAAAACAATGAGTATAATAAAGTATTTCTTTATTACAAATATCAGCATCTTTTAGTTTTAACGACATAAGTGGAAAAACTAACATAGGCATTATAATAAAAATAAGAGGAGTTAGAATACCTTCAATAAAATTAGCAAGAGCCTGAAGAAATGGAAGAATTAATAAGAGTATATTATCAATTAAATAGACAGTGGAGATTTAAACCCAAGAAATAGAAAAGTGGGCAAATAAGTATACATAATTAGAAGATGTGTGCTTGAAATAAAAATAACAAATCGAATAATTATAAAAAGAAAAAGATTAACTATCATAAAAGGAATATTTAAAACCTAGATCTAGTTTTCTAGAAAATACTAGAAACTCTTCAATCAATGAGGATTTTAAATAACTATTAAATCGATAAAAATTAGAAAATGAAAAAATGAGATAATAGTATGAGTAAAGACTGTCTGATTTAAAAGAAATAAATAGAGAATTATTGGCAGCTGAAGAGAAAAGAGTTAGATCGGGAGAATCAAGACGAATGGAATAAATGGAAGAAGATTTTAGAAATTAGTTAAATAACTATAAAGACTAACTAATATATCTTTAAAATAAAATATCTGATTAGAAGTTGGATAATCCATTTAAATAATAAATTGATGAAAAGAATAGAGTTATTGAAGAATAGAGCAAATTGATTAATTATTTGAGAGATGAGTTGCATGAGAAAAATCTAAAATTAAAGGAATTGTTAAGATAATAAAATGATTCAATATACAAGGAGAAGACATCTAGGTATCAAAGTCCAACAAATATAAATGATGAGATAAATTTGACTTTGAATTAAATAAATAGTACGATTATGCAAGTTGATGATTACAAACAAATGAGAACTAATGAAGAATACAAAATGACAAAACCATATGCCTTGATAAGTAGAAGTTTTAGAGACAAGTATGATTAGAAACCAGCTACATTTAGATAAGTAAATTATGATAATCGTAAATATTGAATTATATATCACAATTCAAGCTCATTATATTCTGTATCATCTTCTGATTTACACTTCACTAATATTACTGTTACACAACTGCCCCCAGCCACTAGTCCCAATAGTATGACCAACCAAGACCACCATGGTAATCCGCTTAATTATTAAGAGATTGGGTATGTAACTTCAATTTATATTATTTCTTTTGTAAAATAATTTTCAGCAACAAGGTACATTTGTTTAGATCCAAATTCTTCTGACACATTAGCAATTAATGATATTTACGGTTATAGAACAATTGATCCTAAGTTCTATGCTTCAAAATAATCTGTCACCAATATTACAGATGTTGCATTCTAATAAGGTGACAGTATTGTATATTATTCTCCAAAAACAGCCTAAGTGGCTGGTTGATATATACCTCCTATCATTAATAAGGGTAATGATTAATTATACAATTAGGTAACATTTGTCAAATCATATACTGACAAAAAACTCAAATATCTTTCAGAATCGATGAAATAAAAATTTAGAACTAATAACCCATCTGCATAGCTTAATGAATTTGATTATTTAAATGTACCATAAGGTGGTATGGTTGTAATTATTGTAAGATTTTCTAAAGGGACAAAAGTTAAATTTTATGTCTGCACCCTATTGTAACTAACATTCAATATTACACTCATAATGTTGTTAGAGGTTATCAATAAAGTTATATTTTATTCATCTATATTTAATAATTAAACTTGTTGTGCTTCTGTATCTTATAACCAATAAGCTTGTAAAGATGTATTCAACATTTGACTATCTTTCTCCTAATAGATAGTTCCATTCACTATCAAGCCTGATAAATAAAAAACATCTACTTAATTACTACAGGTATAAAATGTCAATATTTATATAAATTAGGTTCCATTAATGGTATAATTATATATGGGAACTAACTCATAATCATTTACTCCTTTAATGCATAGAGTTGTATATTTTAAAGACATTTTATTTTAACTTATCTCAAATACATTTATAGCACTATATTTTTGATTGTAAATTCCATTATAAATTAGGAATGAGTTAAATAAATATACATTCTAAATATCACTGGTGCCATTTACATAGACTGCTACTCCCTATGTTAAATTTATACTTCCATTACTAGTATTAATTAGATATTGAACAAAATACATTTCTTTTGAATCATAAATTTAGCATACCGAGACAATAGACTAATCTAAAATATTGTAATTTAATGAATAACATGAAGAAAAATTGTATGTAAAGTTATATACTAGTGTAGTATTGAAATCTTAATTCACTAAATACATCTATGATGAATTTTAAACAAATGCAGATTTTAAAGGTGGATAATTTATTATTTATGTAATATATCTGAGTTTTCCAATTTTTTATAGACTTCTAGATAAGTGATTGGTAATTGAGAATTTAGTATCATTGGTACAAGTCTCACATTCAATACCATACATAGCAACATCTCCAATTACTGAATTAGTTAGATTTAAATCAAATATACTTATGCCTTTCTTATTGATCAAAAAGTTATTGTTAGAAGAGTTGAATTAGCTTTAATTGACAAGTATTCCTAGTTATGAATTATAAACTGTCATGTTTTATGAAAAATTATAAACTGAAGTGCTTAAGTCATTCCATACATTAATTAAATAAGTTATACTTGTTTAGTAGGCAGTTGAATAGTATCCTGGAATGAATGTTAAGGAAGGATTGGGTAGTAGTACCTCATTTGTAATATTTTAATTATAACCATACAGTATAAATGACTTTAGTTTAGAACTTGTTGTAGTTAAAAAGGTATAATCAAAAGTGAACAATTAAAATAAGCAGGAATGATATGATAATGTTGGATTATACACAACAACTTATTTTTCAATAGTTGGCATATAAATAAATATGTTATCATTTACGATTGGTTTTTTTGTATCATATATTCCATAATTAGGAAAACTTTTAATTAAGTAGGGTTGATTGGGATTATCTATATTATATTACAAAAATTATTAAGATGAATTATCATATTAAGCTATTATTAAATTATTTCCCACCAAGCTTATCCATGAATTATTATAATTATAAATATAAGCTCCTTAATATAATAATTCAACAATTTCATCTCCATATTCAATAATCAAAAACTAATTTTAATTATTTATAAATAACAACTAGCCATATAATTCATAATTTCCAACTATTTAGGATGGAGTAAAAGGAATGGTAAAATTTAAGGCACTAATAATTGCTAAAGGGTAACTCAATATGTTATAAACATCAATTACCCAAATTTAGGCTACAGATTCTAATACAACGTACAATCTGTCCCCTAACAATACAAAAGATGTATAATTTAATAATTCTCCTCGAAAATCTAAAATGATAATACCAAGTTAATTTGAGTAAATTTCTTTATCAGTTAAGTTAAGATCACATACCACTATAGTGGAGGGGCCTTAATCAAAGGCATAAACTAATTTATCATTCTATAAGCTAGGGAATGATATTTCAATATCAGTTATATTTGTTGTGGCATCAATATTTAAAAAAAGATTATCACAATATAGATTATCAAGATCTTCACAAATATAACCATATATTACTGTACCTTGAACCAGCATTTAAATTACTGTTTAGGTTAGTGAATTGTATAATGTTTTCCCATAATCTATATTGCTTGGAGGATAATTTTTCAAAATGACTTTAATCTCTGTAACAGTAACTTAATAAAATTCTGAAGGAGATATACTTGTAGGTGCATTGACTATAGTGCCATTTGCTTAAATGAATGGACCACTAAACATAGTATTTAAATTGAATGTCTAATTTTTAGGAAATAATGATTATTTTGGTAATTCATCTGATTCAGTTTCAGCATATAAATTAGTATCATTAGATTAAATTACTTAATAATTTAATGTAACAGAGCATCTAGCTGACTTCGATCCTATTTAACTGTTTGCATTAATTGTAATTACTCCTTTGTTGTTCAATTCTGAAAAATAACCTGCCAACAATCCAAAATTTAACTGAGCTACATATACTGATTCTCCAATATAAAGGATTGTATTATATAAGGGATTTAAAAATATTAATTAAGCTCCACTTCTCTAAGTAAGGTAGCCTTACCAATAGTCCTTATATCTCAATTCTGTAAATTCAGCTGATGATCTTTAAAAATATGCTTATTAACCTAAGTGTTAATACACTATCAGAAATGCATCACTAATACAAAAATAAACTCTTGATTGATAACTAATATAAGTAGTCTACATATCAAATAAACCAACTGGAAGCAAATCATCTGTTATCATAAACTCTTGCACATTTAAATAGGGCAAATCATTAAGAATAAATATGTAATGAGTGTTATTATGTTTCCAATCTATGAATAATTCAAAACCCAACAAGGACCAGTCAGCTGAAGGAAATACTAATGAATCACGTATCAATTTGATGGTTCCATTTTCTAGTTAAAAATTATATAAATATTTTGTGATATTCAACACATATAGCGATGAATTATCAGCTATATTGAAATCAGCTATATTCAAGTATGGTATTACTGTTGAATTTAAATAAGAGGTTAGACTCTTAGGAATTCCATATTCACATTAAAATATGTAAATAAAGTCTTATTTATCGGTAAAAACTCCTAAAACCAGCTATTATTCAAAATATTGCATCTTCGTATAAGTTAGAGATATATTGTAATCAAATGGAAAATTTATAAGTTGCACAGAATTTTCAAAATTTACAAAATATAAACTAAGATTTCCATCTCCAAAGCAACTAACAATTATTGCATCATTTATAGTAAATATCGCACTGTAGCAGTATAATACTACATCAGACTGATATAGGTTAAATGAACTTAAGAAAATAGGATTATCTTGAGACAAGTATACAAACAATTAGATGTAATAATTCGAAACATTCTATGTGAGTATTGCTAAGTATTCACCATTAATGTCATAACTTATGGGAATCTAAGCTATATAAGTTATCATAAAATACCTAATGATGTTTAATTTGTCATATTTGTTATGTAGTTGAAAATCTATATTGGACAATCTGGACAATCAAATGTTAAATTTGTTCCTGTGAATAATTAATTTAAAGGAATTGTGTAGACTTCCTGTGAAATTGGGTATATGTTCTATAAAGGTGATTTCACATTACATTCCTGAGCAAGTATAAGAGTTAATTATAAAATTAGAAACATAAATTTTATATGTATAATAAAACTATTTAGAAGTTAGAAGTAATTATGAATATATATATAAAGAATTTTATGAGTTATCCCAATAGAGTATTATGAAAAAATTATTTTTATAATCAACCCTAGCTTTTATGAGATTGCACATCTTAATATATAATTTATCGAATAATATTATTTACTGTTAATTTGATCTAATAATATCAATCTAATTAGAATTATTCCCCAAATTGTATATTTAATATTTCAGATATCTATTTCTAAAATTAATCAATATTTATATCTTAAGTTAATTCCATTTTAATTTAAACATTCAATTTAATTATATCATAGATTGATTTTAATTATTGTTTTATCTAAAATTTCATAATAAAAAATACTTGTTAGATCTATTTTAAGAAATCAGCGATAACTCCTAAAACATACTTTTTTTAAATCAATTTTGAAATTATTTTGTAAATAATTTAAATCTAAATCACTAAATCAGACTAAATAGAATCAACACTTTTGTCTATTTACTATTCAACCTATATTATAGTCTACAAAGTACTTTTAAATCATACTAGAATAAGTTAATATATGAATAAACTCCAACAACTTAATTTAAAGTGCAATTAAAATTTTACATGAAATTTTAATACAGTAGTATTTACTTAATTTCTTACTCCTAAATAATACATATCTCATTGTTAGTTTTTATGATTTATTATTCATTAATTTAGTAATAATGATCTAAATATATTAATATTGTTCCAAGTTTGTTATTAGAATGCAATAAATCAATATTACTAAAGTTTTTAAAGTAAAGTAAAAAATCAATTACCAACTAATCACACAATTAAGACTGGCCTAACAGGAAGTTAGTTAGATCCTAGGAATATTTTATAATTTTTGCTTCCTACAAATACACTAAATTACTTAACAACTATTTAACATCTTTTGAGTTATATTTATGACTACGAATTTTATTGATTTACTCTTAATTTTAATTTACAATTTAAGAATACTCTAACATTTGTTGTTTGAAATATTAATTAACTTAATCGAATATCTATTTCAAATCTTTCTAAGATAATTAAACTGTAAATTGATGTAGTTTTTTAAATAGCTTAAATTATTGATAAATGGATAATTATTTATTTTATAATTCTTCGAATTTAAGATTCTTAAAAGAAATTAAGTCAATATTTTTAATGCTTTTCCATAACTTTTTAGTATTTCTATTTAATAATTCTAAGCTATCATTCTTAATCAATTCTGTCTTAATTTAATCCATTTATTGATTTTAAATTAATTGGATATCTTAAGCTTAAATTTACTTTAATTTGTTATATCCTTTATTTGAGCTCAATATGGATTTAATGGAATCTTATGAAAATTAATCATTCCCTAAAAATATCATTAGAACTTTATAAATGAGTAATTCAGATCTATTATTTAAAGGAGATTTTTTTAAATAATCAAAGTCTGATATTTAAATATTACCAAATATAGGTTTATTTCTCCCTTTTGACTGTTTTTATTTAAATAACTCCATTTATTTAGATTAGTTTTCTATCTTTTCAATCTGATCAGATAAAGTTTTAGAAATCAAATCAATTTTAACTTACCAAGACTTTATTAATTCAATAATATTGTTTGCAAAATTAATATTATAATCTTTTTGTTTCTTAAGGATTAATTGATTATTTATTGAATCATTTTGATTTTGAATAGATTTCTAAACTACTTCATAATACTTTTGTTGCTTTGAAAAATATAAGTAATTTTATTTATAAATCTGTAATATCTTATTTAAAGGCGCATATTTCATCAAATTCACTATTTATCCAATATCAATTTTTGATAACTAGGGTTTTATGCTTTCATTAATGAATAATTCTGATAAAAGAAGCTTTATAATCTCTCCATATTAAAATATCTCTTAAAATTATGGTATTTCTAATAATTCTACAAAGGTTTTATAAAGTTATTGTGTGGAACCATTCTACCCGTTAAATTTAAGTATCGAGAATACCTTTTATTGATGAAGTTTTTCTAAATTCTTTCCTTTTTAATACTTATTTAATTCACCAGAAAATATTTTTATGAAATCTAAATTGTTTTTAAATATCTACCCATTTTCATCTATATTGAATACTATCAACAAAACTCGAACAGAAAACCATGAATCCTAATTGTTTTAATTTTAATTAAGTTTCTCTAAAGAAGTTATAATTGATTGGGGATTATAAATTGCAGATTATAATATACTTTGATTTCCTTTAGTTTGAATTAAATCTTTAAATAGTATATCTTTAAAATTGTAAATTGATTTTGAATTCAAGATTTCATTGTAGTTCATATCAATATTAAATTAGAATGTTTTTGCTAGTTCCTATTAAATCTCAAAATCTAAATCTTATTATTAAAGTATTTTTTAAACATAAGCAAAAAGATTATATCTTAGAAAGATAAATTTTTAGTTACCAAATTCAGAAAATTCTAATATAGATTTTTGTTACTCAAATAAAATTTAAGATTCTTTTATTAATTCAATTTCTTTTTCCAATTCAATATATTGACCATTTAAATTTTATATCTCTGATCTTATTTGTGTAATTTCTGATTTCAAGGCAGGTAGGGAATCAAAAAATTTTTAAGCCTATTGAGTTTTATCTAGTTGTTCCTGGAATCCTAACGTGCTGTTTTAGATTATATAGATTCTAAATCTACTTTTAAAATACGCATAATAAAGACGAATTAATGAACAGTAATTTTAGCATTTATTTTCATCTAAAGAGTTAAAAATCTATCTAGCAGCTTCAATTATATTAGGTGTATTTGATCTAAATTGATGATTACACAACCAAATTTTCAATTAATCTAATTAATTTTGCTATATAGTAAATGAGCTATAATAGGACACATCAGGACCAATTGAATTGTTTCTAATCATATTCAATAATTTAGCAATTTTATTTGCAGCTGAACCTTCACCAGTTCCAAGCTTGCATTTCATATATCTAATATCTTCCATAGTTATTTAATTAACATTCTGATTTCCATAGTTTTCCTCCTATTAAATCTAATTTTGTATCAATGAAGTTTCTTTAATTTAATTATCACTAATTATTTTGGCTGCCTCTTTTTGATCTACAATGTAAGTTTGTTTTTATTTAAGTTGAATAAATAATTTTTAGATATCCTCTATTATTAGTATTTATTATTATTCTAATATTTTGAACTATTCTAGTTTTGTGTACAAATCAGATTTGTGTTACGAGACATTTAAGCCATTTAGAAGCTCTATGACTTATTTTTATATTTTCTCATCATTAATTTATCTATTTTAAATGTGTTATCATACAACTCTTAATACAACTTAGAATCTGGCAATCCATCTGTAAATATATCTATCCTTCTTTTGTCTAATATCAACTTTTACATTCCTTTTAATAACTCAAGATACAAAGGCATTTAAATTAACAATTTTTTTATTTTATAATTAAAAATAAAAAATGAAATAATCTCTTATATAATCATATTTTAAGTGATACGAAAGCGTATGTAATTCAAATTTTAAACTAACAATAAATGGTCCACTAAAATACGAAATAAAAGACAAATAAAAAACGAGGTTTAATATTTTAAGGTAAATAGCAATGTCTAATTTACTCTTAATAAGTTGAAGATCTATATTTAATACTCTATCAAATGGGAAAATATTTCTATTAAAATTGCATAAATATTGAATGTATGCTCTAAAATAAATAATTTCACATTTTTTTATCAACAATAAGAGTTAATTATAAAAATACAATCATAAATTTATGTATAACAAAACCATATAGGAGTTAGAGGTCACCATTAATAGAAATAACAAAAGAATGATTGAGCCTCGCAATGCTGCCAGGTCCTAGATGGTTGATAATGAATTGTTGGAGTATAATTCAAGACTTTAATTGAATTTTCTACCTGGAATTGAGGACAGACATTTGATGTAAGCTAAAAATAAGCTTCGAAAACTTAGTTAAGAATCATTCGCTGAGGAGAGGAATCTCCCACAAATAAAGAGGCCAACAGAAAAATTGTTGAAAAATGCAAAAACTTTAGGTGATGACATCATTGGCAGATCTGATAGAATCATCAAAGATTGTTAAGATGTATTATTAGATTCAAATAAAGTAATGATGAAAAATAAAAAATATATATTATCTGATTACTTATATGATATCGATAAAACTATAAATGTGGACAAATATAAAATAGTTAAGGAGCAAAGAAAGAAAAAGCTTTAGTAAATAATAAAGTATCATAAGCAAACTTGTGGTATTGAGGATAAAATGATGCTTAAAAAATTATCAAATTTAAGCTTTTAAGAATTTTGAAAATTTATCTTTTTATAATACTAATTTTTTAATTTTCAAAGAAATATAAGTGAGTCTCCCTAAAATTCCAAACTAAAAAAACTGTAGAAACTTTCACCCATCTCTATGATTTCAGTACTTTCAAATCTACACACTTAATGTCTAGTCTCATTAGTTATTCGCAGACATTATGATAAGGGCATAAATTGAAAACTTAAAGTATCACCTTCGCCAAAAGTAAAATTGACCTAATATGATAAATAGAAATACTTTTCTTAATTATTTGTATTTATTTTCATTCCATTCTTTCTTTTTTGTCTCTCCTAATCTGTTCATAATGAAATCAATAGAATAATGACATAAAGTAGAGCATATTCCTAGCAGTAAGTTACCTTATAAGGTTTATATTTTGATTCTCCATTAAACACCCTAAATGCTTTGAGTTTTAATCTTGTGATTCACATAAAAATGAAGAAAATCATTTTTTTACTTTTAAATATTATATGACGCCCTAACTAATTTTGCCTCGCAAAATTATGCAACTGAAAATTGATAGTTTTAACTAAATGAGGTTTTGAATGTAAAGTTCTATATATTCTAGTAATCCCCTTTAGTGAGTCTCTCTATTTTACTTTCTAATAACTGATTTTTCTATTATAATGATTCAATCATTTATTCCATTTCCATCATCTATTTATCTTTATTCTTCAATTACTGTTGAAAGCATTACTTATGTTTTAGATTATAAATATACATCATTTGTGTGATTTTCTAATTGATTTTTTCTTGTCATTGTTAAATTGCATTAGGGACATTCAATCTCTACTAATTGACAATTTTCTCTGTGTTTCTCAAGTTCACTCTAAACTACTATAATTTTACAACCTGGGCAATTCAGTCTTCTAAAGGGACAATTTATTATGTGTTTTTAGAACTATTCATATTATGGCTTAATTCTACATCCTTCATGTATACAACTAAATTATATGGCATCTAATAAATTATGTATGATAGGAACAGATGTTTTTTTGAAGGGTCTCTTGCATTTAGGGCAATTTGCCTCCTATTTAAAAAAATTTGTTGATGGCTCAAACATTAATTATTATGATGTCCAATCCGGTTCTGCTACAGAACTTGAACTAGATGATGAAAATTATGAGTATTGCTCTCTCACTATTGAATCATTTTGTAATTCTAGTCCCCTATTTGGAGGTGGCACTATGACAGATCTAGAATATAGTGCTCCTTATAAGATGACTGGTTCACTTAAAATTTATCTATTGGGTTACTGATCATTGCTTTCAGATATCCACCTATTTATGCATACTTCACAGAAAGATTAAAAACATCTATCCTATCCACATGCAACAGGCTTCCATAATATATTGAGACATATTGGACATTACAAATGTTCTACATCTACTATCGAGTGATGAAGTAAATTCTTAGGGATTCCACCTTCTTTGAGAAAATCAATACTTAAATTATCACTTATCATTATTAATATATAAAAACACTCTCATTATTCCTTTAATTTAGTAAGAAGTAATTGATTTAGCTGCTTGGTGTCCTCTATTTTCTTAACTAGCTTTTTGATTATCAATCTCTTATCATAAGTTAATAATACTTTTGAATAATGATTATCTCATCCTTATCTAATTCTGCTAATTCTTATTCTTCCTCATTTGGACCTAAAAATTAATAATTTTATAAATTTACCTAATTCAGGCAAGACTTCTGAATACTCAACGCTCATTCCTTTCAATAAGTTGATCATCTATATATAAGTATCATTCATATGTTCTTTATTTTGCTAAGAAATATCTTTAGCGTCCTAAATTTAATCATTTTAGCGTTTCAAATTATCATTATCCTTTAACTTAATTTATGAAATAAAGTACAGTTTCCTCATATTGCTATTTATATTTATTCATCTATTTCGTCATTTACTTCATATCATTTAGTATAACTTGCTTTTCCTTCTTAATTAAACTTAATATATCTTATATTCCTTTTCTTTTTATAATATATATTATTTAATACTGTAATTCTGGTTTCTCCTTCTAGGATTGTTATTAGAGTTCTTCTAATTGTTTAGTGCTCTCTTAAAAGATACTGACAGATGAGCAACTTTTTTCGATTGTAGTTGCACTAGTGTGAACTCTCTAATTAGAGGATGTGGACTCTACCTCACTAAATAGAATTGGCTCTTTCTAAGCTGATGTACTTTTAATTTTTATTCAAAGGAAATTTACCTCATGTTTATGCAAAATGATGTCGATTATCGATTAGGACTAATACTCTTAATCCTAACTTTTACATCCTTCTATCTTAAAGTTTTGATATTAGATTAATTAAATAACGGTTTATATTCATGTTATGATCCTTATAGTCTATATACAGGAGATGAGGAATTCTTAGACGATTTAATAGGAGATGCTTTTTTAATTGATGAATATTCTTTAATCGGAGTTACTTTTCTTGTCTTTTACAAAAAATTCTGATATTATTTAATAAAGCTAGTCTGAGATGCTTGTTAAGGTTTAAGTTTGAAATATGTTTAGTCAATTTTCCTCATATGTATATCTGATTTATTATTTCAAAAATATTATTTAATTCATAATAATAAAAAAAAAGTTTTAACGATCAAAGATCATTGAATAAGAATTAATCTTCATTTGTTCTAGGCTTTCTGTTCGCTGGCAATAACGACCCTCTTTCATAATAATGCTAGGATGATAATTTTGGAGATTGTACCTCTATGTAATTAGTTTATTCTGAATAATCATCATCTTAATGCTTGACTATTTCTTATGGTCCTCCACCTAATATCAATTATAATTTAAGATGCATTTCTTTAAATTTCTATGATAATGCGCCTCTCCTCAATTTAGGCCCTTCATTTTATTTAAATTGAGGCAACTATTGTTCAAGACTGGCTCTTTTTATTTTATCAATATTTTCCTAATTTAAGGACAAAACAGTAGATTTCCTATTTGTAACAATCTCCTTCTACTAAATGTCATAGCTTTCCATTATTTCTTCAACTACCTGGTTGTAAACTGACTCTTCAGACTTATAATAAAATTCAATTTTTTACGCTTTCGAAGCTTTCTTATTATATTATATCATTTTTTCCATCAACCAATCGAAGCAAGTATCCTTAAGATTCCTATCTAAATTAAATAGGCTGTTTTGGGTCAGTTGCCTCATCTTCGGAATCAGATTTCATAGTTTATAGACTTTTGAATAACTTTTGAGTTTTTTCTTATTGCAATATTCTTTATTATGGAGACCCTTCAGTTGTCTCTTTTTAACTTAGTTTACTGATATCTAACTTTAAAAATCTCTAGGGTTTATATCTGGGAGGAGTAGTTTACATCAAAACTGAAAGATAATAATTTCTAACATAGGTTTAAGGTTTTTTTTCCAAAGTAAATTTAATTTCGTTGCTTTAGATTTTAGTTTACTATTTAGCTTAATTATTTTATGGTGTAAGTTATTTCTTGATATTGATCTTTGATGATTTGAGGATAAATTCTTTTGATTTTTCCTTTTACAAGGTCAATTTTTCAAGACTATAATCTTTTTTTTGGGTTATTTTGAGGGTGGGAGTCAATCTTCTCTAAGGTGATGCAGGTTTGAAATTATAAGGTAGAACCTTCTATTTTGGGCTTATAGATTGATAATTTTTCTAATCTCTAATATTTTTATAATATTAATACCTCTAATATGAAATTTCGACCATGGATACAACACATTCAATAAGATACCATATATCGGTTAATGGTAATTTCTGAATTATATTTTATATCATTTGATGTTTTACTAATTATAACTGATAAGATGTAAAATATTTTTCTTAACACAAAACTTAGGACCTAATCATTTACTGGTACATAATTAAGGTGTCCTCTATCATTATATTTTTTATACCTAAGAATTATATAAAAGTTCTAAAGCTTTCTTAGTGTACGAATTCTGAATTTCAAATTATTTCTAAAAAAAAAATCATAAAAAAGTACTTAAAGATCTAGTTTAAGACATAAACTTGTGATAGTTCTCCATATTCCATCATATTATAATTAGAAGCTTTTAGAATTTACTGACTTCAATTAAATTATCCTTTCATGAATTTCTTTCATCTTCATATATTTTTTATTTAAATAACAATTAAATATGCAATAGATAAAGTAAATATGTACACACAGCGGAAACTTTCATGCTGATGAAGTACTAGCATGTGTAATGCTGAAATATTACACTAACATATTCAAAGGAGGAAATATTGTGAGATCGAGAGATCCAGCTGTTTGGGCATAATCACATATTTTAGTTGATGTTGGTGGTGAATACTCGCCAAATAATCATAGATATGATCATCATTAGAGGGAATTTAAGACCACATTCTCAAATGATTATGAAGTTAAATTAAGTAGTGCTGGTCTTATCTATAAACACTTTGGCAAAGAAGTTATTCAAAATGCTTGTGAAGTTCTAAAATAGCTAATTAAATTGAAATAAGATATTGTAAGAATTTATAAATTTTTATCTGTTTAGCCTCCTTTAGATGAAAAAGGACTTGAATTAATATATCAGAAAATGTACAGAAACTACATTCTAGCCATAGATGCTATAGATAATGGTGTGAATCAATTTAATGAGAAACCAATTTATTAAATAAATACTAATCTTTCATAAGTTATAGGAAGATTCAACCCAAGTTGGATGGAGGAAGTTGATGAAAATATTAGATTTAATGAAGCTATGGATTATGTTAATAGAGAATTTTTAGAATGGCTAAAATCGATGTATATGTATAAAAACTAAATTTATTTTATTTTTATTTTATTTTTTATTTTTAAAAAGAAATTGGTACCCAGCGAGAAAATATATTGAAGAAGCTGTCAAAGATAGATTCAGTGTGATACCTACAGGAGAGATAATAGTGCTTAAATAGTTTTGTCCATGGAAATCCCATTTATATGATTTGGAGAAGGAATTGAACATACAAGGCTAAATTAAATTTGTTTTATTTTCTGATAAAAGTCAAGATTGGAGAATTTAGGATGCTGGATTTGATAATGAAGGTTTCGATTTAAGAAGAGGATTGAAATCTGAATGGAGGGGGATTAAAGATATTCCAAAATTAATAGAAGTTTCTGGTATTGAATGAAAAATAATATAAATTTTAAAAGGTATTACTGATATAGTATTCGTTCATGCAAGTGGCTTTATAGGGGGAGCGCAATCATATGAGAGTGCATTAAAGATGGCCATATAGAGTTTATAGTGAGTATAATAAATGAATTTCTTTAATTACACTGGATTGAAAAGGGAGAATATTTCTTTGAATTTTGGGAATTATTTATTTTAAGATATGAAGCAATAAATAGTTTTTTCATTACCCCAACTATCACTTTGTTCTACACAAAGCAGTCCAAGCAAAGATTAGAGTGCGATATTGCTACTAAGCAATGACAAAGATGAGCTGAATGACTCTATCGAGATGTTCATGAATGAGTCACCTTGTTCAACAGAAATTTCTGTTCTTAAATACCTTAGTGCTTTAAGGATATAAACAAAAACTGACCCCAGATAAAAAGAGCATGCCTATTGGATCCAATAAAGAGTAGAAGCCAACAGGCTCATTTAACAGAATGAAGAACTCACACTGAACTGTTCAATCAATCGAATTTTATAGAAAAGACTTTAAAAATAATCGTAAACTTGTACAGAGTTCGACATACCTGTATGACTACATCATTTTGATATTTTCTTATATTTATTTTGTTTAACTTTTTTAAGGAAAAAAAAGTATATAAAGAGAATTCAAATTTCTTCAAATACCAAGTATCCTTCAGTCTCTCTACTAATCGACTCAAATTCAATATGTTGAAGATGCTCAAACCTAAATATGTCTGGAAAGTCCTCTTAAATCAAATTTTTCGTCTATTCCGATACTTACACAAATCCCTTTTATCCCTTAGATTCCATCTTATTTGCTATCAAAACATCTGGGCCATATATGTCATACCTTACTAGCTCAGTTCCCAATACTCCTCCTATAATGTTACCCTAAAATGTGATGTTTAAAATAATTACAGTATGAACACCAATCCTCATATCAAGTCCAGGAAAGTTTATTATAGTCCTTACTCTACGAATAACATCAATCATGTAGAATCCTAATTTCACTACATTGACTGCTTCCTCTGCAGGCTTTCTTGTCGAGCCGGGATCACCATCAATTAAACCCATTACCACATAACAGTCACCTATTGTATATAACTTATAGACGTTTTAACTTAAACATATTTTATCAAATTCTGTAAATAGGTTTCTTAGCATATTCACAACCTGCTCTGGCTATACTTTACTAGAATATTCTGTAAATCCAGCAATATCAGCAAACAACAAAGTAACGTTTTCAAACTCCTCTACTAATACTAAGGAATCTTAATTAGGGTGAAAGAATTGTTGCAAAATCTAGAAATTTAAAAAATATATAATACATGTTATGGTAATAGATATAATAAAAGGTTACTTTGTTATTATTATTTATGATTTAATTACAATGTTACATTATAAGCTGACACATTTTTGTAAAATAGCAATAACTGTATTAAGTATCCGAAAAATTAAAATACAATGACATAGTATAAGTATTAGGTGGGCCATCCCTATTGTACAACGGCTGAAATATTTGTAATTAAGAAGCAAATGTTGATTGCAAATTTAATTTCATGCTTTATAATTCTATTTATGTTTATGGAGAACATATATAGGATTCCTTTGGATAGTTATACTTCAGCATAGTCATGATTATTCATATTGAAGCAATCTAAAGTATATATGCTAAATAATAAAAATGCTAATATTATAAAATTTCTCTCTTGAAAATATTTTTCTGAATTAATATAATTTACCCTTATTAAAAAGGCAAATATAAAATACATAGATCCGATAAATAATCCAATTATGGTATTAACCATATAATTTATATTATTAAGCATTATAATTGATCCATTTGAGAGCATTACAAATATACCGGTAGTTATTTAAAACCAAAAACTATATTTTTAGTATAATGCCCTTATTATTTCATAGAACTAATCAATTTTCTCTTTACTAGTTTCTTCAAATCTCAAATACAGCCTCTTAGGATCTAGTTTGAGTTACAAAGATTAACTAATCTGTATCTCTTCTTCAGCCTGCATAAGCGCTTTTATTTTGTCTTATTCAATTTCGTATTCTTGATTTATTTTATTTTATGATATGTTCAGTTCTTATCTTGTTATCCTTTCTAGTGCCTATATTAGGTTTTTTGCATATCTATCTTCATCTAATACTTAGGAAGGTTTACAATCCAAATTGGATGAGGACATTTATGAATCTAATCTAATTGATGGAGCAATTATGGTGTGCAATCTAGGTCTATTTAATCTCTAAGGAGAAATATTTATCCTCTGTTGAATTAATAATTCTTTTTCATTCTTTTCATCAGAATTGTGAGACTCGATACTCTGTTATTAAGGAGGTGGAGCATATTTTAAATTTTACTTTATTATTTTCATAGTCATCATTCTAGGTCTTAAATGCCTTTTTTATGATATAATATAAGTCTACAAGATACCTTTACCTTTTGCATCTACTTTTTTAGGTTCGAAAGATAAATCTAACTTACTTGCATTCTAAAAAGCAGAATCTGATATTACTATTTATCCATCTAACGCTGTTGAGCACACTCGACTTGTTGTATTAATAGTATCCCCTATTAATGAAAATTATGGTTTATGATGACCAATGACTCCTGCTATAACTTATCCATAATGAATTCCTATTTTGATTGTTATTTCTAGTTCTTTAACATACTTTCTCATATCCATAGCCAAATTAATTACTTTATGTACTGGATTTATTTTAATTTAATTTTAAACATCGTTCAAGCCTGCAGCAGCCATATATGTTTTACCTACAGTTTCTATTTTCTATACTCCATGCTGCATACATAACTGATCAAATTATCTAAATAATTTATCAAGGAGATGAACTATATTTTTTTGATACTCTTTGATTAGATGATCAAAATCACATATATCACAAAATAATATAGCCACATTCCCTTAATTTTCTTGAATTTCAAACTATCCTGATTAGTTTATTCGATTTAGAATGAATTTCGGTAATAAGATTCCTAAAACATCACTCATAGCATTATTTTCTTTTATCATAGTTATTTTAGTTATGAATATGTCTCTAAAAATGAGCATCAGTCTTTAATAGGTGAATGTGATAACAACATAACTAAAAATAATTAATAAAATTTTATTAAATTATAGATAACCTCCCTCTTGTAATCTACCTTAATAAACTATATTACAAACCAATATAGCAAAACCTGCTAATATAGATATTATTGGCATTTCAGCCACCGATAGTATAATTTGGATAAGATACAATTGTGTGATCATAATGTTCGATCCTATCGACAACCCTCTATAATAGAATGATATGATAGTTGTAGTTCTAATTAATTGAACTATTAAATTAATTTAGAAAATCTATCTATAGTAATATTTAGTTCTTGATATTATTAAACACAACAGTATAATGACCATTGCAGATATATGGTAATAGTCAAACCATTAGTAAAATTTAAATTCATTCAAGTCTTTAACGAATAGAAATGATACTATATCACAAAATATGTAAGTTATTATTAATTAGCACCTTGACCCCTTTACAAGTATTTCTAGATTATCTTAAAAGAATTTCTATTCTAAGTTGTTATTTTTAAATTTTAATGTAAATTTGTTAATCTTAAGCATGGTCTCATCAACTACAACGCCTTAAACCACTATAAAAATAATAATATTTACTTTATTTGATTGTTCCGTCAATATCATCATCATTTTTAAATAATCGTCTAGTTATTTTATTTATCTTTTAGAAAGTACTATGATGATTTACATTAGTTTTTCTTTCAAACAGTCTCAATCTAGAATATATTGATTAGAATTCTTTTAGATGATTTTATGTTTCTACATATCTAGTCTAAAAGAACCCATCAAGCAATAATGATGTTAATACATTAAATGTTAAATTCATCAGTATTATAAAAATGAATGCAAACAGGACTTAAGTATAATTAAAAAACTAGAATGATTGTAAAGACCATTCTTGTTAGAATTCAACTTAATCTTTGTATAAATTTGAAAGCAGATATAACCCTATTGCGAAGAAGGTTGCAATAATCACTAATTTTATATTTAGATAATCTCTCTGATATATCTTTATGAGTTCAAGAATCAAGTAGGTTAAAAACAAACCACTGCTAAACGATCCCATATCAAAATTTTTACCATCAAAGGGATCAGTTTACTATTGTAAAATATTTGTTAATATAATGTTTGATATTATCGCAAGTAATATTGGAAATATGCATATTCTCATAGCAAATCTAAATACTTTACTCTTTCTATATTCCATTTTACTCAATCTTACTGCGAATAAAACTAACTCTTTTGAAACTGTTTTATCATTATTTAATTACTTTATTACCATGAATATGAATAGCATAATATAAAATATATTCGGATAAAACATAAGATTGGCTTCATCAATGATCATAGTATTTTCTAAACATTAGGAATTCTAAAAAACCATCAATATACTGATTAAATTCAAACTTCTGAAAAATGAAAATATCAGAACATTCTCATACATTTAAGCTTGAATTTAATTGAAAGTTGATAATAAGTAATCAATATCTTTGATTTGTTTTAAGAAAATGTTAACATTTGGAAATGGTAATATATCCTAATATTCAAACCTCTCATTAAGTGGATTTAGTGGAGAGTTATAGTGATTGTAAACCTATTTATGAGATCTTTGTAAATGCTATAGATATTCAGATTGGCTATTCTTGTAAATTCTTTAATGATGCACTTATATGCTAAAATCTGATTTATTAAAGAGTCCTATATCGCTAAATGAATCACCTATTGAAAGTATATTTTTATAATGAATATGATTATTTTTCAAAAGGTCTATTAATAATGTCTTTTGTTAAGTGGACATTAAGTATCCAGCCAGATGTTTTGTAAACTGCAACAAGAATATAAAATGCTTTTTCAAATAATGATCTTAACATATTATTGACAAAGAATCACCTGATATTAAATATTACTAGTATTAGACATGCTCAGCAATTCCCATCATAGAGGGACTCAATTGTGATCCTAATTTTGTATGTCTGTGAAAAATTTAGTCGACACTTTATGTTTATTACTTTTAGGATGCGCTTTTATTTTAATAATTTATTCTCTATTTTAATTAAGAGGCCAACTATTAAAGCTAGGATTTTATTTATATGTAAAGATCTTCTGAAGTATGGCCATTAATGTGAGCATAAGTATCTTATCTATCTATAAGACCACATTTATATGCAATTGGTAAGACTTTTTCATATGAATCACCGCTTGCTAACCAACACTAAATTCCAGTTGCCTAAAAATTTGATAGTGTTTATTTAACTTGTGGTTTTAGTTTTTCTTTTACTCCTATAAGTTAAACTAGATCACAATTCTTTTAAAATTCATGCATTAGAAATTAATATTCTTAAGTATATTCCATCTGTCTTGATGATAAACCTATAATCTTATTAGCTTCCTTTATAAATTTGTCAACTTAATCTTCATTTAAAAAAGTTCTGTAATACATAATAACTCGATTTCCTTAGAATTATAAATCGTGGATCATATTATCTAATTTTTGTGACTATTCTTTTTCTAGACCTAAGCACCCTATCATTTCTACGGAATCATCCCTTAAATATTAGATGTATTAAAATTCTTCTGATACTTCTAATATATTGTGCCATTCAGCAGGTATTTTTATAATTACACTAAGTCTTCTTGAATTAAACTAGTGGATTGCCATCAAATCAACCTATTTAAATTCTTCATTTTCTTAAATAATGTATTTTAATTAATCTTGATAGGAGTTGCATACAAATTTTAATCCATAATTTGATACAAAATCTAATTATAATTAATCCAGATTAGAGGAATACTCATAGCAAAAAGAATCAGAGCTTTCTTGATAAAGAGTTCTAGTATTATGACATATTCCCAAGACATATAAAGCTTCAATCAAATGGGGTCTGAATTCTTCTTCCTGCCATCTTGATATGAGTTCAAATTCATCTAAATTATGTACCACTTCTGATACAATTTCTAGATTAGAAGATAATTTCGGAACCATAATAACTCCAGAGCCTTTTCTTAATAATTTCTTAGTTTAACTATATGCTCTAGGCCTACTAGAGTGTCCGTGATGTCCAGAATCATCTTAAGATAAATCATTCTTTGAACTAATTTATGTATCATTCCTAATAAGTGGTTTTGGTTAATTATTTTTTTATTAATCTTCATTATGCTGCTCTTCAAACAGCAAGTCCTGTACTTCATTAACATTATCCTCATTAGGAGCTTCCACTTAGAGCTAAAAACTAGGGGGCATCTAATTAGCCACTCTTGTCCTTTTTTTATAAGGAGCTAAATAATATATTGTAAAAATAAAATACATTCATTTTCTGGCTACTCCATAATTGGTTGCTTCATATAATCAACAACTCTTGATTTCTTCACATGATCTTGAAATCCCTTATCTAAAAAGCTCTTTTGCTTAATTTTAAATAATGAGTCATAGATAAATATAAACTTAATTTAAAATTCTCCATTTGTCAGAGTGCCTGTTTTATCCAATATTATGTGATTGACTAATGCCATATCTCCAATTTATGTATTATTATTCTGATTGAAATCAAAATTATGATTAAGTATACTCTATTATTCGAAATCATTTAATTTATTCTTATCTAAATTAGTTGATGAATCAGTTCTAAATCTTCTATTTCTCAAAAATACTTAAATCAAATCTAGTGAATCTAGAAAAACATAAAAAAACTGCGGTAACAAGTTTGTATATACTTATAATGTATATAACATATGTTAGCCATCCACAAATGTTGTAAACTAACCATCTACACAGCCACTACTTACAAAATTGATGTAATCTGCCAAAGTAAATAATAAAACAACTATTATTGAAATTATAAAATAATAATTGGCTTTAGTTTCAAAAAACCCTAAATTTTTTCTTTAAATTTTCATGCTTTAATAGCATCTACAATTTTTCCCTACCTCCAATACAATACCATATAAGTATTGAGAATTAACTATCTATTATTCCCTGAAAAAAATATTTTCTTTCATAATTTCATGTGATTATGGATCCTTCTTCAATTTCAAGAAACCCTTATAGTAAGGATCAGATTTTAGCTATTCATACTTAACAACTCCATTTAATATTCTTCTGTAATCCATAATATTTAATTATTTATGTTCTTTTCCCATAGATGTAAGTTAACATGGCTTTTTTCTAATCTCATTGGTGTTGCCACTCATTATCGATGAATTAGCGTAGGATTTAATGTTAGATTGTTCTAAGATTAATATATCTGCTGGACAAATTTCATTTTATTTGAGATAAATTACATCACCAATTTCGATTTCATCCCACCTTTTCAATTCATACAAAGGTATCTTTAAATCCAATTCTTTATGTATGATTGGAATTCTTTATTAAGAGATTAATTATTTAAAGTGAATAGGTAAATCAGTTTCTTAATGATGCTAAGAATTCACCATCCTTTCAAATTCTACAATATTCATATCCTTTTTCTATTTTTAGGCGTATTTCTTTATTTCTACAAACTTTTCGCTTGTAATAGAGTTAGAAAACAGTCTAGTTCTCCTGAATCTGCTAAATATTGTTACTAGTCTTGAATTAATTGCTTCATCAAACTGGATTTTCTAATAATCATAGTAAAATTCCTTTAAGGAAAATGCTATAAATCCTAGCATTAACGATATTAAGTAACTTATTTGAAGCGCTCTATATATACTAATTAATTTTTACTTAATTTCTTCAAAATAACACAGACATAATATGTTGATCAATAAAAAATATAAGTTTGCTATTCTATGAAAATAATAATAAGGGATGAGATATATTATGCTGTATATACTATATATTCTTGTATTTATCCCATTTTTGAAATTACTTCTATTTTTAAATCCTTTTAGATGTACTGATTCTCCGTTATCAATTTCAATCTATATATAAATAATAATCTACTTGTTTTAGAGGTTCACTATGATTATGAAGTTGATGCCCATATTTTGACAGAATAAGATTTGCCAAGTAGAGAATAATATTCTTCATAAATTTAATATATTCATTTTTTAATTTTTTTTAAAGATTATTTTAATTAGTCCATAAAGCTTCTGACTCAAATTTATTAAATCATGAGAATCAGCTTATTTTAGAAATAAAGAGGTTAAAATTGAGATAAAATGAGTTAAATTAAAGATAAGGTAGAGTAAAATCCTTATTTTAATATCTAAAAAATATCCTAATTTTAGGACTAAATAATTTCATCTTTCCTTAGCTAATGAATGATATATCAAATAATTTATATCTAAGAGATAAATATATTCATTTTCTAAGACTAATATTTCTTAATTATTCTTTAAAATTTCTATCTATGCTTTATTGTTATTCATCTAATTCAGTTAACTTTTTCTATTTATTCTCATCTGTTTGAAGTTAGTATTAAACATTTTCTTAAACTAATTTATCCTATTGTATATCATTAAAAATTACTAATTTTTTGTTTAGATTATTGATACAATTTTTGAATCTATCACTCAATTCTGTTGTTAATAACACTAAATCATTCGTCGATTAGTCTAATTTCTTCAAATCACCATTAATGGTATTTTCTTATTTCTAATATTTGAGGATATCATCTAATTTGGTTTCAACATATTCAAGATCTTCGAATTCAATATGAATATATTACATTATTAGCTAGAGGCCTGTTTTATTTAATCATCCAGATATTATTACTTTTATTGACAAAATTAAATATATTATTTATCCATATGAATAATAATACAAGAAGAATATAAAAAACTTAAAATTATTATTTTATTACTATTATTTTTATCAATTTATGTAATGGTAGATATTCCTATTAATATAGTTGTTTTAAATACCAGTCTTTTTCATCTCTTTTGATATAATCCTTATCAATTAAATGTTCTATTCTCTTTTTAATGAATTATATTTCAGGTTTAAATATATTTATTGTCTTTTCACAGCCTTCAATTAAATCAGAATGAGGTATAGTTTTCCTTGATTTCATTAATCTAACAATTTAAGAATCAACAATATATTCTCTCTATTTTTATATTTCCTCATTCATTTATTTCTCCTCAGCTGCCATGTTTTGTTTTTACTTTTATATCTTGAAATAATTACTTATGCTCTTGAGGGTTACATCTTTGGATTAGGCTGTAATTTCAATCTTAAAGATTTGTTTAAGTAATCTAAATCTAGTCTCAGTTTTTCATCAAGGGTGAATTCATCTAAATCTGCTTTTTCTCTTTTAAGTATTTTAAAACAAACAAATGGTATTAAGGAATTCTCTAAATCCACTTTTGTCATATTTGTGCTATCCATTAATTGTTGAACAGTCAGAATTAACTCTTTATTGAATTATGTGAATGAGACAATTTAGAGTGTGCTTACAGATAATTAGTAATTTTTATTGTTTGTTTTAAAATTTATTTCTCCAGTTCCTTATCCATAATTCCAGATAATTTCTCTTTATTAAAATTTTTATTTAAATTTCTACTCAAATACACTAAAATTATAAAATTGATTTACCCTATTTGATTTAATATCTTTTATGGCGGATTAACATTAGTTAATATATTAATTTAAGGCCAACACCCTTAAGAAATCAAATTAATATTGCATTCTAAATATTTATCACCTTAGTCAATGTCTTCCTAGAACCTCCTTGATGTATCAATATCGTTAATCATCATAGATAAAGAAGAACTTTGAAATATAAATAAATAATTACAGTATGTTTGTTCCTGTTTCTCCTCTAAACTTTTAAACCAATTATTTTTCAATATCTATATTAGCATTTGGTATTAAAAGTCTAATAGATAGAAACTTTTAATAATGTTTGAAGAAAACATCTCTGTGATGTATGAGTTTAAATATTCTCAAAATATTGTGTATTCTTGAATCAACATCATTAGTATTATTTTTTTCTACATATTTATTTATTTTTACCATTTCTAATTGTCATATCACAATATATGGATAGCCATAGAGGTGTTTTATCATTTTTATTAAGGATACTTCCAAATGCTGAGTTGTAACTCGATTAAATATCAATATTATTATCCATATAAACTTCTAAAATATTTTATGCCCTATTCATAAGTTGAATAATCTTTTAAAAGTATAATTCAGCTTATTCTGCCTGGGATTTTGGCTACCCTTATCTAATTTCTTATTCAGTTTAATTGATGATATTTCCTTCTTGATCAAAAAACTCAAAAAAAGCTCTGGCAATATGAGATACTGATTCTTTAACTCTAATACAAAATTTGTAAAGTGTCGCAATATCATTTAATTATTCCATTTAGAGCATATATTTCAATCCATTCTAGTGATTTACCAGCCAATGGGATTAATTTTTAATTATGTGAAGCTCAAATTTATTTTTTAAAGATTTTTGACTACGAGGAAATAGTTTGTGGATTATTTCTTCTTCCTTATTAATTATTTTGTTTGCACAATGAACGAATTCTATAGTTAATAAATTCTTATTCTCCTCGATTTAAGTTAAATAATATTTCTCAGATTCTTTAAGAAATGGCGATTCTAAATTTTCAGAGTAATATTTCTAAGATTTAGCATCTTTAGTTCTATAAACATATTTCCTTTGATCATCATCGTACTTTAATTCCACTTCATTTATGTCAATAATTTCATAGAATTCTATTATTGATTTTAAATTTTATGGAACAGGTATAGATTCGTTTCTGAATTGGTGAACAAAATAAAATATTGTTTGGAGTAACTTAGGTTTTAAGCAATCAAAGTATTCTATTTTAAATTATCTTAATGATATAGCATTCAGGCTTGAACCTTTGATTATAAACTTATCTAAGTAATAATATATTTTTCTTAGCCAAAAGCTATATGCCTTATAATTGACTGCGTGTTCATTGAAAATTTATAAAATCTAAATTTATGCAATCATAATTTACATTTTCTGCTTATTATGGCTAACCATAAATATACTCTCTTAATTGTACAAGATAAGTCTTAAGGAATTAAGTATATTAGTCTTGAATTTCTGTTTCCAATGTTTTTGTCACATTTTATTACTTTTTATCTTATATTTATATTTAGCATGCATTTTCTGCTAATCCATAAACCACGCTTAAAATTATATATTCATTTACTTATAAATCTCCATAATCATTTTATTAGATAGCTTAATTGTTAAACCATCTTTTAAACATTTAGCAATCTCAGTTGAAAGATTTTCAACATCCTTGAAAACTTTTGTCAAAGTTTCATAAAATTTATTCTAGGCTGCAAGATTTTGTACTTAAATGGTGGCAGAATCCTGTGTCTTAGTCTTCTACTTACTCATTATATATATTTTTATAAAAAAAATAATTATTTTTATTTTCAGCTTTTAAATTAGAGTAATTCCATATAATATGTGGTAGAAAAACAAAAACTGCACAATATTTATATAAGTTCTATGATATGTCATTCTAACCCTCTCTGAAAAAAAATATCTGTAGTCTGATAGCTAGTATTCATCAGAAAGTTCATAGAACATATTTGGAATAAACTTATTAATTTTTTTTATTTCAATTTGTCCAATCTTTTGAGTTAGAATACATAGAAGTTGAGTTTCTATTAACAATTCTTTTGGATATATCGTTTAATTTAAGCTCTTGTTTTATGTTAAAGGTTTAGGCACTATAAAATTCCGTTGAATTTTAACAGAGAAAATGGATAATTTATAAATAGAATTTTTGATGATTATATGCCCACCTTCAAGTAATCAACTAGATATACATAATGATAATGAAAACCATGACATATAAATATTTTTTAAATTTTTTCATATTTGAATATCCTCATCTTAAGATTAGAAAATACTAGGAAGCTTGAATTTTGCTTTTATAATTTCAATCTGTCTAAAGTAACTTTTCCAGAATTGATGATCATCCATTCTGAGGAGAATAAATATCCTTTAATAATTTATTCCTACTTCTTGGAAACAAATTTCTTATGTAAAAGGCCTAAATTTGGGTCCTTTTGAACCACCTCGTTGGCAATATCGATTATATTCTCGAACACAAATGGAAAGTCGTCATATTGATCAAAGAAGATCTGCTCTTACTTTTTGTTATTTTTCTTTATATACTTTATATATCTCAAGAATTTCTGTTCTCGCATTCCTTGTGTTTTCTGAATTCTCTTGAAATTCCCAAGGAAGAGTAACATTATCATTCTAATGCAGATACGATTTAATTTTGGTTAAAAAATTCATAGTAATATAAACATAAAAAAAATTCATTGTTGGACATATAGTCTTGACTTCTTAAGCTGTTAAACATTAAGAATGAATTTGTCTATGATTTCCATTTTTTATAACTGAGCTAAGTGTACATGCTCTTCGATGGGTTCATTTATGAGTGAAGCCCATGTTAATGCTGAAAAAGTTTAGAAAATTTCATCCTCTGAGGATTATTGTGTTGAATTATATTCAAAATCTAGGTATGAGTCTTCTAATGTTAATTTAAAATAATATACATTCTGAAAATTCTGAGTTTCTTAATGTTTCTGATTCCATTTTATTTATTTACTTTATATATTGAAATTTTTTTTAATATTATCTCCTTCATTATGCAAAATATATTAGAAGATTCTAAGAATTATTAATTAAATTCTCTAATTATTTGGAACAAATTAAGTCCAAATTTAATAATCCCTATTAATTCCATAGCATTTAAGATATACTATATTGCTTTTTTGTATTAAAAATAAAATTTTGTGAAATATATTTTCTATTTTAAATCATCTCCTTCTACAACCTGTTGCTAATTAAAATTGCATTAATTAAGTTTTTGATGAGTTGTATTATTTCTATAATGACATCATTCACAATGATTATGAATTCCAATCTCTCTTCAGTTAGTTAAAAATAAAATGTAATTTAAAGAAAAGCATCATTTTCATTTTAAAAATATTGAATTCGTTTATTTACCTGTCTAATCATAGTAGCCCCAGCATTGGATGTCTAATATCAAAGGAAATATATTAGCATATTAATATATTTTTTTTTAAAATCACTAAAACACTTATAATTAGTTTTTAAATTCTTTAGATTCCCTACAAGAAAGCATATAGCTTATAGTTCTCTCGATAACCGATATCAGATTAATAAGATATTTGATGATTCTTTTAGTTTTGGAACTGAATGATTATCTCCTTCTCCATCTCGAAATTGATTATTTCGCTTCATAATTAATATTTGAATTATAAAACCTTTAGTATTATTGGAAAATTTATGAATTTTAGACTAAGAGCATCATGATTGTAGAAAAAACAAAAAAAAACAGATAATTATAAAAAAAATTCAATTCTAAATTCTTTATTTTTTATGGTATATTATAAATGTTGTCTCCATAGCTTATGTGATGATATATACTCATAATAATCCTGATATTAAATTTATATTATCATGTTCTCTTTTTTCCTGATGATAATTTGGTTTCATGAAACAATACATGCATATTGACTAAAGGATCATATTTTCTTAATGTTATTTTCCTTGTTGCAAATTTAGTGCTCTTCTCTCCTAAATAATAGAACCCTGTTCCTGCAGAACTTAATAATCTATAAAGAATAGTTGTTTTTTTTGCCATTAATATTTTATTATACAATCAAATCTCATCTAATGAGGGTGTTATTTTTCCTTTGCAAGATCCAAATCCGATACGGTTTCTATTATTAATATAATTAAATACTCTCCTTCTCCTGCATAACCTCTCAGCTCTATTGCATCACCATCTTCTAAAAATAATCTCTTCTCATCACCAATTTCTAAGGGTTCTTTTCCATTCCAAGTATACTCCATTAGACATCCTCTTGAATCTTTAGTCAATCCTGAAATAGTTCCTGAACCAAGAATGTCTCCTGGTCCCATATTACAACCTGTAATGGAATGATGAGCGATTTATTATGATATGCTCCAATACATGTGTTTATAGTTGCTTTCAATGAATTTATGATCATGGATTTTATTAGTGCTATAATAAACCTCTAATTTGATATCAAATGACGTATGTCTAATTTATATATATTAAAGTACCTTTCTGATCTAAGGTATGGAAACGGCTAAGGATCTTATGCAGGCAATTCCACTCTGTGAGGTTCTAATGCTTCTAAAGTTACAATCCAAGGGGAAATTGTTGTTGCAAAATTTTTAGCTCCAAAAGGCCCTAATGGTTCATATTCCCAAACTTAGACATCTCTAGCTGACCAATCATTCAATAATACAAATCCAAACACTCTTTCTTCAGCATGATTTATTTTTATAGGATGACCCAATTGATTTGCAGGTCCTCCTAAAAATACTCCCATTTCTAATTCATAATCCAATCTTCTACATTTTGTAAATAATGGTAACTCTGCTTATGGTGGTTTAATTTAACTAGATATTTTATTTTGAAATACCCCCAGGGTCTTCTTATATCTGTTCCATCAATTACTATTGATGATCGCCTTCCATGATATCCAACTGGTAAATGATGCCAGTTTGCTTTTAAGGCTTCTTAAGGATTCCTTATGATACATCCCATATTGAAAGCATGATTCTTTGAGGAATAAAAATCTGTATATTCACCAATAGTTATTGGAAGATGATTTTTAGCTATTATTATTGTTTATTATATACTTTTTTCATATGGCACAGTCAATTAATTAAGTAATTCATGATTATTCTCAAGCTCTGAACCCTTCCCAAATAACCTTTATATTTCGTGTCTGATAGCTTTCCATTATGCTCTTGATAAAGTGACAAATTTATTAAGATTTTCTCCATCAAATATTGGATGACCTAATGATTTGATATCTTCATGAGTAAATAATCCATGAGCTTCAATCGATCTCAGATTGATCACAGTGTTTCCTATTTGTTTTAAAATATTAAGTTTACCTATAATTGTAGAGGGAAATGACCTTTCATTGCCAACAGAACTTGTACCAAAAGGGATATTTTAGAATGTAAAATCTGAATTTTCAGGTATGTTGATGAAAGATCCTTATTACATATTAATTAATCATTAGTTACAAAATTCTTTCATCCATTTATCATATTCTAATAGATACTCGGCTGAAACTGACCTATTAACATATTTGAATGCCTCTTCAAAATCTTTTTATTCTAATGGTAGTTCAATCTCCTCTAAAAAAATATATAAAAATTATATTACTGTTCATCTATTATTAGTTTCCAATGATTTGTTAAATTCCACCTTATGCTTTGACAAATCTTCTAATTGGTAACATTGCAGCCTCTCTGATCACATTAGTAATATCTGCACCAGAATATCCCTCACTTTTTTTAACTAAATAATCCCAATCAATATCTGATGACACATTTGAATCTTTAAGTGCTATATTCATCAATGCTCTTCTACCAATTTCAGTGGGTAAAGGAATATCTAATATGATATAAATATTACATATTCTTCTTTCTAATCTTCTAATTAATGCCTCGTCTAAATCCCATGGTCTATTAGTTGCAGCAAGACACATTATAACTTTTTTCTCTTCACCTTAGCCTGTTGCAGCAACGCCATCCATTTCCACCAACAATTAGTTCTTAACTCTTCTAGTAGCATCACCATCATTATCAGATCTTCGTGATCCCAATGCATCAATCTCATCAAAGAAAATAGTTGTTGGAGCATAAAATTTTGCCATCTCAAAAAGTATTCTAACCAACTTTTCAGATTCCCCTCTCCATTTACTAGCTAAACTGCTTGCAGATATATTGAAAAATGTTGTTTTTCCTATTGTTGCTACAGCCTTAGCCAGCATTGTTTTTCCTGTTCCTGGTGGGCCAAATAACATAACTCCTTTAAGTGGTCTTCTTGGGCCTCTAAATACACCAGGCATTAAAACAGGTAATAGTACTGCTTCCTAAAGAACTTCCTTTGCTTATTCTAACTCAGCAATATCTTCAAACTTAACATTTGGTGATAAATCTACAACTTCCCTTTCTAACATCTAAATCAGATCACTGTCTGGGCCTCTTCCATCAGGATAAACATGATCATGAAATGATTTTTTGTTTCCATTACTTGGTTGTTGATCTTATTTTTTGCCAGGAGCCGCATTATTTCTCCACGGCTTCTCATAATTTTTATTATCTTTTACTTAACTATTGATATTAAGAGGAGGTTGATTTGTTTTTTAACCTTGTGGTTTGGGATTTTTTTTATTGTTATTTGGTTATTTTCTTGGAGGATCCCAAACATCTGGATCTTTAGGTGTTTTTGGTTTTTCCAGTGGACCATTATTTCTTAGCTATTGTTAAAAAAAATCATTGGTATCCTTTTGATCTTTTTATCTTGGACTTTCATTTATTTCTTTTTGCTATTTGAATGGGCTCCTTTATAATTATTAATTATGAGTAAAGGGAGCTTAATTAAATGGCAATCTAGGTTGCCTAACATCCTAATAAGCTGGTATTTCATTTGCTTTTTTTCTAATTGGTGATGGAGTCTATTAAACTGACTATTTTATATTTAAATTATCAATTTACATTATCTTTTGTATAATTTACAAGAGTTTAAATAACTTAAAGTTCCTCTTTCAGTAAGTTTATCAAATTTGCATAGTCTCTTTAAAGTAAATTTGTTTCAGGTATTTAACTTTTTTTTTCTGTTAATATGCCAATTTGATCAATATATTTTTTTAAAGCTTCCTAATAT
This sequence comes from Sediminibacterium sp., assembly GCA_965279585.1. Classification (GTDB taxonomy): domain Bacteria; phylum Bacteroidota; class Bacteroidia; order Chitinophagales; family Chitinophagaceae; genus Sediminibacterium. Next base: position 309,003 of record CBDIIG010000003.1, on the reverse strand, counting down.
TTACCAAGGAATGCTTCTTCCCTATCAAATAAATTTATATTTGTACCTCGCTTCTTTTATTTACACACTAGCAATATCAAGTATTTATGACATGATTAATAAAAGAAATTATAAACAATATTTTTGCTATAATCTTTTTTTTTTATAATACAAATACAAATGAAAAATAATTAGCTACAGATTTCAAATTTTCAATAGGTTTAAATATTTCCTAAGACTAAATTGCTATATCAACTAAAGATAAAATTATATTTATTGATAATTCAAAAATAGAGGCTTATAACTTTAGTACCAAATATGAATACTGTTTCAATTATTACTTTAAAAACTAAATAATCATAAGAGAAGTAGGAAAGATTTCCTTTCACAAAAAAGCCTAATAAATGTAATTGAAGATGGTACAGACATATTTTTCTAAACAAAAAGGAGTTTCTTGTCGAATAAAATAATCAAATAATTTAATATATTTGATCTAGAATAGTATTTTTTAATAATTTGGAACAATCTCAGTAACTATTTTAATAAAAAAAAGAATAATTAGAAACATAAGGACAAATATTCATCTTAGTTAAAGAATTTATTTCCATGATGTAATTAATAATTTCATAATTCTAAATGATTAGGAATAAAACTAAATTAGTTTACGTTAGGTGGTTAATTTTTAGAGAATCATTATAAATATTCCTCATTATTAGTTTATAAATCATAATTTTTACTAGATTTAAATTTAATGCAGTTAAGATCTATAATTCTTCCTAGTTACATTAGGAAATGAATCTATTTTATTTGACCAAAAAGGAGAAATAAGAAAGATTTTTGTATATGGTTAAATAAAATTTTCTAAGGACTCTAGATATATTGTTGTTATGCATCATCTTGGACATATGGGAAAGTTTGAACTGTATTATCTTAAAGATTAAAAGTTTATAAAAACTATAACTTTTGACGATAAGAATGGATTTGAGAATGCTGACATAATTGTGTTAGTTTAGGAATAAATCTGCTTTAAAATTAAATCTGAAGTTTATAAGAAAATAGATGATATAAATTGCATTATAGTGCCACAAAGTATAATATTAATTTGAAAGAGTATTTGAGTAATTTTTAATGTATAATCAGTTTTTATATTTAAAATATTTAAATTGATAAAGATTCTCTATAGGAGTATCTTAAAGATCCTTCAATAATTGAATATCTATTTCCTCAGTAAAAACATTTTTAAATTTTGTTTTCTCCAGTTTCAAACATAATTTATTTATTATATTTCTCATTCTATGATACTTAGTTTCAACCATTAAGTGAATAATTTTTAGACTATTCCTAAAAATTGAATCCTTCTCATTATATTGTTAAACATTGTATATCTTTAGAGAGTCAGCATCAATTTAAAGTTATATTAATTATGATATTCTGGTATCATAAGGAATATAATGATGGATTAATTTGATGAATTTAGTAATTGTATTGTTTAAGTCTATTGATTCTTCATTTTGATAATACATCACTATCAATGGGTCTGTTGATGCTATCAATAAAGTTAAATTTATTAAATTCACAGAGCTTTCAATAAGAATAGTTTGATTTTATTTAGGATATCTCTTAGAATGAATATATTCAAGTTATTCTTTATGATTAATTATTGGATAATTGATTAATTTATGAAATAAGCAACCATATTTATCCTAATTATAATTTATCAGATGATCTTAGTCATATGTGACATTAATTATTTCTTCAACAAAATATGTAGGATGATAAAATTTATAAACATCTAGCCTATTACAAATATTTAAATCAAAGTTTTAAAATATTTAATGATTTGTATCATAGAGATTATTTATGTAATCTACAATAGTTTCTACTTAAACCTGGTTCACATATGCTAGCTTTCTCTTAAATATAAGGTAAAATATTAGCTAAGCAAATGTGGATATAATTATAATAATCATTTAATTAAAATATTCAATGATGCCCATTATTAATTTTAGTTTTAACTGATAGTTCTTGGACAAAGTCAGGCTTATCTCCGTTACTTAAGACACTTTCAGTTAAATGAGAATTCTATTATGCTTATTTATTTGATTTCTTAATTCTTCGATGTCTAACACTATCATCAAACATTTTTTCATCATCTTCTTTCTCATTTTCCATTTTCTTTCTTTCCTCCTTCTTAGCTTATTTAATATCTTCTTTCCTTTCTTTATAATTATAAATTAAGAGTGGTTTTAGAAATTCCTCATCTATCCTCTTAAATAGTTTTTCAGATTTGGGATTTATCTTCTTATACTCATCAATATCACCTTATATAAATGTAGCCCTAATATTTGATTCTTCTTGATTAGATATGATAGATTTGTCAAATTTTCCTGTTTCAATTCTCTGAAAGCACCACTCAACGACTGATTTTAAAGTTCCTCCAATAAAAATTGTGTAAAATTGAACTGTTATTAATGTTGTAGTTTAAACATATAATAATTGCTAATTGAACTCTTGACATTCCAATTCTGTTTTAAATTTACTACAAGTTTGGTAATATCCTAGTTCTTAAACTAAGGCATATGCTACAACTCCTCTTATTAATCCAGAATAAAAGATAATAAAGAATTCATATCTGTTTACTCTCCATGTATTTTTTGTCTTTATTCGAAATCTAAATTTAATTATAAATTTACACTATAGCAAATAAGTGAGTTAGTAATAATGAGGAAAATCTAGCAAAAGGCAATATGACAAATATAATTCCTATAACTAAGGTGTATGGAATAACATTCTCATCAATTAATAATTGTTCTGTTTAATAATGACTAAATATATATTATCCTAATTTTGATTAAGTGAACAATGAAAAGCCAATATAAAAATAGATGAAGGTTTCACTTACATAGGCTAAAGCTTTAACGGTGATTCTAATTGTAATTATAAAAAGTTACTTAGAGCTTTATGCTGATATTTTAGGCAAGTTATATGTCAAGTAATGACTTAATATCACACCGCATACTAAGACAGCAACAATTCCACAGAATCCGAACGCCTCACAAAGTGCAAATGATAGATATCCGCAATAAACAGTAAATGCTGTTATAATTGAGGAGTGATGACATATCCATCTGCATTTTTTTGTAATCCATGTAGCTAATACTCCAATTATAACACCAACTAAAAGACTTACGATCAATTAAACCAATATAATTGCAATAAATAAAAAAGTGGTATACCATTAATCTGGTACTTTGTATTCAGGAGATAATAACTCTGTACTTTTTTGTAATGAAAAAACAACTATATCATTTAATATCTCTAATTTTTTTTATATTTTAAATTATGTTACATTCTCCAAATATGATGCTATGTAATTTTGGTGTCAAATCAAAACTTAATACTTATAGAGTCACAGCACTATCTTTAGAAGATATACAAGATGAAAAATATAAAATAAAGAAAGCTTTTAATTCAATATCGTTGCTTGTCCCTGCTATAATAAGGTCTTATATTTAGTATAAAATAATTTACGATTTGCACTCATGACGTATACTAATGCAGCTACAATAACAAAATTAAAAATTGTTCCAAGTATTCCATAAAGGGCAACATAAAAGAAGTTTTTGAAAAAATGCTGTTTATTGAGACTGTAACCTTCTTTGAATACAATAATTGGAAGCAATACGAAGAAGAAAAATGTTTGATCAAATTACTATCTATATACAAAAATAATTACTGGTAGTGCTTCTATGCTTTCATTAATGTATATTCCAAATATGTATGTAACTCCAACAACCATTCCAAAAAGAGATGCTACAGATGCCTCGCTTACTATATGAATATGTTTATGCTCAATAAACGTTGATAGTATTGCTATGCTTGCTAACAATGTCATCAAAACTATTGCTACTACTCCGAATAAAACAACTTCAGGTCCATCTGATGATAAATTAGATTAATCCATATAAATTAATGTTAAGAGTTATATCTAAAATCAGATTTGGATTCTGTGAGGTGCCTAAAGTAAAAAAGCCCAGAAAAAGAAGGACAGCTAAGATAGATTGGCAATAGAGAAATTAGTAAGAATAAAAGCTAAAATAAACATAATACAACACCTATATGTATAGGAAAGATTAGGATCCTTCACTTCTTGTTTTAGATAGATTCTAACATTTAGAGCCAAAAAATGTAGGAGAGAATGTTGAATCAGTATAAGTGGATGATGATAAAATATTGAAAGATTTAGAGGCTAAACATGAGTTTTTATAAGATCCTAATTAATAAACCGTCATAACAGATTCTGAAATAGAGCTCTAAGAAAAAATAATATAAGCATTGGCAACATCTATACCTGAATATGAATCAAGATAATTTAGGCACTTATATGAGAAATTATTTTCTGAGAAAATCTATGACTTTTTTAGTGTCGAAGAATTTACGTATATATTCAAGCATTATTTAGATTACTCTTAAAGAGTCCAAAATTTGTTGAAGACATTAAGACTTTCCCAGATTAGTTTTTTCAATAAAATTAATTTGTGGTTTATAGTTCAAAGTTCGTTAGTATTGCTCTGGAAGAGGCACTTCAAGGAGATGACACTTTAGTATCAAAAATTTAATTTGCTGATCAAATAGATTAAGCTAACTATTTTGAAAATAATACTGTCATACATAAAATTCTTTCTAACTTCAAAGGAAACTACGATTAGTTAAAAGTTCTATTTTTACTTCATTAATCAGCATTTTAACCACTGTTAGATGCAAATACTTTTATATATTTGTTAAGATTATTATCAAAGATCGAATGGGGAGGCGTTCAATATAGTAAAAAGTAATAGCAAGCAATTAGTGATTTACTATTTATTAGATTGTAGGTTCAATCAAATGTACCATTAATGAGCTTCATAGCAGATATATTTTTCACCAACCTCAAATTCGATAGTGCTATATTAAGTGTGGCGAATACATTTTTGATTTTAGAGAGAATTTATTATGGAAAAAACTTAACAGATTTATTGCATATATTCAAAATTACTTTTGGAACAAAAAAATTTAACTATTATTTCAGAGATTCTCTTCCTAAAGTTCTAGATACGTTTTAGAATAAGAATTATTATTCTAATTATACTTTATAGCTGAATATTCATGAAAAATAGAATAAATTCTTCATCTAAAGATTAGGATTCTTGGATTCAACATTTTTTGCATCACATAAATTAAGAGTGTATGATTCAACTATAGAATATTAAAATAATGGATTTAATTTATAAAGCTTAAGCGTAGATTTTGATAAGATTAAATAATTAGAATAGTTTTAGAATTCGATTATGGAGGGTAATAATAATTTGGCCCTTAATCAATTATAAAAATAATTTCCTCGTTTTTAAGATGATAAAGATGTAACCAAATTAATTTTATATTAGATTGCCTCTAAAGTTATTTCTTAGCTCTACCAAACAGTATAATATAAATTAGATTTAGAACAAGCTTAACAAACCCTGATTGATAGAGACGAGTAATATTTAGAATAGTTTGAGAAATAATTGGATATAGAAGCTGAGAAATGGCTAAAAGAACAGCAAGGAAAATGGGATGCAAAAAATGCTACCAATTTAGCATTATAATAAAAAACAGAAGAAGGTTAGGTACAAAATGAATAAATTACTGATGGGTCAACAGATGTTTAGTCAACTCCTCAAGCAGGATTTAGTACAATGAAACCCAAGTTTGGCTTTAGTACTATTAAGCCAGCAATTGAAGTAAAAGAGGGTAACAAAGGATTCTTAGATTATTTAAGAAGTGCTAAAAATATTGATACCGAAGTTAATGAAAAGGAAAATTAAAAAATTGAAGACTAAATTAAGGAAATCGATCAAATAATCAAACAAGATCAAAAGAAGTAAATAATATTTTTTTATCATAGCATAAAGTAATAAAAATCGGAATAAAGCACTTATGAAAATAGAATTCACTTTAAACCTGTATAATTCGAGAACAAAAAAACTCATAAGGAAGTTAAAATTACATAAGAAATAAAAGAAGAAATCAGTGACTAAATAAAATCGCAAGACAAAAACCAAATAAAGAAATAAAGAATTAAAATTGAATAGCAATTATAGGATGCTGCCCTTATTGATTAAGCTAAATCAGATATTGCATATGCATTTGATTCAGATTTGAACTAAGCTTAATAAACTTAAAGGTTATTAACATAACTTAAAGAGTTAAAAAATGCATAATATAGTCCATATTTCATAAAAGCACTAATTGGTTAATTTGGTTAAAATGCTGCACAATAGTTCTCTAATCTATTCTTTTATTAAAATAATGATTTTAAACATTAGGGCACTGAATTAAAGGTAAGTTATGAAACGTAGTATGGTCTTGTGGAAAAAGATCTTAGTTCTTATCTTTAAGGAAACTTGATATAATCATCCCTAGGTTAGGTAGGATATGATCATTTACTATAAAGGCAATAACAAGATTTCAAAAGATCTCATTTCAAAAAAATTCTCTCTCACTATGCTTTATATGAAAAACAATTATATGATTCAACACTTGAATTGATTTGTAAGATAATTGCAGATTAAAAAATTCCATAAACATTGACGGAGTATATTTATTTATTCTCTAAACATGATGTTAAATTAACTAAAGATCAAATTATTTTAGTGAGTGATACATTAATGCATTTTAAAGATTACGAAGTTGAAGTTTGTTAATTATTATTGAATGTATATAAAAAGAATGATTTCATTGTTGTGTATAGCGACTTTTAAAACTTTGTTAAAAAAAGTATAGAAAGAGCTAAGAGAGATTTATATATGTCCTTTTATGACAACATAAAGGATGCTATGTTATCAAGAAAATAAAAAATTGAATAATAACAGGTTGAAGTTTCAGAAAAATAATAAGAGCAAAGTTGGATCTAAACAAAAAAAGAATTATTTGGAGAATTTGTAAGAAATATGGTGAGTGATCTAGGAAAGTATAATTAGGAGGATTGTAGACTTATAATGAATGATGCTAGATTGATAAGGTATAATTTTAAAGAAATTGATTATGTGAATTGGATATATGCTAATGAAAAATATCCTGAAGAGGTTGAAAAAATTTATAATGATTATTTAAAAAGATACCCTGAAGGAACTGAATTTGCTAAAATAATTATTGCCATGTAGAAGGCATTTTAAAATAATCCTAATTAAACAAAAATATTATTCTAGGATATTGTTAAATAACATGTATTCTCCAAGAAATATAATTTCACAGATAGCCAAATAACAGAATTGACAAATTCATTCAGAAGAATGAAAGAATTCAGTTCTTTCAGTCACTTCTTAATGATGTTGATGGATTAAGGATATAAAATAAATTAGAATCATAAAACATTGTTTTACAGGTATTTATAATATTCTAAAATAGTGTTATGAATTCTGCAGATGATGATCTATAAAAGTCTACAATTAAGGGAATAGTTGATTAGATGATTCTAGATGATAAGGATAAAGATAAAGCTAAGAAATAAACCAATTACACTACGTCCGAGGTTTTTGAATTTATACCACCACAAAAAGAGGAATTAAATGTTTATCCATCATTGGTTAGGGATAGAAAGAATTTCGTTGGGAGATAATCATTTCTGAAATTTGGATTTATGCTTGAGTAAGATGCAGAATAAGATACTTAAATTGGAAAACCTGCAAAAATCGGTAAGCCGAGCAATAAAAAGAAATGAGCTATTTAATGAGTTTATAATATAAAAAATAAAATTACAAAAAATGAATAGACATGAGTTAATGAAACTTAAACCAGAGAAGCGCATACAATAATATGGATTTAATATGAAAGCTGTCATAGGGAAAGGATCTTATGGAGTTGTCTTCGTTGGAAAGGACATGGATAGTGGTAATCATAATTTTCTATATTCAGAACATCCAGTAGCTATCAAAGTAATTGATAATAATACAATTATGGAGAGCAACAATCTAGACCTACTGCAAAAAGAGATTGATATCATGAAAAAATTACAACACTCAAATATAGTTCAATTGATTGATGTTTTCTAAACTCAGAACAATACGTACCTAATATCAGAATACTGTAATGGTCCAGATCTGAGATAGTTCATTTTCTAAAAAAAATCAATCCCAGAAGAATAGGCAATAAAGTACATAAAGCAAATCATAAATGGTGTAAAGGAAATAATTAATGGAGGATTTATTCACAGAGACTTAAAACCTGCAAATATTGTTTTGAATAATAATGTTTGCAAGATAACAGATTTTGGTTTTTCTAGACCTTTCACCTAAGATTAAACCATGGAATCTTTGGTTGGAACTCCATTATATATGGCCCCATAAATATTGACAAGATAGCCCTATACCTCAAAATGTGATATTTGGTCAATTGGCCTCATATTTTATGAGATGATTTATGGCAGAACACCATGGATGGCCAATAACTTTATGGAGTTGATTCATAAAATCTAGAACAATAAGCTGTAATTTCCAAAGCAACCATAAATATCTATTGAATCCCAAAATTTCATAATGGGATGCCTTCAGAAGGAAGAGAGTAAGAGATTTGATTGGAAGGATTTATTCAATCATGTTATAATTAGACCAAAGATGAATCTTTTGATTGATTAAGCTTAGATTGAAATCTTCAAGCCCTCATACACAACACACAGAATAGCCCCTACTTAATCAAAACCTGCTTTGCCTGGTCTACCAAGAGAAAGAAGTTGCTCTACTAATAACAATAATAAAGAAGTTGTTGAAAAGCCTATCATTTAATAAGTAGCTTAATAATAGGGATCCAGCTAATCAACTGAATGTGAAGACCATAATTATTATCTACCTTAAAAAAAAAATATTATTGATAAAATGCGAAGAACTAGATCGTAATTGGAGAATATTAAAACGAATAATTCTGATATAAATAACATGAAAAAAAATCAATAAATGTAAACACCAATGAAGAATATAGTTAAATAGACATTTACTTCAAAGCATTTCAAGAATATAACAAATATTTTTTAAAAAGGTACTCTAGCCCCTTAAAATCAAATAACCTAAAAGGATTACTCGAATTAGTTGCTTTCTATTTTGAGTTAGGTTTAATAACTTGAACAAGAGAATACGGTTGTTGAGATATATGTTGAGAAATAAAGAGGCTAAGTTCTTAAAAAGGAGATTAATTATGAGGAGTGCATGAGATTAACTTAGAGCGTGATCAAATAAGCGGGACCATAAGCGAAAAAGTTTCTTACTTAATATTTATCTATGTTGTAAATACTTAAAGATAGTAATTAATGAATATATATTAATACAAAAAATGTACCAATAATTTTATCAGGGTAACCAAATTTAGTAAGTAAATCCACTTTAACCATTATTTGAATTGCATGGAGTGATGTCTAAAGTTGCCTATGGATTCGATCTTGATTAAGCTGAACAACATATAAATCTAAACTTTATTGAAGAAAAGATCAAATATAATAGGGAATTGTTTGAAAGAACGTGTCTGACTAAATTAGGATAGACTAGGTCATAATCAGCACCTTCAAATGCTGATCAGAAAGTTTTTCTATTAGCATGTGAGGTATTGAATTTAGAGAAAATTTAAAGTAAATAAATCATTTGCATGAACAATTAAACATTTTGAGAGCTTAAAATTAAACCATAATGGTATAGCTACTTAAAGCCCTACAGAATTTAGAATTATATGCTAGATCAAAATAAGCTTTATCTAGGAATAATTAGCGGGAATTAACAATGATGTAGGATATTGATGAAATAAAATTTAAAATTAACACAATAGCTGATTAAGTTTTACAGGTATTTGATTCCACAATATAAGTTCAACAAATAATTAGAGTATACTTAAAAGCCAGATAGATAAAATTAATTTGGAACATAAGATCCAGAGGCAATTAGAGCCTTAGGTGATATATTATGTGAATTCAAAAAATATAGAATTGTTTTATGTAAATGCTTAAATGTTGTTGAATAATTGGCGAAGAAATAAACAAACTTAAATGTTCCTTAAAGGAAAAAATGATATGAATATTTAAAACATATTAAAAAATTTTTATAAATATTTTTTTATCAGTATTAGCATGGATTTTATCAGCAGTAAATCAGAACAGGTCTGTAAAATTTTCATCCTTATTTTAATAAAATCAATTGTTAACTTAAATAATATAATAAATTATATAAAATATATTATGGGTTATTTTGAAGATGTCTTGGATTGGATTGATGAAGATTTTATATTCCTCATAAAATATGGTTTGGTTATAGCAAATTTTATTAGCATATTTATTATTCTTTATTTCAAAAGACAATAACCTATGGTATCGAAAACTAATTTATTAGGAAGTCAAATAAATACTTATAGTAACAGCACATCCAGATGATGAAGCTATGTTTTTTATCCCTACAATCGAAAATTTGAAATCTCAGAACTATAATATTCATCTTTTGTGTCTTACAAATGGTAATTTTAACAAAATTGGAAAAATAAGAGAGATTGAACTTGAAAAATGTTGTAAGTATCTAGGGATTAAATGTACCATTGTAAATGATATTGAAATTGAAGATTCTATGACAAAATAATGGCCACTTGGTAAAGTAGCAAATTATATCGAAAAGTATTTCATTTTATATAAATAGCTATGTAAAATCAAATGACATAAAAGGAATTATCTCATTTGATTAATATGGAATATCTGGACATACAAATCATATATCTTGTTATCAAGCTGTTATTAGATTAAAGGACAATATTAAAGATATTAAATTCTTTTAGCTAGAATCCACCAATATAATCAGGAAATATTTATCTATATTTGATTTTTTTATATCATCCATTACTAGTGAACATATGATGATATAAATGAATCCTATTAAGGTTTGGAAAGCCATGGCGATTCATCATTCATAATTTGTTTGGTATCGAAGATTATTTGTGATATTTTCAAGATATTCATATATTAATACCTTATAGGCTATATGAAGCAATTATTTAGATGATATTATTATTAATATTTTAAATAAAATTTTCCCTCCAATATGGCGCATATAAGAATTACAAATGTTGTGTTTGAACAAATAAGTTCACCATTTTTGTCCCCCATACACATAGCTATATCCTTTGAGGTTATGGAAGACTTGACAGAAGATATTGATTGGAAGTAAATACCATTTTTAAAAATACTTTTTTTACTTTTTTTTATTTGATTAGGCTTATATATGTTGGAAGCTCATAAAATTCAGCCTATGACTAGATACTTGACAACTTTAGCATGCCACCAATTAAGAAAGGAATTATGCAATTCAGAATGGAGTCTAATCCACCAGACCATGCACTTTTGCCAAGAAATGAGATTTTGGGTGCATCTGCTATCATAATTTCAAGCAGCTATAAGAGGTAGGAATACATAAGAGTAATTTATATTATTTCTACTTATTAGATTGGTTATTTTATCTTCAACACATATATGGATGAAGCATCAATTCTATGTGAACCCTAATAAGTCTATGTTGAGAATATATATAGAATCATATAGGCAGACAATCCAAGGATTATTAGATTTGACATTGATTGGAGGAGGGAGGATTATTCAAAATTAATATAGCAAGTCCACACAAATCAATAATTTATGTTTCCAGGTCAAAATGGATTCTAAGGAAACTTGCCAGGCTAGTCATTCAATATCCAATAAGGATAAATGATGCAACAGATACCACAAATGATTCAAGCCTAATAGTTTAATATGAATCCATAGTAATTTGGAATGAACTTCAATCTCTTAGGAATGAGCCCATAATAGATTATTAATCCCATGAATCCAATTAATTTGATGATGAATGCTATGAATTAGGGGAACCAATAAAATGTATATGGTCAACCCGGCAATTTAGGGATGATGTGATTATAATATAAGAATGGTTCAGAATACATAACTTCTTTAAATATTTATTCTTTTTGCCTTCAAAAAATCTATATATTTTATTTTAAAATATTATGGATTAAGCAGAAATATAGAAATTAGAGTTATTTATTTCCTGCAGAGCTTTAAAAGATCTTGACACATTGACGGTTAGTGATCCATTTGTTGTTATGCTAGTTTAGAATTAGAATAAATGTAAATATTTTTATAAATTCAAAGGGTTTGAACATGGAAGAACTGAAAAAATTGATAATAATCTTAATCCTAATTTTGCAAAATCTATGACAATAGAATATCATTTCGAAGTTTAATAACATTTAAGATTTGAAGTATATCATTATGTGGATGAGAGACAATCAAAAGTATATTTTTTAAATGAATTTTTTTTAAAATAGTTAATCGGAAGAACTGATACAACACTATCTGCTGTAGTAGGATCGAAGGATTAATTAATAGCCTTACCATTATATGATGACACTAATTCTAAGGGAGGAACTATCATAATTAGAGCTGATTAGGTGAAAGACTGTGCAGATCAGGTCACATTACATTTAAGTATCTATATTATATATTTTTTTAGGAGGAAATGATATAATAGAGACCAGATTTTGGTTTTGGCATAGTACAAATCCATTCTTAAGATTCTATAGATTAAGAAAAGATGATCCAAACCCTGTTTTAGTATATGAAACAGAACAAGTTCTCAATAATAAAAATCCTGTATGGTAGCCAATAGTTTGCAAAGCTTAGAAATTGTGCAATGGAGACTATTTCATGCCAATTAAAATTGAATTATGGGATTATAGAACTAGTGGATAGCATGTCCTATTAGGTGAAACAGCTGTATCATTGGATTAATTGAGAAATGGAGAAAAATAAAAGCAATTCCAAAATAAATAGAATAAGAATAAAGTTGTAGGAACATTACAAGTTACATAATTTATTTTGAATCAGAAAGCATCCTTCATTGATTTTTTATAGGGAGGACTATAATTAAACTTATTGGTTGCTATTGATTTCACAGCATCAAACAAAAATATTAACGATATTACATCATTACATTATTAAGATCCTAAAGGAACACCAAGTCTATATGAATAAGCAATAGTAAGTGTAGGAGATATCTTAATCAATTATGATTATGATAAGAAGGTGCCTGTCTATGGATTTGGTTGCAAGCCAAAATTTAACATAATTAATACAAATGAGACGCTTCACTGCTTTCCTTTAAATGATAACCCAGATGACCCAGAAGTATATGGATTATAAGGAATAGTTTAAGTCTATAGAGATACAGTTAAACGATTAAGTTTTGATGGTCCAACCTATCTACATCCAGTACTCCAATAAGCCATGTAATAAGCAAGAGAAATTAAGGATAAAAAATAAGATAATTACTTAATATTGCTAATATTGACAGATGGATAAACAAATGATCTTTAAATTACTATTGATGATGTAATTGCATCATCCCATTTACCACTTTCTATAATTTTGATCGGTATTGGTAATGCAGATTTCAAAAATATGGAAGTTTTAGACAATGATGATTTGAGTATGGTTGACTCTAATGGCAGAAAATCTTAGAGGGATCTTGTTCAATTTGTTCCTTTCAACAAATATAATGGTGATGCTGCTCTTTTGAGCAGAGAAGTTTTATAAGAATTACCAGACTAGGTTGTAGAGTATATGGAACTTACAAAACAACCACCCAAACCAGCAAGAGGTAAACATTTTTTTTTAATTAAGGAATGAAAATGAGCTAATATCAATTGCCTTAACAACAGAGTTAGTAAATATAATATCCCTAACTTTAATAACCATATGTTCAATCCTAATAAATTTAATCACAATAATATCAGTAGATCTAATAACCTCAATTATAGAACTTTCAATAATAATAATAATTTCCTCCTCCCATTTAATTTTCAGTTATAAATCCAATGATCGATGATGCTTAGAGCTAAAAGATAAAATCCCAAGGTGTTGGATCTAATGTGTTGAGCTAAGGTATGGCTTAGAGTGGATTCCTATCAAGATTTGTTCAAGAAGTACCAGCATAATAAGTGCCTTCATTTAATTAAAATTAGGCTCATCATTATCCTCCACCAAATCATTGACAATCAACGGAATATAAAATTTAATTATTAATTATATGTTTAAATTTAATAATTATATTATATTATTTAAGACTACATATATATTAGTAGTAATTATAATATTCAAAAATACAACTTATTAATTATTTCTTATGGCTAGTTTAAGGATTTAGGAATTAGAGATATTTTTAACATTGTTTAGGTTAATTATCCTATATTGTATGAATATTAAAAAATGCAAATATTAATAATTATTTAATATAGTATATGTAAAGGTTTAGAAATTTGTAGTGGTTTGAATTTTAATTAGTGGTGGCATAATTTCCAAGAATCTATCAGAATATTAAATTAAACATCTAAAAATCTTTTAAATTATAAATCAAATTTGTATAATTTTAAATTATATATATGGATCAATAATAAAGGGAAAATATAGAAATATTCATTTCTTGTAGAGATCTAAAAGATCTTGATGTTTTCACAGTTAGTGACCCATTTGTTATTATGTTTGGTTATAATGTTGCAACATGTATCTTTTTTTTTTAAACATTATACTCAGGGTTTGAATTTGGAAGAACTGAAAAAATTGATAATAATCTGAATCCTGATTTTGCAAAGTCGATGACTATAGAATATCATTTTGAAATTTAGTAATATTTAAGGTTTGAAGTGTATCATTATGTTAATGAAAATCAATCAAGAGTATGTTTTGTTTAATTTCATTATCAAGTTAATTGGACGAGTTGAAACGACACTGTCTGCGATAGTTGGATCAAAAGATTAAAAATTATCTTTACCTATCTATGATGGTAGTAATTTAATGGGAGGAATTATAATTATTAAAACTGATTATGTAAACCATTGTCCTGATTTAGTCAAAATTCACTTAAGTATTAATATATCATAATATGAAAGAAGGAAAAGACATCATTTCTCATAGATTAGTAAGAGGTCCTAATGCCTTTTTAAAATTTTCTAGATTAATAAACGATGATCCAAGCCCCGTGTTGGTTTATTAAACAGAACCTATCAAAAACAAAAAGAATCCTGATTGGAAGCCTATCATTTGTAAGGCTTAAAGACTATGTAATGGGGATTATTAGATGCCTATTAAAATTGAATTATTTGATTTTAAATAAAATGGAAAGCATGTCTATTTAGGTGAGACAGCCATATCACTAGATTAGATAAAAAATGGACTAAGTTAAAAAAATTTTTAAAATAAATTAGATCATAATATATTAGTAGGAATTTTATAAATTACTGAATTTAGCTAGATTATAACAATATATGACTTCATTTAAGGTGGTCTATAGTTAAACTTGATGGTCGCAATAGATTTTACATCATCAAACAAAGATATATGTGATATCGCTTCATTACATTATTAAGATTCCCATGGAACACCTAGTTAATATGAAAAAGCAATTACTAGTGTTGGAGATATACTAATTAATTATGATTATGACAAAAAAGTACCAGTCTATGGGTTTGGATGTAAACCAAGAATAAGCGGAAATAGATAATTTATCGCAAATCATTGCTTTGCCTTGAACAATAATCCAGAAGAACCTGAAGTCTTTGGATTATAAGGGATTGTTTAAATATATAGAGATACAGTTGGAAATATGGAATTCTCAGGTCCAACATATTTTCATCCTGTGATTTAATAAGCTATGAATTAAGCAAAATAGATAAGAGATAAACAATAAGATAATTATATAATATTATTAATATTGACAGATGGACAAACCAATGATATATAGACATCTATTGATGATATTATTGCTTCATCCCATTTACCACTTTCTATCATAATAATAGGCATTGGTAACGAGAACTTTTAATTAATGGAAGTACTGAACAATAATGATTTGAGTATGGTTGACACAGATGGTAAAATATCTTAAAGAGATCTTGTTTAATTCGTCCAGTTTAACAAATTTAATGGAGACAGCTGTCACTTAAGTTAAGAAGTCTTGAAAGAACTTCCAGATTAGGTTGTACAATATATGAAACTCACAGATTAAAGTCCAAAAATTTCAAAAGCAAAAGGTATATTATTTTATCATTAACTCAAACAGTATAAAATGAAAATCTTCAATAAAATTTTCATCCATGAGATAATCGATTATTATATCATTAAATTTAATATGATGATTGTATTGATTATAAAAATTTTCCATCTTCTGTATTCAGATGGAGATATTTTCTACATCAAGATAAATTTCTAAGGAAATCCCAAGAAACCATGAAGTATAACGAAATCAAACATGAAGGTTCTTCAATTTTTTTAAGTAGAGAAATGAATATTAAACTAATCAACAATCTTCCTTTAAAAATAGGTCTATTTTATCATCATAAGTTATTTCATAAATTTAAATATATTTTCGAATGTGCCAGAAATCAAAATAAAAATTATAAAATTTCTTAAATTCCTTAAAGTTTCTTTAATAATAAATCTAATTTAAATAATTCATGGATAAAAAATAAGGATAAAAAGTAGAACTATTTATATCTTGTATCGATTTAAAAAATCTCGATCCTTCCAGGAATAGTCATATATTTGTTATCATGCTTGGATACAATGGAACATAATGTATCTTTTTATTTTTAAATATCATATTCAGGGCTTCCACTTGAAAGAACTTAACATTCGAATAATGATCTAAATCCTAATTTTTTTAAATCTATGACCGTTGAATATCATTTTGAATTCTAATAATATTTAAGATTTGATGTTTATGACTCTATCGATGAACAGTAATCGAGAGTATGTTTTTATTTTCTCAATTATTAGTTGATTGGTATAGTTGAAACTACACTCGCTGCAATAGTAGGATCTAAGGGTTAAGAAATTTATTTAGCAATCTCTGATTATACAAGTGAAAATAATGGAACTATTATCATTAGGGCAGATTATATAAATGATTGTCCACATTAAGTGTCAATTCATATAAGTATATATAATTAAATATAATTTCAAGAGGTATTGGAACTTAACACAATACAAAGTCCAAATCCATTTTTAAAATTCTATAGGTTAATAAACGATGATCCAACCCCAGTTTTGGTTTATTAGACGGAAGCTATTAAAAATAGTTAATATCCTGAATGGAAGACTATCATTTGCTAAGCTTAAACATTATGTAATGGTGATTATTAAATGCCGATTAAAATTGAATTATGGAACTTCTAATAAAAGGAATAACACATTTTAATAGGAAGTACTTTTGTTTCACTAGGTTAATTATAAAATAGCCCAGCAGATTTAAAATTAAATATTATACAAGGTTAAGGTATAAGAGTTGGTAAACTATAAATATAATTTAATTTAATCGTTCCAATAATTGATTATATATTTGCTGGTTTATAATTAAATTTATTAGTTGCTATTGATTTCACGGCATCAAACAAAAAAATAAGCAATATTACTTCATTACACTATTAAGATCCAAATGGAACTCCTACTTAATATGAATAGGCAATAGTAAGTGTAGGAGATATCTTGATCAATTATGATTATGATAAGAAGGTACCTGTCTATGGATTTGGATGTAAGCCGAAATTGAACATAATTAATACAAATGAAACTCTTCACTGCTTTCCTTTAAATGACAATCCAGATGACCCAGAAGTTTATTAACTATAAGGAATAGTTTAAGTCTATAAAGATACAGTTAAACGATTAAGTTTTGATGGTCCAACTTATCTACATCCAGTACTTCAATTGGCAATGTAATAAGCAAGAGAAATTAAGGAGAAAAAATAAGATAATTACTTGATCTTATTAATATTGACAGATGGATAGACAGATGATCTTTAAATTACTGTTGATGATGTTATTGCTTCATCCCATTTGCCACTATCAATAGTTTTGATTGGTATTGGTAATGCAGATTTCAAAAATATGGAAGTTTTAGACAATGATGATTTGAGCATGGTAGATTCTAATGGCAATAAATCTTAACGAGATCTAGTTTAATTTGTACCTTTTAACTAATACAACGGAGATACAGCTTTGCTGAGTAGAGAAGTTTTATTAGAATTACCAGATTAGATTGCATAATATATGAAACTTACAAATTAACATAAAAAACTAATTGTAGAATTAAAAAAACATTGATTTTAATGCCATAATAAGAGAATTAATTTACAAATATTAGATTTTATTTCTTTTTTTTATTTTATTCTATGAATTATTCTATAAAATTATATATAGGAATTCTAAATCATTGATAGAATCAATTCTATGATAAATGGTAAGCTAGGAAACATATCGTTTGATTATTATCAGTTTATTTATATCAAATTATTGCTAAAATTAAAATTAATATTTTAAGAATGTTCCAGAATTAAATTTAATAATCTTAGAATTCTTTTAAATTATTTTGTCAAATTAGAAAAATTTAAATTTTAAAATGATCCAAAAGTAAGGAGAAAAAGTAGAACTTTTTATAACATTTGACAATCTAAGAATCGGAGCTATTGGAGATGTTAGTCATCCATATGTTGTTTTGCTTGGATACAAACATGCAATATGTATCTTTATATTTTTAAATTCTATATGCAGGGATCGAATTTGGACGAACAGAATAAATAAACAACAATTTGAATCCTCATTTAGCTAGATCAATTACTGTCGAATATGTTTTTGAAATCTAATAGCATTTAATATTTGATGTATATCATTTTGCTGATAATATGAATTAGAAAGTACTATATTTAATTTTCCTTTCAGTGGATAGGAAGAGTTTAAACCATATTATCTATGATTGTAGGATCCAGAGGTTAAAGAATATCTCTAACATTAAAAGACGATAAAGGGTAAAATGGTGGAACTATTATTATTTAAGCCGATTATGTTAACCATAATCGTGATTTAGTGACGTTGCTTCTAAGTAAAAATATCTAATAATAATTAAAGAAGGAAAGGATATTCATTCGACAAGATTGATTGGGGGTCCAAATCCATTTTTAAGATTCTTTAGGTTAGTAAATGATAATCCTAACCCTGTGTTGGTACATGAGACAGAACATATTGAAAATAATAAAAATCCTAAATGGGAGAATATTATCTGCTAAGCACAAAGATTATGTAATGGTGATTATTATATGCCTATTAAAATTGAATTATGGGACTCCAGACCTAATGGAAACCACATCCTATAAGGAGAAATCTCTGTAACATTGGAAGAATTAAAGAATAGGGCCACTGAACTATAATTAAAAAACATTCATGACAAGGGAAAAGTTGTTGGAAAACTATAAATATAATTTAATTTAATAGTCCCAATTATTGATTATTTATTTGCTGGTTTATAGATGAATTTATTAGTGGCAATTGATTTTACAGGATCAAACAAAGAAGTTAACGATATTACCTCATTACATTATTAAGATCCTTAAGGAACACCTAGTCTTTATGAATAGGCTATTGTAAGCGTAGGAGATGTCTTAATCAATTATGATTATGATAAGAAAGTACCTGTCTATGGATTTGGATGTAAGCCAAAATTGAACATAATTAATACAAATGAAACCTTACACTGCTTTCCGTTGAATGATAATCTAAATGATCCAGAAGTTGATGGATTATAAGGAATTGTTTAAATATATAAAGATACTGTGAGAAAATTAAATTTCTGTGGTCCAACTTATCTTCATCCAGTTATTTAATAAGCGATGAAGTAGGCAAAAGCTTTAAAAGATAATAACCAAGATAATTATTTGATCTTATTAATATTGACAGACGGTTAAACTGATGATTTAAAATAAACTATTGATGATGTTATTGCTTCATCCCTTTTGCCTATCTCTATTATAATAATAGGTATTGGTAATGGTGATTTCAATAAAATGAAAGTTTTAGATAATGATGATTTGAGTATGGTTGACTCTCAAGGCAAAATATCCTAAAGAGATTTGGTCTAATTCGTCCAATTTAATAAATATAATGGTAATACAGCTCTTTTGAGTTAAGAGGTCTTGTAAGAATTACCTGATTAGATAAAATGAATAACTGGATAATTAACAAGTTTAATAATTTTAAATTAATTTGTAAATACATCATATACATATTTGATATGATGAATATATGTCAGAATGAAAATAATTCTGTATTAAAATTTAATCATTTTTTCAATTAAATAAATAATTAAAAAAATGGACCAATTAGAAGGATAAAAAGTGGAATTATTCATATCTTGCAGAGATTTAAAAGATCTTCATTCTAAAAAGGTTAGTGATCCGTATGTTGTTATGCTAGTATACTATCATCCTACATGTATCTTTTTATTTTTAAATAATATTTGCAGGGTAGGAATATGGAAGAACCGAAAAAATTGATAACAATAATGATCCTAACTTTACAAAATCAATTACTATTCAATATAATTTTTAAATATAATAACATTTAAGATTTTAAGTTTATGAGTATATAGATGAAAAGAAATCAAATGTAAATGATATTTATATTAAATTAGTTGGTAGGGAAAGTAGAAACTACACTATCCGAGATAGTGGGAGAAAAAGATCAATAAAAAACCTTAACATTGTATGATGATACAAATCTCAAAGGTGGATCAATCCTAATAAGGGCTGATTATGTAAATTCTTGTCCAGATAAAGTGACAATACAATTAAGTAATCTATATTATAATCTATAAAAGGAGGAAAGAACATTTCTACTAATTTACCAAATGGCGCTAATGCCTTTTTAAGATTTTATAGATTGATCAAAGACAACTTAAATCCCGTTTTGGTCTATGAGACAGAAACAATAATAAATAATAATAATCCTGAATGGAAGTCAATAGTTCTTAGAGCCTAAACCTTATGTAATGGGTAGTATTTTATGCCCATAAAAATTGAATTATGGGAATTCAATATAAATGGAAGACATTTGTTATAAGGCGAGACATCTGTAACATTAGACTAGTTAAAAAATAGAGTGACTGAAAAAAATTTAATAAATAAGTTTGATTTAACTAAATTTGTGGGAACACTGTTTATATAATTTAACTGGATTATCCCTTTAGTTGATTTTATACAAGGAGGCTTATAATTAAATTTATTGGTAGCAATAGATTTTACTGAATCAAATAAAGATATAGATGATTTTACTTCATTGCATTATTAAGATCCTAAAGGATCACCAAGTCTATATGAGTAAGCAATTGTTAGTGTAGGAGAAATTTTAATCAATTATGATTATGATAAGAAAGTGCCTGTCTATGGATTTGGTTGCAAGCCAAAATTAAAAACTATAAGATCAGATGAGGTAAATTTCTGCTTTCCCTTAAATGATAACCTGAATGATCCAGAGGTTAATGGATTATCAGGAATTATTAAGGTCTACAGAAATGCTGTATAAGGATTAGTATTCTCAGGTCCAACAAATCTTCATTTTGTTATCCAAAAGGCGATGTAACAGGCAATATTGATTAAAGAAAAAAAATAAGATAATTATTTGATTTTATTAATATTGACAGATGGGGAAACAGATGATTTAAAATTAACCATTGATGATGTAATTGCTTCATCCCATTTGCCACTATCTATAATTCTAATAGGAATAGGGGATGAAGATTTCAATAAAATGAAAGTTTTAGATAATGATGACTTGAGTATGGTTGACTCTAAAGGCAATATATCCTAAAGAGATTTGGTCTAATTCGTCCAATTTAATAAATATAATGGTAATGCAGCTCTTTTGAGTTAAGAGGTCTTGTAAGAATTACCTGATTAGGTTGCACAATATATGAAACTAACAAATCAACATCCAAAATCTGCTTAAGGTATATTATTTTTATAATTTGAAGGAATATAAAATCAATAAGCCTAAAACCCAATTCCTATATATAATTACCCTTAATTTTGATTGCTTTTTTAAAAGAATATTGATTTAATCTTAAGTTGATTTTTAAATTATAAAATCCATTTAATAATAATTTATTTGTAATATTATAAAATTATGGATTAACCAGATGTAGAGAAATTAGAACTATTTTTATCTTGCAGATCTCTCAATGATTTAGATACTTTTACTGTAAGTGATCCTTATATAATAATGTATATCTAAAATAATCAAAAATGTATGTCTTTATTTATATTTTATTTAGGGTTTGAACATGGAAGAACTGAAAAAATTGACAATAATCTGAATCCTAATTTTACAAAATCAATGACTCTAGAATATCATTTCGAAGTTCAATAACATTTAAGATTTGAAGTGTATCATTATGTTGATGAGAGAGAATCAAAGGTATTATTAATAGAATAAAATAGTTAATTGGAAGAGTTGACAGCACACTATCAGCTATAGTAGGATCAAAAGATTAATTATTATCTCTACTAATCTATGATGAATAAAATAAGAAAGGAGGAATTATTATTATTAGAGCTGATTAAGTGAAAGATTGTTCAGATTAAGTCACATTGTAATTAAGTATTATAATGTTTTATTTTTTTTTCAAATAAAAAGGAGGAAGCAAAATCATTGAGACAAGATTTTGGTTTTGGCGCAGCACTAATCCATTCTTGAGATTTTATAGATTAAGAAAAGATGATCCAAACCCTGTTTTAGTGTACGAAACTGAATATGTTTTGAATAATGTTAATCCTGTATGGTAACCGATTGTTTGTAAGGCCTAGAAATTATGTAATGGTGATTATTAGATGCCAATTAAAATAGAATTATGGGATTATAGGACTAGTGGTAAGCATGTATTTATAGGGGAAACAGAAGCTTCTTTAGAGGAATTAAAAAATGGAGATAATCAAAGATAATTTGTTAATAAATCTAATAAGAGTAATGGTAATAAAGTTGTTGGAATTTTGTAAGTCACAAATTTCATTTTAAATAAAAAGGCCTCATTCATGGACTTTTTATAAGGAGGATTATAGTTGAATTTATTGGTAGCCATAGATTTTACTGGATCAAACAAAAATATCGATGATATATCCTCATTGCACTATTAGGATCCGAGAGGGTCACCAAGCTTATATGAATAGGCAATCACTAGTGTTGGGGATATTTTGATCAATTATGATTATGATAAAAAGGTTCCGGTTTATGGGTTTGGATGCAAACCTAAATTAACTGTGTTCAATACTAAAGACACTCTTCATTGTTTTCCTTTAAATGACAATCCTGATGATCCAGAAGTGTATGGTTTAGAAGGAATTGTTAAGGTTTATAAAGATACTATACACAAATTAGTTTTTGATGGACCAACATATCTTCATCCTGTGATATCACATGCTATGTTATAGGCTAATGACATTAAAGATGCTTAACAAGAAAATTACTTAATATTGTTAATATTGACAGATGGATAAACGAATGATATATAGATCACTATTAATGATGTTGTTGCTTCTTCCCACTTACCTTTGTCTATAATCATAGTCGGAATAGGTAATGCTGATTTTAAATTAATGGAAATTCTTAACAATAATGATTTGAGTATGGTGGACTCAAAGGGTAATAAATCTTAAAGAGATCTGGTATAATTTGTACCATTTAACAAATATAATGGTGATGCAAAGCTACTCAGTAGAGAAGTCCTAAAAGAATTACCAGATTAGGTTGTTGAGTATATGGAACTAACAAATTAAGCACCAAAACCAGCTAAAGGTATTATTTTTTATAAATTAGTAATGAAATTCAGCTAATAAACATATAATTCAAAAAAGCAATCTTAATAGTAAATATAAAATTAACAATAAAAATAACCAAGATAATCACAACAATTTCAGGACTTGCCTTAGTAAACATAACTAGTTAATTTAATGACTGATGATGATGCATAAAGCTAGAAAAGGTTATCAGGCGGCATGGGGGTTAATGTATTGAGTTAAGGTATGGCATAAACAGGATTTCTATAAAGAATAATATATGAGGTTCCCAACTAATAAAATTCTTAATTTTATTAAGCCAATAGGTTTAACTCTTAAAATTGATGAAATTTTATATTCACATCAATTTTCTTATAATTTATATTTAATTGTATAAATTTTATTTATTGATTTTTAACTTTTTATAAATCATTACATTTTCCATGCGGTTTTCATTAAAAGGACAAAATGTTCGTCGTTATCGATTGATGCTGAGACTGCAGAATAATAGTCAACCCATTCTTAATAATATAATTTTCCATCATGGTCGACATCTCCAAAATGAACAAGAAATTCTTCAAAAACATCTTTCTCTGTCATCTATCCACCTTTAACCTTAGGATGTAGTTTTGCATTATAATAAATTCTAAGATATATATATTAAAAATACGCAATCTCATCTTATGAAATGTAACCTCCTCCGTCTTTGTCCATTTTTCTAAATACAGCATCAACTATAGCCTTACGTGTTGGATTGAGTTAGCCCTAAAGTCATAATAAATAAATATACTCTTATTCCCACTAAAAACTCATCAAAATCAATAGCACCACTCTTATCTCTATCCATAGCAGCAAACAAAATCTATAATGCTTAAAAATAAAGTTTTTACATCAACTTCATTCCATGATAATTAAACTCCTACCTCAGCTAGGCCCACCTTAAGTTCATTTCTATCTATTGTTCTTCTATCGCCCAAGTTCGAGAAATTTCTGAACAGTATTCCTAATCCTCTAATTGTTTTAGTCCCTCTAGCATTAAGACTGTCTCTAACTCGTTTTAGTACTATGTATAAAAAAATGAAACTTACATATCTAAGCAGCTTCTTATTATTATCTCATTAAATTAAATAATGTTTTTATTAAATTGGTTTGGAGGAAATAGTAATAATTAGGGTAAGAAAAAGAACAAGAAGAAGAAGCAAAATGTTGTCTAGAACATGAATAAGCTTTTAATCAATCCAATGAAGGAAGTCAAAATGTTTGGATTTTAAAAGATGGGGTATGGACCTAAAAAAACAGAATGTCAAGATTCATACTGTATTGTTGACAGATTTTGTGATGAGTGTTACTTCTTTGCTGGTATCAATTTTAAAATATATTTCAAGTTTATGACGGGCATGGGTCTTCTGGTAAAGAAGCTAGTCAGGCTGCAAATGATTATATTCAAACTTATTTGGAAAAAAACCCTAAAAGAATTAAGGCTTTATAAAATGACAAAGCCAGAGAGAGTTTTTTGAAGAGTGCCTTTAAAAATGCGGAAGCTAAATTGAAATCCTCTGGTATTGATTACAGTAATTCTGGAACTTGTGCGATTAGTATCTTCATCGTTAAAAACATTTGCTATATCGCTAATCTTGGGGATTCCAGAGCTGTCTTATTCAGGTATATGATATTCTAATAATATAGATAAACTCCAAAAGAAAAATTAGCTATTGAACTATCTTATGATCATAAACCAACAAGACCTGATGAAAGAGAAAGAATTCTTAGAAGTGGAGGAAAGATTGAAAGACTAATGCATGAAGGTTAACCAGTTGGCCCTCATAGAATCTGGGCTGATGATGAGGGTCCAGGTATTGCTATGACAAGAACGTATATAACTATTTAATTTTAGACTGGGAGATTTACAAGCCAAAAAGATAGGACTTATCAGTGAACCTGAAGTACAACATATAGAGCTCACTAAATAAGATAAATTTATAGTTATTGGATCGGATGGTGTTTGGGATGTGATGTCAAGTGCTGAAGTCTGTGGTTTTGTTTAAAAGCATGAATAAAAAGAATAAGTTGCTGAATCATTAGTATAATTTTTTGTTTAAAAATTTTAGGTAGGTGAATGTAGATAGAGATGGGATGAGATGAATAAATAGAAAAAAAATAATTCAAAAATTGGTGACTTACCATACTTAAAATATGGTTGTGATGATATTACTGTTGTTGTAGCATTCTTCACTTTTATAGATGAAATGGAAGCTGAAAATTATAGATATTGAAATAAATATATAATAATTTAAAAAAGAGAATTTTATAATGGAACATGCAAATTATTTAAGTGCTTTCTTCAATCCTCTGCCTTCAAAGTTTGCATTATTATCAACTTAGAAAGCATTAATGACATATTTTATAGTGACAACTCTAGAGTATCTCAAACTAGACTATGATAAATAAAAAGTTCTCGAGATGATAAAGAGATTAGAACATTAACAATTTATTTATAAACAATCAGATGAACTAGATAGTGAGGGGTCTATTGTTGCTTGTTACTGTATAGCAGCTGTTTTGAAATAAATGGGTCATTAAATTAAAGGAAATTAACATCATCTTTAATTTGTTGAAGAATTAATTACAAAAGAAGGTTCGGTTAAATAATCATATAACTCATTCCAAACAGATTTAAGGATGGTGTATAGTGCTTTAGCTTATTTAAGTCTGATTGGGTTATAATTAAAAGAATAACAAAAAGTAATATAAATTATAAAATAATTGAGATCCTTATTATAGAACATATTTGGAAATGCTAAAATCCTGATGGAGGATTTGGATTGTCTCCTTTCGGCGAATCAAATGGTGGAGCTACTTATTTAGCAATAGCAAGCCTAAAGCTTCTTGGTTAAGATCCCTTTTCTGAGAAGTTAGTGGAATGGATTGCTATGAGATAGCATTCAAATGGTGGAATATAGGGGAGAGTTAATAAGATTCCAGATTCTTGTTATTCATTTTGGGTAGGATGGAGTGCCAAAATACTAAATGTTGATTTTTTTAACAAGGAAAAGCTCAAGTTCTTTTTGAATTAATGTAAAAGTGAGCATGGAGGCTTCTCAAAGTATCCTGATTGTAAGCCTGATCCAGTTCACACACTGCATGCTCTGTTTGGAATGTGTGATTAAAATAATATTGATTTATTACACGCTATAATATGAATCCACAACTTCTTCATTATAAGTTAGAGCAGATGAAAGCAACTGGTGCAGGCAGTTTTGATGTCATATTTGCTGCACCCGATACTTTGAATGAATAATATAGTAGATTCTCATTAAGAGCCTGGTGGATAGTGATGTAAGCAAATAAGGATAAGCCATTTAGAGTATTTAATTTTTAATAGATAAGGTTAGAATGAATTTATATGAGAGGGCATTTAAATATATACCCAATTGTTATAAGTTATGGTTTAATTTTTTGAAAGAATAATTAGAGGATTTATAAGGTAGAAGCACAATTTTAACTCCTCGTTATGAAAACATGATGATATTATTTGAAAGAGCTTTAGTGTATATGCATAAAATGCCCAATATATGGTTAATGTATGCTGATTATTGTGCATCAATTAATAAGATAACATAAACTAGATGGATATTTGATAGAGCACTAGAAAGTTTACCAGTCACATAGCATCACAGAATATGGGAACGATATTGCTAATGGGTAATCATTTTATTCAAAACTAAGGTTTCCACTACTGAAGCCATCTAAACTGCTCATAATGTTTTCAAAAGATTTTTGAAGGTTAATCCAGATTACAAAGAGGAATATGTCGATTATCTTGTCTCAAAGGAATGTTGGGATTTGGCTAGTTCATACTTAGTTGATATATTGAATGATGATGGATACAACTCAGCTACAGGTAGAACTAAGTATGAATTCATGTAACATCTATGTGAAATTATTTCAAGTCATCCAGATCAAATTGTAATTCTATTATATTATTTAAGAAATCAATTGATCCAACATCCATTATTAAGTTTGGAATAAAAAAATATTCAGATGAAATAGGATAATTGTGGATTAAATTAGCAGATTATCATATTAAAATTGGATTGTATGAAAATGCAAGAGACATATTTGAGGAGGGAGTCAATAATGTTTTGACTGTTAAGGATTTTGCTTTAGTTTACAATGCTTATGTAAAATTTGAGGAGTAAATGATTAAAGTGTTGGAAATGGATGATAAGCCAGGTGATGAAATTGATGACACCCCATTGATAGGATATTTAAATAAGACACTAAACATTTAAAGCTCATATGATGAAGTAATTAAAGTAGATGATGAAATATTGATGAAGATAGATAGACTATAAGAATTATTGGATAGAAGGCCATTATTATTAAATAGTTGTATGCTAAGATAAAATAAATACAATGTATAAGAATGGCTAAATAGAATAGAATTAGTTAAAAAAGATGAAAGGATGGCATTAAAAACATTTACAGATGCGTTGGAAATAGTAGAACCCAAGAAGGCAGATAATGGAAAATTAAGTGATATATGGGTTGCATATGGTAGATATTATAAGGAGAAGGGAGATTACAAAACATGCAATCAAATATTTAGTAAGGGAGTTGTTGTTGAATATAAATAATTAGATGAATATGTAAACATATGGTCATAATGGGCTGAAATGCTTCTGAATGACGGATTTGTTAATGATGCCATTGTGATAATCTAATAAGCATTATTTAAAAAATATGTTAAGAAAGATGATAAAAGTCCAATATCAATGGTTCCTTTTAGTTTGGATATTTGGGAATTATATATTGATTTGGAGAAGAATTTTGGAAATTTTAAAACACTGCGAGCTGCTTATAAAAGAATGGTTGAATTAAAGGTTGTTACACCATTTGTGATAATTAATTATGCATAATTATTGGAAGATAATACATTTTATGAAGAATCATTCAAGGTTTTTGAAACTGGTATTTCTCTATTTGCTTGGCCAGCCCTTTATGAATTATGGATTATTTATATTACTAAATTTATTGAGAGATATAAGGGTTATAGATTAGAGAGGGCAAGAAATTTATTTGAAACTGTATTAGAATAAGTTCCAAAAGAAGTATTTATTAAAATTTTATATAAAAAAGAAATGTAGAATATTTTATTTGATGTATGGAGAGTTTGAAGAATAATATGGACTATTAAACCATGCAATTGAAATTTATGATAGAATGGTTTATAATGTTGATTATAATGATAAAATGGAGGCGTATTTTATTAATATTAATTTTAGATATAATATATATATTGCTAAAGTTGCTATGTATTTGGGTATAACGAAAACAAGATAGGTTTTTGAAAATGCGATTGAAGTGCTCTAAGAGGCTGAATTAATTTAGATGGGATTAAGATTGGCTTAATTAGAAAGGAAATTTGGTGAGATTGATAGAGCTAGAGCTGTCTATATTCATATTTCTTAATATAGTGACCCAAGATATGATGATTTTGGTTTGTGGTAAACTTGGGAGAATTTTGAATTACATCACGGAAACGAAGATACCTATAAGGAGTATAGAAGGATAAGCAAAAGTGTAGTTGCCAAATTTTCATTAATGCCACCAGATCCTTCAAAAGTTAAGGAAAGAGTGGATAAGGGATATTATTGATTTCGTTATAATTCAAAAATAAAAAAAATAAAAAAAAATTATGAATGCAGGTTGGACGCAAAAAGAATTAGCAGAAACAAAGAGTAATTTATTTTCAAACAAAAATAGAGTATTCTCATATTTTGGCCATAACATAATTGCTTGTCTCTGTCACTCTGCTAATCTTGCCATTCATATTCATCTTGAAATATTCTCTAACATTAACGATATTATTATTTCTGAGTGCTCTAATCAGTTTAATAGCAGGAGCGTTTGCAATTTTAGAAACAAGGTCCGAAACATTGATAGGAGCCTATTTATTTTCATTAATTGGAATTGAATACAACTTATCGGTTATGATACTTTTAGTGTTTTGGAGGAGATTTGGTTAAGATTATTATATAGCTTAAGATGGTTAAGGTGCAGATTATATGGATGGTTATTCAAAGTGTTTATATTGTATAGTCCCATTGGTGTTTTTCAATTCAATTTCTATGGCTTATTAAGGATTTGCAACATTCATCTAAATGGAGAGAAAAATACATATTCGAATATGCGTTTATGTGTTTGCTATCGCTAATGTAATTTTAGCAGCTTATCTTATTCACTGGGATTAAGGATTAATTCTTGGTTGGTTTATTAAATTGCTGAGCGCAATTCTCATTGTAATTTCAATTGCAGGATATATCATGGTTTATTCATTATCTTTCAATAATATGAAATCTATTGGAGGAACTATCCTAATTTTGGCATTTCTATTAGTTAGTGGGTCGTATCTTTTCTTTAGATAAAGTGAAAGTACTAATTTGGATTCTTAGAAATAATGCTTCTAGAATATAAGGAAAACTCATGAAAGTTGGATTCTTGATTAGACAAAATGCTCTAAATATCTTAGTACATTTGATTGTGATGTTAGTCTTAATGCAATAAAATGGGAGGATCAAAATCAGTTGGTTTGTTTGAACAAAAACTGTTGTAATGCATTTTCTGATAGTACTGAAAGCTATCAATATTATGCATCCTTCTGTTTATTCTTTTTAATTATCAATTCATTCACCCTATCTTTATGTTTACTATAATTGGATAGTCAAAGGGTCACTTAAGATACATTAACTGAAATTAAAAGATCAATAGATCACTTATTTACAACTATATTAGTTGGAGTGATAATATATGTATATAATCATATTTATAAAGGCTATTATTATAATGGTATAAAGCTATCCCACTATTCCAAAAGAATCGGAAGTTACTATGTTTAATTAAATTAAAGTATAATAAAATAAGAATCCAATATCATATCCTAGTGGCATAGAGAATGTGACAGACTGTTAATCCTTAAATTCCATTTATGGGAAGAAATTTGAGATTAAAGCCCCAAGTAGAGTAACTGTCTTAACTCCTGACCTCTAAGTAGTTGTGACTGAATACATAAATAGTAAAGATCTCTCATATCTTCCTCAACAGTTAGCAAGAAAATTGTTATTCCCAGCATCAAAACCTAGTGATGGTTTTGTTGGGGTTTAGGGGAATGGTACAGATATCAATACATTTTTAAATGAAAATATATAAATATGTGGAGATTCAGATAAATCAAAAACAAAAATAGATCTTTATTAATTACCTAAGAGTAGTGGTAGAATGTTATATCATAATCATATTCATCATTTAGGTGTTAATTAATTGACATAAACATAGAAAGATTATATAAATAAATTATAATTCAAGAATCTTACAATAAGAGTCACTGATATTAAAACTTAATCACCACTTAATGGAGTCACTTTATTATTTTATAGTGATGATGACGATTGTGGAACTAAAAATTCAATCCCATAAAGAGAAAGTATTTTTTTAAATATATTAAATAGTTAAAATAAATAGTGGTGAGACAATAAAAAACTTAGTAGATAAAAATTATTACTTTGGAGCAGTAAAGAGCGGTTATTACTAGTTTTGCAGCAAATTTGATTTGGATTAAGATCTAGAAATTAATCTCATCCCTTAAAATACTGAACCAGGCTAGTTTACAATTGTAATGGAAACTCCCATCTAAAAGAAATTCTAATTAAGTTTGGGTGCCTCATATCAAGAATGCGTAGTAGGATTTTTCAATGATGAATGTGGAGGAATGAAATTTTATGGCAGCTAGAATGCTTAAGCTATATCAGTCGATTAATTGGCAATGCGCAAATATACATTTTTCGTTTATTTCTCTCCAACAGATGTGAGTTTGAAGAAATTAAATGTGGAAAAGGCTCAAGGCAAATCTGTTGATACATCAAAGTTTAATAACGATTACATATTTGATGAATTAAAGCCAGTCATTACTCTATATGCAGCAGAACAAGATAGATAAATTGTTAAATATAAGGTATATATATATTAAATAAAGCTACCCTAAATGAAAGATAAAGTCAAAAATGAACCCAATTTAACATGGATAGTCTTATGTGTTGATGGCTCTATTGGAGATATTACATAAAGATCACCAAAAACATTTTGGTAGTATGCAGAAGACCCATAAAAATACTAAAGATCAATAAATTCAAAAGATATGTATCCAAAAGTTTGTTGAAAGTTTATATATTCAATCTATAAATTTTTAGTTTGTGATATGAGATAATATCGTTGAAAGTTTTCTATCTTCTTATTCTACTTCTCTCTTAAATGTTGGCATTTTACTTAAGTTTCTCTAAACTGTTTTATGGAGAGTATCATTGTCTCTTATAAATTGTCTCTTATCCACTAATAATATTTTTATTTAAATACAATCTATTACACCATAACACTTTTCATTCATATTTAATAGATTTGCTTGAATCATCAATGTGTCAATAACTTTATGACCAAATGTTACAAATATCCTAACAGACTCTTCTGCACAATACTATATTGATATATTTATATATAAAATTACATTATTTATTTTTTATGCAATTACATCTGATTCCTATCTGACAAAGGATTTTATCTCAGTTTGCATAACTCTGGTTTTTAAAAACATTTCATTAATGTTTAATGATTTATGTGATTTAGCACTTCCTTATTGGTTTTCTTTAAACTATGGGGATAATGGCTCCTAACACATTAGAGTTCTTTTTGGTTTCTAATTAGCGACAAAGAATTGAAAGCAGTTATCCTTTAAAAAAGGATCTAGAGATTAAACATGGACGGAAAAGTTCCATAAAACAGCAGATTAAGTTATTCTATTTATTTCCAATTTCGATTTCATAACAGGATGTGCTCTAGTCTTTTAATCTAATCTAAAACCATCTAAATTTATAAATTATTATTAATACCTGGACATACCATACTATAATCCATTTAAAAATTAGTTTTATTGGGTATATAAATTAAGATATGATATTAGTTAATTAAACTATAGAAATCTGGTATCATGGGAATTTACATAATCTACCCAGTTGAATTAGCCCTTACATCAAAATCATAATTTATTGACAAAAATCCTTTTCTTTTTGCGTGAACTTTGACCTATTTGAACATTAATCCAGGGCAAGTGAACATTCCACCATTATCTGTATAACCAACTAATGGCTCTTAATCAATTTGGTCTGATTATAATAACTCTAGTTTAACTTATTCGATTTCCTTAATTAAAAATATAAATTATAAAATAAAACCTTATTCTAATTTTATTTAAGGATAATGTTATATGCCTTAAATTACAAGGTTGTTTCTACACAACTAACCATATCAAATTCAATAAGACAATCTGAATTTCCTTGGATGAATAATTATTTTTTCTAGGGGAAACAATCCTTTTTAGTCACATCTATTAAATATTCCTACTGAACTCTCCCCCAAAATGAGAAGGCTCCTAAATCTGCATCATAAGTTAATTATTCTTGTTATTAATTCTTAGTAATGTAAACTACTGCATCTTCAGGTGCTTTGATTAAGCATTTTAATATATCAGTTCTCTCTACTCTTGTAGATACATATAGTTATTCTTGATTTGTTAATATTTCATCAACATTTAATAAACAATTAATAGTCTTTATGGTTTCTCCAGTTATTTCTATTTCATAGGAACTAACTTATTAGATTAGATCTTGAAATTTAGCTTCTTCAAAGCAATTTGTCAATTAAGATTAACAAAATAGTTTAACAGTGAATTTCTTTTCAGGTTAGGATCTTTTTAAATCAATATTGGCAACTTATGTCTATGTCATCCATGTTTAAGTTTTTGTGGGTGAAAAGTAGACCCTAACTGATTTCTCCATATCTTTGATATTATCAGTGCTTTTGAATATGTCTATTTTGGATGCACTTTTTTATGCACTTGTTGAAGGTTAGCAAAATGAAGTTCTAATAACAATTTATTTTGTTGGTGTTTAAACATTTTGGAGTGTTTAGCCTTCTTTTTGTCTTACGGTGACTTTTAATCCTTGAAAATTATAAATTATAAATACCCTCTAGAATATTAACCGTATTTTAGTCTTCGCAAACAGGTACAGCATTTTTATTGATGCAATCAACATTCACTGTTAGATTAAATTTCTTAAGGTATAACCATACAGCATCGCCTATAAGTTTAGCAGTTGGAAGTTATTTTGCAATTTCTTTATTGTATAACACTACTTGTAATTAGTCTGGTTGATAAATTTATATTTGTAAAAAATTCTCAGGATGATCTATTGTGTGTCTTATAATCTTGACAAATGGGTATTTCCTTTAAATCGTTTATTTGATTTCATCAAGTAAATCTTAGAAGCCATCTTTTGTTTCATCAATTCCAGTGCTCTAAAATTTAGGATTAAAACAGCTTTATATTGACACTGCCATTTAATTTGATTTTAGGTTCTAGTATTCAGGAA
The DNA here is from genome assembly GCA_965279585.1 of Sediminibacterium sp. Taxonomy (GTDB): domain Bacteria; phylum Bacteroidota; class Bacteroidia; order Chitinophagales; family Chitinophagaceae; genus Sediminibacterium. The sequence goes on along the minus strand of CBDIIG010000003.1, from coordinate 274,867 downwards.
ATGATGTGAATGAGACTGAAGAAAATGTTTCTATCATCATTTTAAGTTGTTCTGTGTATTACATTGAAATTCTTGTTGTAGTTTATTATGGTGGAAGGTGATCGTTAAAGAAGCTTTTTAATCATAAAATTTTAAATCATACCTAACTTTTGACTTGAACTTAAATTTTTATGGTGATTATGAGACGCTATTAATTGATGAATGCGTTTGGAACATGAAATCGTTAAATTTAATTTTTTTTTTAATATAATATAAATATATATTTATTACTTTTTTGATATAAAGCTAATCATTTTCTTAATTTATCTGCATTCTCAACTAACAATTGATGAGCCTACTTTAATGTTCCAACTTATGATTCTCTCTTCTAAGTATTAGAATTATAATTAGCATCATACTAATCTTTTTAAACTCTATTTGTTTAGAGTAATAATTCAGTATTATCCTAATCTTTTACTAATTATCCTGATCTTCTTTTAGCAATAACCTATAATATATAAATAATAAATACAAAGTCATTTTATTTTGTCTTTAATAAAGAATCTGTTTTTTATGATTCTTAAGCTAATTTATCTCTGATTGAGGTCAACTCACCTAATATAGCTTAGTAATTAGCATTAGCTTATGTCTCATTTTCAGCTGATTTACCTTCACTGTCCTTGATTGATTCAATAATATCTTCTAATTTCTAAATGACTTTTTTAGCTGTTTCTTAATCAAATCTAATTATTTTTATATCATACTCTGTTGTTAATGCAACCATCAATGCAATTGGATGTCTCTCTCCTAGTTCGTCTTTCAATTATTAGGTTAAAATTTTCTTGTCTTCAACTTCAAGGAATGATCCTTATTCATTTAAGACTGTTTAAACCAATTTATCGTGAATTAGTTAGATGGCTGCTAATATCTTATCTCCTGCTGCTTATCTCTTTTATTTAAGTTCAATTTCTTATTATCTTGAAGCTCTAATGGTTTCCTCTCTAGAGTTGACATTATTTAATTATTTTTTGAGTGATACACTAGATTATGTGAGAGATGAAATTTAGCTAGACAATTCAGTAAGTTATTAGTTATTAGTTTGCACTTCTGATTATAAACTTGCTAAGTTGTTTTCAAGATTTTCAATGTTATTTGTATATTATGTTATTCTCTAATTTTATTAAATATAATTATACTTATGAATGCTCTTGATTGCTAACAGTTTACTCTCCATTTAAGTCATCAAGCATTTTTTATAATAAACTAATGACAGAATCTATTTTGCCTCCTTATTATAAGCTTAATTCAAGCATATCAACAATTTATGCATTGTATTCGTTTTAAGGCAATTTCATTCTTAACTATTCAGTTATGAATTATGTTTCTGTAGCTAATGCACCCACTAATAACAAGAGAAGTAGCTTCATAAATCCGTTTTTTTATTATATGTTAAAATAATAATCATTTTCTGTAAAATTGCTATTCACTAACCTTTCTTGATGGCATGCCTTTCACATAATGTTAAGGTGTGCCGAACTAATAATTTTAATTAAAAATTTTTACAGATTCTTTTCTAACTGGTGTAGGCCTAATATGTTCTAAAGAGACATCGAATGTCCTACCTAAAATTATGGCTTTCTCCTCCTCAGCCATATTGAGGAGGTTTTAATTAACTTTCAAATTAGATTATATTTATTTGAAGTAATTTATAAGTACTTCTTTCTTATATTATATTGGTGCTGCTGATTTTTAGGGACTAAAAAATAAAAAAAATAAAATATATTTTTAAAACAAAAAATACCTCTATTATTAGATTTCTTATTTCTTTTCAACATATGGAGATTGTTAGACTTTCTACTTTTCAACATAAACAACTTTTTCCACATATGGATTATGTTTTGGTGTATTTTTTGCCTTTTTCTCAGGCTCTTAGTTCGAGACCTTTCTTGAATTTGGTTTGAGTTCCTTTTCTGATGTTTTTCTCTGATTGGTTGGATAAAAAGGTTCACTTTTATGTTAGTGGTCATCCGAGGCTTTTCTTATGTAAAGGTTCTAAAACATTTAATTGTCATAATAATATGGGTGTTAGTCAGGGTTAAGTGAATTATAGACATTTTCTGGCTCCACATAAGCTTTCAAGGGATGTTAAGGGTGATTGCATGCCCTATCCAGAAAATCTAGTCCAGTCTCATCATCTTTAAAAGTAACTTTACAGCATCCACCATCAAATGTTATTGTACCCTCTATACCTTATAGGAAGTGTTCATGTAGAAATTACTTGAAATCCGATTGAGTAGTTGATATCTCATTAATCACTATATTATTAGTATGAGGCTTTATTAGAACTTAAACATATGGTTCATTGATTCTACAATTCTTACATGATTTGATTGCCTTTTGACATTAATATTATATTACATTCATTATCTATTCTGGAGAATGCTTAGAAATTGAGTTCTCTTTTACAAGTATATGTATCGGGAGTTACAAATTCTAATCAATATGCTTAAGAAGATATTTATTCGATTTTAGACCTTCCCTCGTCAGAAGATTATCGATTTATTGACTTAATTCGCTCATTTAAGATATAAAATTATTATAATAATGGAAAATTATATCACGCAGTATCGTTATAAAAAAAAAATTTCCTCATCTCTTTTTTAATTTGGGTAATTGTTATTCCTCAATAATTTTCTTCAATAAATTTGGTCTATCTACTAAACTTGGCCTATCAGCCGAAGGTAAAACTGATATATCTTTTTTTATTGAAAGACTCGATTAATCATGTTTAGATTTTTTAATATTACTTCTTTCATTAGATGAGTTTTTTCTTAACATATATTCATCATCCCCTCTACCAATTTAAGGTAATTTTTATGAATATTGTTACTTACTTAAAGATTGTATCACATCTTTTGCATAATAATTAGCATTTATAACAATAGGCTGATCAATTCTATCCTTAGATGCACATTTCCTATTTTTGTTTTATATTTTATAATTACGGTTAATGAGATTCGTATTTTTAATGATTTTCATGGGTAGAATTACTAATTCTCAATCTTCTGTTTTCAATTTATGGGATAGCAGAAGCTTGTTAATCCTAAACAGCTTGTTTTGAATTAGATTTATTAAGTTTCTTTTTAGTTGGTTATGAGATAACTACATATAATATAATAAATTACTTGGACTTTTTTCATATATATCTTTTTATTCTAATTATGTTAATTGTTTCATAATTTAATTTAGAGCCTCATTAGTTTAATTGATAGATGCAATTGAATCATTATTATCTTAACTTTTAATTCTTGTAGATTATTAGTTTCTACGAATATGATTAGAATTATGTTGATTAAGATAGTTTGAGCCTGGCAGTTAGAAATTCAAAGTAATCATTTCAGATTTATTACTTTACAAACCTTTCTTTGATCCTGGCCATTTAATAGTTTTCAATAAATCTTCTTTTTAATCTTCATCCATTAAATTAAGATCATACTATTTAACCTTTTTAAGGACTAAATTGCTGGTTAATAATTTATCTATTAGATTATAATTTTTGACATACCACAATCTGGCCTATTTTAAGGTAACAGTTGCATCATAAGTTTAATCAGTTAAACCAGGTCTGGAGAGAAGCTTCCAGGAATTGGCGAATATTGACCTTTCAGTACAGTTTTGTAAAGTCCATCCATATCTTTAGCTCTAAATGGTCTTTATATAAATAAAATTAAAATAATACGGCTTGAGGGCACATGCTTCATAAAGTACACAACCTAATGACCATATGTCTGCTTTAAGATCGTAAGGTTTATCCTACCAAACTTCTGGACTGGCATAATAGGGAGTTCCAGTTTGTGTGTATACTAAACCATTTTTGGCTAGTTTAGATACATTAAAATCTCCCAGTTTTACGACATCGTTTTCATATAGGAATATGTTGGCGCATTTCAGATCTCTGTGGAGTATTTTTTTTCTATGTAATGCTCTTAATCCATTCAAAACCTTTTTTAATATGAATATATACTTAAACAGCTGTTGACCATATTTCTTTCTCTGGTATATAAGATTACTTCTTAACATGTTTTTAAATCTTTTATAGTAAGTCACCTTGTTCAGCGTATTCCATAATTATGCTTATTATAAAAAATATGTCAATACCATAAATTATTATCTTCTATAAAGCATTCTTTGTATTAAACAATATTTTCATGATGAACAGATGCAATAATACGAACTTCATTTAGGGCATTTTATTTCTCTCTATCACCAATATCCATCAGTTTAACTTTCTTAAAAGCATATATTTATCCATCAGATTTACGTTAAACTTTATATACAGACGAATAAGCTCCAGCCCCTCATTCTTAATAATTTATTCATACCTAACTTGCATAATATTTCAAAGTTAGCCAATCTGCTATCCATATTAAATAAAATATAAAGTTTTATATGATAATAATCCTTTCCCTATTGATGATGACGTTTGCGAATCCAATAATATATGAGATTTCCTTACGTCCCTGGCTCTATGAATTGACATAAAAATATGGTCGTTCTATATCAAAACTTAATGACATACCATTTGAAGAATTCTAAAGATTACGCAATTTGGGTGTTGATTATGTTTGGTTAATGGGTAATACTTATTAAAAACCCTTTTTCTTCTCATAGGTATATGGTAATTAGGAAACTATGGTCTATAATTCGATAAGGATCATTCGTCAGAATATAAGTCGAATTTACCAGATTTCACAATGGATGATGTAATTGGGTCCCCATATGCAGTGACTGAATTCGTTTGCAACTCTTAAGTTGGTACAGATGCCGACATTATTGAGCTTAAGAAAAAACTAAATGCTGTCGGATTGAAGTTAATGTTAGATTTTGTACCAAATCATTCTGCAGTGGATAGTCCATATGTTTCAAGTCATATTGATTGGTTTATCAGAGCACCACCCAATGTCCAACCACCATTTAACAGGGACTCTTACCTTGAAAACGGAGTTGCATATGGAAGTGATCAGTATAGTGGGTATTGGAAAGATACTGCTTAATGGAATTATTGGAATGAAGAAACAAGAACCTATTTGAGAAGTGTTGTTAAGAAAATTGCTTAAATGTCTGATGGTATGAGATGTGATATGGCTATGGTTATATTGAATGACTTATTTTATAATAAGTGGAAGACATAATTAGATGCAAGAGGGTTTAAGAAACCATCAAGTGAATTTTGGAGTAGTGCGATACAAGAGGCAAAATAAATAAACCCAAATGTTATATTTTTAGCAGAAGTCTATTGGTCAAAGGAATAAGATCTTATAAACTTAGGTTTTGATTATGTCTATGAAAAGGGTTTATTAGATACTTTGGCTACATTAGATACTTCTAAAGTCAAGGCTATAACTGATTCATTAAATTTAAATGTAACTAAATATATTACCAATTAGTATGCTTAACATTCCAATCACTTCGTTGAAAATCATGATGAACCAAGAGCTGTAGTTAAATTTAGTGGAAAAGATTATATTGCAAATGCAGCTGCTATGTTAAGCTACACTTTACCAGGAGCTAAATTTATTAATCATGGCTAGTTAGAAGGTTATTCTAATCGTCTAGATGTTCATTTGAGAAGAAGTTATAAAGAAAATGGATCTGATTATTCAAGAAAATTCTATGCTGCTCTTTTACCTATTATCAGCAAAAATGCATTTAAGAAGGGTACATGGACAAGATTAACTGCTGAAGGAGATCAAGCATGGAAATTCTTTGCATGGAAAGTAATTATTTTTTTAATATACTTAAAAAGTGGACAGATGGAAGTGAAAAAATTTTATGCGTAATTAATTTTTCAGAAGGATCTGGATATACCAAAGTCAAAGTTCCTGATGCAAGTGGAGTATCATAGACAATACTTGAATTGATGAGTGGATAAGGATTTGTTCGAGATGGAAATGATATGAAAATTAATGGATTGGGAGTAATTGTAGATGGATGGAATGGACAAATATTCAAGTATTAATGATTTATGTTTTTTTTTTTTTATATTTTATTTTCTTATATATTATTCAATCACTCGAATCAGAGTGTGAAGATGATGAACTTCTTTTTTTATGTTTCTTTGATTTTTTCTTCTACCTTTCACTACTTGAAGAAGAAGAAGAAGATTTATGCTTTCGGTGCTTCTTTTTCTTTTTGCTATGGCGTCTAAAATTTTAAAAGAAGCAATATCACCTGGAGTCGGATCTTGATCTTCTATTGTATCGGCATGTTCTTGCAAAATGACCAACAACACCACATTAATAACATGCACCATCTTTTTTTTTTGCTCTTGCTATTTCAACAGTTAAATTTCTTCCATTGTAATCTTATTAATTCATTGACTTCACTGCTGCTGATGCCTCTTCTTAATTTGAGTATGCCTATGATTTGTTAAAAAAAATTTACAATGAAGCAAAATCTACCCTTCCATGAAAAGTCACCTATAGTACCATATTAATCAAAATGTTTCTTTATATCTTCTTAGGATTCATTTTTTGAGTAGCCAGATACATAGATTCTGTTGCCTTCTTAGGTCTTAGAATCAGAGTCAGAAGACATCTTTTGTTATTTTTTAAAAAAAAAATTATTTTACTTTTTTTTTTTAATGAATAATGTCTTTGTTTAAAAAAATTATACAGATGATTTTTTTTATTATTTAATATTCTTTCATCAAAAACCCTATGAATCTAATTTGAATTGATCATCTGTAGGTCCTAATTTAGGAAACCTAACAAATCCGAATGAGGAATGTTAAGTATGTACAACAGATTCTCTTTGATTTTTATATTATCTGGCAAATGGATTATTTGATAAAAATCTTGATTAACTATTAGCTTATTCATCATAAAACGTAGGCACTATCTATTGTTCTGATTCATATTCTATTTTTTCTTAATTTTCGCAATTTTCGCATTTACATAATTTAGGATCACATTTCTATCTGTTTTAGTAACACACACAATATTTCTTTTAGCATTTAGATTTGTTGCAATTACATGATATTTCTAGTGTTTTCTTAAAATCTAATGGTTTATTTTTTTGTCTATTCAGAAATTATTCTCTAATCTCCTCATACTCATTAGTATTCTGACAACTAACACATTAACATAATTTAGAGCATTATAACTAATTAGAAAAGCACTCGCAATACATTTTAAGGCACCTAGACTACTTACAACTGCACTTTATCTTTTTAGGTGATTACTTAATCTTTTTTATTTTTTAAATACCGCTGCGCCTTTATATTAATCTAGATATGTATATGAGTCAAAATCAAGGTAATTATAGAGTCTGTTGTCAGGGCCTTATCTTATGCTGTTCATGTTGCCCAATTGAATGGGTTTCATTTTTAGCTTCTGCACCTTAAGAGCTGGTTAGAATATAATTAGTACGTTGTTTTTCCTCATCCATATTTTGTATCATTTTTATTACTTTATTATTGTCATCTCTCTAAAATGTTACAGTTGAAACCTTATTACCATCATGCCCAAATTCTAATTTGTGAATAATAGTCTCACTACATATTTTTTTACGACCTAAAAAAAAAAAAAATTATAAATCTACTAAAAAAAGGGCGGGATTATATAATATAGGGGGTATGAATAAAAAATAATACCTGAATAAGAACTATCTAATTAAGCGCCATCATCTTATGACATTTTGTGGGGAATAATTATTTAAAATAAAATATATTCAAAAATGATTTGTAGCGCTCATCTGTCTTTTTTTGATACTACTATATGATTAATTACTTGTTTATCTTCACTTAAACATCATTTATTTAATTTTTTTAAGAAATGATTATTTTTATAAAAAAAAATATATATATTGGAAATATATAATTAGATGAAATATATAATTAGATGAAATATATTAAACTCTGATAATATATTCTGATGAAAATATCATTTCATCTAATTTAAGTTTCTCCTCCTTTTTCTTTTTAAGAATAAAAAACATTTTACTAACCACACTTATTTGTTATCATTATGTTATTTAATAATCAATAATATGCATTCTAATCTTAAAATCAAAGAGTTTCTCTCATACTGATTTGAATTTTATTCATATAGCAGAATTATCTCTTAGTAACATCATTTCCCATAAATATTTTGTTTATATATATATCAAGATATTTATTATTAAAGTGAGGTCTCCATATTAGTGTTAGCGCTAGTGGCAGGATGTTTGGAGCCTTAGTATTCGGAAATGGTTTTCCCTAATGGGTTTATCATTTCAACGTTTATTGGCAAATAATTTTAATTATACGCGTGGTATTAATTATATGAAAGGCATGCTGATTGAGTAGCAATTTATTTCTGGCTTATTTTATTTTTGTCGGGACTTTCGTAATAGTAAGATTGCCTCTCAATAGGATCTTAATTTACAAACATCTAAGCACAATTTTAAATTATAGGGTCCCATTTTGGTAACGCAGCCATTTCCTAAGGTGCTTAATAGATACGAGCATCTAATTTCAAAATATCAAATGTTGATTAGGGAGGTCTAATAATATTAATAGGAACATCGACTTCCCAATTATCGTTGCAATTACATCCCTCAAGTTCAGGTATTATTTTCAAGTAATGTTAGTATTTGATATTTTTAGTTTGTGATGAGGTTTATATCAAAAAGATTGACCTGCTATCGTGTTTGGAAGTTATAGGAACTTCAAATTCGTACTTCTTTAGGGACCAACATTGAACTCCCTCTATTTTTTATTGATGATAAATAAAGTTTTCAGTTCGTAATTCTTTACCATTTTTAATGGATAGAACACCTACTAATAATACTTGCATATTAATGATGGTTTTAGGACTTAGAGTTAAATCTGCTCTCAACTGAATGTTCATTATTTACTCAGTCATGTAGTCAGATTTGTTCATTTAAGTAGTTAGTAGAATGCTTCCCGATTTACAACAAAAGCAAAACTATACTTCATGCCTTGCTTTGTTTAATACTGGTCTATTTATTGGAATATAGGGTTGTGCGATAGTTATAGGGAGTTTGAATTTGATAGTTTCATTACATTTTTTGCCATCTGCTTGTTTGAATTGAACTATAATATAAAAGTATATGTTTGCATAATCTTCTGATGAAAATTTTGCACTTAATGTAGAGGAACAAATGTTAAGACAGATCTAGAAAGGATAAACCTCTTAAGAAATCGGCAGTTTTTCTCCATAATTCTTTAATTCAGTTGAGACGTCTAAAAATTTATCCTTATGTACTTATCGCTAGACTTCGTTATTTTACTAAGATCTTATTGTCTTTTACGATAACTCTTATCCCACAAACTACGAATAGTTATTTGAATTACCCTTAAGGTTAGAATTCCAGCTTAGTATCCCTCTTCATTAATATTAACAAAAATGTTTCCTTGAATGGTCTCACTTATTAAATACATCTCTTTGCTAGTTTGCACTAATAGATTTCCTTTTGTGCTTGGTATTCTCTTTTGAATCATTGATAAAAAAGATATATTATTAATAAATATTGATTTGTAATTTATTTTTATGGTGGGGCAAAAGAAGACTTATATAAATTTAAAAAAATCATTTATGATTCCTTGATGTTAAATGTGAAAATATTTAGGTTACATAATGACTCTAAGGACTCGCATTATCTTATTTTAATAATCTTTTGATATACATATATATTTATTACTCTGAATTTATAAGGTTTTTCATTTATTTTATATACAAAAAATAATAAAAATTATTTTAACCTGATACATCTAATACAATAATTGGATTAAATCCATTATTTTAGATTATCAGGGAGTTTAGATCTTCAAAATTATCAATATCAAACTTAGATTATTCTGATTATTATAAATATTTGCATAATTTTATTATTATGAACTTTCTAAAAAAGGCAGATTCTTTTGGAGTTATTTTCAATCTAGGAATTACTAATGATATGAAGGAATATAAAAGTGCCTTTGGTGGATTTGTCACTATATTAGTGTATGTCCTATCGGTTATTTACTTCATATACTAAATGGTTTTATGGCAGTCGAAACAAATATTGCCTGTTATTACTAATTAGGATGCTGCTAAAACATATGCAGAAGCAAATTTCACTAATGAGGTTTCATTCTAAATGTCTGCATTTTTATATGATCCTCTATTTGATCCTTTCAATCAAACTAACAGTGTTTTATTATGTTTTTTTGGATACTATAAAGGAGAGTTTTTGGATAAGCTTGAAATTTTGCAACCTTAAAAGGCTGAGCACTCTGGAAGATCAAGCATTCTTGCACCTAAAAATTTATCATTGGTTTTGAATACAGGTGACGAGACAAAAGACACTCCTCTAAGACAGTAAACTGGATTTTTATTCTATTAAGTATGTGATAATAATACAGCCTCAAAATTAAACATAACTTGTGCTACAGAAGATCGAATTAAGGAGTTTTTCAAACATCCTCAAAGGTTTGATCTAGAAATACATACAAAACAATATGATATAGTAGATTAAGAATTAAAGAAAGTAATAAAGCACATCTATTATAATATTGATCCATATATATCATTTTATGGATAGATTGTTTATAAAATTACTTAATAATATATTGATGACAATTTATTTATTTAGGAACTTAAGCACTAAATATTTGTGAGTGATTTTTCTATGATAAATTAACCTCTATCTAAAGAGTTCATTGAAGCATAATAGTATGCAGGATTTGCTACTTTTCTAATTATTTTGGATGCAAATTAAGTTGAACAATATATTTAATATCCTAAACTTGGAGATATCTTGGCAAATGTAGGATCAATTATGTCTACTTTAATGGGTTTAAGTATTATTGTTTAGATTGTCAATTCTAAGTTAATGGAAGATTAATTATTTTATGATATAATATCATTTTATTTCCCAGATTATAAGAAATACAAAATTACAAAAAACTTTTTTGGAAAGATAACTAACATATAATTGAAGGATTTATAAATTGATCAAAATTAATTTATGAAAAATTTTGATGTATTGAGATCAAAGGCGGAATAAAAATTTAGTATAACCAACATAATTTATGAAATATCAAGACTTTAATTCATTGTTTAATCGATTGTTGAAAGGGAAAATTTCTTAAAGTGTCACCAAATGGGAATCAAGACCTTGATACCCATATAGAATTAGAAAAATTCATAAGTTGTAAATTTTTGTGATGACAGACTATAATATGATTAAGATGATTTTACCATATTATGTTAAATACATCAGGATTAACTTGACATTCAGCCGACAAGTTTGATACCTGATTAAATTAATTTGTAAATTTAGTAAAAGACAGTGAATATTTAGAGCACATCTTCAGAGCCATTTTAAAATTTAAAACCTCCATCTTAATTAGAAAGCTAATCAAATAAAGATTAAATTTTATTGTCATCTAATATATAAAGCAAGGTCTAAGTTGAAAAACAGTTGGGAGCAGGGATAAAGTATCAAAATAAAGGACCATCTCAGTAAATCTCTAATAATTAACAAAAATAGGTAGAATAAAAATAAAATATTAAATCAGTAATCAATAAGAAGAAATGATGTTATATTTATATTAAATTCAATAAATTTATGATATTTCGAGATTGTTTCTCAATATTTAAATTGTAGAATTATTTTATGATTAATTATAGCAATGAATATTCTAAGAAAATTTGCAGATTAATTTGGTGTATTTTTCAATTTAAATATCTCCCATGCAGAAAAATAATATAAAAGCGCTTTTGGAGGAATAGTAACAATATTAGTATATTCGTTGTCCCTTATGTACTTTATTTATAAAATTCAATCATGGTAATCTAAATAAATATTACCGATCATCACATCATAAAATGTCCCATAAACATATTAAGAGATTAACTTTACAAATACTATTTCATTATAAATAAGTGCAATTAAATATGATAGCTTTGATCCTTTTAATTTAACAAATGCGGCAGTTCTTTGTTTTTTTGGTTATTATTAAGAAGGTGATTTAATAAATTTAACACTCCTATAGCCTATAGCTAATGAAAGTTCAAGAAGGTCAAGCATTTTTTAACCTGAGAATTTAAGTTTGGTCCTAAACACGGGTAATAAAATGAATAAACTCCTCTAGGTGAAAGACAAGGGTTTATTTATTTCAAGGTTTGTAGTAATGATACTGCATTAAAATATAATGTTATATGTGCTTAATCTGATGCTATTGATTTGTATTTCTCAAAACCTTAGAGATTTGGTTTAGAAGTTCATACATAAAAATATGATATAAAATAATAAGGTTTACAATTTGTAGTTCGACATATGTATTATAATATGGATACTGATTTATCCTTTTATGGCCAATAGAGTATCACATTACTTAATATTATGTTGATGATAATTTATTCATTCAAGAATTATAACAGTAATTTTAACTTGTTTAATTAACCTATGTCTTAAAAGTTAATAAATTCTAGTGGAGGACATGCAGGTTTTTTTAACATTATTAATTTCAGTAAATGCAAATTTGGTAGTAGTACATTTAATACCCAACATTAGGATAGATTTTAGCTGATGTTGGTTCAATTATGTCTATATTACTGAGTTTAAGCATAATTGTTTAGATTTTTAATTCTAAATTAATGGAAGATTAACTTTATTTTGATATCATATCATTTTATTTTCCAGATTACAAAAAATACACCATAAGAAAAAATCTTTTTGGCAAAATTAATTCAATTACTTTAAAAGACCATTTAGTTGATTAAAGTTGCATTATGAATTGATGAAAGAAAGAGCTAAAGAGAAATTCTCAGTCAATAATATAATCTATTAAATCTCAAGGCTTCAATTTGTACTTTAAACATTAGTTGATCGATAAAAACTAATCCAAAGCCATTAAATGGGTATAAAAATGCTTTACCAATCAATGTCAATAATGTAATATTATCTTAATAAAGTAGATAATCGCCAAGTTTAATTTAGGATGATTTTACTATACTTTCAATTTATAAATTTTATGAAATAAACGAAGAGGAAGATTAAATCGATTTGTAATCATCTTAACCAACATTAATTATACATAATGGCATATATATATTTTTTTATGTTTATGCTCTAAATATTTCAAGTTACTAAATCTATCAATGAATTAATCAATGAGAATTGATTAAGAATTCAGAATAAAAAAATTCGCAATGATGATCTAATGCAAATAAAAATTTAATACGAATAGTTTTTATTATAATTATATGAATATTCTAAAAAAGGCAGATTAATTCGGTGTTCTTTTCAATCTTAATATATCACATGCAGAAAAGCTTTATAAAAGCGCGTTTGGAGGGTTAGTTACAATTTTAGTCTACTCATTATCACTTGTTTACTTTATTTACAAAATATACTCATGGCAATCTAATTAAATATTGCCAACAATTACTTAATAAGACATTTCTAAAACATATGCTGAGGTGAATTTTACTAATACTGTTTCACTTTAAATAAGTGCTATTTAATATTAGGATCTTGATCCTTTCAATTTAACAAATGCAGTAGTACTTTGTTTTTATGGATACTTTTAAGACGGTTAGTTAAGGAACTTATCATTACTTAGACCTATAGCAAATTAAAGCTCCTCTCGCTCTAGCATATTTAGACCTGAAAATATGAGTTTAGTTTTGAATTCTGGTAATATAACAAACGAAACTCCTTTAGGTTAGAAATAAAGTTTCCTTTTTTTTTAGGTATGTGATAATTAAACTGCATCATTTTTGAATATTAAATGTGCTAACAATGATACTATTAATAATTACTTTTCAATACCATAGAGATTTGATCTAGAGATCCACACATAATAATATGATATTAAATCATAGAATCTAAAACCAGTCATAAAACATTTGTACTATAACATGGATATTGGATCATAATTTTATGGTCAGATAGAGTATCATATGGTTTAACATTATGTTGATGATAATTTATTTGTTTAACAATAATCACACTAGTAGTATATAAGCGGCTTTGATATGATAAATTAGCCACTATCATAGAGATTTATTGATTCTAGCTAAGGCTTTGCAGGTTTTGTAACATTATTAATTTCAGTTAGTGCAAATTAATAAGAATACTTTGTTTAGTATCCTAAATTTGGCTAAATTTTGGCAGATGTTGGTTCTATTGTCTCTCTATTATTAAGTCTAAGCATAATTGTTTAAGTTTTAAACTCTAAATTGATGGAAGATTAATTATTTTTTGACATAATATCTCTTTATTTTCCTGATTACAAAAAGTATACAATAAAAAAGAATCTGTTTGGAAAAATAACATCAATAACTTTGAAGAACCATATTGTAGATTAGAATTAATTTTTAGTTCATTATGAATTGATGAGGGAGAAGGCAAAAGAAAAATTTTCAATAACAAATATTATTTATGAAATATCTAGGCTTTAGTTCATTATGCAAACAATTGTTGATCGATAAACGATGCTGTAATGTCATCAAATGGGTATAAAGACCTTAAATTAATCAATGTCATCATCTATGTAAGATTCTATAGTATAGATTAGGTAATCTCCGACACCACAATTTATTTAAGATGATTTTACATTACTATCTATTTACAAGTTTTATCAAATTAATGAGGAAGAAGAATAAATAGATATATCTCCTTAACTTACAAAAATAAAAGCATAACCTTAATGAATAATTTATTATGTAGTAATTTATTAATTTTCATTTAATTTTATCAATTATCCTTCTTGAGTTATTAGTTAAGCTATTTTCAGTTTGTATTATCATCAAGATAGCCTCATCGATTTAAACATTTCTTCTTTATGGTTCAAAGTGTCTTGTTAAAATATAAGTTCAAGATAAAATTAAATTTTTAATATATATCAATATGAATATTTTACGAAGTTTAGATTCATTTGGTGTTCCCTTCAATCTCAATATTTAGCATACTGAAAAATAATATAGAAGCTCCTTAGGGGGAATAGTCACAGTTTTACTTTATACATTATCCCTTATTTACTTCATTTATAAAATATATGCATGGTAATCCAAATTAATATTGCCATCAATCACATAATAGAGTATTTCTAAAACTTATTCGGAGGTCAACTTTACTAATACAATCTCATTAGAAATTAGTACTATTATGTATGATGGGATCGATCCTTTTAATCAAAGCAACGCAATTGTACTTTGCTTTTTTAGCTACTATTAAGGTGGTTTGTAGACCAACTTTACATTACTAGAACCAATAGCCAATTAGAGTTCATAAAAGTCTAGTATAATAAGACCAAATAATATGAGTTTAATCTTAAATTCGGGTAGTAAAACAAAATAAACTCCTTTGGGTTCAAGATAGGGATATTTATATTTTAAGGTTTGCAATAATGAGACTGCTAATTAATATAATTTCAAGTGTGCAACCGCTGATTCTATCGACAAATATCTTTCAAGACCCTAAACGTTTGATTTATAAATTCACACCTAATCATATGATGTTATAACATAAACTTTAAAGACAGTAGTTAGACATATGTACTATAATATGGACATTGAATCACCCTTTTATGGATAGATTGATTACCATATCACATAACATTATGTTGATGATAATTTACTTATTTAGCAATCAACACATTAAAACTATATAAGCGATTTCAGTATGCTAAATCAACCCCTGTCTCAAAAATATGTTGATGCAAGCGGTTTTGTATAATTTTTAATCTCTATAAGTGCAAATTAACTAGAACAATATATATAATATCCTAAATTAGGTTAAATTTTAGCAGATGTGGGTTCAATTGTATCATTATTATTAAGCCTAAGCATAGTTGTTTAAATGTTCAATTCAAAATTAATGGAAGACCAACTATATTTTGATGTTCTCTAGATTTATTTTCCAGAATATAGAAAATATAAAATATAAAAGAATATTTTAGGAAAAATAACGTCCATAACTTTAAAAAATAATTAAGTCAATTAAATTTAGTTTCTATAATAATATGAAATGATGAAATAAAAAGCAAAAGACAAATTTTCAATCATCAATATTATTTATGAAATTTCTCGGCTTTAGTTCATACTTTAAACAATTGTTGATAGAACAACTATGTTATAAAGCCATCAGATGGGTATTTAGATGTTGAATTAATCACAGTAATCCATGTAAGATTCCTTTGTATAGAATAAATAACTATCTCTATTAATTCCAGATGATTTTACATTACTCTCAATGTAGCAATTTTAATAGATGATTGAGGAAGATGATTAAATAAATATATCACTATAACCGATGAAAATTAGTGAAAAAACTTGAATTTTAACATTATTTTTTATTCTTATCATTCAATTTTGTATAGTTTTAAAATATTAATTTATATTATTTTCTAATATGTAATTTTATTATATTAATTATGATAAGAATTGAATAATTACGCACTTAAATCAATCTCACGCATTAAACAATTCAGAAGGGTTAGTCCTTTCCTTGGGTTATCAAGTATCCTTCACTTCATTCTTTTGAATCTTTGGGCAGTTTGAAAGAAAAAACTATTGTTATTAGTGGGGGAAGCAGAGTATTAAAATATATTAATAATAGGGTATCGGACTAGCTATAGGAGTTAGAGCAGCTAAAGATGGAGCAAATGTAGCCATACTAGCTAAAACTGCTGAGCCTCATCCAAAGTTACAAGGAACAATTGCCACAGCATGTGCAGAAATTGAAAAAGCTGGTGGAAAATCAATAGGTGTTTAGTGTGATATTAGAAATGAAAAAGAAGTATAAGAGGCTATAAGAAAAGTAGTTGAGAAATTTGGTGGAATCGATATTTTAGTTAATAATGCTAGCGCAATCAGTCTTACAGACACTGAGAATACAGATATGAAAAGATACGATTTGATGCATCAAATAAATACTAGAGGAACATTTTTAGTAACTAAGACATGTGTACCTTATCTCAAAAAGTCAAAGAATGCACATGTATTAAATTTAAGTCCTCCTCTCAATATGGAAGGTAAATGGTTTGCTCCCCATGTAGCCTACACTATGGCAAAATATGGAATGAGTATGCTAGTATTAGGATAGTCTGAAGAATTCAAAGATATTATTGGATTCAATGCTTTATGGCCAAGAACATCAATTGCTACTGCAGCTGTTTAAAATTTACTCGGTGGAGATACTATGATGTAGTAATCAAGAACAGTAGACATAATGGCAGATTCTGCTTATGTGATATTAACAAGCAATAATAAGAAAACATCAGGGAAATTCTTTATAGATGATGAAGTTTTAGCATCAGTCGGTGTTACAGATTTTAATAAATATAGATGCGATCCATCATTGTCGGATTAATAATTAGCACCAGATTTCTTTATTTGATAAAGTATATTCATTTAATTTAATTTCCATTTTACCAAATTCCCTATTTCATTTGGCCTTCAACTAACATATATCCTTCTCCATGTCTAAAACCATCTTTCCATTCTCCAAAATATCCATTTCCATTATATGTATATTCTCCATATCCATGCCTCTTTCCTAATTTGAAATCACCACTATATCTTTGACCTGATGGAAACACATATAATCCTTTTCCATCATATAAATCATTAACCCATTAACCTTGATAATATCTTCCATCAATCCCTTAGAATTCCCCATCACCATTTAATAGACCATTTTTAAATTAACCCTCATAATAGTTTCCTTTTGAATCAGTCTTTTTACCAAATCCATCAGGTATACCTTAAATAAATGCACCTTCATACTGTGTTCCATCGGATTTAATTTCAATACCTCTCCCTTCCAATTTTCCATTTTTAAAATATCCTTATTGAGTTGTCCCAAAATTATAAAATTTGCCTTTTCTAAATATTCCATTGTCAAATTCTCCTTCCCAGTATTTATTTCTGGAATTCACTTTTCTACCAAAACCATTTGGTAAACCATCTACTACTTGACCAACATAAAAACATCCCATATTTTCTTTATCTAGCTCTAATATTTTAACACCTTTTTTCAATAATTATGGAGAGAGTATTGAGTCTAAAACCAAACTAGATTTTTTTAACAACATTCTTTCATGATTTATTAATTCTTTATATTGTTTAAGTAATCTTAGATTTCGTCTGGCCATATATCCTCTTATGAGTTTTTGAACAGTAACAATCGATTTGAATACTATATAAGGTTCTCTTTAAATGTTTGTAGTTTTATCACATTGATTTCCCATATTAATTTTTTAACATACAAAATTTTATAAACAATCAAATGTGGTCCCCTGATACAGGAATCTATAATAAACCTTAACAATATTCAGGATAATATAACGAATCATTCGACACATAAACTGATTATTATCCTGCAAAGGCATAAAGTAATAATAAATAGAATCAAAAAGATTATGAAGTTTTCCCTAAATATGGGAATGATCCAAATGATCCAGCAAATATTCCCTATATGGCCCCTTATGTAGAAGATGATTAATATGAGGAATATGTAGTAAAATTCATAAGAGGAATAAATTAATATACACCACATTATGAAGAGATTGGTTTTGCAAAATACATAGGGGAATGTTCAATTTTAGATAAAAAAATAAGAGTTCTTTAATAACTGATTATGAACGATCCAAGATTTAGTTGCAGAATGTTATTTGATTTTTTTGATTGTAAAAAATCTAATTCGTTGGATTTTAATGAATTTTAATTGGGTTTATAGAAGTTAGATATTGTGGTATCTTAGCAAGAATGCTACTAGTTATTTTAAAGATATGGAGGACTAGATGACTAAAGAATATCATCTGCTGAATTTAAATATATGTTATTAGGGCCAGATGATGGAGGTGAATTCTTAAGATTTGGGGCTTAGAAATATATGAGACATGGATCAAAATAATAAATACAATAATTTTTATCTGTCGCTTAGAGAGACACTTTGTATGAAATACTTTAAAATTAAGTTCAATTAGAAAGAAATCTTAATTTAATAAGGGAGGTAATTGGATATGATGACATCTTATTGGCATTGTTTAGATAATTAGATGTTGGTTAGAAAGGATATATAACAATATTAGATTTAACCTAATATATGAATGAATTAGGTGGGGAATTCTTTGATAGAGATTTGATTCAATGTTTCAATAGAATTTCTAAGTTAAACTGTAGCAGAATTAATTTCAATGAATTTTAATAGGAATTTAAGTTTTAAGCAAAGGAAGAGAGAAGAAAATTCAGATAGATAGATTATTTGGAGGAGCTTAATAAGAAAAGATAATTGGAAAAGCAGTAGAAACCTATAGAACCTCCTAAAATTGTATAAAAACAGGTTCCATAAAAAATAGAGCAAGGTTTGTATGTTTAAAGAGAATAAAAAAATAATACAACTAAAAAGTAAGAAAAAGTAAATGAAGAAGATTTAAACGATTTGCTATTTCCTGGATTTGAAAAATATGAATTGTAGTCGCCAGCATTTGATTGATTATATATCATAAACCTTCTTCTTATTTAAATGGAATAATATATTAAGTTAGATATCTCGCAATATCTCTGTAATTGTAATATCTGATAATTTATTTTAATTCCTAATTTAATTGTTTATTAATTGTACCTCTGAGGATTTGTCTAACACTGAAAGCATGAGATTGCATACTTCAATATTTTTTTATACTATTTATTTTTCCATCATAGTCAAAGTAATAATATGCTTTCTGTATTCAGGAGTATTGGGATCTTGTAATCTTCTTTAGTCATCCTCAATCGTTGATGCAAATCCATTTAGCTCGGCAACTAACACATCTCTTAGTAATGCGAAAGTTCTTTTTTCTAAGTGGATACTCTAAGGAACAGTGTGCCAACCTGGCCAGAATCTTTAATATCCAGCTGTTTAATCTTCTAATGTTAATAATTCATCCAGTCTATCCATAGCTATAAATCTGGCAGTTCCAAGTGTCTATCTGAATGTATCATGATCAGTTTCATTGACTAATCTGTTACCAAAACACATATTATTCATTGTCATTTCTAATTTTATTTTGAACATTCTATCATCTTATCTTAAACATAGATCAAAATCATATTGATTCATAGGGTTACTAAGTGAAGCGAAACCATAATTCATTAAAAAGTATTTATTAGACCATTATCCATAATTGTAAAATAATTCTTCGCCCTTCTATATATTTCTTGCTGCTTGCATGAAAAATCCGTCATGTTCTTAACTGAATCCATACATTATAAATCCATTGTTATCATGATTTATAAAATCTATATTTATATTTAAATTTAATACCTGCTAATGGAACTAGTAATTATTATTGTTCCTTTTCATTTATTATTACAGGGAATGATCGGGAGAAAGTCAAAATTCTATATTTCAAATAATCGGGATATTGATAGCCAAATTTTTTGAATTCTTAAATGGTATTTAGTAAACCATCATATTCATCTTTTAAGGTTTTTCTTTACTATTCTACATTAAATAATGTAGGAGATCCTTTTAGTAAGGCCATTTATTCAGAATCGAAATGTGACGGAAATCCTGAAACATCTTTTGGAAGTACATCAATATATGGTTTCCAAAAGGAATTTTTTCTTCTATTCTCTTGCATTAGATGATTTGCAAAATAAACCTATGGATTGTTTGGATCATAGTTCATTTAGATCATTTTTCTATTTATTAAGCAATTCTTCTTAACTTCATCTAATGATAAATAATGTGTTCTTGGAATAAACAGTATCCACTCTCCTTACTATTATATATATTTATGTTACTCTAATATATTAAGCTGCTCTTAATGATCTGTATCCTTCAGACTTTACATCAATTGTAACTTTTGCAATATCCGCCTTACCATCCCTTAGCCAATCTAATAAGTTTTTATATGGATCCTAAATAGATAAGATTGATACAGGATCATTATAAATATTCTTCTTTTTAGTGTCGATTTCATCGTTCGCCAAAGCCAGAATTAGGAAAGCCACGACACAAAGTAACATATTAAAAAAATTAATTCTAGAATAAATTTAATGTCATTTTAATTATTGAAATCTAATACAAACTCTTAATTAAGGCATATTTAAGGAGAAACTGTTGTATTAATATCTGTAGTCGGCCCATTCCCTATTTAAACATAAAAAGCCTGCTAATGTATATTTTTCATTGAATTTTAGCTGCAATAATCGATGTTCAAATTAAATGGGAAAGAGAATATGAATTGGAGATTAAGTCAATTCTAGAGGAATTAATCATATTGAAGGAGTATCCATCATAAATGATACGAATTATTTGTGTAATTTAATAAAATAAGGGCAAATTATTTTCAGCATTAATAAATGGTATTTAGGTTGCTCTAATTCATTAAGGATTATAGATGAATAAAACCTTAATGGCGTATGAAGAAAATATAGGCATTTTAGTTTTAAACGCATTAGATAACTAAATTATTTTTTTAAAGAATCAAGAGCTATAATTACAAGAAATAAAGGAATTTATAAACAGAGGAAGAGAATTAACTTTAAATTATTAATAACTATTAAGAAGCTATTTATATGAGTATATTAGCAAGACTAGTAATTGATTTTGTTATTAAAATAAATTTCAATAAAATATTCCCTGAAAGAAATATTAAAATTTATCATACCATTTTGCTCTCCAGTTATCCAGACTTCCGTTTATTAATTCTTAAGTGTGGACATTAAGCTCTGCATCACTTTAAACTCTAGGATTGAATCTTGCCTCTAAATCTCTTATTGATTAGTCTCCTTTAGAAAAGCATGGTAAGGTTGTTCCTTGCCCACTATACATCATATGAACTAATAACAATATTTCTCTCTAATGTTTTTAGGCTGCTTTAAATCCTAAATGGAATAACTTTCTGAATTCTTCAAATAATTATCCTTATGCTCCACCTAAGACTTAAATGTGTTCAGAGAATAACTTAAATGGTACTGTTTTTTCGAATTCTAAACCCTTACCAGGAGCATTAGATAGGAAAAACCCAAAATCTATATGAATAAGTGAACCATCTTTATGTAATAAAATATTTCCATTATGCCTATCTTTGACTTATAAGAAATAGCAAACCAATGAATAAGCCACTAAGCTATTTAAATAATTTCTCAGTGCTTAATCAATATTATCTCTATAGAATGATCGGAAAAAGTCAGAGAAATTCTCAAATTATGGAAATTTTTGATATATTTCTTTACATAAACTATCAAGAGTTGTTGCATTCTGTAATAAATATAAAAATATACCTAAACCATTTACATTATTCCACTATCTGGCCCTATTGAAAGAACTTCATAATATGTTAATTTAAGAGGCAACCCTTCAGCTTTAAATATTTAATCAAATTAGCAAATCAATTATAATGCAAATTATTCTTACTTTAAATTGTCGCCTGTCTTTATGATTAGTGGAGCAAGTTTCCAGGATTTTAACATTCTATAAGGTGATCTCAATTTTATTTTTTTCTATTTTGCTGAAAAATCTTCCCCAAAAATTACTTTTACAACGTCTTCTTTTTATTCAATTGTCAGATGGACTCCTTTTTCCTGTTTTAAATAACTAACTCTACTGCCAAAAAATTCAGATTTAGTACTTGATTACTCCTCTAGACTCTAATATTAAATATAAATTACATCGCCTTCAGCAGGTAGATCTCTAATTTTATAGAAATTAGCCACACCTGCTGGCATTTAGTCAGGTTAGTCGGTATAAGAGTCTTAACTTTATCCTAAATGATGAAGCCTTATTTAGCTGATATCATTTTGCATTTATTTGTTAAATTGGTCTCCTTAATATGATAATGATTTCCTAGATTATTTTGAATGCTGAATCTCAATATTATCACTTTTACTAAGGTCATCATCTTTAGTCATTTTAGCCATTAAAGGGGCAGAAATTTATAAATCGAAATTGGAACCCTTTAATTCCTCCTCTGGTCTATAAATCTCAAGAAATAGACTAAATGGACTTCTTGTTTTTGTTGAAAACACTCGACTTTCCTCTGCAACAACATTGAGTACAACATAATTTCTTAATGATTGTGACACAAATGGAATGTATACTGAGGCAGGCAATTTTGAATTTACAAGCTGCAATAGCCTGATCAATTCCTATTTTTTATTTTTGTGATTGGATAATCTAAATTATATTTATTAATTACTCGTCACATATCTTAATTAGATCTTCCCAAAAATCTATGTTTGATAGAAAGGATCTGTCTTCATCAGATACCTATTCTTGAAAAATTGATTCATAATCCACCAATTGAATTTGATCTTATTATACTATATATTCGCAACTCTAATCATCAGTTCCATATATTTATAATTATGAATTGTTTTTTCTATCTGGCTTAACTGTACCTTAATAAATTTTCTATTTATTGTTAACTTATAAATTATGCATATCCATTGACTGTCTTACATCTTATGAAGCTGTATTATAATCAATCGCAGCTATCAGCAATTATGAAGCAACAAGAATTTAATTTTAGTAATTCTATGACATTTCCATAATAAATTCGTTAATAAAGTTTATTACGCTTTTATACTTGAATCTTTTCTTATCTTGGATTGATACACTCATTGACTTTAATTGAAAGTAAACTTAATGTGCAAAATAAAAATCTAATTTTGATGCCTTAATGACAAATTCTATAAGTCTATCTTATTTCAAAATTTTGTGAAAAACTAAATAGTTTATGATCTATGGTATGAAATATTCAAGATCATTTCTTTTATTTTGAACTCCAAAATTTGGATTAAGCCTACAGCGACATAATATTCTAATCAATTTTTTCCAATCATCATCATCTGATACATATACCTTTACCATGACTTCAAGAATATCATCATCAGAAATCTAAAATTATATTCATAATCCTACATCAAAATTTTCTGATTTGTACTTTGATAATAATTTATTTTAAGGTTTCATTGTTAACATTGCAGTAGACCCACACTGTATTTGGGGTAAGCACGCCTAGCATGGCGATTAGTGCTGTGCAAGCTCAACTTCTGCTCCTACAGGCTTGGCCCATTTGGCCTGAGATGGGGTGTGGGATTTTGTGTGCGCAGATGGGTGGAGCAGAGGGAGTTCGCAGGGCTGAGCAGTACACTCTGGTGACAGGCATTGCTGGCGGCATGTACATGCATGCACTCCCCAGGCTGGCTCAATTAGAATTATAAGAACAGCCAGTCAAGCATGTCTGCCACCAGGGTTGGTCCATTGAGCCATTTGTGGCCCTCAATGGATCAGGTTAATGAAAGGCATTTGCATATTCGGTGGGCTGCAAATCTCATTGAGGATAGGCATGTTAAAAGGGATAGGTGGCTGTGATCATAGGTGCTTGTCTTGTGCCAGACATCGCACCTTGGTTTGCAACATGTCTGGAAAATGACATGATGGCAGAATCTTTCAGGATAGTATAACTAAGTGACTTACAAATGCAGACTGCTAGTATCAAGTGACAGCTAAAACCAGGAAGACAATTTCTTTTCTGCGTGTAGATCTTAATCGGTATGTGCTGCAGACGGCAATCAATAGATTGCCTGGGCAGCTGCAAGCATGCACATGAGCTTCATTTGGCCGAGATCTAAAGGCGGGCAAAGCCGCCACAACAAACCGTGCACCGAGGCGCCTTTGGCATCCAGCCTTCATTTGTTAATGTGCTTGAGAGCCAAAAATCCCTATAAACTAACTCAAAAAAATGAGGATGCATTTACTTTGCGGAGGTGCAACAGACACATGAGGTGCTTTGCAGGTATCCTATCCTGCCGGTAGCTTGCTTTGTGCGCGCCG
Organism: Sediminibacterium sp.; assembly: GCA_965279585.1. Classification (GTDB taxonomy): domain Bacteria; phylum Bacteroidota; class Bacteroidia; order Chitinophagales; family Chitinophagaceae; genus Sediminibacterium. Next base: position 250,063 of record CBDIIG010000003.1, on the reverse strand, counting down.
CAGACTTGCCATTAGTCATGGAAGGCTGCTTCATACTGTAAATTTCTGGGCATCCCTGGCTCAGGTGTTGGCATGGTTTGCTCGAGGGATGCAGTGCATCATGAGACCCTTCTCGGGCGCCAGAGTGATGTTGTAGCACTCAGACATCCGCACGCCCTCCGCCCCACCCATCTGCTCAACAAAGGCACTTGTGTCATTCCCCTTTTCCACAGCACAAGTTCATGCTGCACGTTGCATGGATGCCTCCTACAAGCCTGAACATCTTCCTGTTGTGCTGCACGGCCTACATGCAAATTTTGAGAGGTCCTGACCAGGATAGCAAGGCATGCTTTGCTCGCTTAAAGACCATCCAGATAGGATACACGTCTCTTTTACAAGCCTGTGTTAGTATGCAGGATATTAGCAATCGCGGCGGGGCAGTACCTCGTCTGCCAGCTTGAAGCGGAAGGTTGACAGGAGCGAGGCGATGGAGGCTTGCAGGTTGACCCTGGCCAGGGGCATGCCAATGCACTGCCTGTTGCCCTCGCCATAAGGGAACCACCTCTTCACCTGATCCACATCGCACAAGCACTTAAATCACAATCAGAGCAAGAGCCCCGTGCCAGAAACAAATGGCTTGCTCTCACACGCATGGCTGCCTTCCACATAACAGCCACCTCCTAAAGTGATCACCATTGCAAAGGCATTCACACCCTCAGGGATGACCACAAGAAACTGCTCAGCACCAGAAACAAGGAGCGTCCTCTCACATGCATGGCTGCCATCCTTGCGACGTCGACCCCATTTGAGCTGCTTGAGGATGACTACAGATGTCCAGAAAACACCAGGGCGATAAGCAATAAGGATTTCACCTTGTGCTCCTGCATGTGGGCTGCACGCGAATCTGCGACGATGTGGCCGTTTGAAGAGTGAACGGTGGCCTTGCCGTTGCTAGGCTTGTCGGCTGCGAAGATGTCTGCCGGCCCAGTCGGCACATATCTGGACTTGGGATCCACCGGGCGCACATACTCGCAGTTGGGGTCCAGCCACCGCTCCTGCACAACATTTTTGGTCTGTTATGACATGCTATTTTCTGCCAAGAGGCTGCAGACAAGCTGCAGTCAAAGGCTGCCAAAATCCTACCCCTTGATAGACTCGCCAAATCCAAGCAAGACCAAGCAAGGATTTTTTTGGTCCCACCAAATTGAGGAAGGTGCATCTGCTGAGAATATAGTATATCCCCAGTTGACCTGCAAGATCCTCCTTTACAATGTTCTGCAAGTCTTCACAAGCCAAGCAGCCTCTACAGAGCATGTTCTTACTGCGAATTGGCTGCCCCAGAGCCACTTCTTTGCCAGAGCATGCGTTCTTTATGGCGGTGATTGTGACTGGCCAATTTAGGCTGAAAAAGGGTGAACGGGAGTGCAGCACTTATGAGGGTCGACTCACAAAATGTATCTGGGGGCCTGGGAGAGGTATAGGGTAGGCAATAAGCGCGTACCGGCAGGAAATCAGCTGCTCGTTCCCAGTGGCGCTCTGTGGAGTGCGTGGCCATGATGTGGACGATGAAGAAGGCGCCCTTGGGGATGACATAACCGCCCACGCGCTGATCACACATGGCCTTGCGGAATATCATGGGCACCACCGGGTACAGTCGCATGCTCTCCTGCGGTAAAACCACAGAGCTATTGTTATTTATATTTATATTTATATTTATATTTATATTTATATTTGTATTTATATTTATATTTATAATTATAATTATATTTATATTTATATGCATTTTTATTTATATTTTTTCCTGCAGGAGGCAACCTGTGTCTGCAGACAACCTGCAGATTTAGGATGCCACAAATCCTATCCATTTGATGGACTCATAGAACGATAGCAAGCCGCTAATTAGCGCGACACATGCTAACAACACAGATGGCCATGGTGGCATTGATCAATTTTTCTGAAGGTAGCAATGCCGACAGTGCAGCCAAGGGTTCACAGGCATGCTGCAAGGAACACCCACTCGTTCCAAGGCTATGGCTGAAGTGATAGTTCACACTGTAGCATGAAGCCATGATGCCTCGTTTGCATCGGCCCTGCAGCCTCTACCGGCCGGGACTGCCATGACAGAAGACAGTGCATGCATCTTCAGTTCAACACTGCCAGACGTGGCAACCAAGTAGTAGCTAACACGCACCTTGATGCAGCAGGAGAGGTAGGTGAGCTTGCTGAGGTCAGCGTACTCCAGTGGCCGCGGGCTGGGCAGCTGCGGGGACGCCATCAGCTGCAGACTCTCCAGCTCTGCCAGCACCTTAGCCTCCACCTCCGGGTGCTGTGAGATCAGGTACCTGTGTTCCCAGCACCACATTCTGAACCTCCTCAAACTACAAGGGAAATGAAGATAAAGCTGTCGCAGTGGATTCTCTGCGCCAGAAATTTTTGGAGGTTAGGCCAGATGCAAGCACACTTGGGAGTCATGCCAGCAGCAGCGCATCTCCATGCTAAGAGCCAGGGGTCATTTTCTTCTGGGCAATCACAGCATTGGCAAGGGGAGATAGCAAAAACAACGGCAGATATCTCATAAAGGAGGATGGAAACTCACAGGGTCCAGGCCATGGTGTGACCGGTCGTCTCGACCCCTGTGCGCAAATAACTCAGCGTTAGTAGACGCCAATTTAAATTCAAAGTCCACTTCACTGATGGCACGTCATGTCATGGGTTGGCTCGTGGGCCTGCAATGAAGTAGGCGCCAGTTTAAAATTCGCATATCACTTCACCGCTGATGTCACAGCATGTGCCATGGGCGCGCCTTCAAAGAGATGTCACATTCCAAAATGCAAATGTCACTGCACTGACTGACGTGAGAGGCATTTGTTGGGGGCGAGCCTGCGAAGAAGAAGATTGACATTTCGCTCCAGATGCGCACGTCCGGGATTGGCTGCCCCTTGTCGTCCCTTGTGCGCATCAGATGAGCCGCGATTGAATTGTCCTCCTCAGCTGGGGAACCCCTGAAGCCACCATTACTAATGATTACTGATTATTTCCTTCAATCTCAAGGTACCAGCATGATTCCATGCCTGTATCAAGAATTGACTGCCTGCCTACAGCATGTGCAGAAAGCAAGCAGCATCGTGATGCAACATGGGCCCCTACAGTTGAACACCCAAGTATATTCTCTGCCGGTCAGGCTGGCAGTAGATCAGAGATGCGAGACCGATCCCTGCAAAGCAATTGCAGGATGCAGCCCACCTGGCCTGCACCTCCTGCAGGAGGTCCTTGAAGATGTTCAGCAGGCTCACCTTGCTCTGCTGGTGCTTCTGCCACAACTGCATCACACACCCACTCGTTCACTTCTGCCTGGCAGGCAAGCATGCGCCCTCAACAGCAACAGAGGGAAACTTTTCTTCCCCTAAAGAAGAGTCACCATCAACTGCACAATGGTGCTGCCAAGAGGCAAGGTACATCTCCAGTCAAGCCATGGGTGGAAGACACAAGCATTTGAATAAAACTGTGTTCCCTGCGCAATGGCTTGCCTGGGTGTAAGGAATGCGCGAGTAAGGCTTCCTGGTCCTTTCAACCGCGCTCTTCATGGCTGCACATTGAGCACACAAGCATTCTCAGTCCTCACACCCACGCTGCTGGCAGCCTCAACACATCGCATTCCAATCTTTCCTGATCATTGTGCCAACGTTCTTGCACTGAATCTTGGAGGCCCATTCACCGTTTTTGAGTGCCATGCAGGCCTTGGCGCCAGAGCCCTTCCACAGGTCTGTTGTGGCTTCGTAGTCTTTGGAGAATCCAAACTCCCCAATCACGTCGAATGCCTGGTTCTGCAGAGCGCAGCAGACAGCTGATAAGACCTCATGGCAACCGCACGGCTGCGCGCATGCTGACCTAATTTTTCTGCGCATAAAGAAATCAAAAATGAAAGCACAGAACATAAAGGGAAGAGAAGCATGAAGCGCACACCTGCACCACTGCATCCAAGTCAAGGGGCTTGGCAGCTCCATATGCCTTGACGGCAGTGACCAGGCGCGCTGACATGTTTCTGCTGACCTCAAAAGCCGCCCTGCACACGCCAAGTCTTTCCCTCAGCAACAAGCTTGCCTGAAAGGCATTGAGAAGCTCTGCAAGACTGCAGAAATTTACCAGAGCAAATGACATTGCGGGTCAGCTGGCAGCGGCGGACCTGAGGTTGTTGACTGTGAAGGCTCGCGATGTCCCCTTCCTGACAATCTTCCAGTAGGGGTCTGCGTTTGTGGTGGAGATGAGAGATGGTGTTGGAGGGTCTGCGGTGCCCTGCAGAAGCACCAATGTTGTTATCATTATTATCACCAGCTATTGCTGCCAGAGGCAAGGCGCGTCTCACAGACAAGCTGCAGCTGCCACACGTCCTCCCCCTTGATAAACTTGCCAGATAAGCAAGCAAAGACTCAAATGGCCGTAGGCATGGTGCTCAGTATCCATACCGGCCCCTGCCAGCCGGGACCAAAGAAATGAATGACTTATATTGAATGGGATCATGGACCAGCGGGACAACAGGAGAACACAGGATCCTCTTATTTCCCTTCATGACGTGTGCACTGCAGCTGCTCAAGCAAGAACATGAGTGTGCTGGGTTTCTTATCCGCACCTCGTCCATCATCTTGTAGAACTGCGGCTCTGTCGGCTTGTCAATCATGTGAGGGGTCTTCGTGCGGTCCAAGACTTCTGCTGCTAGGTGTGGGTCTGAGATAACGACCACCTGCGCCGCAAATTTGAGTGAGCGCGCAGCAAACCTAAGGCTGCTGAGCACAATAGCTGAATGAACAGTGTCCAAGGTTGAAGCTGCAAAGCGGGAGCTGGCTGGCGAGGCCCTCACATTGAGGTGCACGATTTGGGTGAAATGTATTCCCCCATGCTTTGCGGCATGCTCAATGCCGCACTTGTGTGTGTCCTTCCTTGTCAGGTCCTGCACCCAACATTAAGGACGAAATTTCTCAAGATGGGCACCTAAAGACAGCACTTCTTGCCCTGATGCCAGGTCCACAGCAACCCCAAATACATACTGCAAAAAGGCATTGCTCCCCAAGATGCAAAAAAAATCATGATCATAGGAACAAGGTCGGCTCACTCTGAGTGCTGGTTTTGCCCAGGGGATTCCTTGTCTCCACAGGCTGATGAAAATTGCCAGGAATCGGTAAATAAATAGTAACACCTGCCCAAACCGTGCAGAGTTTAATCAGCACGAACATCGAAATCAGTTCAAACAAAAATTAGTCTGTCAAGGACTCGGCGACGTGCTCCACACGGGGGTACCTTGATGGCGGCGTAAAGAGCGACGCTGACGATTAGGGCCTGTGTTACGCTCTGCATGACCATGATCTGCATGACCATGAGTCACAACGATTGCTAGATTCCCTTGTCTACTTCACGCTTGTATATAAGCAGGCGATTTAGAAATTGTGACTGCTTGCATCGACTGCTGTGGCTGGAACCTGGGACGAGTACGATGCATGCACTCCTCGACCTCAGTGCATTGCTGTTTGTATTGGGAGCTCATAGTGGGGCAATCACTATGTCCCACTACCATACACAGACAGCCTGTTGCGTGGCTCAGCAGCAGAACTCCGCCTGCTCGTCGGTGCTCCCGTTCGTGCACGCGCTGATGCACAGTCCGAGGAAAGCTTTCCAGCTGGCCAAGATTCGATAATTTGAATTCGCAGCCAATTTTGGTCATTCGCCATAAGGCGAATGCCCTTAACGATCGGTCAACCTGGTACGAATTATCTCTATCTTTTGCCCCTTCCCTATGCCATGTGGCTGCTCGCCAGGCGGCCACGGCAGCTGAACGGAACGCGAGGCGCAGTTTAGAGGCCTTTCCAGGGGATTTGCCCCGTTTTTGGCCCTAGATTATCTCTAAATATCTCCCTGGCGATTGGCTTTACGGGCCTGCGACTTCCGATATCTCAGTTCTCAGCACCTCTCTGATGTCTGCGGAAGTCGCAACTGAGATATCAGATGATATTGGAACTGCAGTGGGTCGTGAGTGTGTTGTAGGATGCCCTTTGTGTGATGTGAGTGGTGTTTGGAGGGGCGGAAGCCAATAGACAGGAATAGGTAAGGGATGCTTGGATGGCGGCTGGGGCGTTGAAAAGGGCTGCGCCCCCAGCGCATGGGGCGTTTGACGAACTTCAGCGCGGGAAAAACAGCGAAGAATTAGACTTGAGAATTTGGTCGGTGGCTAGCGGCACTACCCCCAGCTCGCGTATGACCTCGTGGCCGCTTGCGGGCGCTCCCCCTTGTCAAGATTCGCATCCTGCACATTTTGTGATGGATTGTTTTGATTATTTGGATTCTGCCAGTTCATCCAATCAGCCCTAGGCGGCTGGAGTGATGTAATCTTCCTTCCTTCCTTCCTAGCCAGATGCTCCTGGGACCAAGACCAGCTTGCAGTTTGATTGAGGAATCAGGCATTCGCTGCACATCAGCGGCTAATGTTGCATCCCACAATGTTGCATGCTTGAGAGATTCAAAGGAATCTTTGCAAGAAGCAATATATCCAGAGTCAAGGCCATCAAGGAATTCGGCACTAAGGGTGTGTGTGACTCTGTTTTATGTCGTTCGGTGGGTGCACGCGTGACTGTGCCTGGTGCATGCATGAACATCCCAGAGGTGACAAATCTTGATCTGAGAGTTGCCTAGACCTTGTGTTTCATGTCGATAGTGTGGGTTTTCCTTAGACCTTGTGCAATCTGCTGAGCTGAGGCATTGGCCAGGAGCACTGTCCTGGGGCATTGTCCCTGGCTGGCGGCCGCGCCCTGATGGAGATGTCTACAGCAGAAGCAGTCAAATGGTGCATAGTGGGACCCGCATCGAGACACGCAGACATGTGTATATACGTGCAGGCGCTGCCATTGACTTGAGTACTTCCACCTCTGCTTGGTGGTCAGACTTCAGGTGCTAGATGAGGTCCTTCTCATGAGGAGTTTTGAAACAAGATGGCAGCACAGAGTTCAGCTTCATTCTTGCTTGCTGCGGCTGAGCTTCTGGTATACTCAGTATGGCTGTCTGTCTGTATGTACAGGCTGTCTGATTGTTTTCTCCAGTGCAGTGTGTTGAGGTCGCAGGGCGTTCAGAAGAAATAGTCTCTCGACATGCTGATCAGGCCAGACTTCCTGGAATTTGATTGGGGCATATCCGCCAGACTGTACAACGTGAGCAGAATGAGGTGCAAGTTCCCATGCATGGCCCAGGACTGGGTCCACCCAAAATATTCACCCTATTCCCTCCCTTAAACCTTGGCGTGTTCCGGAACCAGGTCGAAGCTCCCTACGCTTTGAAGTCTTACACCGAGATTCTTTTACTGGACTTCAGGGATTGAGAGAAAGTCTGCCAACAGCACCATCACGACCATCGTATGGCCTGGTAAAGCTCCTAGTCTCATCGACCATCACACGATCTAGAACGCGCGCATTGCTTCTGATTCTCTTTGTAGAGCGTGTAAAATTAAAACGAAATAAAAATTCGTTTTTTGGTTCAGGGAAGCAAGTAATTCTGGGCCCACCAGCACGCAAGAGCCTCTCTTGCAGGGTTCTGACAAAGAGGGAGAGCCAGCCTTGGGGTCAGTGATCTCTTCCACGTCAATCATTTTGCATCTAGAAATGTTGTTGCAGTATATTGTAGGAACCCATATGTGAATATTGGTGGCGTAGCAGTGTTTTTATCTTCACGTCACTTGTTTCCTGGGATGCTGCAGCCTCAGAAGGGCATGCCATAGTTCAGTGACGGAGATGGGCACCACAGTCCTCTTTGGGTATTAGCTCTTCGAAGAGACGCCTCAATTCAAAGAACTTCCTCGCAGGGTTCCAGTCCCAAGCGAGCAAAGAGATTCTGTGTGGAGGGGCACCACTTGGCAAGGTGAGCCTGTTGACCTGATACTGCATATGATGAGCTCGAAAGGGTTGGACGGACATTGTGTAACTCAAAATGAATGCAGAAGAGGTGCAGGTGGTAAAGCTATTGTCTATGCAATCTGTGCAGGCTGTCCTCTTCCTCTGGCCTGCTGCTCCCCGTTATGCTGCTCAGTTTGGCAATGGGACATTACTGAGCAGAGGATTGACCTCACACGTACGCAGCCCCTCTTCAGATGCCTGTGCAACTCTACGTTAAATACTGCGTTCGTGGACACTCATTCCTTGAAATAGCTGTGCGTTGTTCCTTCAGATGGATGCTGCGGTAGCAACATGGAAACGATTGACTTGAGGAGAGTCGTTGAGATTCACTTCCACCGCAGCCTCATTCAGCTCTGCTTGAATCGCGGCACGGTATGACCAGGCTCCCTGACTTAAGCTCAGGAAAGCTATTATGTGCCCTCTCTGCATCTGTTTGCTTGCATGCACGTGCTGAGCAGGCTTTATCCTGACAGCAGCTGTGGTGCAACCACAGATCACTATTCACAGCGACCATGCTGAATATCCTGACCTGAAGCTGACGACCTTTGGGACAAGAAAGATCTTTGAAAGGCTTAGAGAGGTGAGACACCTGTACTACAGAATTGTTGAATGGGCCGATCAATTGTCAGATCTGCATCCCCATCTGCCCCATCATTGTTGTCTGCTCTTTCGGCTGAGAGTGATTGCGAGACTTACAAGGCAGTGCGAGCATGTGTTGAGTGCTCTTTGCTAATGCCCCAGCTCCTTCTGCTGCTGCTGCAGCTGTGCTTGATTGACAGGATGTGTGCCTACAGGCATGGACTCGAGCTCGCATAGCGACTGCTATCGATCACCAGCATGACGGGCATCATCAAGTGTAATGGAGCGCCAGGTGTTGCAGGAGCATCGGCTGTTCTTGGTGCTGCAAGCGTGCTGACGCATGGTGTTCAAGTTTAGACCTACCAGCTCTTGATCAGCTGCAGCGGCTGCGCTTGTCCAGCAAACCGAATGCACACCGAATGCACTCTATTACTCTCAGAGCCAACCAATTTAAAGAATGTCCTGCACTCACTTGCGAGAAAGCAAGAAAAATCACAATGTGTCAGCTCCAAACGTATGAGGTCTCTTATGAAGTCTATTTAGGGTCTGCAATGGTACAGTCTCAATGTCTTTCTTCGTTTCAGCTTCGACGTGAAGGAGCAGCGTGAGACTTGGTGCGCCTTGTGCAAGCAAAGTGGCATTTCTCGTAAGAGTTGGATTAGGCAGTTGTACTAGTAGGAACTTGTAACTTGACTTTAAAATCACCAGCTATGAGATCACCAGTGTTTAGTCTGGTCCAGCAACTGAAAATATATATCTGAGGAGATCATGCTGACAACATGAGTCTGACCCATGGGCACGTGCCAGTTGTCAAAGAGAAGCGTAGAGGATCCGCAGAGGGATCGAGCGCAGTTTAAAGTTTACTTCTGAAGACACTTCGAGGGTCATGATCTTTCCCAGGACACTGTGATTGTATATAGACTGTTAGGAGCATGCACACAATGGCAGAGCAGAAATCCTTGGAAGGTGCAAACACCGATGATCCGGAAGTTGCCCATCATCTTGTAGCTGTGATAGAAAACAGAGCCAAGGAAGTTGGCATTGCTTTCTTCGATCCAGTGCAGGTCTCCCTGCGCCTGCTTCAATTTATAGGTGAGCCTTGTTCTCCCTCGCAACTTTGCACGAGTAAAGAGTCTCACTGAATGGATGATCGCTGTGTATGCAGAGTCCTCCAGAACGTACACAACCAGCTTGAGCATCCTTCGAGCCTACAGTCCTTCCCAGCTCATCGTTGTTGGATCAAACCAAGAAACACTGAGCTCAGGAATCAACAAAGCTGCACGATCTTTCCATCAGGTTCCGATGTCAAGGGTGAGGGCTCCCCTGCTCACTGAATTTACCATTTAGAGTTGCTTCAGGCTATGCCATGGGCAAGAAAAGGAAGTTGCCTCAGGACTGCTTGGGGTGATGCAGACATGCTTTGACGATACTAAGGGCAGCCTTGCAGTCAGTCACTGCGCATCAGAGGCGACTCGAGCAGACCTTGAGGGCACTGCGCTGCGCAGCAACTACTACCTTGCCCTGGGAGCAGCAGGAGCCCTTTTGCATTTCCTGGAACAGGTTCTAAGTGCTTCACATCTCGCATGCATGACTTGCTTCCTTGCTGTTTTCTTTGCTTGCCCAAGATGTGGACTCTGCTCAAGCTGGAAGAGTTTGTGAGAAGGCCATGACAGCTGAGTTGAAGGCATGCATTGCGCGCAGGAGCAGCACACGGTGCTGGCGGGAGGCACGCTGCATGTGATGTATGTGAGCCCGACCTCATACATGCACATTGACATTGCCACCGTGCGGGCACTGGAGCTCATCAAGCCGATGAAGGCACCCACTCAGGGATCCAGGGGCGGGAGCCTGTTTTGGTGGCTCAACCACACCAAAACCAGATGTGGCACTCAGCTGCTGAAGGCATGCCCTTGGCAGTTGACCTGTGGATCAATACCGTGCCTGTGTCATGGAACTAGCCAGCCTGCCTTCAATGCAGTGAATTATTGCATGCTTGGGTTTAAGCATGCACGATGGAGCTTCGCATGTCATGTTGCTGCAGGCGAATTTGTTGCAGCCTCTGACAGACATAGGCACCATCCAGCTGCGCTATGATGTTGTGGAAGAGCTGCTGGGCTCAGATGAGCTGGCCTGCAGCATTGCGCACTGCCTCGCCAGCCTACCCAACAACCTGGACAAGTTGTGCAGCGGCCTGGTAACATCCTCTTTATTAGTTTTACGCAGTTCTTTAAACTGCAATTACAATTACAGATCAGCAAATCCAAAAGCCATAGGGCATACACGCAGAGCGCCTGCAGCCACGTCAGTTCAAGGTCTTGCTTGTTTAGGTTGGCAATGCTGTTGAGAGACACCTGCATGTTGGTCCTGGACTGACTTTCTGCGGGGCCTACAAAAGTCTCAGAATGCACCCGGCTGAAGTCTCCTTGCGACTGATCAATAGACAAGCATTAGTGACCTCACATTTGCAACATGCAGGCGTTTCGGCCATCGGCTCCAGGCAAAGACCCAGTGCAGCGCATAGCCAGCTTGGTGCAGAGCGTGATCCTGCTGAGAGAGGCGCTGACAGCCCTTCCCAGCTTGGCTGATGCCTTGGAGCCAGCCAAAAGCGAGCTGCTCAAAGCGGTGACCAAGCCTCTCTCTCGGCATCTGCACCTCCCACAATCTGCCTGCGCATGCCTGCTACATCCCGGAAATGGCACTCAACAATAACATTGAAAGAGGTTTACACCACTCATGACACTGTAAATGAGACAAGTCAAACCAGGGAGAATGCAAGACATACAAGGGAGTGCGAGCGCCAAGAAATGAGGAAGGGCTGCCTTGCAATTTGAATTTGTGTCCTGCCCTGCAGGTACGCGCAAACACCTCGCACCCAGTCTTTGCAGACCTGCTGCAAGTCATCGATGCTGCCCTGGACAGCGATGTGTCATCCAGCAAGGCAGCCTTTGTCAACCGCACGCAGCAGTGCTTCGCTGTGAAGAGCGGTGTCGACAGCTTCCTTGACCTGGCGCGCACATCTTTCTGCCGCATCTCAGAAGAGATCCACGAGCTGGCCGCCAAGTACAGAGGGACCCACGGCATCGAATCCCTCAAGGCGGGTCCCAGTTGCCCTCCTCTCTCTTCCGTAATTGTCTTTGAGAGGCCTGCAGTGCCGAGCTTTAAGCTCGAGCAGTTGACTTACAATGCATGTAGATGAGTGAGAATGTCTTGAGCAATTCCAAGTAAGTACGCTGCAGGGAATAGCAAACCATGTTGCACTGTAAGAATGATGCATAACATGAGCGATGCATGGTGGGCGCAGTTGCAGTATGCAGCCAAGCGGGGCTTCTACCTGATGGCGCAGCGGCCGGGCGCGAAGACAAAGGAGGGGACCGTGCCTCCGCTGCCCAGGAAGTTCATACAGTTGGAGGGTGGCACGCGCAACAGAGTGACCATTGCCTGTACCACCGCAGAGCTGAATGCCCTGAACGCCCGCCTGAAGGACGCCACCAACGACTGCATGATCATCACCCAGCAGGTCAGCCCAGGGCGTTCCCATGTGCTGGACTCTTAGAAAGCATCATGCTCCATCAGATGCAGAAACGCACGGCACAATTTTCCACCTGTCCTTCAGATCTGGGACCGTTATCCTCCATCTTGTGCAGAGCTGCACAGTGCAATTATTTGACCAAACCAACCAAGAATCGATGGGCTTTCAGCTCGACAGTTGAACATCCCCGATGTTTCCAGATTGAAGTAATGCAGATCAGCTCTAGAGGGCAGACAGTGCGGCGCTGAGTGTCACAGCTGTGACAAGGCATGCACTCTTGAGGTGCATGCAGTCTTGATTCCTAATGTCTGCGCTGTTGGGTGCATGCAGCGTTGTTTACTAATGTATGCGCTGTGGGTGCGATTACTGTTGTTACTACTGCATGCGCTGTGGGGTGGGTGCAGATCCTGGAGGGGACGGTCAGCATTGCCTGCCAGCACGTCTCCATGATGCATCGCCTCATCGACAGCGTGGCACTCCTCGACATGCTCGCATCCTTTGCCCTTGCGGTTGGCACCTGTGCATATCTCATATCAACTCCTCACCCCCTCCTTTTGCATCTGCAAATGTGGAATCACTGGACTTTAAGGTGCCAGCTTGACATGTTGAACATGGAAGCACCTGGTCGGAAAGACAGGATGCAAAGACAGGCCTGGCTCGGTCATGGGGGCACTCGGTCTTTTGAATATGCAGTTTGACCGATACTGCACTAAATATATATGTGCACAATGTGCGCATGAATGGTGGAAAGTACCTACTACAGGAAGCAAATGACGCCAGTTGCACATTGTAGGCTGACATCACTTTGTGTGCTGCGTGGCCAGATTAGTCAATCGGACGGCAATTATGTGCGGCCGCAGCTGACAGAGCATGGCCCCATGGCTATTGTGGAGGGGCGGCACCCCCTGGTGGAACAGCTGATGGACACCGAGTACCAAGCCAATGACACATACCTTGCCGGTGCGCTTCCTACTTCCTCCATTCCCTTTGCCCTGACAACAGCAGCGCAACAGATGAGCCAAAAATGCATGCCATGACAGGACATCACCTGATCAGGATGCCGGCTTTGTAGTGGCTTTGGATGCATTCTACATGGCATCTTGATAGCGCAGCTGGATATATATTCAAGCTTACAGATGTGCCCACGGTTGGATGGGTTTTGCTTCGGTCTGGCGAGTCCATCCAGGGGTAGGAGTTGATGCAGCCTTTACATGCAGCATGTCTGCAGACGCTTGCCTCTGGCAGGAACAGATTGCAAAGTAGAATTGTTGTTTGCTGTGTCCCCTGTGCAGGGAGTTCTAGCTTCTATGTGATCACGGGGCCAAACATGGCGGGGAAGACCACATACCTGCGCCAGGTGGCGCTGATCACGATCCTGGCGCACATGGGCTGCCATGTGCCTGCCAGGCTGGCATCCCTGCGCCCAGTGGACCGGCTGCTGACTCGCATCGGCACATCTGACAGCATCGAGAACAACTCCAGCAGCTTCATGGTCGAGATGCAGGCGCGAGTAGAACCTACCCTCCTCAATGCATGTGCATAGGCCAAGTTACTTCACCCACAGTGAGCATGTTGAACCAGAGACAGCACTAGCCGAAATGGTTCCTTCGATGCAACGGAGACATTTCTACCCAACACGATCACTTTGATCAGAGGTAGGACTGCACTACCCTATATTATTAATGTACGCCAGAGAGAATATCAAGCGATCTGAAGTAGTCATGCTGGAGGAAGTTTAGTTGGTGGCTGCAGGAGACTGCTCACATCATCGGCCATGCCACCGACCGCAGCCTAGTGCTCATTGATGAGCTGGGGAGGGCCACATCCACAGCAGGTAGCTCTCAGATCCTCGTTGTATGACATGGGATTCTTCAACAACATGCATTTGCAGCCAGCCAATAGGCAATGAATCAGACATGTTGTGTGCAGCCCTTATTAACCCAGCAGGGGTTGATCTGCCCATTTGTGCCCCGAGACAGCAGCTGTGCTCATGAGCTCAGGCTGCACCACTGGGCAGGTATTTCTTATGTGAATTGAAAGCGCCTGATTTTGAATGCTGCAGACGGGGTCGCCATAGCATGGGCAATCTCAGAGCACTTGATTGGCTTGGGTGCCTTCACCCTGTTTGCAACGCACTTCTCCCCTCTCGGGGAGCTGGCTGAAATGTACCCCAGCTGCAAGCAGTGGCACTTTGGGGTGGACACTGGGGAGCAGAGGCTGCAGTACGGCCACAAGCTGCTGCCAGGACAGGCCGCTGTCCTGCACTATGGCCTCCTGATGGCTCCCGCTGTAAGTGAATCTTCTCATTTCACTGAAATCTCTTGCATGCTTGACTCAGCTCTGCCTCAGTAGTGCTTGGATGAGACGGTTGAGATTGTTGCAGTAAGTATTGCAATGAATCTGAAATTGGTGATGTGTGGCGTGACAGGTGGGGCTGCCAGATAGCATCACACAAGAGGCCAGGCGGATTGCCGAGGCAGTTGAGGCGGCCGATGCAAGCTTGCACACTGGGGCCGCAGCACGCCATGCCACAGAGATGCACAAAGGTGTGTTTTTTTGTGCACGAGCGCTCCACAAAGTTACATTGCTTCTGCACTGTTTCCCGGGATAGGTTAGGACATGCTTTCCCGTGAAGCCAATGTGATCACAGGCACCTGCACATGTGGAGCACAGAAAGAGGAGAAAAGTTCAATGGTGAGTGTGATATATCTACGAATATATTGCTGAGGAAGTGTATCGTGTGCAGTGTACTCTTTGGCACATCGCGTCACTTGCGTGGCGCATGCACACCAGCAAAATCCCGAGAAGACGGATGTGAGGAAGCAACTGGGCCTCCTGAAGCAAGAGGCAAAGGGTGTGATGCGCGAGCTGTAATGCAAAGGAAAAGGAATATGCAAAAGACGGCCTTTACATGAAACGCACACATGGCGTGTTGGCCGCAAATAAACGCTAGAGCGCCATCCCTTGAAACTTCCTGCCAGGGCGGCAAGGCACCTAACACTGACAAGGAACTTACAGCGCCTGCAGCCTGAGACCTGCACCACTGTCCAAGAAACCCAATGCATTGATAATTCAGCAGCTTGTGTCTGCTCCTTGAACGTTCTGTCGTGCTATCAAGCTTCCTGCAATCACCTAAACACGTGCTTCCTGTGGAGAACCTCCCCGAGCATTCTTCCCCCGTCCTTCACATGATACTTGCCTCGGCACATACGCACACAGGAAGCTTGTTGTACGTGGGGGACCACCCAAAAAATGACAACCCGCTTCCTTTTAAGTTAGAACTTGCATGGGCGCAAGCGCAAACACAGGTCTACTCCTGGTCCCTGGGGGAACACCCGCAGAAGTCACCCCTTCCTTGGGCTTTTATCTGCACCGACGCATGCACGAGCATGAAGCTACCACTCGTCCACAACACAAGTCCGTCAGCCGCATCCTGCGCCCTGACAGTTGCACCGCACGTGCATGCATGCGCAGACGCGATGCGGCTACTCGTCCATGGCGCTGTCGAAGAGGAAGTTTGCGGCGAGGGTCTCGTCGCGCTCGCAGAGCAGGAAGGCCTCAATGCAGCGGTTGCGGTCAAATCCCAGCGTCTCCAACCGCTGGATGGCTGCCTGCTCCTCCTCCGTCAGGTGCACCGCAACTGCACCTGGCGGCAGCGCTGCAAACAGCAACAGCCGCACAGTCAGCCAAAAACATGATAACACTCGGACTGGAGGAATGACAAGGACATGCTGAAACACTTCGATTGGAGACATGGTAACAACATGATAAACTCCTTGGATTGGAGGCACCATAGCACCATTGAAGCTGCACACCTATGTTCACATTTACATGTGCCTAATGCTACCATGTGACCTGGGCGGCTACTAGATTGCCTTTCAGTAACCCCAGGCACTTCATCGGAAATGCAGCAGCAGGGGTGCTTCTGAATGGGCAGGCAAAGTGGCCAACGAGGAATATCAGAGTGGAATTGATAGGGCGACTCACGTCCCTCGCCCTGGGCGGTGCCGGCCATGCCGGCGGCCTGGAACTGCGCGATCTGCTGGGACACCTCCTGCGCCTGCTCGGGCGGCACCGGCTCATTGATTATGCGCAGGAATTCCTGCTGGTTCGCATTGATCAGCGTCAGCAGCTCCGGGTTCTGCTTGCCCAGCTCCTGCACCAGCATGATGGGCACATTCAGGAACACAAAGAAAAGAGAAATGTAGACAGGTTTTGTGCAGCATACTCCATGTCCAAGTGCGGTGAATACTTTGTAAATGTGCCTTATGTCAGCCATTTGGCAATGGTATTGGCGAATGGTTGAAGCTGTGGACAAGGAAGAGTACAGGGACAGGCTGGCATACCTGCAGCATGGGCTGGAGAATCATGGGGTTGCTCTGCACAATCTGCCTCAGGGCGATGAACTGGGGGTTGGAGCGCAGGAAATCCAGGGGGCCTGCCGCACCGCCTGCTCCCCCAGCGCCAGCTGGAGCCTGTTGCATGCACACAGAATTTTCATTAATTATCTCCACCTGCTCACCTATCCGGACAACGTGAAACGAGTGGACATCTGACTAATAGGTGTACCCAAAAGTGATCTGGTGCACATACCCTATCATCTGGTATTGAAAGTACTGACTGGACGCCTCTCTATTACAATGTGCCTTGTCAACTGCATATTGCATTACTGCCAGGAAAAGACACACCAACTGTGTAAACAGATTCTGGTCCGGACATGGTAATCAGTCGATCATGGGACTAAAACTGACAGAAATCCATGTTGTTCTTCCTGTATATGGTGGGTACAGTACTCTAAACTGTCTGCATATGAGAGACGGTGGGGCTTGCATGCGCTGCAGGATGATTTTTTTGAATATTTTTACCTGGGGGGCGAACATGTCAAGGGGTTGAGCGTTGGGGCCGCTGGCAGGGCCGCCGCCAGAGGCCGGTGCGGCGGCGGTTGGCGCGGTTGACACGGCGCCGGCGGCGGGGGGTGCGCCTGGCGCCGGGGCGGGGGCCTCGACGTTGTTGGGAATGCCAGTCATGAGGTACTCCACCGCGCGGTCAGGGTTGTTGAAGGCCGCGCGCATCGCGCGGACCACCTCCTCGCGGTCGAAGCCCATCTCCACAATCTGCACACATGCAAGCAAAGATATCAGATACCGCAGTTCTGCTTATTCCTTGTCTCGAGTATTGTCCATGTCTAAACAACGGTGAAACATGCACAGCAGCAGCAGGAGCAGGAGCAGCAGCAGCACCAGTCCACATACAGTATTTTCGCTAGCAGGAGCTAATTGTGCAAAAAAGAGATTGTCAAGGACTTTGTCAAAAGAGAGGGTGCTTGCAGGCGCACCCCAGCGATGGTGGATTCCAATTGGGTGCCCATCAGGAGGGAGTTGGAGTTCAGGTCGCCGGCTGCAGCTCCGGCGGCGGGTGCAGCTGCCGCTGCAGCTGGGACCGCGGCAGCCCTGCATCAAATGGCGAGCGATTTCAGCAGGAAATCAGCAGCCAGCAATGTAAGAAGTCAGCAGTAAGGGACATGGCAGACTTGGAGCGGCATGATGGACTGCGCACCTCGGCTGCTGTGCAGGCACTTCAGCTGCTGGAGCTGTGGGTGCAGACTGCGCAACAAAAGTTCCTCAGCATTTATAATACTTCTAGGTATTGTCCATTTTCCTGTACATCAAACAGCATCAACAGAACGTTGCACACTAGCTGCCCTCTCAGATGACAGTCCGCCAACAAGGGCTCACCTCAGCAGGAGCAGGTGCTGTGGTTGGCGCTGCAGGTTCCTCCTTCTTTGGTGAAGCAGCTTTTCTTGCCTAAGAAAGCGAAAACATTATTCACGTTATGTACTAAAAAATGCACCACAATGCATTGCAATAGACTTGCTCAAGTGGCTGTAAATTATCACAAAGAGTTCGACGAAAACACACCCTCTGGATCATGACCACCACGAAGTTCTCGTGCGTGATTTTGTTTTCTTCCAAAGTAGTGTCGTCTTTCAGCACCTGCAAACAAGGTCACCTTATCGTAAATGATAAAGTCAGAGAGGTTCATGACAGCAGCAAGGAAACGATCAGAAAGCTACACACCTTGCCCTGGTAGATGATGACTTGATTGGCTGCAGGGAAATCGGCCCCTTGCACACCTTCAATTTTCTGCTTCACATTTTCGATCTGCAGCGCAGCACACAAGTACCCTGAGTTGGCTCTGAATCGGATACCTCAATCAACCGGTATACCGTCGACCCTCGTAGCTCGGAAACTGCTGAACAGCACCAATTCCCTACCTTGTCAGAAGAGTCGAGTTCCAACTCGAACTTGTTGCCCTGCACAGTCTTGAAGGTGACCTTCACTGGAGCCATGGCTCCCAAGTTTTCAGAGCGCTTGAAACGGTCAACCGCTCCTCAAAACGGATCAATATCACCAAAATGTGTTGTTTTATCTATGCCATTGGCATGCTCCCAGGACAGACCGCCCAATGTTGTTCTTCTTGCATTGCTTTGCAGCAGGAATGCTGTGCGACCACGACCGTGGCGGGGCGTTCCTGGTCAGCCATGTCTTCTCGATGTCTTCCTAGATGTGTTTCTTTGATGATCCCCGGGAACGCCATGCTAATGTGATGACGGGAAGTGCGGAAGATACAAAAGTCACTGGGAAAGATGGACAGATGCTTCCTTGAGGATTCGAATCTCAGATCGATGCCGATGCTTTGAAAGATCTGGGAGATGACATGCGTACATCCTAGCCTAGTCTGCTTATTAAATAAGCATTTCCGTTAGATTGGTTTTGCAGCTGACGCTACATTGCGTTCTAGGCGAGTGTGCGCATACTGAGAATCCCTTCAAGTGGTGAGATGCATTGACCTGGGTCAGAATCTGTAGATAGGATCTAGAAATGTCTGCACAAAAGATCGAAGCAGAATTGACAACTTTGACCGAAAACTTCGCCAACCTTGTGCGCTCTGCTCGCATAAATGAAGACACTGATGACACAAAAAAATCACAGGTGTGGCTCTCACAAATGGGTTTCTTTGGATGTCAATCATTATTCAGCAGCCAGGAATGGTAGCAATGATGACGGAATTGGCTTAAATTGCAGGTCCCAGGAGAGATCCTTGAGGTTCTTGCAGAAAAGGTGGTGTATGCAGCTCAACAGCTGCTGCGGTCAACAGCAGAGCTGAAGCGAAGAGCATTCCTGGCCAGCGGTGGACAGGGGCTCAGCCTAGAGAAAGTATCCCAGGATACAGCAATCCCTGTGAAGCCTAGTGACTTCAAGGCAGAAGTTGAACAGACCTTGCAGGTGGGTGCCTTTCGTCCTTATGCATCTGGTCTTCAAGCCAATGACACAGCAATAGCAAGTGGCACCCGACTGTTTGAATTTGTCATTGTGAATCAGTGTGTGCCATGCACTTGTCTTGTGCAGGAGCTTGGAACAATCTCTGTGGCTGCTACAGAAGGTGGTATGGAAGACGACAGCGATGTTGCCTCTCTGTACAACATGACAATGGAGCTGTCCGGCGCAAGACACAGGGATAAAGACTAGCGATACAGAGTGATGCAATCACAGGCTGTATTCAAGCTTCTTGAACCCACAATTGAACACCTGCACCAAATGCTAATACGCTGTAAGCTGGAAGTCGATTATGACTGGTCAACAATAGTCAATGTGCAGGTTGCAAAATATTTCAACATTCACTTGAACCTTCAATTAAGATGTCTCTTGTCATGGGTAAATTATCACAGTTGTAACAGCCATTACCGCTGAGGGTCCCTGTCTTTCCTGATTTCTTGACGCTTGAAGAGACTCTCCACTGCCGATCTTCACGTAGACGATGTCAAATCTCCTCGGGCCATTGCGAGGCGTCGCTGCCTCTGCTGATACTTGATAATAGTATACCTGGACAGCCACCGGGTCAGTCAGTGCTGATCAGCTGCAATGGTGACCCTTAATTTGTGCACATGTGCGCGTTCTGCACAGACTGACCAAGGGATCCCTTTGAAACAAAAGGAGATCCTGTCCTCTGCAGCATGATAATCACAGGGAATATAAATCCAAATCAAAAATAAGCTGATCAGCAGATAAAAGTTCTTACCATGTACCACCGAATGTGTTGATGACAATCCCCATAACATTCAAGGTGTGGAACTCCACACCGCCAAGCAGAAAGAATCCCAAGACCGTGGCCACTGCTCCCTGCAGTGGGCATTGGCATGTCAAATTACAGTAGACATCACACAAGCCTCACATTGCATGCTCCTCTGAGCGTTCTGCAGTGCATCTACTGTCTAAATTCAGGGTTGCGCAATCTGACTAGTATTCTGCGTTAATCAGACAATAACCCACCTTCAGTACTCCAACGATGGTGGTCGTCAATGCAGAGTTGCTCATCGTGCAAAGGAACATGCTCCAATTTAGCAGCATGCCGAAAAGACTAAAGACTAGGAACAATGCAACCAAAGCAATACCGCCCAACTGAGTCTCTGCTCGACCCAAAGCGGGGCCGATCTGAACAGCCTCCCCGCTTATCAAGACCACCTGCATGGCAGACCAAGGAATTGTGAGCAATTCCCTGGTTGCCTGCAGGTTTGTCTCTGTAAAATATCCAAATAAGCACGCTTCTGTGAAGCCTGAGCATGTTATGTGCACTCACCAGCACAAGGAAGGGCAAGGACAGTAAGGCATTGTAGTACAACAATTCTGTAGTGCCCACTCCTTTCTCAGCTCCTGACTGCTCCACAAGAATGAGGTACGTTGCTTGCAAAGCGCAGCTCAACAGGGCAAAGATGTACCTGGCATGTATCCAGATAATCAGTCTGCATAGTCAGAGAACCCTAGTCTGTAGGTCTGTGTTTGTGTGTAATTCTCTGTTGGAACGCCTGTCTCATGGTGCAATCAGAAGTCATGTGGGCCGCACCCTTTCAGGTCAAAACTGAAGTCCCCAATGCCGGCCACAACACACCCAGCAACAACCAGACAGACAGAGGCAGTGACGTCCCGTGGCGGTGCCTTCTTAGTTTGCACAGCCTGCAGTGCATGAATCAGCTCTTTGGCTCATTCGGCCTGGGGGGACGTCTGCATGAAGCTGCGAGTAAAGAGACTCAACCTTTCAATCAAGGAAGGAAAATGAAGACACGCACCCGAGCTACAAGTACAATGACAGGTGTGAGCCGCTTGAGCGTGTTGTACATAGGAATGTTCAAGTTCTGGAGGCCCATCAGGGCAAATGCCACATTGCTGACATACAGGATTGTCACCGGTGCCAAAGACCAGGCGCGCTGCCAATTCACCGCCGTGAATTGGACCATTTTCATTGCCTGTGCAGCACAGCTGTTGCTCAATACTTTGGACCCTTGCCGGTGTTCTGGAAGACACCATTCATGGGCAGCTGAAACTTGCACTGCAGGTGTAGTTTCTGGCGGCTTCTGCATAACTGACACTGGTGCATTGCAGCCAGTCTGGTGATGAGGGGTGCGCCCACCCGGAGGCTCATTACAGTGAGAACCACGGCGGTCATTTGGAAGAACAGCAGTGTATTCGCCAGGCCAAATACCTGCGCCGGCGGGTCCACTTCACCGGTGCAATTCTGCCCAGGCCTGGATAACCCAGCAGAATGAACAAGGATATTTCTCCGATACAGGGGTGTTTGATTAATTATCCTGCAGGGTGGAACCGCACCTGTAGCGTCAGCTTGTTCACAAAGTTCATGGACACTGCCGCGCCGCCATACAGGAAGGCAGATCCCAGCGCCAGAGCCGCACTGACCGGGTGAATGGGTTGTGACTTGCCGTTTCTCTGCAGGTTTTCCCACAGCAAGCTCTGTCATATGCATGCATGCATGGCGCTCCTCCTCTTGGAAACCCATGAAAAAGACATGTTGCATGAGTCGGTAAGAATAATGGCGCTTATGATGACCGACCACTGCCAGGAATTCCTGGATCATGCAGCTGGTGCGAGCGCATACCTCCTGGGAGAGCAAGGCAGTCTTTTCGGCATGGCTGGCGCTGTCTCCCATCGATACCCCGATATCTCAGGTACACGTTGGCAGCATAGAGGCATTCGATGGTACAAGACCTGTATTGAGGCAGAGTATAGGTCTAAGGCTGCCTTCTTAAAACCCCAGCAGTAAACAGACCTGTTGGTGGTAGAGAAGGGTATTGGCACGAGTTGCAATGAAGCAATGTCCAGTTATAATCGCAAGATTTTACCAATTATTGATGAATCATAGAGAGCAGATCGTGAGACTTACACTCACCACTTCCTGAGATCGAAAATTTCTAAAACACTGTTCTTTCGCCTTTGAATGTGTAAAATTGCGATTTCCTGCTGTAATGACCACCCAAAATCCACTGAGGGAACCCTTTCACCCCTATATACATGTATGATATGAATAAAATCACATCTATGGCTACCCTACACAACTGCCACGGGATGACAGAGTTTCACGTCGTAGTGCAGTGAAGCTACAGTATCAACATATTTCAGTAGCTCTGTTTCTTAGATATATGTGATTTTAGGATGCAATGCTGGCGTTGTGAATTTGTGAAGTCTTGTGCCAGCCTGGCCAGTGGCAGGTAGACGCTAGGTGCTGAGGTTCATTGAAACAGGCCATAATTGTCTGAGGACACCAGAAGCAGGAGGCCTGGTCAAGATATTTGGCCTTTGAGAAGCAGTGCGATTTTTTGGATAAGCACGGTAACTACTGCACTATGGCAGAAAGACTTGCTTCAGGGACCGTCAGATCTGAAACAGTCCTGATCAAGACTCTAGATTGGATCTGGGAGTTTCAGTTACAAGTTGATAAACTTCATGCAGCGCAACAAGAACTTCTTCAGGGTACTCAACAACTCTGCTCTTTCAAAGTTTACTGCAAATTCCATGTACATGCCATAGAGTAACAGACACCACAAGTAGGTCCCAGTCAACTCTGGCTAATCAATTATTGTTCAACAGCGCTCCGCAGCAGAGTATGATGGCATTTTGATGTACCAGGGTTCTGAAACCAGACACCTCATTGCAATTCCAAAGCAGCCATGTAGGCTCCAACTATGACAAGGATATTGTACACATCAAGCAGTGGCTGTTATTATTGTGATGGACAGAGAAATGGCCTTCTCAGCGCGACCTGCACTCCCAAAATAATGTCTGAGACAGCGCGAAGCCGAACAGTCTGTTGTGGAGCTGATGAAAGCAGACTTGTGACCTCAGGCTAGACTCATGAGTCGGATCGTGTGCTTCGAAGCGGAGACCTGTACAGTTAAGCAGCAAACCAAGGCTTAGATAACTAAAGACTTCCTGTTCAGAACAGGATCCCAACATGGTATATCTAACATGCCATGAAGATAATAGGATTGAGGAGTCTACCTGGAGCGAGAGGGTGATGGTGTGTACATCTCCTCAGGAAGCTTCCACCCAAAGAACTTGAAGTCGTCCTGCACGCCAGGATGCACGATAAGGACAACAGAACATATCATTTCTGCAATTCTGCGTTGTTTTGCAGTTGGCTATTCGGTTTATATTTGGGCAGGCTCAGAACCATACTCACACATCGTTGAGCACCTCTGTAGGATTGGGTGTACTAAACAAAAACAGACCATGAGGAACTGCAAGGATCATCAGCCTCACATACCTTGGTGGCGTAGTCTATCTTCCACTTCCGCCCGTCCACCAAGATGCCATCCATTTTCTTCCATGCGTACTCAGCATCTCCAGCCCTGCAAGCATAGAGGTGGAAAACTCAGCAAAAATTGCTAGGTCGGCCGACTCGTCACTCTTTGGCGCCCTCCTTCCAGATCACGTAATCACTCGCTTGTACAAGGCCTGACAAAGATGTCCTTTACCAAATGATGCACCATGGCACCGATTTTCCTG
Organism: Sediminibacterium sp.; assembly: GCA_965279585.1. Classification (GTDB taxonomy): domain Bacteria; phylum Bacteroidota; class Bacteroidia; order Chitinophagales; family Chitinophagaceae; genus Sediminibacterium. Next base: position 226,193 of record CBDIIG010000003.1, on the reverse strand, counting down.
CGCAACTCGAGCTGCTGGGAAGAACCCACAGGCACCGCCATTTGCAGCCTGATGACAAACGCAAAGCAAGACACAAATACGGGGACAAGTACATTGCATGGAGTCATGCTAGGTGTGGTGGTCAAAACAGTAGAGATGAAAACCTTCACGGATTGAGGCTGACTGGTGGCCCTGACCGTCAGGACGCAGGGTAAGTGTGGCACATTGTGGCACACCCTGAAATCAAGCAAGGTGGTATGTTGTGCATACTGTCACTGGCAAAAATATTCCATGCAAGATGCGTTGCTCTCAAGAGAGGAATCCTCTAGCTTGGGCAAGCAGCAGGTCTCTTTGGCATTCCAGACAAGTGAGCTCAGCACCATCAGGAGAAGGAACCGAACGCACTTGCGCATCTCCACCAACGCTGACCTCGTCTTGTAGTCCCTGTAGCACAACAACCCGCAATCAGTTGGGAGTTGCAAGCAGCTGCATGTCAGCTTCTATTCGAAGAGCTTCTAGAACATACAGGCGTCCTGCGCGCTGGCTTACCTCTCCACTTCGTAAACTGGGCCTGCGTACTCAAACTCTCGCCTGCGCACAAACGGTAGGGTAAAGGTCACGCAATTAACGGATTGGCGGCAGTCCTGTCATCACGACGAGGAGCCACCTTGGACGCTATGCCCCACACGCTAACGGCAATCGGCTCCGTTAAGATGAACAATATTTCAACAAGGTACTTCTGGCAGGAGACGAGGCTTACTTCACGTCACTACTTCTCGTGACGGACGACAAGTTCTCGACGTGAAGCACAAACCGCGACCGTGCCATGGAGATGTTTCTTGAGATGGGAAGTCAAAGCGGATCCTGGAAGAGCTTCCGGAGCGAGAGGTACACGCTTCTTGATAACTGCAGACGATTTGAGTGCGCTTTTGGCGATCTGTGGCCATCGGCGATGGCCCATTGCAAGCAATATAGATATTCAGGGACCTCTGATTGCAAAACCTCAAGGGTGGGAAGAGGGTAAGCATTGAGCATCAAATTCGCAGGACAAACGTCTGCAGTTGCAGCAAATAATGCAAAAGTCTACCTTGCAAATTTCTAAAATGCAGGCACATGTCAGGCTCAGGTCGCATTGCTTGCCAAATGGCGTCTATTGGCATCTTCGCATTCCTGGCATCCCGACAAGTCCAGCACACAGAGCGCGACACTTTTCATCACGCCTACCACACGATCATAAAAGAATATTGAATTCAAGAATAAAAGCATCGCAGCAGAATGATACGGAAAATAGCGCTGCGAGGAGCTTGGAAAGGTCAGTCGACCAATATGACAATACGATAATAAAGCTCATGATGCATGAGGGCTGCTCGCTAGATGGGCTGGCTTCATAAAGACAAGTATTTAGCGGCACCAATACATGCAATGCAATTGAAACTTCATGCACCCCATGGCAGATCGCAAACAGCATCGAAGGACAAGCTCTGGACGGAGCTGGAGAAGACAGCTATGAATCCCTTCTCGGAATCCAAAAATGGTTCTCAAGCAGGTCACCAAAGAAGGCAGCGAGAGGCGGTTGCCCAGACGCATTGGTATGAGCAGTTAGGCGAGAGATGGGCTCGGGCGCTCTACTCATACTACAATTGGCGGACGGTGAGTCAAGCAGTCAGATGTAGGTAATCCAGTAATGCTGGCAATTACCATACGCAGATCAACAGGCATGTGACGGACGTGGGGTATCATGCAGGGCAGCACAAGTGACCTCCAATTCCTCATCGGCCTGAATCTTTCGATCATCTTCATCGGTGCTGGTTTGCGGCACTTTCTGATCTACCGGAGTCTACCGTCCGGCGCCACAGCAACCCTGGGCCAGGACATTTACAGGGTGAGGTCTGGTGTGCGCACATAAATATGCTGGTTCAGCACTGGCGCCATCAAGGATGATACTGCGATCCAGATTTGCAACCTCTTGTGTGTCCGACCTGCAGGTATTTCTATTGTTGTCCTTTGCAAACGGCTTGCCAGGCCCAGAGGATTCACCGCTGGAAAGAGGCTTCTCTCTGGCAATATCAGGTGCGTCAGCATGCATGCAATGCAGCGTCTGACAGGAGGCAGGTGACGCTTTCAAGCACATAGTCCATCGACGTTTGCATGCGTGGCAGGGAGCGGGCTGATTGCTTTTGCTTTGACCGTGGCACTGGTGCAGCAGAGCGTCCGCGGTGCCATTGAGGCAAATGTGAAGACTGGCGGAAATCTGTTTGAGATTGATCATGTACGTGCTGCCCTATGCCCTTGTCCCTGACAGTGACCAACTTCCTTTCAGAAAGTTGCATGACAGGCTCAGCTTGACAATCACTGATTGATTAATCAGGGTGATGGAAATCTGTTGCAGGTTGTGGTGCTGGCTTGGGGCGAGTCTCAGGTGATGTTCTGAATCTGCTGAGATACTACTCAATTTGTACTCATTTTTGCAGGACCATTTGGTGTCAGATATGTGTTTCAGAGAACATTCTAAATCTCAAGTGCGTGAATTTTGCAGAGATGCATCGAGATGATCACACAAATCTTGGAGCAGGTAAGGGCCGTCTTTCTCTTTCACTGCAGCAAAAAGTCTGTAAGCATTGCAAAATCCCAGTGCCTAGATATTTAATATCAACAGTTTCTATATTATAAAGTCACCCGATGTCTAGGTGTGCTTTTCAACTGCGTGAAGGTCATCACAAACTCATGTGTGTGTGTGCAGACCTGCCTTGCCTACAAGGCCACTGGAGGCAGAGCCATTGCTGTCTTGAGCGCCCGCCCAAAATTGGAAATGGAGGAGATGTTCAAGTCATCCATCCCAGTCAGCAAAAGATACAAGTCCACCCTCATATTCCGCCAGGTGCACCTCTTCACATCTCAAAAATAGCAACGCACTGTCCACACCAAGCCACTCTGATCTGGGTCTGGTAATTGCTGTTCACCTAGCCTCGAAAACTCGTTAGAAACAGCTTTCAGGTGTCCCACTGACTTCCTTATTGTGTTGTGTGCAGGGAAGCCCGCTGGTCCCTGGGGACTTGAAAAAGGTGGGGGCTGAATGGGCTTCTGTTGCCATCATCGTGGCTGACTCCTCCAGGTCACACCCCAGCAACTTGTGGCACTTCAATTCTGTGCATATTTCCCTGTAATGATCAAAGACCATAACCCACATGCACATGGACAGAGACCTTGGCAGCGCATCTTCAACACCCTTAGCATTGGCATGCTTCCCACATTGCTGCACTGTGTGCACAGGTGTCCAGACGAGGCCGACGCGCAATCACTCAGGGCTGCTGTACTGCTGGATGAGCTGGATCGCCCTGCCGGGAGGCGCGCCCAAATTGTTGTGGAGGTCAGACCCAAAATGCCAATGCTCAAAACAATTTTCACCCGACCTGCATGCGCGCCTGGGGCTCCTGATGAAGCGTCTCTGAATTGCTGAAGACTCAGCGGGCGTGTGGAGTCTGGTGAGCTGTGCTCTGAGCGGAAGCATGGTGTGTGGCTGGCAGGCGAGGACACCCAACGCGCTGCGTCTGCTGCAGGCGGCTTGCTCCCGCCGCATCATTGCTGTGCCCACCACACAGGTCACCGCACGCAGGCAAGCACTCCCTGTACCATACCTCCGTCCCTGATACATAACTTTGTCGCGTTTGGACCACCCCCCCTGAGTAAACACCATACCTCGGACTATGTGGTACATGACAACCACGGACTTGCAGTACTGAGTGTTCGTAAAGATTTTCCTCTCGCCAAATCGACAATGACGCAGAAATGCTTGCCCCTGCCCTTTGCATGTCCTTGACAGCTACGTTCCTTGACCACTACAGTGTTGAGTGTCATGCAAATGTGGGCTGTCCAGGCTGGCGCGCATGGTGCAGCATCCAGCGGTGGCGGACGTGTCCAAGGCGCTTTGGTCCTTTGCGTCGCCGTCGCAGGTGTTCTTGGAGAAGTTTCCGCAGCTGGTGGGCGTTCCCTATGGCGAGCTGGCGCTGCAATTCGCGGATGGCACCGTGCTGGGCCTGCTCAACCGCCGCAGCGGCAAGTGCGACATCGCACCACCCACCGACACCCTGGTCCGGCTTTTCTAGTCCCTGCACACGCACTCAACTGTGCCTGTGCCTCGATCTCACTCTATGGCTCCCCACACAATACTAGCTTGGACCCACTGCTGCTTGCTTAACTTGTGCCTACATTCTACCCTGGAGCTTCCCTTCCTGGGGACACTAGCTTGGACGATGTGATTCAGCACTGCTGCCTGCCTTTTGCCTGTGCCTTCCACTCACTCTGGAGCTCCCCTCCCAGCACGTGCACTCAACTTAATCTTGGACCCCACTGCTGTCTGCTCTTAGCCTGTGCCTTAATCCAAGTCTTACCTGCTCGTCTCCTGTGCGTCTTGCAGTCCGGAAGAATCCCCGAGATGCATTCTTCTTGCAGCTATGCTTTGCACATAAGCTGTTTTGTTGCTCATAATTTGGCAGAGTTACATTGAACTTGAGAAGAGGGCTGCGCTGCGCAGGTGGGCCCGCACGATGATCTGATCATGATGCGGCCAACGGGGCTGGCGCCCGGCGTGTACCAGCCGCTCGCGGCGCCGCTGGTGGGTGGCATTGGGGACTGGGACCCGGAGAAGTACGAGCGGCGCAAGGAGGCGCCCACGGGCATCCGCGTATCGCGTAGCTCCATCGAAGGCGACGAAGAGCCCCTGCTCAATGTCACCCCTGCCGGACAGGCTCCCGAGGAGCGCGGCGGGCCCCTCGCCTGGATAGGTATTGCCTTGCCGCCCTGTTTCGCATACTGATCTGCATCAAAGATGCGCAGTGGCTCTGTTGCCAACGTTAATTAACATAGCCAAGGGGCTGAGGTGGTTTATATGCATCACCTTACTCGATTGGTGCACCATGCCGACCTGTTTTGAATGTGACTCTGCGCCAAATCTGAGCACTGGCTCACAGAAGAATGCAGAACATAGCGACAGAGCATGGAATATGCACCTCGCCATTTGATTGCATGCTGCAGCGTGGTTGATTGGGGAGGTTGCTGACATGCTGAGAGGGTGGATGTTGTAGGGCATCAGCTGGGCCTGGCAAATGGCGATGACCAGGCGAAGCAGGAGGGCGGCACCAGTAATGGCAACGCGCAGATGATGCCAGCCGGGCAGCAGAAAGGGGACGGCATGTACTACATTGTCTCACCAGAATTCACCGGAGGCCTTGGCAACCGTGAGGCATGCGCCATTGCTCCCACATGCAGAGTACTAAACAGTGTTGCCCCAAAGATGTGCTTTCTTTTTATGGCGTATTGACAGAGACTCTCCTGTCACGGAGGGGTATAAAGCCTTTTCCAGGTCTCCATGCTGTGAATGTCTCATGCCCACATCTGCATGGATGCATGAGCAGGAATCTAATTTCCAATGGTTATAGCCTGCCAAGAGTATGTGTCATAATGTCAAAATCTATAGATGTCAATAGGTACCTGGTTGCCTTGTGGAGCTGCAGGCTATCTGCTTGCATGTGGCACGTACTAGGGATGCTGGAATGTGGCAGGTCGTTGAACAGAATTTTGAACGGGATAAAAGTAATTGCTGCGTGTGCATGGCAGGCGGTGCTGATCTGCGGGTGGCAGGACACGCCGTTCATGCTGGAGCTGCTGAGCGATCTGGACCACGGCAACAACCGGCTGCCGCGCGGGAGCGAGGTCACCCTCATGAACCTGCACGAGGGTGAGGAAATCGCACGCCACCTCAAGCGCCTGGGCCGCTGCCGCATCGCGATCCGCCACATCGAGGCCAACCCCCTGCACCGCGAGTCCTTCAAGAAGGTGGTTGCATCAGTTCAAATAGATGTCATCATTGCTGGTCACTTATATATGCCAATACCGTACATGCTCCCGCCTGCTGACAGAAGACTCAGAGAAAGTCTGAGCGTCTACTGGACAAAGCAGCTCAAGGTCCTGCTAGTGGGTGAAAATGGACGTTGCTACTGCTTAACAAATACAACTGAACTGTTGGATCATCCGTTCCTTGCCTAGCTAGGGCCACTGCCCTTGCCCTTGACTTGCCGCATAAATCGCCGTAGCCTTGATGCCCCAGCGAAATAGAGGTTAGGCAAGTGAAACATCGCTCAATTGACTTGCGTATGGCAGTTGTAATGCGCATGCACTTCCCGTAGGCGGGTTTCCATGCTTCCGTGGCATGGGAGCTGCAGGGCTCATGAGCGTATGCTGTCGCAGGTTGACCTGGGCAGCGTGAAGTGTGCGCTGGTGGTGTGCGACAACCAGTGGCGGGACTCGGGCAGCAGCGAGGAGAGCGTTGAGGAGCACCTGCAGGCCCAAGACTACCTGCGCCTCGACTCCATGGTGCTCCCTCTGCCTCCACCTCTGCCATGCTTGCACTTGTGTGGAGGCTGACTCAGCAATCAGTCGTTCAATGTTATATCATCGTTGCTGTCGCCCCTTGGAAGTTCTACCTGTGCTGCGGGGAGGCAATTTGCCAGTCTGTATGATTTCGGATTGGAGTCTGAGAAAATCTGTTTGTTGGGTTTGCAGATCCTGGTCGTACAACTCAACATCAGAACATCTCTGGAGGTAACCATCAGTTCTCTTTAAACGACTTTGTTGCTGCTTCCTTTGCGCAGCAGGTACCTAATTGCTTGCACACACTTGCAAGGGTCAACTGACATTAGAGGGACTGTTGCCAATACGATGCAATGCATGGTGCAGGAGCAAGGGCGGCCGGACATCAACATAGTGTGTGAGAAGGTGGCCTTCCAGGGCCTGACTCGTTTTGAGGACAGGCACTCGCTGCCCCTGGGAGTCTCCTCCAACTTCACTGCCTACTCAGCCAAGCTGCTCACCCAGGCAAGGCCATTGCCAAACACCACTTTACTTGCTGGCTTCCCCTTTTTACTCTCACACATTACGTGGCTGCTTGTCGCCTCTGTCCATGTGCGGACTGAGCACTCAAATTACCTTGCCCCAGTCAAAGAGTTGCCGCACTAACTTTTGCCTCATTACAACCATGCAAGTCAGCGAGGGCTCTAGATGTCCGCCATACTGTATCAAGAGGGTGATCACTCCGCATGCATTGCAGGCGATACAGAAGAGTGCCTGCATGGATCACATCCACACAGTCCGTTTACCCATGCCGGCAGCTGCACCGCATGCTATGCACAATAGACAACACATGAATGCCAAATGAGACTAGCCGTGTCGGGGGTGAACATTTGCAGGTGGCTGTGGAGCCCAAGGCGCTGGTGGTGTACTCGCGCATGAACGGCGACTGCAAACTCATCGTCCAGGACAGCAGCTCACTCTGCGCCGAGGACGAACAGCTCAGCTACGCCACCCTGCAAGTGCGAGCACAGGCAGTCGACCAGGTCCGCTCTACTGTGAATCCCACCCCACCCACACGCCGCTTGGCTGTCCTGCCATTGCTGTGGCACTAATGTCTAGAAATGCTCTGCAACATATATTTATGAAGGAGCGTTATGATATTCCTATGACCGTTGATGTCCTTTCTGGTAGGCACCACCGGTGAGGGTCGCCTGCCTGCGATGTGCCTTTCTTTTGGGCAATGCTGTAGCTCTTTTGAGATGTGGCAAGAGAGGCATTGTGGCAAACAGGCGCAGTGCAGAGTGTATCTTGGTGGAAAGTGAGGGTGTGGGGGCCGTGCAGGTGCTGCTGGGGTACAGGGAGATTCCTGAGACAGAGGAGGCCATTGTGAGCGTGCTGAACCCCTCAGGGGCGGAAATGCGCATGGAAAAGCGCGTGTGGAATGCCGGGGACTGCAGAATAAAGTTGCTGACCTACCAGAGCAGTGCCAGCAAGGAGGCTGCAAGGGCCAAGGAGGGCGTGGCCGAGGAGAATGCCACAGAGAAGAATGCCCTGGAGAGGTGACACCCGCTGGGGTGCTGCTGAGAATGCCATTCAGCAACACCAAAGAGAGTCCCCTGGACACCATGTGGGTGTTGCCATGGAGAGTGCTGCAGAGAAGAATGTTCAGCTGGAGAGACGTCACCACTTGGGACTTGCTGAAGAGACTACCACGGAGAAATGATGCTGTGGAGAGATGACAGCGTGTGGACACCGGGGAGGACTGCTCTGCTGCAACACAGGAACATTTTTAGGGTGAGGCAACAGGTTGCTGAGGGTGACGGGCGGTGTTGACAAATGAGGGCGAGGATAAAGTATTCAGAATTAAAGTATTTTGAGCGCGCGTTACATCTCAGCATGTTTGCTGTGTCAGAAATTTCGAGCTTGTGGTGGTGGTGTTGTGAGAAGATCCCTCGTGATATGTACTCTCTAGGTGTCTCACCGCCCACATTTTTCTTGCTATCCAGGCGTTGCTGAAAGATGTTGAAAGATAGATCAGGCTGAGCTAGTTGGTCCAGGAAACATGTCACTAGCATGTAGGTAAACTTAAGCAATCTGACGGCTGAGGACCCCGTGGATGCTGAGAGTGAATGCTTGAGAGCACATCCAGAATTTTTTGATTTCATTCAAGCCAGTTTCGGTTGGCACAGGGATTGTTTGCAAACATTCCTACTAGCACAGTAGTAAATTGATACAATATATGCAGTTCAGCTGAGATCAGGAAACGGTGATGCTCAAGCATTCAAAAATAGACAGGCACTGTAAACATCAACCAGACAGGTCAGACTCTGCGCCTTTAGCACCTTTGCAGTCACATTGAGGCAATATGATGGCCACCATGCATTTAGCAAACATACACAACCAACGACAACAGCAGCTCAACGTTGATCCTCACATCCAGGCAGCATTCATGCGCTCCCGAACAGTCACCAGCGTTTGTTCTTTGCCAAAAACACGCATCATGCTGCAATACACACTCTTGCAATTTGCTGCAGAGACCAGTGGGGCCCCGTGCAAATCCCTCGGGCATGACAAGTGCATCAGCGGCGGAGCATACACTCAGCCCTGGCCCTGCCCGTCCCAGGGGTGCATGACCACCTTGACGCAGTGCTCCTCCTTGTTGTTGAACAGCTTGTAGCCCTCCGGCGCCTTGATCAGAGGCATCTCATGCGTGATCACCTGCACACGCAGATTGTCAGCACAAGCTGCATGATAGGTCTCTCACTCAGCTGAGCCCCTCCGAGGGAGTCCCTGAGGTCATGTCTGGTCTATTAAAAACATCTTAAATGGAGCATGCAGCGAGCCCGCTTCTTTAGTGGAAGACTTTAAACAGCCATTGGGGGCTAGGACCAGAAAGACCAGTCAAGGAGTCTTCAGTGCGCACCATGTCCGGTGTCAGCGTTCCCTCCTCCACCAGCTTGAGCAGGTGGGGCCAGTACTTCTGGCACGGAGTCTGCGCAGCAACACAAGCACTCTCAAGGATGCCTTCAAGATCGTCGCTGAAGGGTTACACATGCATGACACGCAGGTCCACAATCAGCCAGGAAGAAGGTGAAGGGAGGACAGGGCTCTGCAATGACTGGGAATGCCTGCCCTGCAGTTTTCCTACATGTGAGCATGGACGTGGAGCAGCATGCAGTGCACTCCTGTTGCTGTCATGCATATCCTGGTTGATCATTTGTGAATGGCATAATGCCAGCAATGGGTCATGCATGCGCCCCACCTGGCCTGCAGCGGCGGACATGGCCTTCTCCATGAAGCCGCCGATGTTGAAGTGGTTGGTGTAGCCAACATAGACTCCCACAATGCCAATGCGGCCGCCCTAGACAAATAGCACAATAATGTCAGCTGCAGTCCATGTGCAGCGCTCGGCAGCAAACATCAAGCACCTCGTGGATGGGACGCCGCAGTGCCCTCATCTTTCAGAAAAACAGATCAGGGCAGAATGACCCGCCACCCATGAAGTGCCTAACACTTGTGTGTGTGTGCCAACATGAATCATTCAGCAAGCCAGGCATCTTGGAGCCTGGCAAAGGCATGCCAAGTGACGCCATCAATAGCAGACCCCACAGGGACTGTGATACAGGGACATACTGCCCAGGGCTGGTAGGGGGCCCCCACCTTGCGCACGCTGTAGATGATCTCGTTCAGCATGTCGCTGGGATCAGTGGCGAGGCCGGTGGCCATCTCCAGCTTGCTGACCCAGCTCTTGGCATAGTGCACGCCCACCTGATGCACATACAAAATTCATGAGTTCTCCAGGCCAAAAGCTGATAGGCGTTGAAATTTGCAAAGCTGCGAAGCTTGGCAGGAGAACAGAGAAGAAGAAAATAAGCAAGCTTTACCGCCTCGATGCCCACATCAGGGGCAGTGGTCGTGCCAAACTTCTTGTGCAGCTCCTCAGGCACCTGTACATGCATAGTTCCTGCCATGAATGAAAGCGTATCACAAAGGAACTTCTTATCTTAAATAGCTGGTCCAGTGTGACAGGACACCCACAGCAGGTTCAGACAATACCTGCGGAAACGGTCATAAAAGGACAGTCTCAGCTTGTGCCACGGAGCTTCAGGCAGCGCCTTTCAGAACTTGGTCATGACAAGGACATGCAAACCATGAATCTGCCCTTTCATGCCATGTTCTAAAAGGCGCTGCCTGAAGTTCTGTGGCACAAGCTGAGACTGTAAGAGGGTGGAGTCAGCAGTGCACACCTTGACCTTGTCAAAGTTGATGGTCTCAATCTTGGGCATGCGGTCCTTGGCAAACTGCAGGCGGTACTCGATGTCATCGATGATTATCACCCGCTCTGCACCGCGCACAAATGCACAATGCGCCGCCAGCTGGCCCACTGTTGCACACACCATCCGCAGATCAGTCATATTTCTGTGATTACTATTATTACAACATGCCTTACAAATCCATGAACATGAGGTGTGCTGCAGCAGCATTTCAAGGCAGCCTTATAACCTTCTCTTTCTTGGGCTTTCCTCCACCAAGTCAGGGATAAAGCAAGGGACTCCAACTTCTGGCCCATGTGCTCCTGCAAATCTCTTTGTCTAGTCTGAGATTCCTGTGAAGGCCATGAAGGCCATGCGGCAACCTATGGTCATCCTACATTTGGAGCTCGAAAAAAGCAGGCTGAACAAAATGCATGGCATGCATGACAGTAGCAGATGATGCATGAGGTTACTCACCGGGGCCTGCTCCCCAGATGGCCACGCGGTCTCCCTTGCCCACAGATGCCAGCTGCAGAAATGCATGGCCCATAAGTCAGTAATTGGAGTTTCCAGCACCAAGACACCCAGGGTTGTTGTCCCCATGTGTGCATACTCAAGTGCTGGAGGCAAGTGCCAGAGAAATAGGGGAAACAGAACATACCTCGTTGGCGTGCCAGGCAGTGGGGAGGATGTCAGACAGCAGGATGACTTTCTTGTCTGGCAGGTGGCTGGGAACCTTCAGCAGATTCACATCCCCTGGACACATGCATGCGCTGAGCTGTGGCAGCCATGTCATGCATGTGACTGGCTCATACGCGAGCAGTGAAAGGTAACCATCTGTACAGAAGGGAAGAAGCAAAATTCACCATATGGCACGCGTGCATACTGGGCCTGACCGCCAGGGTAGCCACCTGTGCAGATTTGGGGAGCCAGAATGCAATCAGTCACCTTTTTTCAGCAGGCAGACATGCCATCAGCACATGCATAAGACTGTCAGGCAGTGACACAATAAAAGCAGAATATTGTGCAGAGCTTTATGACTGTACTGACAAGGCTCTGCAGGCTGGAAAAACAATTTCTGGAGGAAGGCATGCACAGGGGGTGCTCAAGAGCCTCAGTGAGCTGGATCACCTGTGATGTGGCTGTACCCTGCACAAGCAGCACACATGATCCTTATCAATACCAGTCCATGAAAGTCTGCTGTGATCATCCTATAGTGCTGCCATGGGTCCGTGACAACGAGTCGGTGACACATGTCCAAGTTGCTGACATCTTTTCACATATCGAATCACAGCAACCACAGGACAACAATTGCCAGCCTGAAAGATGATGCAATGCCGCGCACCAAAGAAGCCGCCAGTTTTGTGGCCGTAGAGGGGGCAGAGCATGTTGGAGGGGTTGGTGGTGGAGCAGGAGGAGAAGAGGGCCCTCTGCATGCATGGACGCATGTCACAGCACTGGAAATGGTCACAATTCAGCCCAGGCAAGCGGAACCGCACTGCTACCAGGCAGTGAATGCCGATAGTAACTTTTGAGGGTTGAGACTGGAAAGTACCTGGCAGTAGAAGCACTTTCCACAGCCGATGTCGAAGCAGGCCACGGCCCTGTCTCCCTTCTTGACATTCTTCACGTCTGAGCCAACCTCATCGACAATGCCCATGAACTCGTGACCCATGACATCACCCGGCTCCATCCCTACAGCAGCACACATAAGAATCCTTGAGATCCTGACAACAGAAGCTTTTATGGACCGCACGTTTGGAATTGAGCGTGGCTGGCACAGTAGAGGGATGCATGCTTGCAAGGCAGGTGCACCCGGGATGACGTTCTCGTAGATGTGAAGGTCGCTCCCGCAGATGCATGTGCTGGTGATCTTGAGCACGACATCAGTCTGCGATCACATCCTCGTCGTCAGGGCGCTCGCTTCTTGCAAATTCTACTGGTTGGGCATCGTAGTCCGAAAACCTAATGACGCATACTTGACCAAGGAGACAGGGATGCAAACGTACCGTCTCCTTGATGTGCGGTCGAGGAACTTTGCGAACCTATACAATCCAAGATCAATTGTTTCAGTTATCTCGAAGTCTTGACGGAAACTTCACATGCCGCTCATAAGTCACAACAAGCTCGTCGATCGGAAGCCAGCGGAGCGCATCACCGTCCTTGACATTGGTTAAATTGTTTCCTGAACTCACCTCCATCTTCTCCTTTCCTTCCCAGCACACCGCAAGCATCATGTCGTCCTCCGCCATTTTCACCGTCGACAATGCCTTGCGAACTTTGCTCAGCAAACGTCGAAAAGGATCCTGAGACGCCACAGTACTGACTATCTGAATGCACACTCGACACAGAAGGTTGGTCTAAGAATCTTCTGTCTCCGATTCCGAGCTCGTCAAGATGAGAGCAGCACCAAGCTACGGCCCACCCATTCTTTCCTCGGCCCGTCCCTGCGGTCTGCTGCCCACCAGATCTTGGGCAGATTTCCAAGACAACATCAGAGGCATGAAGCAGGTATTTACAAGCGCATCAAGAGTCAGGCACAGCTACCAAGGAAATGTACAGTGATCCCTAACAGACAAGCTTTGGTTCACCCGTTGGTTCCCTCTTATTCGAACACTTTTTGGGTCACTTTGCATTAAACATGACTGTCTTGGCATTTTCCTCTATACCGTACATACATGGATTGGGCAGCCAAAAGAAAGAAAGGGGCTTTCACAGCATGCAAGCATTCCCTTACAAAAAGCGGCTCTTGCCAAGGTCAGGACTCCCAAGGTTCAGACAATAGTTAACCCGCCAGCAAAGAGGGAACAGGTCTCTAGTGCCGGAAATCATACTGTTTTGCTGTGGAAGCCTGGGCCTGCTGGTAATCTGGAGTGACTGTAGCTGCAATCTTCAGGAAATGACAAGCCTTGATATGTCCTCATGTGAAGACATGCATGAAAGATCTAAATGATTCAAGATTAATTTACATCATGCCATGTCGCTCGTCAGGAGCGCTGTTCTGGAATGCATAATCATGAAATTCAATAAAACTAACAGAATGGCTCTCCCACATGTGGGTGTACATCATTTGCATGCGTATATTAGCTAACTGAACACGACCCCCAGAATATGCTCATTCATGCTCCACAGGGAGTTTGGATGAGAGCAGAAATACCTTCCACTCCAGCGCTTGGAGTGGGCAGCCAGGCTGTCTCAAGAGCGTCAGAAGAGCACTTGTGCGCAATGCACCGAATTCAGCAGTCAGACCATAAGCAGCGCTTTGTCTCTGCAGATCCTCACTAGTTTGGAGGACAAGGAAGGATCTAAAAAGATGATCTTAACAGATGTTCTCGCTGGGAACAGATCAGAAGCCTAGAAACTAATCAACGGCAGCGATCACGATGACCACTTTCGTGATTGGTAGTCTTGGTAAGAATGAAGTCTCGAGCAGCAGGACTGCAGATGTAGTATTGGTGCCCTAGCTCTTTGATCTGCTTTGTGAATCAAATTACTTTGTGCTTGAATCCCTGTGGTCCCACGAGTGTGCTCCCCGCTTACTCCTCAGTCTCCATGAGCCAAGGCTTCAGCACCACCTTGACACAGCCGCCTGTCTTGTCATTGAAGGTCTTGTAGGCCTCTGGCCCCTTGCTCAGCGGCAGCTCGTGTGTGATCACCTGCAGAAATCCAAGACAGAACTCTCATGACAAAGGCCAGTTTTGACAGCACTGAAGGGTGAGCAGCACGTACATGAGATATGCAACCCGCAAATGCCTCCTTGAAATGAGCAAGTGCTGAGTGTGCTGCTGCAAGTAAGGGCTCACCATATCTGGGGTGAGCTTGCCCTCCTCAATCCACCTCAGCAGGTCCTTCCAGTACTTCTGCACAGGTGTCTGCAGCACGCGCACAACTCACTCAGCAATTACCCAGCAAAAGATTCCCAGGCAGACACAGATTGTGATCTATAAAACGCAAGAGTCTATTCCAGTAGAGCTGCAATTGCAGGGCCAGAAAACACTGGCAGGAAATTCTCGGTTAGTGGTGCCACATACCTGGCCTGCGGCCATGGTGAGCCCCTTCTCCATGAAGGCCCCAATGTTGTAGTGGTTGGTGAAGCCAGCATAGGCTCCCACAACGCCAATCCTTCCACCCTGCATGAAGTTATAGCCGAGCACAATCATCATTCGTGCATGCAAGCTCTCGAATCTACATTCGTAAGGGTTCAATGGTCTCTGCTTTGATATCATCCTCTGTTTCTAAGTAGACTCCAGGGGCTCTCTGTGCAACAAAAACATCTGATCAGTGCTTGTGCAGCAGTTTATCAGTGCTGCAGAGCATTAGACTGATAACTTTTTGATAGGCATGAAAAGCGGCGTGCCTTGCGGGTGCAGAAGATGATCTCATTGAGGGTCTCAGAGGGATCCGTCTCCAGCATAGTGGCCATCTCAAACTTGTGCACCCAGCTCTTGCAGTAGTGGATTCCCACTGCCTCGATGGACACGTCCGGGGCATACGGTCCCATCATCTCCTTGAGCGCCTCTGGCACCTGCCCGAAGTTCAAATTCGATGGTCAAGTTCAAAGTTGAGCCAAGAGGCTGCACACGTCGCTTCAAACAGCAAAAATCAGTGCAGATGTGAAAGTGTGAATAGGTTTGCCATCAGATATATTAAAAGGCCGCATAGAGCAGCCTGACTGCGCAGCGGCCGCACCTTCTTTTCTTTGAAGTTGAGGGTCTCCACTTTGGGGACTTTCTCCTTGGCAAATTGCAGCCGGTCCACCACCTCATCGATGATCACCACGCGCTCGGCTCCACGGAAGAATGCGCAATGGGCCGCCAGAATGCCAACTGGACACAACATCACAGATACATCAGCACTTATCATATCATTTTTCACGCTGTTCCTGCCAGAGGAAGGGGCATCCGTAGACAAGCTGCAGGTGAAGGCTCCTGACAAATCCTACCGCTTCATGAACTCTCCAAATCCATGCAAAATTTAACCGTGGGCACGATGCTCAGTATTGACACCGGCCCCCGCCAGCCGGGGCTGCAAACAGCCGGGGCAATAGATGCATAAAATGATCTAATCAACTCGCACAGATCTTGCTGATCATCGCAGGAACGGTTCAGGGTTGTGTTTTGACAGTGTGCAAGCAGTGCAAGAGCAGTATTCACACTCACCAGGCCCAGCGCCCCAGATGGCAACTCTGTCCCCCTTGCCGACACCTCCAAGCTCGTTGGCGTGCCAGGCAGTGGGGAGGATGTCAGACAGCAGGAGCACCTTACTGTCTGGTAGGTGGCTGGGAACCTTCAGCAAGTTTACATCAGCTGTGTATGCACAGGAGGGACCATTAAATTCCTGGATGCTGTGAAGCTCAACTGACAAGAAGAGAAAGGACAGATGTGTTGATAGACAGCTGAGCTTGGCAGCAATCAGAGCTCGAGAGGGAAACCAGCTTACCGAACAGGACATGAGCAAACTGCGCTTGGCCACCTGGGTGCCCCCCGGTCAGTGTTCCGTACCCTGCCAATTGCCACTTCCTTTGCTTAAGACCACAGGCAACAGCATCATCACTTGAAGATTTTTCAGATGTTGTTGCCGCGCATGTGCAGGCATACTGTGTAGAAGAGAATCTAATAGAAGATGATGAGTGTACAGCAGTAACAAGAGGTCGTTGTGCAGGCATGCGTACCATGGAAGCCAGCGGTGTGGTGCCCGTAGAGCTTTGTCTCCACCTCAGAGAAGTTGGTACAGTCGCAGCCGCTGTAGATTTGCCTCTGGTGCACGTGCGTTTGTAAAGCGTTAGGTGCTTGAGCTTTATAACACATTTGCTGCTTCATGCGACATCAGATCGTCCGCAAAACTTGAGGCTATGGTCCACGGGGTGAAGGAGGAACAGACCTTGCAGTAGAAACATTGGCCGCAGCCCATCTCAAAGCTTGACACCACTCTATCGCCCGGCTTGATGTTCTTGACGTCAGATCCAACGGACTCCACGATGCCCATGAACTAGGGAAAAACCAGCAGGTTGTCAGTACAGAAGTGCCAATGCACTACACCTGAGTTGTACTTGCGCAGACATTGTTGGCCGGCACATTGTTTTCAGACATGCACTTTATGAGCAGGAAAATCAACGGAATTGTACTGGGAAAAGGTTGATCTGAACGCTGACCTCGTGGCCCATGACGGCATTCTTCTCCATTCCAGGAATGACGTTCAAGTAAAGATGAAGATCGCTCCCGCAGATTGCCGAGCTCGTCACTCTGATGATGGCGTCTCCCTGCAGACACGGCATGGAAGTGCAACACCATCAAACGATGTCGATCTGAGACACAACTTCCGAGATCAGGAGCCCGAGTCAAAAAGCATAAAACAATGGTCTTGCACAGGTCAGCGCACGCACCGGATTGGTGATCTTTGGCTTAGGTACGTCAATGACCTGCGTATGCACGTAGAGATCCCTCGAGATCACTCGAGAAGACACCATGGTGATATTTTTAGACCATCCCGAAGGACGAACCGAGGTTTTTTTTCCTTACACGCTGACATCCCCGATATGTTGTACTACCAAACACAGTAAAAACACTGGATTTGCTCACCGCCATCTTCTTCGTCCCTTGCCAAACTACGGCACGATGTGTAACATGTTCCTCGACCTCCGGAGCGACAGTTGGGGAAGTCACCAGGCCCGAAAGACTCGACATCCTGTCAGTTCTATTGTTCTCGCTGTTTGCAGTATTTATTTACGGTACGTTTGATAGGAGGAAGGACTTCAGTTGTTTTTTCGGGATGCTAGAAGGTGTCGAAAGGTTTTTGCTTTTTGGTAGCCGCGGTGACTCACTGCCACCGTGGTATTCAGGAATTGAAACCTAGGATAGCCTCTAGGGTTTCTTCCGGCTGCCAAGGCCAAGTCTCTAGCTTCCTTCGAACGCGCTCTTCTTCCTTCCTGTTCCTCTCGTTTCTAGTGGATCGAGGATTCCCCCACTCGTTCCTGCTCTCGTATGCCACAGCCTGTGGTGATCATGCACGGCGAGATCGTTCAAGCACACGTTGCTTGAAAGCCGTGCAAGTCTCCGAAACCGCGTCTCGAGCACTGCTTGCTTCTCCCGTATCTTGTCGTGCTGAAGCACTTCGGTTGAACGGATTTGAAAGAGGTGGAGGAGGCAAACCCTAGCCTTTGGGCCTTACATGTGTCTTGCGCAAGAGCCCACAGCAGTGAGGACCTCGAACACAATTGACGGGCCAGCCAAGCAGGTACCGCTGCAGGTACGCTCGATCTTTATGTCTGGATGCAGTATTTTGAGGCCTCTGATCAGAATTGATCAATGAACAAATATAGTCATGGAGATGAGACAGTACCTCACCTTCCCCAACATCTGCACATCTGCATTTACCGGGGGACAGATATGAACTGGTGCATCGTTATAAGTAGACGCCATGAGGAATAAAATGTAACATATAAGAACATGCCCACTATTTGAGTACCAACCTGAAGACACAACTGATTTGTCACGTGGACCATGCCCTGCAGTCCGCAGATCCAGTGGTCATAACGCAAGGAGCCATGGAGTCAGCTGCACAGGAAGCAAGCGATGCAGATGCAAATATCAAGGGAGGCGCGGTCCCAGAGCAGCCTCAGGCGGCAGCTGGAGTTGTTGCTTCACCCCATCGCATCTCTTTCGTCTCAGCATCAAAGAATCCAGAGGATGAAGACTCCGTGCTTCAGAGCATGTGCAAGCTTCTGTCCTCTCTGCTGCGCGTCCCTGCTACAGGTACCCCTTCAACCCCCCTCAGACTCGGTGGGCAACTGTCGACTGGCTTGATCGATGGGTCTGAGAAAAGAACAATGGCGGTCAAGCATTGGTACATTTGCTGTGGCAGGCGTGGGAATGCTGAACCGGGGAAAGCTGCAGTACTTTGGCGTGCAGCACCCGGCTGACTGGCCGAGCCTCCCCAACCTTGCAGCTGTCCCCCTGGATCAGGAGCTGCTGATCATAAAGGACACACGTGAGGACTGCAGGTAGGCAGCAGTCACACACCCTGCATTTCACAGCCTGATGTTCTCCTTGCTTCTGCCATTCACTTTTACTTTGTCCTGCTCGTGCCAAAATTTTTGTGACGAATGGGCTTGTGAGCAGGTTCTCGGAGTTTGAGCGGCAGGCAGGCGCACGCTTCTATGCATGCGCTCCCCTCATGTCCTCCAAGAACCACCGCGTCGGCGCACTGTAAGTTCTCTGTTCCAGCAGCTTTTACAACATATTGTGCTCTTCTTTCCAACGCAATGCCATTTCGATGCACTTTTAGAGTTGGTTTTGCTGCATGTGAGACTATTGCGATGCTGCAGGTTGGTCATCGACTCGAAGCCTCGCGAGGAGGGCTTCAGCCCAGAGACCACTCGCATCTTCATGGACATGGTGTGCATGCTGACTGATCACTCAACCTTTGCCCAGCATCTGCACGTCAGCAATCTCATAATATGAAAACAGATCTGCAGAATGCATCCGACATTTGCCAATTGCGCTGGTCATTGTGATATCCTTGCATTACATGCCATTGCGCAGCAGCCGTTTCTCTCATCTCTGGCCCTCGCTCTGACCTTGATGTCTGCACCTCTTTCTTTCTCAATTGCGCTCAGCTGGGTGGTGATCCCTCCTGTGCAGGTGCGCATTATGTCGACAAAGATGGAGGCCGACTACAAGAAGGCAGTAGAAGTGGAGCAGCAGAACCGCACCAAGGAGCAGCTACTGCACTCCCTGGACAAAATCCGCTCGCCCATCAGCGTGTGCGAGATCACTCGAGAAGCAACCAAGATCCTCTTCGCAAACCACACCTGGGCCTTCCTGGCAGGTGATTACATCTTCTACTCCTTGTTCCTGGTCCCCGCGCCATGGAATCATCTTTTATTGAGTTGTGTGGACGTTCTCTGTGCTTGCGCGAATCAGCTCTGGTGTGAAAATAGTTTCTCATGCCAATAGCTGAATGCTTCTGACAATGATTACTGTGTTGGCCAGGTCTGGGAAACAAGGCCATCGTGAACAGCAACTTCTGGGACCTGTTTGTGTGCGTGGATGAGACCAAGGTCAGCCCTTAAAGTCTCCCTTATTGTCTCTTCAGCGCAATGACAAAAGCACCTTGTTTAACACATTGCCTCTCTCTCCTGATCTCTTAAATTCCATCTCTGTCATGCGCCAAGAGCGTTGTGTGGCATCTCTTGCAGGATGAGGCTCAGGCGCGCTTCTGGGCATGCGAGGTGGGCAAGCGGGACTTCACATGTTGCTTCATCTTGGCAGACAAGGGCGATGAGCCGCAGATCACCATGCGTCTGCATTTCAGGTACGTAAAGACCCTTTTGCTGCTCTTTTCCTCAATTTTGCCACAACTGATCCTGGTCTGATCCTGTAGGTCTCACCTTAACTCTCAGGTTTTATGCTCAACTACAGTGCCACAGAGTCCAATGAATACATCGTTGAGGGCTCAAGGTGGACTGACCAACATGATCAAGCGCATGGTCACTATGACAGGTCGGCAAACCGGGGGGCGCCCAAGGCAGCGGCGCGCCACGGCATGCTGAGTCAGGCAGTGGCCAAGGCGCTGCAGCCGTCCTTCTTCTTCGCAATGTTCGAGGACGATGTGCACGAGTTTGTCCCGGCCGACAACCTGCGCAGCCGCAACTCCATGCAGGTAATTGTCTCACCTTCTCCTGCATTACCATGTACTAAATTTCGTTTTCCAATCCTAAGGACCAGGTATGTACAGCTCCTGCAGGCAGGTGCACAAAGACATTCGATGCCTCACTGCAACACATTACCAGGCGCCCGTCTTGCCCTCCCATGGCTGGTTTGCGGAGCACTCTGCAAGTTCAACGGATACATGATGAGCCCCCGGAAATGTGTGTGTCTGTGTGCAGGCATCCCGCACTGCCAGCTCCATTCTGGACTTGGAAGATGAAGCGATGATGGAGGCATCCGTGCAGGCAGGATACACGCGCCGCTCCAGCGCAAGTGTGACACCCGTGCAGCCGACACGTGTCAGTGTGACTAAGGCTGACGGCGCCGGCCCTGCCAAGGCCTATGGCATCCAGGAGAATGGGAGGGAGAAGCCGCCGCTGCCAAAGAAGGGATGCTGCACAATCTCCTGAGCCAGGAGGTCCGCTGAGAATCATCATGGCACCTCGAAAGCTCGGCCAGAAAAGGGAGCATGAGCGTATTTGCGCGGCTGCCCAAAAGTTGATGCAACTGGAAGGCAGAAAACATGCGGCAGGAGTCGAGAAAATAAAGGAAAGTAGGAAGGGAAAGCAGAGGCATACCAAAGCAGGAAGCCCACATTAGTGAAGCGCGGCATCGCCAACGCTCAGCACTTGTGGTGTTATAACAAGCTGTGAAACTAAAAAGAGGGCAATTTTAAGTATCCTGAACATTGTGAGCCCTGGTGTGATGTCCTGCACACCGTGTGTGGCACACTTGGGCCTCAGGAAAACTGTGGGAGGGACATCAAATATGCTGCATTCTGGGCCGGTTATGAAGTTTTATCCTGTAGCAATTGTCTGTCAGCATTTGCTGCTCCTTAGTGCACAGAGGAATATTTGAGCACCATTCGGCTTTGGGCATGTCACTAGGTCCAACCTGGTGGCTCTGTTCAGCTTCTGAAGTTCGGTTTTGCTTTGCAATTGAAATTCGCATGCTTGCATTCTTATGTGGGCATGAGTGTTGTCCATTTGATCACCGCTTTGATGCGCATGCAAGATGTCTTTTGTCTGGAAACTCGCTGCATTGAGGATGATCGATAGAACAGCATTGTGTGGTATTTTCCTGCATTGAACTTGCACCCTCGGTTGCCTTCCCAAGACATGTGTTCTGCGCTTGTGGTCAGACGCTGTCAGCGACTGGATTATTCCTATTCTATTGTCTTATTAGATTGTATCAATACTCACAATTTGTATCACAATTTGTGGCGCCATCATGATGATGGCGCACAAATTGTGTGCGTGAATTGAATTGCGTCTTTTGAGGGGCCAATTGAATTTGGCTCATCTCGTGCCCATGTTTGCATGTGCACGTCTTTCCCATGTAAATATCGCCATATGCGTCAAGTCTTATAGTTAGTCTTGCTGTGCCATCCTGCCTGGGTGCTGAGTGGTGTTAAGTGGCAACAATCAGGGACAATTTCTGGCAAAACTGCAGTGCCCGGGCCCCCCTAGCGGCATGCATGCATCTTCTCAATCACTATGCTGCATGTTTAAGGATTTCTTCAACATCCTCAATAACAGCTTGCTAATCCTATCCATGAAACAGCATCCCTTCAGCAATGCATGTTTGATACAACAGCTGTCGAATCAGCGATTGGGATTGCATGCTTGCCTTAATCAGGCTCTGCTCCAACTGCCAGCAGCCGACTGCATACAAAAGTCCTCCATGTGGTCGTGATTAATGTCTCAGGAGAAAGGGATTGTCAATGAGATTGGCGAACGACCTGGCCGTGCAGTCTTATGCATAGCAAGAGGAGGGGCGTCCTTCTGACTATTGCGTTTTTCGTGCTGACGCGATATACAAGTCAAGCAGAAGACATTAATGCCGTATCAAAGCCGTGGCGAAGCTGGACCAATGGAACGGCACTGCTCGCCTCAGTAAGTCCTTCTTGAGCAAGCGGCAAGTGCCTGTGAGCTGAGTTGCAGAAGAGCTGATCTGACTGACGAAAGTGACGGGGACGGCTTGCAACAGAAGGGAGAGGCAGACTCCATTTTGGCAGGATCGACGTCTTGCGGATTTGGGCCACTGGGGCCTTTAACGTGGCCAAACATTGCAATCGCAAGAGTTTCAGCAAGATCTGCATTGTGGAACCCAGGCGTTGCCTGTGGTGCCTGCATTGAGGTGAGAAGCACGACAGGAATGCTGCATCAATGACACCATTGTCACTGAAGCAATTCTTAGATTGATGCATGCAGAGGCTAATAATGGGAAGGGATCACTTTCTCAGCAATCACTGAAGTTGGCCAGTGATGCAGGTAGCAAACGCAGTGACTCCTAGTGTCACAGTCCAGGTTGTTGAAGTCTGTGACACCTGTGCTCCAGATGCCATCAAATTGCTGGCACCTCAATGGGCCAGCTTTGCTGGAAGCTTGGAATCTGCAGACAATGGCCACCACATCCAATATCGTCAGGTACTGCACAGCCTTTTCAGATGTGCACCTTCCCTCCTGTCTTGATGAGGCGTGCGGACAATGCGTTGACATTCATTTAGCTTTGGCCTGCCGGTCACCTTGATATTGATGTATCAACAGGAATGTTGATGGCTTCCTCATGCGCATGCATGCATGCCTCCTTCATGCATGCAGGTGGACTGCAGAACCATGCAGGCATGGTACAATGGCGGCATTGTCGTACGAGCTGACCAGTACAAATCAGATGGCACCTGGCTGCGGGTTCAATTTCTCCAGCTTGCAGGCCCTGGCGTGCCATCACGTGTCTATGTCCGCAGCTCTCTCGGTAAGACGGCATGCATCTCCCACAAGGCAGTTTTCAGACCAACAGATGCAGCACAACTTGCAGTGTTTCAATATCGGTTTGAAGTGAAATTGTGTGTTCTCGTTGTGCGCAGAATCAGATGCAGATGTTACCGCCCAGAGCACTTCACAAGAAAGAACCTGGAAGCCAATGCTGAAAACTTGGGGTGCCTCTTGGGAGATAGAGGCAGGACCGCCTGCGCCGCTGGATTTCCTTATCTACATCAGTCGCGGTCAGTCAGTGAAGGCAAGGTACGCAGCATCTGCACACAGATGGGTCAGGGCCGACCGGGCTCGATCCATTTGCATGTGATGTAGCATAGATGAGGGTCAATATTGTTGCAGGAAGGTGATCCCAACAAATGGCAGCACAGGCTTGTTCCCCACGGGGGTGCAATTTAGCAAACAAAAACTATTAGCCACGCATCCTGGTGCTGGTAGTCCACCACCTGCAGATATTCTGTGGCCGAGAAATTTGCCTCCAGGTAGTCATTTCTTCACCCCCCTTGTGTTGCTTGATATGCCTTTCCCCTCAGTTCCCTGCCTACCGAAGCAGACCAGTATACGGTATATTCTCTAAATCATTGTGCTAGCAAGCGCCAAAACAGGTCCTGAAAATTTTCACTTGTGTATCAGCCTTGGCACCTGCTGCGCCAGGCCTGGCCCCGAGCTCTCTTGCCACACCACCGTTTGAACCATTCGCCCCTGGGCCACCGTCTCAGCAACAAATTTCTCCAACAGCAGCAACACCTTGTGCCCCAGATCTTCGTCTGCTGAAGCAGGTGTGTCGCACTCTGTCCCCTGGCTTTGAAGACAAATGCGCATGCATGTAAATTTGAGGATGTGATGGCTGTCACACAGTGCGTGTCTGCTGCCTGCATGCTGCATGCAAGGTCCTTTGCATTGGCGCCATGAGAACTTCTTGTGGGTCTGATGCAGGTTGAGAAGGGGAAGCTCAGGAACGAAGGTGGCTTCCCAGAGCTTCTTGCACCAGCGCCCGCACCTTCAGCTCCCAGTAGCATGGCAGTCAGCCCTCTTCTCAGCGCCTTAGCTCCTCAGCAGGCAGCTGCGCCCGCATCAATCCCAGCCCCTGAATTACCCCCCATCCCCTCTGCAGAGAGACCTGCTCCCCCTCTCCAGGCACCAGGGCATGCTGTCGCCCCAGAGGGCATCATGCGCAGCTCCCTGGTGGCGCCTGCCCCGAGCAACGCACAGAAGGCACTCCTTTTTGCGCCAGCACCCATGAGAGCAGAAGAGCTGCAGACTGTCATGCAGGCTCCAGAAGCCAGTGGCGCCCCAGAAAGCAGCGAACAGCCGTTCCTGCACTTTATGCCCCTGGGCCAAGCTGCCTCCCCGGGACAGGCATCAGAGACACTGGAGTTCTGCAGGCAGCTGGCATGCCCGCACAACGCCAGTGCATCACCAGAAGCAGCACTCACAGCCGCAGAGGTACCCACACAGGGACCGGAGCCTCAATTGAGTGTTGTGAAGCCGCCAGCGCAGAATGCAGATGCATCAGCATCCGCCCAGGCGCCTATGCGTGGTGCAGCGCTGCCATCACAGCTGCTCTCAGTTGCCCTGTCCAGGGGCCAGCTGGCAGAGATTCTGGCAGCCAACAAGGTGGAGGCAAATGGGACAGCGATCATGCCGGAAAGCGCCCCTGCATCAGCCCCCAGCCCAGTACCAGGACAGCAGCCGGCAGAGGCTATAGGACAGTCTCTGGCTGCCCAGATCAGGTCTGGGCTCGGCGGGCAGATTGGACTCGGACCTGTGACTGAGGTTGCGCGATCAGCGCAGCTTGATATATCCCCCAGCACAGAAAGTGCTTTGGCGAGCAATCCAGGTACAAGAATGCCCTGTTCCCTGGATCACACTTGTCACAAGAAAAATTGAATTGTGGCTTGCAAAAGGCTGCAGCTCTTCCAGGCATTCCAGAAGGGATGGGTCACTCGCTGCATCATGTGCCTTTGCAAATCACCAAAGTCTACACCTATATGTTCTGTGACGTTTCTGTTTTCAGTTTCGTTTCCTGCAGCTGCCGCATGCCTCAATTTCTACATCTGTCATGGAGATTGTGCCTCTCAAGATCCATGGGCTTACAATGTGCAGGTGTGTCGAGAGGTGTGCTGGTGAAAGAGGCGAGTGTGGAGGGACCAGGCGCAGTGGCAGATGTGCGTGGCATGCCGCCCGATGCGAGGCGGCCAGAGGGTATCCTGCGGCGCCTTGAGCTTGGCCACATTCATGAGCCGTTCTCAAACGCTGTAGGCTGATGCCCGCCACAAGCACATTCCAGGTGCTTTTTGTCGCGCATGTCAATGATGCCAGCAAGAGTTCTTAAGTGCTCCTGGGCCGGGGGATCATTCTACCGTCGCTGCATGGTGTTCGCTGGCACAACAGCCCTTCATCTTTCCTGTGGCAATCGCTTTGCCGTGATGTCTGCACCTCTCCTTAAGTACCTGAACAGAATTGTACAGTTGTGGTTGCCATTGCTCCTTCTGTGGTGTCCATCACTAAAGCCTTTGTGTAAACGGTAACACAACCTTGTGGTGCATGCGCAGGCAGTCAGAGGCCTGTGTCAGCACACGCTCTGAATGGGCTGTCTGAGGCCTCAAGGTCCAGATTTGCAATTGTCATTCAAATTGATGTTGTTCAGCAATACTTTGAGTCAAGCAAGTGTGACGTCTCAAATACTGACACACCCATTGTGCTGCTGCTTTGGATCATGAGATCCTCAGTCCTAGATGAAGGGGTCTGTGGAACATGCGATTGCAATTCTCAGTTATGATTTTGTTGCACATTTGCTGCTCATTTTACAGGACACAAAAACAGCTGCAATTACACATGTAGCATACAAGAAGTATTCTATATCAGATCACTGCCATCGCCAATCTGTATAAATACCTATGGACATCAAATAGTAATACAGGTGTTTGTGGCACTTTAAAGGATCCATGGTAAAAGCAATCCTAAAGTTGCAAATGACAATACTATTACACACATATTACAGCCTCAGAGTCCCCATGCAGGAGCTGCACTTTCAGTTTTATGCTGCAGCCGAAATACCCAATGGCGTTGAAAGTTATCAATGCTGCGGGAAAGAAACAGCTCAAGCTCCCGGCAGCTGAATCGATGAAGCCCAATTAACGCCGCACTGCCTGAAAGTGGTCAGCTTGACATTCCTCTTGACTTTCGTCATGGCTTTTGATGAGAACTGCCCATTGCCGCTGAGAAAGAGGTTGTATATGCTGGGCAGAGACTCAAAGACACCCAGGGATGTATCTGTCAGCAAGTAGCAGTTTGAAAGGCTCAGGCTCCCCAGATTCAGCCAGGCCTTCTGCAAGCTCTGTACTACTCTGTCTGTCACCTGCACACCCAAACTTCTGCATGACACAGCTGAAACTTGCACCAGCTCTTAGAAACAAAGCTTCTGCATTCAAGAGACTCCCAACAGCGGGGAATGATAGCAATGCCAGCATTACCTTTGTGACATCAATGAGTTTCAGTGAGGTGAGTCTGGCAAGGCTGCTGAGTCCCTCAGCCAGGCCCTCCTCAGAGACACGAGACAGCCAGTGCAGGGACAGCTCCTCCAGCAGTGTCAGCTGTCCCACGAGCGCAAAAGTGCTGTCATCTATGAAGCCGTCCCCGCTCAGCCTGATGTCCAGCGCTGTGAGATGCTTGAAGGTCGCCACATCCAGTATCTTGCGCGTGGCCTGGGTTATGTAAATCAGCTCCAGAGCAGTGACCTGCATGGCACATGCAGCCCCATAAACTTGATCAAACTTCATTGATATGCTCACAGCCGTAAATCAACGTTGAAAACATTCAAAAAACACAGGTGTCTTCCTGGAAAGGTCTTCACATGTGAATCGCCATAAAACACTTCACCATGTAGCATCGTTTAGAGGAACGCTTGACCAGAAAACACAGAAATGTAAGCAATGCTCACCTTGACGTTGGGAGGAAGCTTCACAAGGGGCTGCAGCGAGCTGTCATAGGAAGATTTAAATTCATCGCCGTCAATGTGAACGTCCAGGTCAACAGTGATCTTTGGTGCCCGTGCCTGCGAATGCACAGCCCTTAGCTCACGTGCTGTCACAGGAACAGCCTTGAGCAAATCAGTGCCTTGCATTGTGCAAGGCTCATGCGCTCTCACAAGAACAGCCTTGAGGAAATCAGTGGCATGCATTGTGCAAGGCCTCATGTGCTGTCAGAAGACAAGCCCTCAGAGTCAGTGGGTTGCATTGCGCATGAAAACCCACCTGCAGGATCTCCAAGAAGATCTGCATTTCTTGGAAGCCTGAGCGGCAGCTAGCAGGCTCGAAGCAATCGCTCCTGATCTTGATGCGCGCCAGTCGGTGTGCTGCCTCAAAGTGGAGAGCGCAGTTGGCTGTCACTTTCTCGGCCACAAGATTCAGCTCCTGGCAGCCGCTGAATACAGTCTGCGGATGCACAGCATTTTCATGCTTACACTGGACATCATGATGTTCTGAGAGACTGTGATCGACATCTCAGCTGCCCAAGTTTGTCATATTTTCAAAGCATGGACGCCGTGCCACAACCTAACTTCCCGCACTTGACACGTATCAAATAAATTATTTTCTTGGATCTGTCATTCACAAACGCAAAGCGAGGCTTTGCTGAGGATTAATAGAAGACGGACAGTGCAGTACCAGCAGGTGCTTCATTTCATCCCAGCGCATCCTTGAGAGATACAAGGAACCACGGCCCCCCACTATGCTCTGCAGCTTGGGCTGCAGTTTTGTGACTCCCAAGGAGATTCCTAACCTCCAAGACTTTGATACCAGCCGTGCTGAGGCAAGAGCGGGAGGCTTCAAGCGAGCTCCCACGCATGCCAGTGCATCCGCCGGCAGACAATCCCAGTCGGGTTGAGATATAGATAGATTTGCAATGTCACAGCCATCTTGGTACTTCCCTGAACTGATCTCCATTGCAACCTTCAAGTACTAGGTTGGTCTCTGCTCTTCTAAGCGAAGACTACCCGACGGTCCGTCACTTTCGTGCATATACAAGCATTAACAACGTGGAATCTGAGCACCGGTTGCCCTTATAGCTCCCTCGATTGAGTTTCTCTCACAATCAGATCACCCATCACAAGGTGATCCAGGGTAGCAATCATCCAAGATATCCCTACCGGCAGCAGCGCTTAATGACCATCCACACCAGTATCAATGACGATACCATCCTAGTGTTTGAGTGTGATCCTCTTGGTTGCATTCCAGAAGTGCACACAAACCAGATGACGTCACTGCTGAGTCAGTGCACGGTGTCCTTGATGCTCCAACCTTGTCCTCGAAGATCTTTCTTATCTTGGCTTCAGAGATATTTCCGGCGCCAGGTTGCGATGGCGAGCCGACTCATTCTCGGTCGTGGAGGGGCCGTGGCCGCGACAGCAAGTGCGATCGGTGCCCCATCGTCATCCCACTGCAGGGCTCAGACCCAGAACAGGTTCGCTTGCGCGACCAAAGTATCAGGACCTCCTCCAGATGCGGGTTTTCACCCTATTGTAGCTGTTGGCAGCATGATGTGGCCTGTCTGTTAGAACGTCCTTTGGAGATGGGGGCCAGTGAGGCTGGGGACTATCAGGGTTTCATGAGTGCACGTTTCCTACATCTTCTATTTGCCTTTTGAGTTGAAAAGTGAGGACTGACGAGGACCGTGAAGTGAGGGGCTTACAGTGACAGTTACAAGAGTCCTAGCTGTAGCAGCGTGCACAGAAATGCTGCTACGGTGGGATGCCATAACTTCATATTTCTGAACATGCACATGCAGGGGTGGCCTGCTCAATTCTAGCAAGGGCGACAAGGATGCATCCTTGGCAGTCAAGCAGGCGCAAGATGGGGGCCACCTCACGAACCGCTTGATTGGAGAGGTAAGGACGGACAGTCTCAGGTCCTGCACCATTCTTCGCTCTTCAGAGGATCTCTTCTGGTTGATGAGTCGTAAGAGAGCACCCTTGGTATTTGCAGGTGGACCAAGAGTGGCTCGTGACAGATGTGTACAACAACAATGTCATGTTTGGGCCAGAAGAGATCAGCGAGGTCGTCAACACTGTCATGGGGATGCCCGCCCGGTATGCTCCTTTTAGTCTCCCCTATTGCCCTGTATTGGAGGCCTGATCGTTCTTATCAGCAGCCTGGGAACCTCATGTTTGCCTGTCCTCTTAAGGCATGCTGCCTGTTCAGGGAGGCTCCCAAGGCGCTGGTGTGCAGCGACGTTACCATACATGAAGTGCGCGACGACCTGTCAGACAGCGATGAGTCAAACGCCACAGATGCCAACGAGTACATGCATGCTGCCGGCATGCAGGTCGTGCGCGCCAACAGCGAGCGCGAAAACATGGTCCAAGCACTCAACAACCTGGTGCCTACCCTTCCCTTTCCCCTGCCGCATTTGGCTTTCCTGGATGCCTGATTTCATCAGTCTGTGCTGGCCAAATTACTGATCTGATAAAAAAGACTGATGTGGTGCAGCTAAATCAGCCAAATGTCCAATCGGTGGTGCTGCGCCATTTGCTGGAGGACCCCACTGTGCAGACACTCATCAATGACCGCAACCGGGTAAGCCTTCTTTCTTTGTATTACCAAACTAAGTCCAAAGTGTGTGCTAGAAAATATGTGCAGCAGCGCGTGTCAGTGTCCAATGCAGATTTAGAATTTGATTTCACGGGTGGGATTTGACAAAGTGATATTTTGGCAGGTGGCCGGAGACACCTTCCTGCCGCAGGCTGCTCGTGCAGGCTTTGAAGCTGGATGGGAAGAGGTATGCGCTTTTCTCCCGGTAGACATTTTTGCATAGTGCCTGTCTTCTGGCATGCTTTGCTCTCCAATCTCCAATCTCTTGATGCCAAGGTAATGTTTGAAAAGGAAACAGTTCCCGCAGTGGTAAGGAAATTAAAACTTTTGATGCAGGTGCCTTCTGATGCGGACCCAGAGCATGAAGGCTCCAACTCCATCAAGAACATTGCTGAGAGGGTGGCTGCCAACATTGTGAACCTGGGCCAGCACATCAGGGACTCCGCTGCGCACCTGCTCGTCAATCTGGGCTACCAGATCCACCAGCTGCTGTGAGTCACAAGCTTGCCAATTTCTCGGCGCTGAAAGGTCCTCTTTTGCAAGTCCTGCATTTGCTGGGCACAGCATAGAGGATGAAACCTCAGACATTTTTTTCTCCCCAGTCGATGATGCACTTATAATTGTTGCTTATGCACAGGGGTCGCCCCTTCAAGCAAGCAGCCGAGGGCAAGTCGGCAGAGAAGAGCAATGAGAAGTCGCCTCAGGAGTGGCTGCCCAAAGTGCTCATGACCGTTGGCTGCGCGGTCATCACACTGCTGCTCTTCAAGCGCCTGCGCATTGTTTGACAACTACTCGACGCGCATGTCACGAAGCTCAGCATCGGTGACTTACTGCCGGTCAAGCCCCAGTGAGTCACAGCATTGTGAGAAGACAACGCACAACATCCTTTCAAGGACGAGAAGAGCAAACCTTTGTGAAAGGGATAATTCCAAATTCTTGCGTTCCACATGCACTCACATTGAACAGAGCAGGACTCTCACCGGCTGATCGCCGTCTGAAATCCTGAAGTTCGCTCATTGTATATTTTATCGGCACTGTTGCAAGTCTTTGCTACTTGGATTGACTGGGCATGCACTTTCTTTAGAAATGTTTGCCCTACTGGGCAGCCTGTGTGACCAATATGTACCAACAGTTTCGATGTTCCTGTGAGTAAGCAAGCCCATGGCTTTGTAGCTTTGTATATGATTGATCCCGGCGAACTTCATGTCAAGGCGAGAGCTCAAAGCAGGGCCGCCGTATTTATCAACAGTGTAATGCAAAGATGATGCTCCTGATGAATTGAACCAACACATGATGTCGCGTTGATTCATATGTCAACACCATCTCAATATCTCTGCCCATCTGTTAATAAGTTACATGACAATCATTGCAACGTTACAGGCTGCCACATGTCCAATCATGGACTCAGAGAAAAATAATGCGGTGTGAACACTACCTATGCAAAGAAGAGCACAGAGGCAGGGCTCCTTATTCGTATTATTCAGATAGTTCTGAGTAAGTCAACTTCTCCGATCATCGTTGAACAAAAGACACCTCCTGGTGACAATGTGTGACTAACGCCCTCTCTTGATAGAGTCAATGTCAGGTAGCATCAGCTGCTCAATCATGAGTGACTTCCTGTTGCCTGAACTTGAGTGACGATTTACAATGCATCGCCATGCCCAATGGAGCCTTTCACATCAGATGCTTTGGCTTCGCTGGCCGTCTCCGCAGTCCCACCTCGACCTGGCACGTTCCAGTCCTCCTCCTGCAGACAGTGCTGCACATTTCACTGCCAGTTATGCAGAGATGCTCGAATATTCCACTGCTTGTATACTGCCATATATCTATGCCAATCTTCAAAGTGAAACCTTCATCAATCATACCTGGAGGCCACCGGGAACGCATGGCTCTCTGAGATGACTCAGCTGCTCAGCTTGCGATGGGGCGCCCTGGAAATCACAGCGCCTTCAAAAATCAGGGAGAAATTCGTGATTCATTCAAAACCTGTAGACATCTCCTCCTGGGACACGGCTTGATAGCACGCTTTGGGAATTTAGGGCCAGTGTCGTGGTATTCACCTGGTCAACGCGTGGGATCTTTGCACTCCTCTCGTCGCTATTGGCTGTTTCAGTAGCGCCATTATTGATCGGCTCCTCTCGTCCTGCACCACCATTCACAGATCTGCTCATTACGCCAGCACCTCAAATATCAGCTCACACAGCAGTCCTATCTCCAACAGTTCATGTATTTGCTCGCGTAGCAACCCTTCAGAGCACCTGTTGCAAAAGGGACATGCCGATGGCAATATGCATTTAATTGGGCCTCACCAGAGGAAGGGTACAGTGTGTCACCGGTCTGCTCCTTCAGAGCATTCTGCTGTGCTTCACGGCCCTCCTTAGCATGCTGCTGGCTAGCTTCCAAGCTGGGAGCTGCTGGAGTAGGTACATTGATGCCAGGACCGCCCACCAGAGCATCGTGCTCTGCCTCGGTGCTTGCGCTTGCAGCCAGCCGCCTGAGCGGCAGCACGATGGCCTGCGAGTTGTAGGCCTGCTCTTCCTCCCTCATCAGGTCAGGAAGCTGCAGCCACAAGAAGCACACTTCAGCGGTGCATGTAGAACAAGTTGCAGGTAAGCTGCACCCCTTCTTGTGGTTCTTGTTACAGATGGTGATTACTGGAACCCAGCACAGGGTAAAGATACTCCATCTGGAAGGCAGATCGGCTACATGCGCACCTCTGCACCGCCCATGGCTGCTTGTGCAAAGAAGGAGCCTATGAATTTGAAGCCCTCAGCCGCTGCGCCTGCAAAGCTGCTGCTCTTCTGCTCTATGCCCGCTGGCTCATCAGCATCCTCCTGTTCTTCTTCCAATTCCTCTTGTGCCAGAATTGCATTTATCCGTTTGTTGGCTTCCTGTTGAAGAGAGTCATAATCAGGGCAGGAAGCCTGCTAACTTAGTGTGCACATCAATCTTGAATGTCTGGCATGTTGATGGAGGGCAGTTGATGAGTTGATGCACCCACCTGTATAGAGGCCTCGACTGCTCCAGAGATGGTCCCATCAAACTTCTTTCCCAGCAGGATTTTTTCTACTGCCTTTTGCACAACCGCCTTGATCTTCTCCACATCCTCTTCGTCACGATTCTCTATTATTTCTTCAACATGCCTTTGGAACCTGAAGCAGGGACAGCATCCGATTGCATCGCCAAATGGACATGCATGTCGTTGAGCAGTGTCACACGTACATATTTACGTATATCCACAAGTGGATTCTTATAGAGCCTTCCAGGTAGTATAACGTGTGGATAAAAGTCGCAACTGCAAGAAATACATCAGCTACACCGCAGCTTCGCATCAACCATCACGGGACCAAACCTGTCTACTTGATCCTGGACGTCCTCAGTTTCAGCTCCAACCGGGTCGTGTGCTGCTGAGGGCATATATTCACCCATGAATTTGCTGCAATAGGTACCAACGCAGGACGGTAAGTGCAGATCGATGTACCAACACCGGGATGAGCTCGCAAGACGGCTTCCTTGTGTGTAAGTCAATCGCTAGTCTTTTTATTCCTATATTCAGGTGTCAAATTGATGTATCGTACCGTAGCGAGCAGGAGCTCCTCGCTCTTGCCTCGCTGGAATTTGGGGCACAAGCCAAATCAGGAGGGACGGGAAAGGATTGCCACGAAGTCGGGACACCAATCCTTCGGGGGCTTGTTAGTGGATCACAAGATACCGTGAACACAAAGGTCTGAGCTCAACGGATCTTGCAAAATAAAGAATTGTTGGGGAGTGCCCGGACGAGTCGTCGGTGATAATAGCAGCCGACCTAGCCAAGTCCAAGAAAATTTCTCCGGGACGTGATTTAATCATGCCGACATCTACCAGATCTGGAGCGACAGATAGATCACCACAAGCCAGCGATGTCAATGCACTTGCGTTGCGCACAAGAGGAACCGCCAAGGTAATAGAACTTCGGGAAGGAAGATGTCTTGGTGTGACATTGGAGGACGTACCGTTGATACGGGTTAGAAGGCTGCAAATACTCTATTGGGCAACAGGCGTATAATATCATATGGCTTTTAAGTGTTCGAAGATGGTCCTTAGGAAGCGGACACCCACAGCGACTCGTCCAATGTGTTGATTTTGTGCCGATGACTCGGACAATACTGGCGAAGGGGATGGTGCATGAATGTCACCTATATCGGGATCTTCCATTTAATGCTTGCAACACAACTTCTAAACCCATATATGATCAATGCAGATCACGCGGACACGGGAGATCATTGACAGAGTTGTTGTGGAGCATCTGGGCACACCTCCAGTGACGACCACTGCTGAGCAGCAGGTTGTGAAAAGGACAACAATGGAACGCGGCAAACGCAATGGTCAAGCACTGGAACCACCAGCCTCCAAGGTCTGCTGCTCACTTGCATCCGCTGACTCAGCCTTGTGCTCTTACCCGCTGCGCCTTTCAGAATCAGTGAGCTTGCTTTGCGCCACACGGATGCTGGCAGATTCGTGAACAATCCCCACCAGATACTCTAGTGTGCAACCAAGAAAATGATTTTCCTATGCTACAGGATTCGGGCAGCAAGCGTCGCCAGACCAGCAGTGTGAACACTGCCTCGGCAGCCGAGGCACCCTCGGTGGCGGCACCGGCGGCGCCCACTGAGGTGCCAATTGAGGCAGATGCGCAAGAGGAAGATCAGGGTGCCGGGGGCGTGGAGGACCCCATGATGTCCACCCAAGACTATATGGCTGAGGCTGAGGAGCTGCTGGCCAACCCCATGGACACCCAAAATCTGGAGGATGTCCCTGCCGAGGTAGGGAGCTGTTCTTTGAGGAATACCTTGAAGATACAGAAACTGTGCTGCAATGCGGCAATGGAACAGGATACAACTGGCGATTGTGATGAACATCCCTGGATTTTTCCTGACGGGAGGGAGCTTACTTGCTCCTATGAGTGGTCTGATTGTATCTTAACTGACTCGCAGAGTATATCATGTGCACATCCAATTTTAGAGACTTTGTGGAAAGCAGGGTGCACCTCAGGTGGCAGGAGGGGAGACCGGCTTTGATGCAGCGGCTGCGGCCCTGCACGAGGAAGCCGCCGCTGCGCAGGAAACTGAATTGGCAGACGAGGAGGCGGCAGACGAACCTGCAGGCGAACATCCATTGGTATTTTACCCTCTGCAACTATCCATTGACCATGGAAATACAAGTGTCGGCATGGTCGGCAGTTTGAGCAGCCGGGGCTCTTTGTCGTGTCTTCTGTCAGGCCAATTGATCTGCAGTGCCTGAGCAAAAGCTCGGTGTGGCTGCACAGGTTGCACCGGTGATCATCGAGGCCACAGAGGTGGTGGTGGAGGAGCCACTGGTTGAGGAGCCAGAGGAAGCCGCCCCGGCAGCAGAAGAGCCTGCAGCGGCGGCCACACCAACACCCCCGGCCTCCAGCGGCGGTGGAGGCATCTTTGGCAGCGTTGCACAGGTCCTCCAGAGGGTCCTGCACCCCGGCGCTGGCGCCAACCGCAATGGTACCGGTGAGTGAATTCACCTCGCATAAAATTTGCATTATTATGTAACCTCTCGACGTCCAGCAATAATACTGTGATACTTGTATTACTCCTGTGAAATCCATTGTCTTTTATTGTCTCCCTACTCCTTTGGCTGTGACCATCTGTCCCCAGAGTGCACAGCAATGCCTGCTGAACCTGACTGCTGCCCGTATCTATCTGTGTCCCTGTTGAAATGGCACAGCCAAGCTTACTGGAACGCTCCGTGCAGGGGCTGAAGAGACCGAGGAAGAGCCAGCAGGGATGGTGCAAGAATCAATGGAGTCGGAAGGGCCCAGCGCTCCTGAGGAGGAGGCTGCAGCCGAGGAGCCCGCCGAGGAGGCGCAGGAGGAACCATCACAGAAGAAGCGCCGCGGCCGGCCGCCAGCAAAATCCAAGAAGTCCAAAGGTCTGTCATGTCCCCTTGTCAAGGCTACTTTGTTGTTGCTGGTTAGGCTGTCAAGATCTGTTGCAAAGCACTTGGAAGTCACAGCATGATGGGGTCAACAGAGGTACTGTCAAGTGCAGCAGAGCTCCAACAGCCTGTGATGGATACATGCAGATACGGAGGCGGCGAAGCCTGCAGATCTCCCCACCAGGGCCGACCCTTCCATAGCCGCAGTGTCCCCTGATGCTGCCGGGGAGCCGCCTGCGCCTGGTAATTTCCACCTTTCTGTAGCTGCATTCCCACTCTCTTCACCTAAATTACAGCACATGGATGCTATTAGTTCAATGTGCTCCTTTATCTCCAGTGCACAATCCTCACCATTACTACCATGATATATCAGCACTTTGTTGTGATATTGATGGGTCTGGCATGTGCTGCAGAGGCTGTGGCTGCGGCGTTGCCCGAGCCTGGCGCAGCATCCCCACGCAAGGGCAGGGGCCCAGCCAAGAAGGGCGGCCGCAAGGGCAAGCAAGAGGCGCCTGCAGAGGCCCAGGAGGAAGAGCCTGAAGATGAGGCAACAGAGGAGGCTTCAGAGCCCCCCAAGACAAAGGGCCGAGGCCGTCCAGCAAAGAAACAGCAGCCTGCAAAGGTACTGACTTACTGGATGATTCTGTGTGATGGTGCTGGAGTCTGCATGGCAAACTGTCCTATGAGATTGTGAAATTCTACGAGGAATGCAGAGATTGAGGCAAAGCAAGTGCCAGAAGGTTTGAGAAAATGCTGCCTCGCAAGTGCACATCATGCAACAATAACACCATGATCGATGAAAATGTGTTTTCTGCACTGCAGAAAGTCATGTGTGAGCTCTCCATCTGAAGCACGAGGGGGTGCAGGTGCCTGAAGTGGCAGAAGAAGAGGAAGCTGAGGATGAGGACACAGAGACGACCCCTACAAGGGTGTTCCCTCCCGAGACACATGTGGATGTGCCGGCGCCGCGCACGCCCGCCAAGCGTGCAAAGCACCCCTCCAAGTCTGCCACTGAGCCTGCCACCAAGCGCCGCAAGTGCGCATTCACCCCCCATTTTTGCATGTGTTGTCCTCTCCTTGTAGTCAAGCTGCACATGCATCACAAGTCCACGTGCAAGACATTGCTTGACGGGCATTTTATGTCACCTGAAAAGAACGTTTCTGCCCACTTCATGGTGCGTCTGCCTGTCAACATGCGCAAAGAGTGCAGTAAGGAACGGCTGAAGGTGTCTTGTGGAGCGCAGGGGCCGCGCGCCAGAGTACACCGTGGAAGAGCCCGAGGAGGAAGAGCAGGAGGAAGAGCAGGACGAAGAGGAAGAAGAGGAGCCTGAGGAGCAGGTGCGCGTGTCGCCCCGCTCCAAGTCGGCAGCAGCCGATAAGGAGCCTGCTCGTGCATCCCCCCGCGGCCGCGCCGCCCCAGAGGCCCCCAAGACACCGGCAGCAACCAAGCCGGCACCCTCCAAGGCAGCCCCTGCAAAGGCAGCCCCTGCTAGGAAGGCGCCAGCAAAGGTCCCGCCGCGCAAGTCTGTGCCGGCAACGGCGCCCGCGCCGGCGAAGGGTCGGAGCGCCCGCGGCCGGCCGACGCAGGGCGGCAAGCAGCCGGCCAAGAAGTCCGGTGGCGTCAGTCCCAAGCCCAGGAAGATGCGCCGCAATGAAAACTACAAGGTGTGACATTGGAATGAAGTCTTCTTCCTTTGCTTGTGGTCCTCTTCTTTCATTAGGATATTCCTCGGTTTCTGTAAGTTCTGCGCGCATTGGCAGGTGATGAGGCGACTTGGTTGGACAAATGGGCCTTGCATGCATTGACTGTTGGGGCTGCAGAGAAGATGGGTGACACATGCGTGTGGTGCAGAGTTACATCCTGAAAGTTCTGAAGGAAATCCACCCGGACGAGTCAATTTCCAAGAAAGCCATGGACATTATGGATGCCTTCTCAGCCGACATGTTCAACCGCATCACCCTGGAAGCTGCCCGCCTCTGCCGCCACACCAACAAGCAGACCATGACCAGCCGCGAGGTGCAGCCTGCCTCTCTTGCATCTTGGTTGATTTGACATGTGGAACCTGGAATATTTGGAAGCTGTCCCACCAAGCCTGCCTCTGCTCCCATTCCCAGCAGCCTATTACTGAAGGGCTCTAGACAAGGTCTTGGAAGCTGAGACATGATTGGTGGTGAAGCTACATGCATTCTTGGAGCTGCACCATTGGCAAGCTGTCTTGCCAGGACTTATGAATTGGGATGATATTGAAAAGGATGTGTGATCTATCTGGCGTGGCTGTGCACAGGTGGAGACTGCGGTGCGCCTGTTGCTGCCGGGAGAGCTGGGGAAGCATGCGCTGTCAGAGGGCAGGAAGGCTGTTGTCCAGGGCCTCAGCTGATCAGCAAGAGTAGCTGTATGACATGCCACAAGAAGCGCACTCAGGATTACACATGTGCTGGGCCTAACAAGTATGACGTTGGATCTTTGGTCAGGCTTCGAAGCATATTGGCTATGAAAGAGCCAGCTCGTGCTGTGCTCTTGAGATAGCATAGACATGAATGTCTCCATGTAAACTCTGACGAGATGATTAATGGATGAGCCTTGAGACACGTGGTTGATTGCTTTGTTCAGCTCCTCACCATATGTGAGGGTGTCAGAAATAAGTGAAGGACGTGCTTTTGTGCCTATGTGCCCACTCACTCTGCTGCAAGGCATGTATGGACACAGATATTATTTTTCATGGCAAGTTGGGGGGTCAATGCTAGGCTGACTGTGTAACATTCTCTATTGACTGGCTGTGACCTTGACTATGCATCCGCTTTGATCTGATGTTTGCAAAGCGTGGTTGATATAGTTTTGAACGCTTCATGGTTGCAATTGGCTCTCACATTGTAAATCATTTGCTTTGAACTTCCTTTCTACATGCTACAATACTACCTTCTGCACATATGTGCTCCTGGGCAGGAATCACGTCATTGTTGCACTGCATTATTGTTGCATGACGTACACCTCCGAGTCAGCCCTTTCTTCCCATCTTCTGGCGCCCGCTCTGCCTTGATGGCTGCATACCTCTACAACTATATGTACAAAGGCCTTGTCACTCATGGAACGCGCTCGCATTTCTGTACATGAATTCACGGCTCTTCCAGACATTGAGTTCAGCATCGTTGCCATTTCATTATTCCCCAAACAATGGATTCTGCTGTGCCATCACAAGTCAGATGAATGGCCGCCAGCAGCGACTCCTGCACCCTTGCAGGAGATGGTCCAAGGCTCCTGCGAGCGGGGGGCCGGCCGCCTGACAGTGAATTTGGCGCTTGTCAGCTGCTCCGCGATGACCATGGCCGTGCGAGTGTGCAGGGTGGGCTCGCCGCACGTCATGCTGGACTCCCCATCCGCCAGCGCCATGAAGATTATCAGCTGGTCTTGCAGCCTGCAGCACACATGTTTTCCAGTAAGCAGGTATCTTGTGTGTGTCACGATCTCATCAAGGAGTTCAACCATCTTTTTAGATGACTCTTCTCACCCTCCCTGGTTGAGCTCCTCACGCTTCCTTGCAATTGAGAAGCATGTTATATCGGGTTGCAGTGGGCGTGAATTACCAGCCTCCTTGTTGTAAGCGACAGACTGGCAAAAATGGCCTGGCCAGTGGTAAATGCGTATTTCTAGGATGTGCATTACTCTCACCAGCAATCCACACAGCCGCCAGCATATATGTCATCAATGAGCTCCTGTGCAGCCGCCTTGCCGAGCTGCTCCGAGCTCGTGCCCCTCTCCCCAATGGCAGCGGCACCCAGCAGACATCCCTCGCTTGTTGTTGCGATCAACAGCATGCCAACCCCATCGCCGAATGCTGACTGTTCTGTCTCCTCTGTGAACTCTGTGCTGATCTCAATGTCCCGCCCGAGATTCTGCAGAATGAGCGCATCAGACATTGCATATCTGAGACAGAAGTGGATGCATGCAAATATACCAGTTCCAACAACAAGCTACTGGTTTAGAGCAGGAATGGAGGAATGCATGCAACAGGGACATAGCAGGTCAGCAACGTGCAGAAAATCTTTCACTTGCCTGTCTAAGCACGTCAATAGCTGAGCTGGCCAAGCGATCCACGATGCTGGGCTTGCCGCCCTGGCTGCCTTTGAGCTTCCCCGCGCTGAACGCAAGAACCTTCACACTAGTGACATCACTGCTACTTGTGAGGTTGAAGGCCGGAAGTTTGGCGCCGATGGGCAGGCATCTAACTTCCAGGCTGATGTGGCCACCCCCTTTCGGGAAAAATCCCCGCCGCTCCAACTACACCCAAGAAAGACAGGATCAAGATGCTGAGTATCACCATTTCAGGTGCCCACTGAGCTGCATACTGCTGTATGCAAGCAGAGCTCAACTCTGAAGCGCCCCAGTCAGGCCAGCCCTTCTAGGGCCCGTGACCATCCTTGTGAGTCATGCGAGGCCTCCTGGCAAAACGTGAAGAAAAGAACGGCGCATCAATGGAGAGACTGGTCAAAGCAGCTTGGCACACACCTTTTCTGTGATGTCCACGTCAAACAGGCGGCGCAGGGTGGGCAGCAGGATGTGCTGCATGTATCCCACGGGCGGGGCCATGGATGCATCTGTGCCTCCTCGGAGGCCCACCACAGACATGTCCTGCGCGCCTGTGGGTGAAGCAAACAGCAGGCAAGGAAGCGCGGCCTGCACAGAACCCTGACACAGTCAGACTGCTGGCATGTGCTATAAAGTTGCTGTCTCAGTCAATTTGCAACTAAATCTGCACGCCTGCAGAAAGAGTGGTAATGTCATGGTAGCCAAAGCAGCTGATATTCAACCCACACTGATCTGCCCTGCTGACTTGCCTGTGCAAGGAGAGTGCAGCTGCCAGCTGTGCCAGTGTTGCCCTCAAAGTTCCCACACTGCAGGGCAGCAGGCTCCAGCACAATGCTTTTGGAGGACTCTACGCCCCCAGAAAGCCTGCCTCCTGAGAGATTTTCCAGCAGCCTCAGGCCTGCCAGATGCTGCGGCCTCAGCCCAGGGTTGGATCGGCTGCAATCACAGGACAGCTTTTCATGTTTCAGTCAATCTTTCTTCCTTCAAGCTGTCCAGAGGACCCACTAGAAAGATTACCTAGAGGGAGTGATGGCATGGCAGTAAGGTGTTGGGCACCGGTAAATTGACAGGCAAATAGCTACCCTGCCCGTATCTTCTCCACGCTGATGGGAGTGCGCATGATGACTGAGAGAGCAGCCGAGTTGCGCAGTATCTGACCTCCACCTTCCAAGATGCTGCCTGTCGTGTCAGGCAAACTTGTCATGAGAGCCTGTACTGTTGCACGAGCTCCTGTCTAGTGTTGTTGACCTCACCAAGGGTAGAGGAGGTCTGCGGAAGCAATGCCTACCATCTATCAGAATAGCGTTCTCTGGAACAGGTAGCTGAGTGTCCTGCTGGGATGAGCTGCACTCTTGCTGCTGTGCCCCTTTATGTTGATTCTTTGCTCTCTTCTTCTGCGCCATACAAATCTGAACCACACACACTACCATATCAATCAAGCACAATGCCCCTTTGAAGTACAAAACTACTGGCAGCTACATGAAGCTGGCAAACAAGCAGTCAAAATGCATATTGCCCTGTGTTTCTGTGAACCTCAAGTGCTCTCTAAATACTTTGGGACAGACATACCAGTCTTGATTTGCCTCTAGTGCTACCTGCAAGCGAATTTCGCCAGCTCTCACAGTGTGGGAAGCTGAAGGACCTGAGTCCTCTTTCGACCACGTGGAGGGCAACTCGTGTTTTCAGGACTTGCATTCACTAATATGTTACTTTTATAGAAGCTGGTGTCCTCGGCACGTCGCAAAATATAAAAATGAGTCAAAGGATGGGGATGATGTGGGAACGGTTAGCGGAGAAGCCTACTTTCTGCTGCACATCAGATGCTTGAGCCCCACAAAAAAATGGAATATATCAGAACATCTCTTTTGAAATTGAACAGGCATCCGATGGACAGCGCGCCTCGCTGCACTCCCTGAGCCAAATTTAGACATGCTTGAGATGATGAGACATGATGACCCTCAGTCAAAATGTCTCTCCAGATTCACACGTCCAAAGCAATAGGATCCTTCGAAAATCGTCTTCTCATTGTTCGGCATGCATTAGATGGCACACTAGCAACAGTCTCCCAAGGCTTGAATCCCAGAGATCTGACCTGATCCAGTGCCGTTCCTTCACAAACTCAAGCTTTTAGGATTTTATTTGTAGTTCGAATCTTCAATTGGTAATTACCTGGTAGCATGGTGCACATCATGAGCATTGACATCAACAGCACATTCCAGCGTGCAGCTTCTGAGCATGTCGGGGCATGGGAACCTATGAATCTTATGAGATCAGCTATAATTTGCTTGACTTGCTGGCTGTCACTCTCTTCATCTTTCGGCGGAAGCAATGCCACATCTCTGACAGTCCCACCAGAGCCACCGGTATGGCCAGAGACGTTCCATGCAGTGGCTGTGCAGAATCGCAGTGGAAGCCTAGCACTTGTGGATCTGTACTATGAGTGGCAGAAAGGGAGGAATGCAAACCTCATCCATTCCCAGCTTGGGACCACTCTGTATGACATCGAGTGAGGCTCTCTGCCACTCTCTGTTCCCTGAAGCCATCCTGTTCGTACCTGCCATGCAGTGTAATTTGTACAATATTGCCCTGATTTGGCAGGTACACCAACCACACCAGCTTTTACTTTAATTTGGAGGAGGGGACATGCCGAAAGATTACCTTCTCTGTGGGTATCTTGACGCCAGACTGGCTGGCCAATGCGACGTACCTGGGAACAGAAAATGTGGATGCTCATGACACACATGTCTGGACAAAGGCCGATGGCTTTATAAAATACTATGCTGATGTCCACACTGGTTTGCCGGTGAGCTTCCTCCAGCAAAGTGCAATGGTATCCATCATTTCTGCATTCTTCCAGCATTTCTGATTTGTAAAGTCAAGGCTGACTGCCATCTTGTGTGCAGGTGCGATGGATATTCTTTGACGGGGCCCAGTTCGAGATACTGAGCTTTGTTGTCAATGAGACTTTGCCTGATGCCGACTGGCAAGCTCCTAGCCATTGTTTCACAGATAATAGTCAGAAGCTGCCTCACAATGCTGTCCTGATGGCATGACTGGCGACCATTGATCGCGCTGACATGCTGGTTTTGCGGTGTTCTAGGGTCACCCCATTGGAAGTTTCGAGCGTAGTACTGGGGTTGCAATTGAACCCAGACAATAAAGTTCTATGATTGCTTCACTACTGTTGA
Source organism: Sediminibacterium sp. (assembly GCA_965279585.1). GTDB lineage: Bacteria > Bacteroidota > Bacteroidia > Chitinophagales > Chitinophagaceae > Sediminibacterium. The sequence continues at coordinate 183,327 of CBDIIG010000003.1, read as the reverse complement.
GATGACTTTGCTGTATTTAATGCCGTTGAACCCGTAACCTTATGTATTGAATGCATTTGGACATTTCATTGCTTATAAGGTCAGGCAGTTGTAAGTGCTGGCATGGAATGCTATTATGTCAAGAACGCCGGGAGACTGAAATTCTGGGGAGTTTCCAAACGTGAGGAGCTGTATTGCAGGGACCAAGCAGGCTAGGTGGTTCTTTGTTCAGGAAGCCTGCTGACCCAAGGCCTGATAGATCAGCATGCATTTGACCAGCATTGCAGCCGTCTGACAGGTTACTGATGGTCTTGATGCGCATGCGCCCTGTAGCTGCAACTTGAAGTGGCCATGGCAGCCATATCATATAGCATGATGCAGCTGCGCATGCGGCGCTAGCGCCTATAAACATGCAGGACCTGTGTTTGAAAGAACCCTCTTTGTGAATGCCCACACACTACTAGCCAGACCATTTTAGGTTTTTTACACTGGCCCATGCACGGGTCCTGGAATCTTGGGTGAGTCAAGAAGTGCATGCTATGACGTCACCCTGCAACCGAAATCCTTGGAAGAGAGTGAGGGAAGAGTCCAGCCAATGTAGCAATGTAGCATTGTAGTCAATGCATCGAAGGACCCTTTCGCATAATTATTCAAGGACAGCGACGGTCATGGAAGTGAACAGAGACATCCTACCACCTCTGGTTTTCACATGCGGACAGTGTTACAGGATTTTGTCGGATTCCCAGGAGTTTATCTGCAGCATCGAGGACATCGAGCTCATTGTCATGAAAGGTAGAGGCGAAAGTTTGTTGCAAAAGTCAGATTGGCTCTTTAAAGTGCAGCTCTGATGCCGTGCATTTGCAGGTGCTACTGGGATTGCAATCGACAAAATACAGCAGAAGTGCTCTTTGTTATCTGGAAATGACAGGTTAGTATCAACCATGCTCTCTTGTCTTGGATGGCACAGCAAGCTTTTGCAGTGTCGAACCCACACTTTTATAGTTGCCTTTCTTGACCTGCTTAGCAAAATTTACTTGTCTGTGCAGCACTTATTATTCGGTGCTGTGCGATCATTGCGGCGTAGCCGTGGGACGCTTGTACCTGAGTACACCCGAGAGTCTGCGTTGTCTCGAAGGGGGCTTCTCTTTTGATGCCAAAGCAATAAACAGGTGCCTGTCCATCTTCAGAAAGCAAATGCATCGCCTTTGCACGACGTGCATATCATTTGGTTGAGTAGATCTTTTCTACCACTTCTCCTCAGTCCTTGTAAGCACACTATTGCAGCATTGCCGACTTTACGGGTTGTTTTTGCAGCCATCAGCTGGGACAGTGCGAAGTTCGGGCAATTGCCAGGGATGCTCAGGAGGAATACCCCTCTGGCGTGATTGTAAGTACCGCTGCCCCACAATTCTCCTCTCACAGTCAGGCAATCGGCGCCAGCGCTCCCTCAGAGCAGGTTTTCATGGAACGCATGGAGCAATTGGAAGCCGATCTGATTAAGGTGATGAGAATCCAGGAAAAATCTGTGATGCTGAAGGACCCCAAAACAATGCAGCTCAAAGGGGCATTTGCCACAGCATCTTGCATCCTTAAAGTATAACCCCCTTTTGAAATATGACAATTTGCCTGATGGTGCAGGTGCAAAACATCTTGCTGCTGCACAATGAAAGAATAGAGACGATCGAGGCGGCTGCTGTGGCAACGACGCCATTGTTGCCTCCACAACAGGGCAGTGCAACGCAGATTCCCTGCAGCAGAATCACAGAACCTGCAACCAACTATTCTGGTGGTGAAGACTGTGGTGTGCTCCCTTCGCACCTGCAACTGCCTCAACTAAATGGAATCCTGAGCTTATCTTTGATCTCTGAATCTGACCATTGAGGCTCGAACCAGTGTCACTGAGTGCCCTATGACGTCTTCCCCACTCAAGCCATGCAGGTCACAGGGGCTGTTTTTCTGTGCAGATTTACTTGTGAGCGAAGGGACTATGGATGAAGGGGCAGCAGCAGACAGCAGCGAGCAAGCAGCAGAAGCGCACACCTCCAGGGGCAATGAGGCAGCTGGTCCATCCTGCCTTCTGCAGCATGACAGAGCTCCTAGCACGGCGCTTGTAGACGCATGTCAGGGGTTGGTACAGGAGCCTGTAGGTGAGGCTGATGTAGGGGCCAAAGCGGCCCAGAGTGGCGGCCGCGGGCAGAAACGAGCCCGGAAACAGAGTGCTGTCACATGAGGCCCACAGATTGTGTTATGCCGGGCATTTTTTGGTACGAGGACCAGTAAACTTCCTTGAGCTTCCACTAAAGATCAAGCAAAATGAATCAGGACAGCTGTAAGAATTGATCTTACATTGTAATTGCACAGGCAACTTGTGAGCATGGCTATATCAATACATGATTCGTAAGACAATTGGGCAAGACGATTGATCAACTCCTCACAATTGCATATTCGAAGCACTTTATATCTTTATCCACTCCAGGAGGTCTTTTGGTGCACTCTTGACATGCTGTTTCCCGCACACTGTCATGCCTTAATGGCTCGCGCTCAAGCAACTTTTGCACGATCTCTCTTGTACATCACCATCGGACCAGCCACCTCCTCGGCTTTCCCCTTGTCGTACAGCATTTCTACAAGCGTGAGGGCAAACTCAAAGGCTGTGCCAGGACCTCTGCTGGTGATAAGGTTGCCGTCTACCACGACCCTGGAAGGCACTTCACTGCAAAAGCAAAATTGCACAGTCCATTAAAAGAGTTCTAACTTCACAGAGAGAGATCAGTACTGTGCACAAATGAAGCAATACCCAAGTCCAGCAGGCATGCATGCATCATGTTTGCGCGCATGACTGCCCTTCCATCTGCAACGGGAAAATTGCAGCACACCTCTGATCGGCGAGCTTATCACTGAATGCCGGGTGAGAAGTAGCCTTCTTGCCCTTGAGCCATCCTTGGCTCTCAAAAACAACTGCAGGCGATGCACAAATCGCAGACCAGATCTTCCCAGACTTGATCTGCTCGTTCAAGATCTGCAGGAGTGCTGCAGACTTGCTCAAGCGCTCTGCACCGGGCATGCCACCCTTCGCACCAGACAGTAATCTCATGTGAGAGAGTCAGAAAGAGGCCATTATGATCTGTCTGGCTACCGATGCAATTACTGGAAGGGTAAGGTGTCAGTGTCAGGCAGCACCCACCGGTAGTGCTATGGCATCAAAAGACTCCTGAGAAACATCTCCAATGAGCTTGTCCGCCACAAGCTTCACTTTTCGAGACATCTCAACCTGCAGGTAGATGCAGCCCACATCAACTTGGTGAAGGTGGAACTGGGATGGTCCCCATTGCACATCGTACTCATTGCGCTCTCGTTTACTTGCATTCTGGTCCAATATGGAAGTCACCTGAAGACTGTCCTCGACTGATGCTACAGTGACATCAGCACCAGCACGACGGAGCACATCGATGATGATCACCTTCACAGAGAGCACAATCGAGAAGTAGATTACAAGGCGAAGATTCCACCCATGCGAATCAATGAGGTTTGCAGAGATCTTACCGCCTCCATTTCTTCACAACCAGTAGCAATGGGCACAAGTACTGTCTTGGCATTTGAAGACATTTGAACCCCCTTTACTCTCAAAGATGTTCCTGATGACCGATATGACCTAGCTGTATTGCGTCGAGTACGCGTGAGGAGCGTATTTGGTCGTTTCCCAAAAATAGACTGTGGCTGGATCTGGGCTGGGGCCAGCTTCTGCAGGACTGCACAGCACGATGGTGGCTTGAAAGCCGCATGTACTTTATCAGATGCGATCCAATATATACCTGCTCTCATCTTGTATCTGAGAGTGTCACAATGCATGATAAAGCACCTGAGCAAGAGTGCACGATTCTAGGGCTTGATATTCTATTTATCATTTACAAAATTCTGGGGGTTATGAAGGTTATTGGAACGATCGGCACCCGTTGATGCAATACTGTTGGGCCCGCAAAACCACAACGCATCATTGCACGCCGAAAAGTGCTCACTTTAATGACCAGATCTAGAATGTAGCCAAATTTGTGCGCAGCATAGCACAGTGGCCTACTTTGTTTCGGGCAACATGGTTGATCTGAGTGAACTAAGGGCCCTGCCCCTACCTTTACTCTATGTGGGGGCAACAGCAATCTTCCTTTTAGCTATTGCCACGTTGCGAGTGATCAGCAACAGCTTACCCACAAAGGCACCGCCTGTCTTTGAGGGGCTCCCCTTTATTGGCGGCATCATGAAGTTTGCAAGCGTGAGTTGGCGCTTTCATCTCATCACTGGCAATGAAATTCCACAACTGTTGGATCATGTTATCTGAAAAAGTTTGCAGCAAGAATGAGAGCGTATTGCTGGTGCATCTAGACAGTGATCTTGTTCACATGCTTCTTGCACCCAACGAAAGATGCATGTGGAAAGATTTCCATGCATGTTGTAGGGCCCTATGAAGCTTATGGCAGATGGATACGAGAAGTATGGCGAGGTTTTTACTGTCCCTGTTCTGCACAAGCAGTTCACGTTCTTGCTAGGGCCTCATGTGTCCGGCCACTTCTTCAAGGCCAATGACGACGAGATGAGTCAGAAGGAGGTAAGTGACATCATCCTTTCAACTGCTGCTACTCTTGGGATCGCCATACAGCACCCAAAATAATTCTGAATGCCTTTGCAGGTGTATGAGTTCAATGTGCCTACTTTTGGGAAGGGTGTGGTCTTTGATGTGGACCACAAGGTACGAGTTGGCTGTGCTTTCTGCTCAGCACTGACGTGCATGGTGTGTGTGTCATGATTCTGGATTCTGATAGAGAAAATGCATGATGCAGGTCCGGGCAGAGCAGTTCAAATTCTTTGCAGAGGCCCTGAAGTCGGCGAAGCTAAAGCTTTACGTGCCGTACTTCGTGCAAGAGGCACAGGTGCGGTCTTACAAGCACTCCAGCATCAATACAAAGCATGACAGATATGGGCTGAAAGACTTTCACCCAAGCGGCTGAGCGGAAAGTTCCCTGAAGTGTGAAGCTTTGGTGCAGGATTACTTTGCCAAGTGGGGGGACGAGGGCGAAGTTGATTTCGCCAAGACCTTCTCTGAGCTCATCATCCTGACAGCCTCAAGGACGCTCATGGGTATGCCCCACAACCCACCCACAAGCAAGAACTTCAACAGAATACAGGTCCTTGCTGACCTCCTAGCTTGCTTCAACGAGCTTAGCATGCCGCTGCTATCAGATGATGCATGTGTGAAGCACTGGATCCTGTTGCAGTGACAGCAATATGATGAGCCTGGCGGTGCAGGGAGGGAGGTGCGCGAGAGCATGTTCAACCAGGTGGCAGACCTGTTCCACGACCTGGACATGGGCATGCTGCCCATCTCAGTCATCTTCCCCTACCTTCCCATCCCCGCCCACTGGAACCGCGACAGGTGCAGAACATCCCATGACATAATCTTCATGACCTCTCCTGCCTCCTGCAATGCTTCTGCGTCTGCTGGGGCTACAGCAGTTCAGGATGACTTCAGCTAATGAAACAAACTTACCTCGGGAGCTATAATACAGGCTTCTGGGCCAGAGGCGCGATGGGAGGGCCAGGGGACACATGCAGAGAGGGGTGGCTGAAGTGCTGGTTGTAAATTTTGGTTCTAGGGGTGGTGGAGGACGAGGGGCAGTTGCAGAGCGGGGCTGAAGTGCTGTGGCCATGTGCATGTGCGTGCAGGGCGAGGAAGGAGCTGGCGAGCATCTTCAGCCGCATCATCCAGGCGCGGCGAGGCAGCGACAGCAAGGAGGACGACATGCTGCAGTCCTTCATCGACTCCCGCTATGAAAAGGTGCCTTTCCACTATAAGCCCCCTGCTTCCACATCTCGCTCTTCAAAGGGTGTCAACTTTCATGCTTTTGGCGTGCTCGTCTTGTTTTTATTTATTATTGGATGTGATGTGTTTACACCCCAAGGACTTATTCTTGAAGGCAGCAGCGCGCAGGGTGTTTGAAGGGAGTGTAAAATGTGCAGGTGTACGGCGGCCGGTACCTGAACGACGAGGAGATCACGGGGATGCTGATAGCGACGCTGTTTGCCGGGCAGCACACCTCCTCCATCACCTCCTCCTGGACCGGCCTCACAATGATCCGCGACAAGGTGCGCGCAGCAAGGTGCAGCCACCATGCTGCCTGATGTGTGTGGGCTCCAAGCTGACAGGGCACAGGGCTGCTAACAGCTCCAACGGCCCTCGCAACAGGAACAAAGGAGGGCTCTTCTGTGTGAACCCTATCATCTTAACATAAAAGGAGGAGATCACAACTATAATTCTTACTCTTCACATGACATGCTTGAAATGCATTGTGCCCTTTTTGAAGGAGGAGCACCTTGGCCACAGATGGCTGTCTCGTGCAGAGGGTGTCAAGATAGGGGGAGAGGTCTGAGCAATTGCCTTGAGCTGCCCGTTCCACGTTATGGCTCAGTAATACTATGCCTTCTATCAAGAGCGTGTGCATGGCGGCAGGCGGCGTGGGCGGCCGCGGAGGAGGAGCAGAGGGCGGTGGTGCGCGCGCGAGGGGAGGAGCTGTCAATAGACGCGCTCAACGACATGGAGGTGTTGGGGCGCAACATGACCGAGGCGCTGCGCCTCTTCCCGCCGCTCATCATGCTCCTGCGCGCCGCCAAGGCCCCCTTCGCCGTCACCACCTCCACCGGCAAAACCCACGTCATCCCCAAGGCAAGCCGCGCACCTTACTCCCTCTGGAAGACCTTAGGAACTTCACCCTGGTCTGGAATTTGACAGCACCTGACTCTCCCCGGGAAGTCCAGATAACAACTGAGTAGTTCCATACAAACCAGATCAATTGAGCAGCAATAAAGGCCGCGCAGCTGACTCTCCCTGGCAGACGAGGAATGTCAAACTGACCAAATTCAGTTGAGGAGCATGCCAGGGCTTTTAGATCCATAGCTTGAGTTGAGCAGCCTGACGGGTGCTGTATGGACATGCCGTGCGCAAGAGATGAGCTGTATTAGACTACCTCACACGCTTGGGCTTACCGAATTGAAGGGAGCCTTCAATTCAAGCATGCTCCTGTGCATTTATTCTTATAATATGGCAGCTGCCAGAAGGCTGGTGGGGGTTGATCACAATTAATTGCCGGGCAGTTGCCAGACCGCATGCACATTTGAATCAGCACTCCCTTCATGCATACTGTTACATCAGCAGTGGGCATCTCAAGTCCACAGCACGCGTCAACAGTGCTGTGTTTCATTGTGCAGGGCCACGTGGTCGCCACATCGCCGGCGTTTGCGCACCGGCTGCCGCACGTGTTCTGCAATCCAGACGACTTTGAACCGGAGCGCTTTGTGGCGCCGCGCGAGGAGGACAAGGCGGCGCCATTTTCCTTCATCGGCTTTGGCGGCGGCCGCCACGGCTGCATGGGCTCCAACTTCGCCATCCTCCAGGTGCCAATCATCCCGCCTTGTATATTTTGCCCGGGCCAGGCGTGTTTTTTGTCACTGGTGCCTTGAAAGATCAGGCGCCTTGATGTATAGCAGAAGAGCTGGTACCTCGGTGTTCACAGGGTCACACATACAACTGTTTTGCGGCATTTTCCTCGATCACCACACCGCCTATGCTGCCTTTGCCTGCCATCCCCCTCTGCCAGTGCGCACTTCATAGCACCTAGAAGACACGCACTGCTGCTCACGGCGAAATGAGCAGGCATGCGCATGACTGCTTTGGTGGGAGTGCTGGGGACTGACATTGCTATGTGGTGTGTGTGCCGGCCAGATCAAATCCATCTGGAGCGTGCTGCTGCGCAACTTTGAGTTTGAGTTGGTGGACCCCTTCCCAGAGCAGGACTTTGAATCCATGGTGGTGGGGCCCAAGCCGTGCCGCGTGCGCTACAGACGGCGCAAACTCACACTCTGATGAACGTTTGGAAGTGATCAGAAGAGTGCGTAGCTCTTTGCGCGTCACACGGCATGCATGATGAACGAGGGTGCGTTGAAGGACTTGTTTTGGGGTGTGTGAGAGAAAGTTGAATGGTACTGTTGATATTTGGTTATGGACATGTGCGCTTAGTGATGTCAACAGCACTTCCGAGCAAGCAGGAAACGTTTGCGAGCTTGTCCTTTTGGCGTTGTCTGTCAGGAGGGTCCAGACAGATCTGAGAGCTGGAGTTGCTATTGCAATTGTGATTCACATGCTGTAGCTAGCGTGATCGAGTACATACGTGTCGCAGTAATGATAAGCTTAAGGTCTGAAGGTCTATATACCATGATCACAGTGTGATCATCACACCTGTCACCGTCACTTAAGGAGTTTTGGAAATCGATATCGCGCAAATTTGGCTGCACAGCCATGCATGTGAAAGAGATTGGGAAAGGTGGAGAAGCTTTGACAATTGCAATCATGGAAGTGTACACGCTGAGCCTCTGGAAATCTCTTGTGCACTATGATTTAAAATGCTTGCAAGATAAGCTCTCACATACACGTGCACGTGTGCACATATAGTTCAGACCACTCGATCTCTACATTTTTAGATCTTCATTCACCCTGACAGGCGCTCATACACTGTAAAATTTAACTCACGTCTTGGTCATATCTGAATGAGATCAATAATTCTTGACGACGTGATCGTAACATGCATGAGTGTATTTGACTTATCTATTTTATTGTACGCATTCTTGCTACATCCCCTTTCGAAACAATCTTAAAGGGGCAGGCGCTCCATTTTGGTGCTGGCCCGACAGTACAGCGCATTCAGCTCAGGAGGATCTAATCACACCTGACACACATGCTCTCAAAAGCACATGTGAACGCTACTGTCTCACCAGCAGATGCAGAGCCTGCTCGGTTCTCTCCTTGTCAGAGCAGATCTTCCAGGATAAACTTCCCTAGACACTGTTGCTTGTGCCGCCCCGGCCTCACCCACACTTTGCTCCGCTCCTCTGGAAGACATACAATACACCTCCTGAAAAGCTATCCAGCTGTCCACGGGAATTTCAAGCCGACCTGAACAGCCTTTTCAATACATGTCTCTTCCTGCTGAAAGGCCTCCTGCTCTGGCCTCCACAGTTATTGCATGCCTGGGTGCACTGTTCTCATGCTGCCCTGGAGACACAGCCATCCGGCACAAAGACAAGGAAACGTACTGCAGCTGGCGGGTGACAACAATCCCCACAACTGGTTGTAGGCCATGCATACACACTCGCGCGGCTGACCGGGGCCACCGGCAAATAAACCCCTGGAGTCGACAGCTGCACAGGTGCCAAAATGATTGTGCGTTTGGCTCGGGAGCCTTAATATCTGTTCAGCTTGTCAGGAGCTCCGATGGGGTAACTTTGCTGGCATGCGCCCACTTTATATCGCAGGGAGTTCCAAGCGATCTTGACCTGCATGGATCATGCCTTTTCTTGCTTTGATCACCACGCATTCTGTGCCACACAAATTAGAAGGAAAGTCCTCTTTCGCACACCACAGACCAGGAATCCTGCTCACACTCTCCCCAGATGTAGAGGCATCACGAAAATAAGAAGTCTTGGAGCTGCCTGGGTTCTACAGTGCCTTGTACAGGGTGCCTCATGCGAGCCTCAGCTTCTCCAGACCCTCTGATGGAGCGCTGCTCTGAGGTGCATCTGCTGCCGGGGCGGCCTTGGGCTCTTCTGAGGCGCTCTTTGGGGTGCTGGGCAGCTCCTTGGGAACCTGCTGCTTGGCCTCCTTGTAGCCAGCTGCCTTCAGCACTCCCAGAGCTTCATCAACCTGCCGTTTAACACCACATCACGCCTCAGCCCAATAGTATCTGCCAAACCCGCTACAAAATAGAGGATGCACACATAAACGATCCAGGCAGCATATCGCAGGGCCCAGGACCCTCTTCATCCTGTGTACCCTGAGGAGCCCCCACCGAGGCCAAAAAGAAGCAGCAACCTCCTGTCATATTACCTATTATTTTTCTAGTGACTGTGAAGCTGTGAACGTCAGGAGACTGCTGCATGCTTTGTGCATGCAAAAATGTGGAATGGCATGCACTGAACAAATGTTGGAGTGGGAGGGATGGCGTGCCTTTTTGATGAGGGCGGCGCGGTCCTCCAGGATGTGCAGGATCTCGGGCTCGGTCATCTCCAGCAGCATGCCCGTGATCTTGGCGCTGTCCTTGGCCGGCTGCAGCCCTTGCACCAGCGTGAACAGCAGATCCCCTGCCGCACACACCACACCAACGCTCTCTAGAAGTTTTGCATGCAATGTAGCAAGCACGCTGGCACATTTTGCATTGATCTGGAGCACACCCAAGTACTCAACACTAAGTAGCTCCCGAACACAGCCATATCTGCAGAGCAACATAGAAGGTTGATCTCTCAATTCTGCACACTATCCTATCTTACCAAGTCCTATTCTATCTGATGTAGTGAGGATCTCAGTGCTCGTCAGCAATATGGTGCTGTGACAGCATCGCACCCATCATGCTGACGCGCACGAGCTTGTCCGGAGTGGCGGCCAGCCGCGCCACTAGGTCTTTGGTGTTGGTCGGCGCGTCCTTCGGCGCAGCTCCCGGCGCCACGTCCCGCCGCGCCACCGGCTTTGAGTTCACCGTCAGGGGCACCTTCACAGGCGCACGCGGCTGACCTGCAGCAACCGTGCTTCTAGCTCACTACATCTGCTGTACAGGACAACACAAAACCTGCACGAGTGCAGACGAGAGACTGCCCACAGCTGCCAACGAATCATCTGCAGGTGCAATGCGCGCTTGCTCAGTGCCAAGGCTGATGGCATGCATGCTGACAGAGAAAGAGATTAAGTGGAGCGGCAGGGCACGCACCGAGGTGGTTGGAGGCCGGGGGTTCGGGGAAGAGCTGGCGGCCGCGGCGGCCGCCGCCGCGAGGGGTTGGGGCTCCGCGGCCCATATGGGAGCGGTAGCCGCGGCCGCTGTGCATGAAGCTGTTGCTGGCCATGTCAAAGTAGGTTCCGTCCTGGCCGCTCGTCATCATATAGTACTGCTGCGCCTGCTGCAATAGCCACATCAAGCTGACCTCAGTGAAAGCTTGTGTTTGCTGCGCCTCAAAACACAATTCATTGAAACGGCCCATGCATTCGTTGACAGCCACACATGCTGCTGTGAGACACGGCAAAGCAACATTCCCCCGATGGCATGACCTGATGTAGGCACACGGTTGTGAGGTGCACGGCTTGTTAGTTTGCATGCAGACCTGCTGCTGGCGGGACATCGCGCGCGGATCGGCCTGCTGGTATCCGGGCGGCATTCCCTGGAACGCAGCCATGGGCATTCCCTGCCAGACCAACTGCGGCGGAGGCCCGTACCCCTGCTGGTAAGCCTGCACGCCACACAAAAAAACTGTGGAATCTCATTGCTTTGTATCCTTCCACATGCAATGAGGTTGCAGTCTGCTTTGGATCTAGCATGGCCATGGAGAAAGGGACCCTATCTGGAAAGCCCACCTGCGGGTGAATGGGCACCATGCCTGGCGGGTACATGCCATATGGTTGGAAAGCGGGATGGCCATGAGCGCCCTGAAAAGAACAACGAGAACTGAGCATACAGGAGAGTGGCCAGACTGTCGCATGCATTGCAGTGTCACAGCAAATGACAAATGCCACTGGATGGGTCTGTATATCACCTGGGGATATTGGGGAGCCATGCCGGACATGGGCATGAAATATGCCATGCCAGTAGGGGTGCTAGGCTGAGCGGAGCTCTGTTCAAAGGGTGGGTGTATAATACCCTGGGGATCTGTCGCTGCACGCTTCTGAGCCAGTGTCACAAACAACCTCTTGCTGCCCACCTGAACCCAGGAAAAAGTACCTCATGTGGGGCCTTGATCCACATCACTCCGACTGCACAAGGTAGAGAATCCTGATACACTGCCCCAGAAGCAGGCTGAAAAAGAAATGCAAGGGCTGTCCTTTGCATGGGAGGCCAAACAAGCGTGCGGTGTCCTGATGTGGACATGAGTGACAAAATCCTCACCTGTTTGCCATTCATCTCGTGGATGGCCCTGGCAGCTTCTTCAGGGAGGGTGAAACGAAGGAATCCCGCGCATTTACTTGCGCCCGTCTTTGGATCGACAAGGATCTTGCTGGAGACCACTTTCCCAAACGCCTGTACCAAGAGAAGACCTCCAGCACATTTTCAAGGAATCCAGCAAATCACATTCTGTGCTGCAGCCTGTGCTCTTCCCAAGGATGCTGGACAAATTTGGCTGCACCACAGTAGACGGGCAGGGGTCCGAGCCTGCTGTACCATGAGGTGATGCAGACAGTAGTAAGGTACAGTCATTCGCACTGTAGGACGAAGAATCCAGATCACTGGAGGGTGGCGATATGAGAATGAAGCCAGCAAGGGAAGTACCTCAAACATGCTCTGCAGCCTGATGCTGGAGATCTCTGGTTCCACGCCCCGAATGAAGAGATTGCACAGATCCAGGCCTTGCTCACTGACCTGCAGCAAGCCCCGCTCACGTTGTCAACATGATCACAGAAAGGCAACTGAAAACAACACATTGTTAGAAATTGAAACTTTACATTATAAAAACTTAAGCACCACCATCTTCTGCCACCATTTGAGGACGCACCTGCCCGGCTTTCTGCTCTGGTTTCCTCTTCTCAGCCTTGCGCACCTGGAGCATAATCAGCAGGGTCATTGAAGGCGCAAGCAAATGGGTAGCATTGCAGGCATGTGGTGAGAAATTTGCCTTTGAATCAGCTAAAAATGCTCTGCAAAGGGGGCACTCACCAGCCAGGTCCCTGCACAATGGGGGATCTTGTTGAACTGCTGGATTGCCCTGTCTGCCTCGTCTGCCTTGGTGAAATTGACGAATCCAAACCCGCGGCTCGCCCCAAAGTGGTCGCGCATGACAACGGCAGACGCCACTCTCCCCACCCTCCCAAACACCTCTTTGAGAGTCTCACTGCTCACCTGCACATTTGATAAAAGCTGGATATTGAGCTCCGCTTTAAGAACATGCTTATTATGATTGTATACATAATCGACAATATATATGATCGCCTTGACTGTGGACGGGTCTACAGCGCTCACCTCGAGCGAAAGCCCATTGACAAACACACTGCAGCTCTCAGTAGCTGGGTTCACTGCCTCCTGCGCGCCTGGCCCACCCCCATTCGTGCCTTGGACAGCCATATCGCTCTCCTCAAGACTGACCTTCTAGTCTACCACCTCAACACATACTTTGCGCCTGCCTCCCAACTGGGAAGAACCTGCAGTTCGTCAGCAACCACGTTTCATCCCTCGCACAAGTGACCGATGTGCCCTTTCGCGAATAGGAATAAAAGTGTACACTTCCACATCAGAAGCGGCCTCTTCAAGCCTGACAGCTGCAATAATTGTGAAGGGATGGACAAATGGCGGTGGGTACCGGGAACCGCCAGCGATGCCATGCAACAAGGGAGGATCAAAAGAGAATCATCACAGGAGTGACAAGGACCCCATTGGGACCAGATCGCACCTGCTCTATACATAGATGGGGGCAAAAACCTTTTCTGCTGAACACTTAATACGTATCGAGATGGATGGGCGTATCACGGTGCGCTCGGAATGGTGGAACAAAGTGATCTTGAGGCTTCAATGTTTCAATCTGAGCGCACACGGGTTGTCATCTATTTGCTCAGGGGAAAAGCCCCAAGGTGAATGACAAACTGCCCACCCTGTCAAGGTGCAGGGAAAGAGGGACAGACGAAACAATGGATAGCACTTTATATATATAATAAGGAATTTAGGTAGTTCCTCTCCTTGGGCGATCTGCACAGGAAGGCGCACTCATTTGCGAAGTGGTCACGTGAATTTTGCTGCCTAGACTGGCAACTACAGGCACGAAATCCAGCAAGGACAGCTGCGCCTTTTTGACTGGCTGTGATCACTAGACCTACAGTAGCCATTCGCCTTGCCTTGTCAGACACACAAGAGATCGTTCATGTAGTTTTTCGCCTTCACCAATTCAAGATGACGAGAGAGACGCGCAGACTCAGAAGAGGGAACCAGGAGAACAAAGAATTTCACCTGGACGAGAATAAAGCATGCATAAAAGACGTGCTGGTGCAAGAACACAACTCAGAAACTGTCGAGGAATCAGCACAATGCGTGACACCCCTGCGTCAATTGTCTTTGAATACACCCTCAACGGTAACAGACCTTTCAATGTTAGCGAATACAGCTAAAGCATTTCATGAAATTGTGTGCTACTCAGTCTACTATCACCTATTCTAATTGCATGATGATTTTAAGCATAACTTGAGCTTTGGAGACATCTTTCGGTTTGCCAACGTTGTGCTTTCTGTCCTGCAGCCTGTGCTCTTCCCAAGGATGCTGGACTTATTTGGCTGCATCACAGTTGAAGGGCAGGTTTCCGAGCCTGCTGTACCACGAGGTGATGCAGACAATATTAAGGTACGGTCCTTACAGCTCCAAGGCAGTCATGGTCTGAAGGCAACCCGATCAGGAGTTGGGCTCTTGGAGGCCTGTCATGATGCAATTGTGCTGATATTCTGCAGGTGGTAGTGCGTGCCCGGCCCTCAAGCAGTGATGAAACGGGGCAAAGGGAAGCGGTGAACGTGCATGACAACCAAACTCTTGGCTTCACTTCATCTGGAGAGGAGACCCACTTCTCTTTTGACTACGCAGCAGATGGGAAGGTTTCACAGCTGCAATTTTTTCGCGGTGGGTATATTACTCACCGAATTTTTTTGCACGACTGCCCTATGGTTGTGGTGTGCATGTCATGGCATGGACCATCATCACCTGAGGGCACCAGCGCAGCACAGAGTTGGATCGATCGATATGTTGGGGGCAGTGTCCGGGATAAAGACACCATGCCCTCTCTGAATTACTAATTTTCGGTGTCTTCTTGGTGCTAAGCACAGTGGTTGGCCGGCCCATTGTGGAGAACTGCCTGAATGGCTACAACAGCTCTGTGCTGGCATATGGCCAGACTGGCAGTGGCAAGACCTTCACAATGCTGGGCCAGATCCCAACCAGGGCAGAGGAGATGCCCGAGCAGGTACCCCTCTGAAACCTATAATCCCCGAAAAATAAGCCGCACGCTTCCTTTCCAATCACAGCCTCTGCACGCCTGCAACGCCCCAAGCTATATATCGGTGTCTGTGACGTGCAGGCAGGACTCATCCCTCGGATGTTCCAGTACCTGTTTGACCGCATCAAGCAGCTGGAGAGCATTGAGGTGAGCCTTCATCTCTCACCATGCTCTCAAGATCACCACAGATTTTTATACATCAATCTCCTGCGGCTTTTGGATGGAGGAAATTAATAAACTCACAGAGCATATTTTATTAAGCAGTGTGTGCGCAAAGGGTAGGACGTGTGGCCACATTTACATGCAGCTTGTCTTCAGACGCACCTTGCCGCTGGCAAGGACAAGCATGATTATTATTAGGAAGCCCACAGAGGAAAGAGTGTAAGATTGTGGGTGCGGCAGAGGGAGGGGCGGGAGGTGTGCTTCCTGTGCAAA
Source organism: Sediminibacterium sp. (assembly GCA_965279585.1). Classification (GTDB taxonomy): domain Bacteria; phylum Bacteroidota; class Bacteroidia; order Chitinophagales; family Chitinophagaceae; genus Sediminibacterium. The sequence goes on along the minus strand of CBDIIG010000003.1, from coordinate 167,871 downwards.
GTGAGCTGCCTGGAGATCTACCAGGAGGTGATTACGGACCTGCTGTGTCCCGAGCGCACACGGCTGCAGCTGCGCGAGGACCTGCGCCAGGGCATCTACGTGGATGACCTGTCCGAGGAGGTCGTCAATGACGGTGTGTGTGGCTGCCCTCTGCACGCACCTCACAACACTGAGCTCTACAGCCACACTGGGCTGCACTGTTGCCTGCTCTTGCTGGCTCCCTGACAAAAGTTTGGGCCGAGCGACCGGGGCCCAATAATACACTCCAAGTATTTGTGGCACCGCCGAGGAACAGTTGTGCCTCATAGCAATCCAGGGCAGATTGGTGTGCTACGGTAGTGCTTCAACATGGTCCAGCATGCCTGTCACAGTGCAGTACAGTGGTCCGGTACTTTTATGATGCAACAAGCATGTGGCTGCGCGCTGCGCAGGAGAGGACGTGGTGCGGCTGCTGAGGCAGGGGACGGCCAACCGGCACACCGGGGGCACGCGCACCAACGCGCTGTCCTCGCGCTCGCACTGCGTCTTCACCTGCGTTGTGGAGTCGCAGACCGTGGAAGACAGCGTCACCTCCATCCGCACCTCTCGGCTCCACCTCGTTGACCTGGCCGGTGCGCATGCATGCAAAGCCACACGGAGAGGTCTCACCCTACAAATAATTGACACGAGGTCTCTGCCTGTTGAGTGGCCCCCTCTCACCTAAGGCCAGGAGACTGGAAATCAATTGATTGAGTGGAGTCCCCTTCTGAAGCCTCAGTAGGGCTTGTTGTACTGTCGTGGATCATGCATCATGCATCACTAGCTCTGTTCAAGCATCACACAACAGCTCCACCGAGGGCGACTCTCGTGGGTTCTCTGTGCAAAGCACCCACAGGAGCCTCGCAGCTGGGCTTCTGAGGCGGGTGACCATTGTAGGATCCAATTGCTGTGTGGCCTGGGATGCAGGGAGCGAGAGGCAGAAGGTTGCAGAGTCGGAGGGCGAGCGGCTGAAGGAAGCCTCCTCCATCAACCGCTCCCTCAGCACGCTGGGCCTGGTCATCAACAAGCTGGCTGGGGCGCACAGGCAGCCCGCCCACGTCCCCTACCGAGACTCCAGGCTCACCTTCCTGCTGCAGGCATGCCACCAATTGCCACTCTACCCACTTGAGCACATGCCATACTGCCACTCCCTTGAGCCCTTCCTGTAGCCAACACAAGCCCTATTTATCTGCAGACCTTGCATGCCGATGTCACAGTGGCTGCTTTGGCATGTCAATGCGCTGAGCCGCCACTGTCAAGCCTTGTGCTCGCGATCATGGAGTCATGGATAGGCACATGCATGCATGCGCAGCATCAAGCGAAGGTCGCACCCACACAAAAGGGGAACATCTTTCATAGAAAAGCACAAACGGAAGGCAGAGGTTGCGCTGCCCAACATGCAGGACTCGCTTGGGGGCAACGCGAAGACGGTGATCATCGCAAACGTGAGCCCGGGCGTGGGGTGCGCGCGGGAGACGCAGTCCACGCTGGGATTCGCTCAGAGGGCCAAGCAGATCGTGAACAAGGCGCGCGTGAACGAGGACACGCGCGGCGAGGCGGCCCTGCTGACGCGCGAGAACGAGCGGCTTCGGCGGGAGCTGCAGCTTCTCAGCGACACCTACCAGGCCCTGCGCCAGGTCAGACTCCTTGACTAAGGCTCCTTGTAACCGCCTCTTCGCCAGATCAGACTGCTGTGCTGAGAGTTCATTGCATGTGTGGTCATAAAGCTGCACTCTTTTATTGGGAGAGTGTCCCTCACCACCTCTGCTGATTGCAAATTGAGGAGGCCATAAGCAGATGCTCTCAAGATCACAGCCGCAACATGCACTGCCAATTTTGCTTGTGGATGGTAATGAAAATTGCGTCTCCTCGCCGGAGGAGGGGCACCACCTTGCACCCTCTACTCACGTAGATATCAATGTGCATGCTATCTGTGCAAGCATGCTCTGTAGGGGTGTGCACGCAACAGCTGTAAGCGCAACAGAGATCATTATGTTCCCTTCTTGCTTTCAGGATGAAACTTGTGCAGGGAGTTCCCTCAGGCGGCTGGCTTGGTTTGTCAGATGCCTAGGAGGCTTTGCCTGGTGAATGCACCACATCAAAACCTGCACCTAATGCTGATCGATGCATGATTCAACTGATGCAGGCAAGGCCGTCGTCCGCGAAGGGCAGGCAGGAGGGCGAGGGGGGTCCTGCCGGTGTGGAGGAGGCAGTGGCGGCATGTGAGGAGGAATGGAGCGGCCGCCTCAACAGCGCCCTCGCCCTCAACCAGGACCTCGAAGCAAGGGTGGCCGAGCTGCAGCACCAGGGGTCTCGCATGCGCAGGTGCGGCACCTCTTGCAATCCACCCGACTCTAGAATGCCAGCCCGACCTGCAACACATCAAGGCACCTGAAATTTACAAGGCAAAGGTGCAAAGACAAGCCTTGGACAAAGGCATGAAAGAGATATATGAGTGTTGAGGAATAGGAAGTGTGCAGAAATGCAATCACCTGCACCCAAGTAGTAGACCTCACCGCATCTCCGGCATGCGAACAGTTTGGATGTATTCTGGCAAACCCCTGATGGCGACGAGCATGCAGTTAAGGCGAGGACAGCTCCTCGATGCTGACAAGCCTGATGTGGTTTTGGTCAGGGATCGAGATGCTCTGGATGCGGCGCTGTCAGGCAACAGGGTCCAGATGGAGCTGCTAGTTGAAGCCAACATGGACGCCAGTCAGGTGCCAAAGCCACAAGCACTTAACACCGGCAATTCCATGCACTTGCTGCATGCAAGCTGATCCTTCCCTCATGAGCTTGACATCAACAAGCTGATCGCTGTTTGGCCCATTGCAGCGTGCGCAACGCGCAGAAGCAGCTCTTGAGGCTGCGCAAGGAGCAGTGGCCGCTGCATCTGAGGAGGTGCTGTCAGTGAGAGCTGAGATGGTGGGAATGCGCACCAGACTGGCCCAGACAGGGGCCACTGGCGCAGTGACTGTGGCTCTTTGCTCACCCGAACGTGCAGCAGAAGCATCCAGGTAAGGATACAGGGGAAGCTTTGCTGTTGGTCTTGCATTGATGCACCATGCATGGGACTCATCCGTACAGTGTTGAAACACGTTCTATTTTGCCTGGATTCATGCCCTTTCCGATGTACGCACATGACTGACAGATTATGCCTTCCCGTCTGCACAGAACATGGCGAAGATGCTTACTAAGTGTGTGCATTTTTCAATGTCAAAAGGGACATGGTTGCTGGAATGCTGTGCAGGCGGTGGGATGAGATGTTGGCGCAGAAGGAGGCTCTGGATGCTCAGGTGAAGGATCTGTCACTCCAGCTGGCCAATGGAGACAGCGTCATCAGCGAGCTGCACAGCACAATTGCAGACACTGAAAGGTGGCTACCCATGCAGCGTCATAGTCAAGTGAATGTACTCAGCAATGTGAAGTGTAGCATGCATGCCGGCCTGTCCCCTGAATAAAACCAATTGAAATCCTTTCCACTGGCCGACTGGAAAGGGTCGCTTCGTCCTGTCCACAGGGAGAAGGAGAGAGTTGTGGAGGAGGCTTCCCAGATGCAGCGCGAAGTGGTGGGGCTGCAAGCCGAATTGGCTGCGGCCTGCAAGGACAAGGCAGAGCTGGCACTCGAATGCGACAACCTTCGCACAGCGGTCAGGATCTTCTACCTCACTGTGCAGCCATCAGTACAGCCTTGGGGCATTACCATTTTGATCTCATCCTTGAACTCCACGCCCTTACTGATGCGTGCCTACTTTGCATTTCATTCAGGTGCAGCAGCACAAAGATGACCCAGACCGAGCCGAGGTGCAGACTGCCTGCAGCTTGCTGCAAGCGCAGCTCAACTCCCTGCAGGTGACAGTCACTCAGACTTCTCAAGCTAATATTGATGTGCAAACATGTGAAGAGCCATTTGGTGATCATACAGACGGGTGAGACACCATGCATGCACAGGCTGAAGTGGCATCGAAAGAGGCAGCCATAGCAGATTACAAAGCCAAGATTGTACAAGATACAGAGGCAATGAGGCGATCAGAAAGGCAGCTTACTGCTGGGGCGGAGGGCACCTCGGCCTTGGAAGCAAAGGTTGCTTCTCTTGCAGAGGCGCTTGAGAAGGTACTGCATGCTTCTCACCTCCTAGTGCATATTCTAAATTTGGCAACATGCAAAGTTTAAGGATGCTGCTGTTTGTCGTGTCAGGCACGAGCAAAGAGCGGCACTGAAGCCCAACTGCGCTTAAAATTGCAGCATGAGCTGCAAAACGCAAAGGGTGCCTTGGAGGAGGTGAGAAAGAGGAGGACAGCAGAAGCGGAGCAGATTCTTTCCTTGGAAGCACAGGTGAAGCCTTTCATGCAATTAGACACCTCTGCAAGATGTATGCATTTGGACCACAATAGACACATTCCTTAGTATCCTCTGCAAGACCATAATGACTAGGCAAACATAACTTCATTAATTTCAGTCATTATGCATGTCTCAATGGGACTGTTTCTGCAGGTGGCGTACAAATCAAAGTCGCTCATCGCCGCCAAAGCTGATCATGCAGCGGCGGAGCAGGCCAGGCAGCGGCTGGTGCAGCGGGACAACGAAATCAGCGCTCGCATCGCCGAGATGCAGGAAGACATGGCAGCTCACCTGGTGCGCAATCCTGTCCTTCCTGCAGTACGTGCTTACGGGAAGTACTTAAAATTACTACTGTGTAGCCTTTATTCACGCCTGACGGTCAGAGAGAGAGAGGGTGACGGCCATGTTGATGCTGGCCCTACTGCCACTTACAGCTAAATCCTCTTATTCATATGCTGCCACACTGTGACGGATACAATTGTACCTCCAGCCTGTATTCACACCGTATGCCAAGCAATCTGACGGGTGCATGTGTGGCGGTCAGGCGCAAGTGCAGTCGCTGAGGGGCGAGGGCGCGCGGCTGAGGGAGGAGAAGGAAGCAGCGGCGGCCCAGGCGCAGGGTCACATGCGAGCTCTGCAGGACGAGCTCGCGTGCAACCAGAGCTTCTGCCAGCAGCTGCAGGCCCAGCACAGTGAGGCCATCGCAGCGCTCAGGGCCGAGGCCAAGAACAAAGCCGCCGCGCTGCAGCAGCAGCTGGCAGAGGCGAGCAGCGAGCGCGACTTCTTCATGGCGCAGGGCGGCGAGGCGGCCGGCGCGGCCGCGCAGGCTGCGCAAGAACGCGATGCCGCTCAGGAGCGCTTGGCTGAGGCTCAAGAGACCGTCAAAGTGCTGCAGAAGGTGAGCCTTGTGTTAACAGAGACAGCTGCTGCATGCATGTGACGGTACCTGCCCAGCACTATCTCCGCGATTGCCTTGTAAACAAGGGAAAAGGCTGCATCAAGTGTCTTACATGGAGCATGCATGTCAAAAGCAGTATAAGCCACTGTGATGTGTGATGGGTGTAGAGCTTAAGACACACTCAAGCTGATTAGCTGAAGGCCATCCTTTTGGGGCACAGGCGCAAGGAGATAGGGATGCAGCGCTCTCGGACCTGGAGGCCAAGCTGGACAGCGCGGTGCGGGAGCAGGACTCGCTGCGCGCGCAGGCGGCGGCCCTGAAGCAGCAGATCATGGCCAGTGCGGGCGCTAGCGAGGCCGAGAGCACCTCCCTGGCGGCCGCCATGGCTTCCCTGGAGCGCCGATTGGACCGGCAGCGCTCAGAGTCGGACGCGCGCATCTCCCAGCTTCAGGCAGAGGCGGCTGCAGCTGCCAGGCAGCTGGAGGAAGCCACTGTCCAGTGCAAGGCATTCAGTGCACACCTGACGATCGCTGAGGCTGACAAGGATGCAGCGATGGCGCTGCTTGAGCGGCAGCGGGGAGAGGCAGGGGCGGCCGCTGCGGAGCTGCAAGGGCGGCTGGCCGAGACCTGCGGCCAGGCAGCGGTGCTCGAGGCAAAGTACCGCGACGCGAAAGAGCGGCTGGCAGCGAGTGCGGCCGCGCACGAAGTGGAGTCAACCTCCCTGGGAGCGGCCATGGCTTCGCTCGAGAAGCGGCTGACAGAGGCGGAGCGCCAGGGCGCCGAGATGGCGCAGCGCAGCGCCGACGCATCGGCTCGGCTCCAGGACGCCGAGAGCAAATTAGCGGAGGCAGAAGAGAGGGCGGATGCTGCTACGGCGGCAGCGGAGGCGCAGGCGGCGTTGTCGGCCGAGGAGATCGCGTCATTGGAAGAGCGTCTCGCGGCAAAATGCGCGGAGGTCGACGCGCGCACGGCCGAGCTTGCCGCCGAGAAGGCAAAAGCAGAGGCAAGGCTGGCAGAGGCCCGGGCGCTGCACGATGCAGCAGTGCAGCAGCAGGAGGAAAAGCTACGAGCAGGGCTGCTGGCCGCACAGAAGCAGGCGAACGAGGCGGCCGCGGCACTCGAGACGGCGCAGCAGCAGAGAGCGGCGGCTGAGGAGTGCCTAAGAGAGTCTCAGGCCAATGCGAGCCGGATGCAGGAGGAGGTTGCTGCTCTGCAGGAGAGGTGCGACAGCGTGAAGGCAGAGAGGGAGGATGCCGAAGTGCGCAACAGCAAAGCTGAGATAAAATGCACAAATGGGCTCGCCGCTTTGGCAACAAGTCAGTCTGAGGCCGGCGCGCTCAGACAGGACGCAACAGAGCTACAGCAGAAGCTGGATGCTGCAGAGGCGAAGGTAAATGAGCTGAGGGTCAAGGAACAGAATCTGGCTGCGGCGGCAGCCGCTGAGTTGACTAAGGGCAAGGAGGCTCAAGCTGAGCTGGAGATGCAGGCCTCAGCCGCCCAGGAGCGCGTGGCGGAAGTCACTGCCATGCTGCACGACCTGCGCGCACAGGTACCAACTTAATTCTGTTCCAAAATTCCGTCAATACTCTGCTTCACAGATTGTTGCTTTCACACCTCTAGATGCATAATAGAGTGTTGTGCTCGGTAACAGGTAGTGTGCGTCATTGTACTCTCTTATCAGTCATAAAGCCCATATATAATTGGAGGCGTGTTGCTTTGCATCTGCAGCATGCAGAGGCGAGATGCGACCTAGGCACCAAGACAGCAGCGCTGCAGGAGAGCATGGAGCAGCTGAAGCTGTCGACTGCGCATGCGACCGCCCTTGAAAACGACTTGGCCAAGCTCAGAGGCGAGCTGGCCGACACAGCCCAATCTCTTGAGGTGAGTCTCTCGGCACCCCCATTGACTTCCATGATCATCATGTCATGTCATATTGTGCAGGCAGATTGAAAGTTTAATCTGCCTTGCAGGAGGAGCGGCATGCCTCACAGACACTGAGAGATGAGCTGTCAGCCAGAAGCACCAGTAGAGTGGCAGAAGAAGCTGGCCCCCGTGAAGGTAGTCCATCAGGAAGGACATCTGGGGCAGTGGATCAGAAAACTGCTTCAGAGTCTTTAGCTTTGAGTGAGGCCAGGATCGCAGCTCTGGAGATCCAGATGAAGGTGTGTCTGAGATCCCTCTACCACTTCATACTGTTGCTTAATTTCAGACCCGGCTTGGGAGCTGGATTCCTCTGAACTCTGGGGCCCCAGATGGCTATCAAGTGGGGCCACCTGATTACATGATTGCGCAGGGATGCATGAATGAGATTCTTGGCTCTGTCTATTTGGCACTCCGCCACTTTATGGGCACAAGCACTAGACGGCCAAGAAGGGCACGAGATGGGCAGATATTCAATTAATATGTGTGCATGCAGGACCTGCAAGAGAGGCTGCAGCAGCGGGCGCTGGAGGCGGACGCGCAGGCTAGCACAATCACTAATCTGAGGAGCGGCTTAGAAGACAAGGCGGTAGAGGTCACGCGGCTGGAGACCCTCGTGCGAACGCTGCAGCACGACAAGGAACAGGCGCTCAGGTGCGCGCTTTTCTTTCCAGACCGGCCATATTCTTACAATGCATAGTCATCCTCCCTCCCGGTGGGGCAACACAGAAATTTGACGTTCATAACACTCACCACCCAGGGCTGCTCCTTTCACCAAACTATGACGTCTACCACACAAGCAAGGCTCGCTCTTGATGTGTTGCAAGGCGCCTATCAACATAATTTAGGCAAACTATAGATACCTGGTTAAATTTGGGAATGTTGCTCTAGATGGCAAGTGCCTGTGATTCTGTTTATGCTCAGTTGCGTCGTAAGGTACAAACTTGAGCGTAGCATGCGTCAATGCAGGGCGGTGGAGGCGGAGAGGGTGGCTGGCCGGGAGGCGCGGGCGCGGAGAGGCGTCGACGCGGGGGAGCTGGACCGGGTGCTGAGTCAGCAGCGGCACAGCGCGGAGCGCGACAAGGCGGCGGCGCTGGCCGGCCTCAAGCAGCTTTACGCGGCCGAGCTGGCCCTGCGCGACGGGGCCGTTCGCGATCTGCGCGCGCAGCGTGACTCCGTCATGGCCTCCGTGCGCCAACGCGACGCCGCCCTGCAGGCACGGCTACTGCCCGCATGTGTGGATTTGTTTCAATGATGGGGCTCAGAACAGTTGCCAATCGTCAGTGCGAGGACCCAAATCAAATCACTGGTTGCCAGCGGTAGGCCAGCGGAAGGAACCATGGCGACGCAAAAGGTGCAAAGTTGCGCTGGTGGCACTGCTAGGTTGCTCGACTACCATTCAGCACACACTTGGGCGGGACGCTCTGCTGTTCTCGGCAGCCTGATGCTGCATTTCAGTAGAAGTCAAAGACTCAGAAGATTTGAGAGTCCCCTGGCTGCTGTCTATCCAAGGGAATCAGGGCCCAGGGATGTGCTGCTGCAGGTGATCGACCTGCAGAAGTCCCGAGCAGTCGAGGCCAGGGACAGCGCAGAGGAGCACTTGCGGGCGGCTGCTAGGGAGCGTGACAATTTTGTGCAGCAGCTGTCCGAGCTGCGGGCTGCGCATGAAGCTGCCCTGGAAGCTGCAGCGTGGAAGGCCAGGTACCGCTGCAACGCCCGCTGCTTGCCGTGTCATCATACAGTATAATGCTCAATTAGTCAGTCGATTAGTCATTTCCTCCACCTGTGGATGGCACCCTGGTGACACCAGGCAGTTGAGATCGACCGTTGACTTGCTTCTTTTCGGGGAGTTCTGCTGAGTTGATGACAGCAAAGAATTGGCGGTGTGCACCTGCAGTGAGCTGGAGGACAAGGTGGACCAGCAAAGGGGGGTGATTGAGGAGCTGCAGCAGCACATTGGTCACCTGGAGCACCTGCTCGAGATCGAAGCAGCCTCCAGGAAAAAGGCGCTCTCCACGCACAAGGTGCGCGCATGGCTGTGTCTATCCAACCTTTTGGTGATGCATTACCCTTGACTGCTCTTGCACATGTACAGGCTGGCTGACTTCAGGCTTGCCTTAATGAAGCCACATATGCCGACTATGATATATGCAGATGCCAGTGCATTGTCGGGCAAGTCCACTTCAAGGAGGAGCTGTGGGGCACTTGTGCTTGCGATGTGAGCGCCAAACCTGCAACCCACTGAAAACTTAAAATTTTGAACAATCTTCACAAATGCTTGCAGGAGGCTCTGGCGGCGTTGGAAGCAGAGCGCAGCAGCGCGCTGAAGACTCTGAAAGAATTGCGCGTGCGGCAGGGGAAGGGCCTGCTGACTCGCCTGGTCACAGAGCAGCGCTTCACACTGGCTCTGCCGCAGAAGCCCAGCTCGGCACTGCAGGTTCCTGAAGTGAAGCGATACGAGAAGATGATGTCCCCCTGATTACAAGGGCAAGCTTCATGTAACGCCAGACAAATGGGAAAAAAATCTTGTACCTCGTGAGGCTGGTTGTGGGTGGTTTGTAGTACCGGTACCGTAATGCGTATAAGTCCCAACTTGGAACTGAGTCGTGTCAGATTCGTGGCCCTTGAGGAAGTGCGGCACACAAGTACTGAGCCGGCTTTATTTTTAGCTGCACAGCTAAACTCTCTCGAAGGCTGCATGCTGCATGCAACTTTTATCAGTATCTTTGCATGCAAGAGTGCCACTGAATGGGCGTTCACCGATCTTGCTAGTCAGATTTCAAGGGCATGAAATTGATTAATCAGAGTTGCAATTGCAAAGAGCTTTCCTTCTCATTTGCTTGTATACACTGCTTTAAAATTTTGACCGGACAGCTAGGCACTGCCGTCGTCATTCAGATGCTCCTTCTGGAAGGAAGCAGAGCTGTACATCGAACCGAAGTCATACACGGGTGCTTCCTTACACTAGTCTGTCTTTCCTCCCATTTGAACATCTACCATGTGTCCCCACGTGTCTCACATGACTCGCCGTCGGGCGCGCTGCAAAATGACGAAGGATTGTACCTAGATGAGTTTTGGCTCCAGCGCAAGCAGTGCTTCGATAAGGTCACGTCTGCAGTGTCAGGAATTCTTCCTGTTCGTATACATCCATATGGTTGCTGGGCAGCAGAACTGAGGGACGGGCCGGCATCGGTATTACGTAGTCCCGTCCAACCATCAGTTCGTACTTCTAGAGGGGCTGCGTGTTCTTCCTTTTGGCACAGGTAGGTTTTCAGCTTTGTCTGCAATGGTTTTCGTTTCGATCGATCACGTCTAGCCAACCGAACTGTCCGGCTCGGGGGTTGCTTTGATAACCTAGTTGGTGATCGCCGCGAGCTTTACGACTTCTTACGTTGTCAAGTGTATACGCATGCTGTATATGCCTATGCGATTGGATTGCGATTTGCCTCTTGGCGGCAAAGCTGTCACTGCACGACTGTTATGGCCAGTACTTGCGGTACAGTGGGGATTCAAAACCCTGAAACACTTCATAGTGTGTGCAGTCAGGCCAAACTATCTGTTGGGAGTATCAGCTTTGCTTAAATCAATACAATAAGGTATCCCTTTTGTCGTCGCCCACTTATTCTGAGACTCTGAAGTTGTCACTGCAGGCTTGAGGTCATCTCAACCATGGCGACTAATAAGAAGCATGATGTGGAGAATCCGATAGATACAGACGGAAATGGGGATCTCAAGCATCCGGAGGATTCTGCCCACAACACCTCAAGCCGCAAGGTTGCTGTTGACGACATCGAGAAGGTGTGTTCCAACGAATCTCAGACTGTCTACGGTTCCTGGCGGGCGTGCCGTTGTCCAGGACCCATAGGAATATTTCGTAGTTCTCTCTAGTTCCGTCTTATTATCAAAATGCATTTCGATTCTTATGAGACGGTCGTAAGATGCATTTCTGTTGCGCAGCCTGGAGATGCTGGGAAGCCTGCACAGAAGCTTCCTGCCCAGCCGATCCCGCGTGGGATGTTTGGAAGGTACAAGTACACGATGCAGCAATGGAAGGTCCGCCTCAGAGCCTGCGGCGAAAGCTAGGGTTTGCACGCATGTTGCTACCTGATCACTGGCTATATTCACTTTCCAACCTGCACATGAGTGCCAAGTGCAGCACATGCGCTGTTAGCTCCTGATAAATTAATTGTTGGTGTCTGCTGCAGGGTGTGAAGCCTCTAAAGTTCCTGGCTTGCATTGTGGTCTTCCTGATCTTGCGCTACGCTGTCCCAAAGCCAGCAACTCTGACATGGAAAGCATGGCAGCTCTTCGCCATCTTTGTGGCCACCATTCTAGGTACACTGCAGCCCAACCTGCAGCGGTCATGCAGCATGACATGACCAGGAGCTTGCACCAGAGCTCGATGTTGACTACATGCTTCTTTTAACCATGATGGCATGTGGTGGCAGGTCTTATTATCGAGCCCCTACCAATTGGAGCTGTGGCGCTCATAGCACAGGCATTCATCCTCTTGACGGGGACCCTCAAATTCGAGGAAGCCTTTGTCGCTTTTGGAGCAAACGACACCATCTGGCTTATCGTGGCAGCTTACTTCTTTGGCAAGGCATGTCCGCGATCTTGACACACCATCCAGACCATTCTGTCAAAACCCTGAATGACCAACAACTTGACAGACACTTCCCCATACTGGATCTAGAGACACTTTGCATGCCACCCCAAGCATGCATGAGACCTACACGCGGGCAGGTGGACTTGACAGCCTGAGATTGAGATTTGTCCTGTGGGCGTTCAGGCGGTTGAGAAGACAGGTCTGGGCGTGCGCATTGCCAACCTGTGCATCTCAGTGCTGGGCAAGACTTCCCTGGGCCTCGCCTACGGCCTGGCCTGCGCTGAGCTCGTGCTCTCTCCCGCCATGCCCTCCACCACGGCCCGTGCCGGAGGAGTCTTCGTGAGTCCTCAGTAATGCTGCAGACAGGAAATACAAGCACACAATCCAATTAGTAACACGTGCAACTGCATGCGGTGTCATCTGAAAGTTGTGACCCACGTGCTACTGAAGCTGCAGGTCAGACTCCTGCCAGTCGAGACGAAAGTGGAGATGTGACGAAGGGAGAGCCTGTGAAGTTTGTGTCCCCTTATGCTTCCCCTTGCATGCCGTATGTTTTTGCATTTCCCCTGCATTGCTGGGGAACAGATGACACTGGCCATGCAGAGTACACCTCGCAGATGGTGTCAGGGCTGGCTGATGTGCACAATTGACGCCCAGTGCTCCAAGTTCTGGAGCCCGTCTCGGGCAGTGGTGCGAGGGGGATAAAGACGCTATTGGGGGATGCAGTGATCAAGGCGAATTTGTGGGCGTGCGCAGGTTCCCATAATCCAGTCATTGTCCGTGAATGCGGACAGCCACCCGTTCTCTGACAGCTCCAAGCGTCTTGGGGCGTTCCTGACCATGAGCCAGTTCCAGGTCAGCGTTGCGACTTCAACAATGTGGGCCACAGGTGTGCTGAGTCAGCCCCTGCCACCCTGCCTCACATGCGCATAGGTCGCTACTTTCCTGCCTACCTTGTACTTCCATTCCCTGACCCTTGCTCACAGAGGAGCGTGCATTGTGCATGCACCTGTCCGCGTGAGACTTGTGTGGGCGGACACAGATGGTTGACCATTGCATGGTGGGCGGCAATATGCGTGTTGCATGAGAGGATTACTGAGGAGAGGTGCTGATTGTATGTGCTCGCTCTCTTCCTGCAGGTGCCGCACAGAACTTCCTGTGCCTGTCTCTGGCAGCCAATGCAGGCGTCCCAATCCCAGGTGCGGCCCAACCTCCGCCCATGCTCCTGTTCCTAACCTGCACCCAGAGCTGTAACTGCTCTTGCAATAGGAGCATGACCGGGCAAGCAAAGCTCAGCAGAGTTTCACAAGACTCTCTGCAACATTTGCTTGCTTGGGCGCTGGGGCCTTGGTCATTTGCGTTGAAATACCAGAGATGAAGCCCTCGCTCGAGATGCAGTGCTACCGAAGGAGCGTATTCCTGAGATAGGATGTGCAATCTGATTTGCTGTGGCGCAGGGGAGTGGGTGACGTGGCTGAAGGGATCATTCCTGCCGGCAGCGGTCACATTTGCGGTCATCCCTGCGCTGGTGTACCTGTGCTTCCCCCCGCAGCTGAAGAAGACTCCCGAGGCCCCCCACCTTGCGCGCCTGAAGCTCAAGGAGCTGGGTCCGATGACCTCCGGCGAATACATCACCAGTATTGTCCTCTTGCTGGCCGTCGCCCTCTGGGTGCGTACCAAACCTCCCTGAGCCGTCACCTGCTGCTCGAGTTGCGCGCGTCCTTTGTGAAAGCTGGCGTGGACAATTCCAATCTGGGAGACCTACAAAATGTTATCTGCAGTCCGAGAGGGATCTGGCATTGTTGACAATACAACATCGGGCGATGGTAATCAGGGCAGGGGCTTGATCAGCATTGTCATGTTTTCATTACCTCACAAGACCATCACCTCCCAGCTAATCGACTCCTCTGCTGCTTCAGAAAGCGCTGCCGTTGGCTGAATGTGATCTTGGTACAATTTCTTGACGTCGGCCTGAGATCTGGAAGGACATGCCTTGAAGCTGTGCTGTGGTGTGTGCGTGCAGATTAGCAGTCGTTTCATCGGCCTGAGCAATGTGTCGGTTGCATTCCTGGCGCTGTCACTGCTCCTGCTGTCCGGCGTGCTGAGCTGGCGGGACTGCCTGGAATACACCCCGGCATGGGACACCCTCCTCTGGTTTGGCGTCGTCATTGGCATGTCCACCAACCTCAACACACTGGTGACGCCTCTGTCTCCTGCTCTCCTTGTATTGCAAATTGAAGCAGGGACACGAAAAGCTGAACTTGCAGGGCTGGGGGCTTGATTCCTGGTGCTGTACGGCTGTGTCAGTGGCTGAACATGGGGCGTGTGGTGGGGATGCAGGGTGTCATGAAGCTGTTTGCAACCTTCATCTCCAAGCGCATTCCAAAGGGCATTGGACAGCTTCCGGTGAGGCCTACATGAAGATCTGTTGTCACAATGATGGGATGGTTCATGGTTTTGCATACATGTATTTTTCTGACTGGTACTGGTGTGGGCTTGTGTGCAGACGTTCTGGGTTCTGAGCCTTGTCTACTACATCATTCACTACCTGTTTGCCAGTCAGACCGCGCATGTGGCGGCCCTGTACACTCCCTTCCTCCAGACCATGCTGGCAGCAGGCAAGCTCACCTGTCCTAACACCAGCATACTATTGCAGCCTTTGCACAGCCCTGTCATGTGTGAATCAGTCCTTTGCCTGCATGTATCTCTTGCTGTTTGTCAGCGCAGATGTGGCGCCATGTTTGTATATCTGCATAGTGCCATGCATTCCTCTGGTCAGTAGTACTTAGTTGACCCCTAGATGGGGCATCTTATTGCAGATTTGCAAAGCCGCGAATGCATAAAGAACAGGCCTGGCTAGGGTGAGGGTGCATTACAAACATATTGAGTATTGAGAGACAGCACATGCACCCAAAAACTGTTTTGTGCACCCGAGCATCAGGCTAAAGGGTTAGATCAGAATTTTTCTGAGAGCCTGGGGTTGACTGCTGCAGGAGTGGACCCCATCTTGGCCGCGCTGGGCCTGGCTTATGTTTCCAACCTGTTTGGGTCCATCACTCACTATGCCTCCGGCCAGGCCGCCGCGTACTATGGTGCCGGCTACCTCAAGATTCTGCCCACCTTCATTATCGGCGGTATCTTTGGGATTGGAAATCTGGTGCGCCCGTTGTCAACAAAGTTCTGCTGTGCCTGCAGTTCCCCAGCATTCTTTCAATTGCTTTCCACTGTGGCGTCTGCTCAAGCTCTATGAATTCTGGCATGCACCATTTTCTGGACAGTTGTTTCTTATACGTTTGTTCCTGTGCCCTGCAGGCAGTCTGGTTCTTCCTTGGTGCTGGCTGGCAGAAGGCGGTCAAGATTTACTGAATAAACAGGTAATTGCGCAATGATGTCACGACTTGTCGTGGTGGAAAGAGCCTGGAATGAATTGAGGGGCATGTCCGCTGCAGGCATGCTGCTCTTTGCTTGCTTTCTATACTTGCCTACAGGCAAACTACGTTGTGAGCAGGCTTACATGCTGCATTGTTGCACTAGCACATGCATCTGAGGAAGTGGCGGAAGTGGCAAACTTTTGGAAGTCAGCGTCGCATGCATCATCAGTCTACAGAGTGTTCCTCGAGTGCTGGTATACTGCTATTTTAATGGGCCAACAGGATTGTTGAAGTAGCGTTGCAACAAAAGTGTACCTTGTTGTTATGTTGTTCCACCGTGCCTCCCAAATTTGCTGTTTTCATTGCATGTTCTTGCTGCGTTCTTTGGTAATTAGTCCTGATGACCGACTTGTGATATTGTGCGCCACCTACCAACTGAACTACATTGAACTGCTATCATCGATGGGGCATTGGGTGCAATGCAATATAGTGGGGCGTTAAAAAAAATTCCATGTATATTAAGACATGCACGTGTGTGATTGGCTTGAACACAGCTTAGCTTAGTGTTGGACTCTCATGCGGGGACCAGAAACCAGCTTTGAGCTGCTGATGATCATTCCAATATATTAGGGGCCAGTTTGTAGTGTGCTGGCCCATTTGGCATAGAGGCTACGTATGTATACATGAACCGCATCAGCAGCACACTGGCTGGATGATGCATAAGAAAATGCTGCCATCACACGAAAGACTCGGGACAATTTGAGAAATATAAAGACTGGTGCATATGGGGGTTCTGATTAGTGAGTATTCTGGTGAGACTGGTCATTTTTTTAGAGTTTCACTCCTTGGTAAAGGATGCATGCTAGCTATTGCTGGAGGGATGGTCATTAAATACATTTTGTCTCTGCCGCGGCCAAGACCTGATAAGATGGTCTTCCAGCTCTTCCTCACTTGAAAATCATGAAACACATGGACACCAGAATTTGCAGGGAGATTCAATCAACAGGACACACTTTTTGCCTTTTGCACTCTCTTCCAAAAATTGCTTGAACTGACTCTTTGCTGACCTCTAGTTGCTTCTGCAGAAGCTCAAGGGAGCAATACAGCAGGATAGCCTGACACCTGTCTCAAAAGTCTTCTGCATTGTTCATCAGAGAGCTATTAATACAAACACCGTACGGGACAACCTCACACGCCGATGCTGCCTGTTACAAGCATTGCCAGATGCAGATTTCACGCTACAACTCCCAAGCATGGGCACACGCTCAGGACGACTTCTGCAGAAAACTCCTACGGCACATCAGCAGTCCTAGAGTCACATTTAAACAGCAAAGGGATAGCCAGAAGAACTTCACAGAGCAGGGCTTTTAGCGTTCATATTCTGCCTCAGCTTTGCACAAACCGATCAGGGAAGGAAGGAAGGAAGGAAATTACACATCAACTCCAGCCGCCCAGGGCTGATTGGATGTACTGACAGCATCCAAGTGATCAAAACAATCCATGACAAAGTGTGCAACACTGACAATATCCAACTGCCACATAAACTGTTGCATGGTCTGAATGGCGGCACCAAACAAAGCAGGATATTGGTCCCGAATGGACTGCACAGCAAGGGATAGCGGCACATTGGCTGCTTCGTCAGCTGGCCAAAACCTTCAGGCAGCAGAGGCCAGGGCGACGGCAATCTGGGATCCCACTGCGGCGTTGTGCTTGATGAGGGCAATGTTGGCGTCCAGGGAGGCGCCCCCCGTTAGCTCGCGGATGCGCTGCAGTAGGAACGGCGTTACCTCCGCGCCGGCCAGCCCGCGGCCGGCCGCCTCCTTCAGCGCCGCCTGCGTCGCGCGCTCCACTCGCTCCCCGGCCGCAGCCGCCGCCTCCGGCACCGGGACGCCTGCCATACGAGGGGCCTTTTAAAACATCCGATTCCCTGGCCGAGCCTGGGGTGTGGTTAAAGAGACAAGAATAAAGCATGCTGAAAGACGGTAAAAGATTGAAGTGACATGTTGAAGCCCCGGTGCAGCCTCCGGCATCGGCAATCTTGCCATACCAATGGACGCTCTCTTTCAGTGCCAGGCTGTAGGCAAGCAAATTGCACCTCGCCTGACAGAATCCTCATTTCAAGCCATTTCTCGCAGAGCCTGGGCTTACCAAAACTTGACACTGCCTCGTGGATGCATAAGCCAGAGAAGCTTGCCAAGAGCCCCAGCAACAAACTTGGGCAGTGTAAGCTGCCTTCCTTGTTGCTTTTCTCCCACTCAGCACCTGCTTCGTCGAAGAACAGCATCATGGAAAGAAATTCTCATCGACCAAACAGGTGCCAGGTGACTGGGTCATTAAGGCCAGCAGGCCTTCATGAGCTTGAGATGGCGGGCGCGCACCGATGACCATGCCGCTGTGCAGGTCGAGCTGCAGCGATGCGCGGATGAGTGCGGCGCCCTCCTCTGGCGTGTCTATGCGCAGGGGCGCCCGGCAGCCGCTGCGCCGCGTGAAGAATGCCGGGAACTCGACCGCGCCGTAGGCTGCCACTCCCACACCCTGGCGCGCCAACAAAATATCAGACATTCTTATCATGTAACGCCAAAAACAGGAATATATGCCCAACAGGGATGTTTGATGTCTCAGTTTGAGACTCTCAGCACCCCTTGACCGGTACAATTGGTGTACAGAATATGGACAGTCCATTTGAGACTCCTTCCCAATTTCCAGCCACAGAACAGTGTGGTAAGCGCCGCACAAAGGTTTTCCCTACCAGGCAAAGCCCCCGTAGAGATGAGCACGGGGATATCAGGTCACCTGGGTCTCGAGGTACTCGAGGGTTCGGGGGATGTCGAGGATGGATTTGGCGCCTGCGCACACGACCGCGACGGGGGTGCGCCCCAGCTCTGTCAGGTCGGCTGACACGTCCATTGTGCTCTCCCCGCACCTGTGCACTCCGCCGATGCCTGCAAGCACCATCAATTCGTGCTTGTTGTCAGGCAAACAGCATGCTTTACAGCAAGCTTCAGTAGCCACTCTTGCAGCTCACAATGTGTCCGCCCTTCAAAAACTTCAAAGGTACATTTTATATCTGCATATTCTCAGAAGTAAAGGTATACTTTTGCCATGAGGCGCAGCAGCAGCCCTTGGAAACTAGCATGCGGAAAGGCAGCACCTCCGGTGACGAAGATGTGGATGCCTACGCGTGCAGCCAGCAGCATGGTGGCTGAGACAGTGGTCGCACCATGCAGCCGCTTGGCCATGACGTAGGGCAGGTCCCGCCGCGATGTCTTCCTCACCCTATGCGCCCTGTCCCACCACCAACCCATCGTACTTCATGTTCATAAACTTTATCCGCTTCCCAAGGCCTCCTTCTCAGCTGCGCTTCCATCCAGCCTAACCATACCTTGCCTCAGCATGTCCTACATGTCAGGCAGTTCATGCATGCAAACCTATCCACTCATTGCATAAAGCTGCAGTCTGTGAGGGGTGGGCCAGCAAAGCCCATTACAGTGAGGAAGGGGGTCTCACTGGGACGCGAGGCTGTGCAGCTGCTCGTCGGTGAGGCCGACGTGGGGAATTCCGTCTAGGATGGCGATGGTTGCCGGGACGGCGCCCTGGCCGCGCACGACGTCCTCGACTGCGCGCGCCGTTTCCAGGTTCTGCGGGAAGGGCATGCCGTGACTAATGATGGTGCTCTCCAGCGCCACCACCGCTGTTCCCTCCCTCAACGCCCTCTGCACCTCCGCGCTCAGCACTATGCCCTGCGCAGCACGCGCCGCTGCTCTTGATATCATGGCATGGGTGGGGGAAAGAAGTGATCAGAAACCTCTGCATAAGCTCAAGAGAGGACGTTGTTGTCCCAATCATCAATATGAAAAAGTCCATGGCAACACTGTACTGGCAATTTTGGTGCCACCAGGGATACTCCTGGCAATATACTATTTACGATGCATCGAAAAAGCTGTCGTGGCATTCATGCAACCGGCACAAGGGGCAGAAACTATGGAGAATAAGAGGTGAGCAGTGCCTGGGCAGTGGCGGTCTCAGAAGTGGCGAAGGCATTGGAGAGAGCTCCAGTGAGGTGGCCTGAAAGGCTTGCAATGCGCCTCTGCCATGTCTGACCTTCCTCCACTGCTGCATCCTTGGCCTGTGGGAGCACATCAGCCCATGTCGAGCTAGCACTGTTGGAACGGGAGAAGAAGAAGGCTACATTATCCGTATAGGACGCTACCTGAGCAGTGCGAGTTGTGAGGGTGGCAAATCCGTTGCTCAGTTGTGAGACTCCAGCAGATACAGCAGGTAAGCGACTCAGCCATGTACTGTTCTGCTGTGATCCGGATGTGGTTGCCTGCGATTCGATGAGAAGACAGCGTTATTCATGAGCTGATAAATCTTATGAGCGAGTCTCCCAGCGTTGGGTGAACGAACGTCCTCATTAATAGTGTGGATGTACAACAATTGAAGGCAATCTTGTTGCGTGTGAAGAGGGTCAAGGTGCGTACATTATCGTTGAAGGTCCCATTCCTGGGATCCTGATCATCTGTGACGCGCAAAGAAGATTCCCTGTTGGAACTTGATGCGTACATGGTGGAAATGCGAACCCAGCTGGTCCACCTGATGATCCAATAGGTAGCAAAGACAGACAAATATCAGATCCACAGATGTGTCACCGGATATGCAAGTAGAAGGTGAGACGAATGAAGACGAGAAGGAAGGTGGAACTCTGGGAATGACTCAGCAGCTGCAGCTTCCTCCAGCTCTGAAGCTGCACAATCAAGCTCCTCTTGTAAGTATGAGGTTGAATTCATTCACGATCGTCTCGGTATGGCCACTCCTCAAGTGATCTTGGCGATCGTGCGCGCTGCGAGACCGAAATTCCGGTGTGCAGCACGCTGTTCACTTGTAGATGAGTTCTTTGAAGGAACATCTGAAGGACCTGCTTTTAAAACATCTCTGCCAACTCTGGACTTGATTCGAAGCCATGATTACATCTAAACCCTTTAGTTGTATATGGGGACTTATTGCGATTGCTGACGATATTATCGTGGGCCACGCAGGTCTAAGCATGACCGTCTGGCCTATGCGGTCCATGCCTTCCTTCTCGCAGACGGATACAAGCTGGTGGCTACTGGAAAGGATGCAGATGTGCCATCAGCAGGTGCGGGACGTCTCGAGTTCCTACTCTGCAGCATGAGGAGCAAAAATGTGTTGCTTACAAGACGGTGACAAGGTATTTGTCTTGCAGAGATTGCACAAGAGAGCCCTGAGGTGGGCATGGAAGGCTGGACAGACCTGCCAGATGCCTATGCATTCCGATATGTAGACACCACAGGTAAGGTCTCTGTTCTGCTTGTCGTGTGCAGTCTTTCCTGAGAGCATGCACAAGATGCAGTGCACTGACTTTAGAAGAGTACCTGACTCCACTTCTGGGCTGACAGGCAAGCGCACCCCCATCTTGCTCAAGATGGTGCCCATGGGCGACAAGATGCTGCTGCACTGGGCCTCTCCTGGCAGCTTTGATGAGCCCAGGATGCTGGAACTCAATGTCGATGACTATGTGGACGACACCGCCAGACCAGATGGCAAGTGCCTTCTACAAGCTCATACACAACATCTTATGACGCATAAGCTCATGCAGTAGTCAGAGGATGCACCATGCGGCTGTTGCTGATGCCATGATCTGACTGAACATGCAGATGTGGCGTCGGCCTACAAGAATCTGGGCGATCTGGCCTCAAGGCTGCAGAGCACCTTCTACGTGGGTTCTGCCAAGGATGCAGCAGCGCCGCCTGCAGAAGCTTCCTCCACCGCCACGCAGGCGGGCAGCGAGGCTTCTCCAATCGCCACGCCCATGTCTGCAGCAGCTGCTCGCTCTGTGGAGGACGACCCCTTCCAGCTGAAGGGTAGGCCCTCCACTCAGTCCCTCGGCAGCACTGGGAGCTGTCACTGCTGTGCAGCAACAATCGATGACAAGTCAAATTGACAGGCATTCAACCTGTTGCCTGTGTAGTCTATGCGCTGATGCAGCAATGTCAGCATGATGCATGCATTGTTGAGTTGGTGCGTGACTTTCACATGTAACATGAGCTGGCATGCACCGCATGTTCATGCATCTCCACAGGGGCAGGCACCTGACAGCAGCAACTGATGTTCCTTGCATGTTACTGCCATGCAGGGCCTCCGACGTACCCGCAGCCAGCTCCCTATGTGCCCAGGGTGGGCACTGACGACCTGCTCCCGCCAGTGCGCCCGCCAATGCCAGGCCAAATGCCACCTGGAGAGGGTGGAGGCCCACTGCCGGGGGGCCTGCCTGGCCGCCGCGGTGGTGGTATGCATGTCGGCCCGGGGGATCCGCTGTTCCGGGGCCCCCCGGCGGGGGTGTACCCGGGGGCCGATCCTGCTGGCAGCTTCCCTGGTGGCCCTGGCTACGGCTCCGAGCCGGGCTTCCCTCCAGGTGGCCTGCCCCCTGGAGCGCACTGGGACCCCATAATGCCGCCCGGCATGCAGGTGGGAGGCATTGCTTTCTGGCAATATTCTTTGACTGATGGGGGATTTGTGAGAATATATCCTGCAAGTATGCATTGATGCATCTGCTACATGTATTGGCTGCAGAGACAATTGTGTGGTGCTGCTGCTTTACAGGGCTTCAGGCCAGGTGATTTCCAGCGGCGGGGCCGCGGCAGATTTGGCGGGGGAGGCCCTGACGTGCACCCGGACATCATGCCGCCCGGCCCTGGCAGGGGCTTCGACCCAGATGTCATATAGATCCGGGGCAAGGCCATTTGCAGCACCTCTCCAGCTGCCTGGGAAAGATGAGTGTATACATACAGTGGCTGCCCCTGCTGCCGGTGGCGCTACTGATAGTCAAATCTGACCTGGTGTGCAACGTCACGAACGGTTCATGTGTTGGTGGAATTAGACAGCTTTAATTGACTGCTCCTTGATGTGTCCTCTGCTTGATAGATTGAATGTACCTGGGAGACTGGGCTCGTAGGTTCCACCCTTTACCCTAGCTTCCAATTGGTGGGTGATTGCTACCAATGTAGCTCCTCTGCATGAGCGTAAAGTCAGGCATTGGCCGGCAACTTGATACAAAAACAAATTTGTAACCATCACAACATTCTTGAATCTTCACATTGCTGCATTTCTCACTGGTTTTTGCAGCTATCGTTTGGAACTTGCTAGAGACCCAGCGACAGATCACCGGCAAAAATGGCCCCATCAAGCAAGGCCAAGACCCACGTCTTGAAAAATCTCGACCTTCCCTCTATTTTGGAGCCAGCAGAGACCCCTTCCCATATTGCAGGAACAAAAGGTGAGAAGTCTGAACTTTGTGGTTGGAATTTCAGAGTCCACATGCGAAGAACGTGACTCTTGGACCCACACCGCTGCGTGTTGTTAGCGGCAGGGCGACTGGGACTGGACCTGCTTGTGTTCATTACATGTGTATTAGCTTAGCTTTGCTCTGGAAAGTCCACAATTCGTGTGGCGGTCTGTACTCGATGGCCATGGAAGGAATATGCCCATCTATGGCGCCAAGGATCTTGCTTTGGATAAATTTGTGCGATCATCCATTGCGGGTATGCATCTCACGTGATGTATAAATTGCAGTCATCGCCACACTTGGACCAGCCTGCAGAGATGTTGACACGCTGGTGGATCTCTTAGAGTCTGGCCTGGCTGCTGCTCGTATTGACCTCACGGTGCGCTTTAAATCATGGCGGTGTCGAAGCGAGCTATCAAGATAATGTATTTCACTACCGTAATGCACAAGTAACGCCATTAGTATTTACAAGCCACCTTCTAGTCCTCTAGGGCACCTGAAGACACGTGGTGGTGCCTGCAGTGGGGGTCATTGGAGTACCACAAGCAGTCCCTCAGGAATCTGCAATTGGCTTCCCAGAAGACCAAGCTCTTGTGTGCTGTCATTCTGGACACTGTCGGTCGCGAGCTCATGATCCGACGTGACTATGAGCTGGACAGTGAGGTGTGCTCCCATCAACCCCCCTCACACCTGGACTTCTGAATGCGATGCTTCAGATCAATGCAGCATCTTGATGCCCTCTCTGTCTTTCTCAATCTGCACAAGCTTGGACTGTACATAGCCGCATCCATTAGTCACCAAGCTGCAACATCTGTACTGTTCGATGACATGTCTGAGAGGCGCTTGTGCCCTGTGCACAGGGTTGGCCGACTCACAAGGAGGTGCTGGAAATCAAGAAGGGTCAGGAGCTTGTGGTGACAACGGATGAGACTGCGGTGGCAAGCTCCACCAAGCTGCCCATCAGCTACCCTCACTTTGCCCACATGTGCCAACCGGGCGACTCCCTCTTTGTTGGACGCTACCTTGTCAACGGCGCAGACCAGTCCTCCCTTTACCTCGAGGTCTGCAGCACTCAGAACTTTCTTCCTGCGCTTCTGCATGCAATGCAATTGAAAAAAAAGCAAAGGTTCTGGAACCTGCAACGCATTCAGATGGTGAGTGCTTGTGCTGCATGCTGAGCAGGTGAAGGAGGTCGAAGGCCAGAATGTCGTCTGCACGGCAGTGAATGATGCCGTGCTGGATGGCTTGCTGACTGTGATCCACTCAGAGGGAGGCGGAGACGGCATGTCATCCCTGCAGGCAAGTAGAGTTCTAATCAGCTGATCAAAACGCTGCTTGGTTAGCTAAGCAGACATTTTGGTCTCAGTGTCTGTGGAAGCTATAATAAGCAGATGTCTGTGAGGCTGCTTGACTCTGTGGTGGTGGTGGCGCAGACTGACCTACCGCTGCTAACACAATTGGATGAGGATGCAATCAAGATGTATACGAAGGAGTTTGAGGTATGTCCCTTGCCTCAAACCTTGGGCTCTCCGACCTTTTCCTTGCTGCGCAGATCATTGCAACCCACGATTTCGACTGCAGCGCTGACTTATTGTCAAGACAGTGACCTTGCGTTGGCTGTTGCAGATTGATTACATCAACCTAACGTACACCTGCAGCGGCCTGGATGTGCATGAGATGCGCGAGTTCCTGGATGAGATTGGTTCTACTCAAGTCAAAATCATTGCCAAGGTAAGACAACACCTTCATCAGGCGCCCTGCCTCATCCTGTCTGAACTTCACGTGACCGACAGCCTGCCTAGACTACGTGCAGCAAATGGACTCAGCAGGAAACGTAATATCAGGGACAGATGTACAACCAAGGCTGCAAATCGCAAACAAAAGACTTGTTCAAAGTGATGCTTTCACCAAGGAGGGGTTCACGTGTACAACTTGGTGATAGCCTGCAATCAACACATGCACCAAAGATGGGGATCAGGATCAGCAGGGAATGCTTAAGCCAGCGCCAGGCGAAGCTGTCAGGCGGACGTGCAAGCAAGGAAACAGGATGACAAAAGAACGGTGTGTGCAGGTGGAGAACCTGCAGGCGCTGCAAAACTTTGACAGCATAGTGGCGGCGGCTGACGCGGTGGTGCTGAGCCGCGGCAACCTGGGGCTGGACGTGGCGCCTGAGAAGACTGCCGTGGTGCAGAAGGCCGCCATCAACCGGTGCAACCTGCAGGGCAAGCCCGTCATCATCACCCGCCTCGTCGACACCATGGTTGAGGCCCCCCGCTGCACCAGGCACGCCCCTTTGTCACCTATTTCTCCCCCTGGTCCTGTAGGGTGGCTCCACAGGAGGATACAGGGCGCCAGAGGTTTCCCTGGTGCCCTGCAAGCGCCTGTCAAGTCTCCCAGAGGATGTGGAGCCCAACCAAGCACATGCTAGATGACGCATTGAGGGGTGTTGTGAGAATATAATTGAAAAAGGAAGTTGTGGTGCATGCTGAGGTGGCAGGGGTGGGTTTGTGGTGCAGGGCGGAGGCGACTGACGTGGCCAACGCAGTACTGGACGGAGTGGACGGCATGCTGCTAGGAGCAGAGACGCTCCGGGGAAGATACGCTGTGGAGACCGTGCGCACGGTGCTCTCCATCTGCCGCCAGGCCGAGCTGGCCTTTGACTACGAGGAGCACTTCGAGCACATGATCACCTCCGCCATGGACGTGCGCCATCATCCTCACAGCTTCACTCTTAAATTTTTTTCATTGCAAAGAGCGCTTTGATATGCTGGAATTTTTTAGGCAAGACCCATTTTGGTATGGCAGATATTGGGTTCTCTCTTTCACACTTCTTGGTGGTCAGGTGGACGTTGCGACTGCGTCTGCTCATCTATATGCCAGATTGCTTGGGAGATCACTTGCCTTTCGTTGTAATGCAGGAGGAGTTTCAGACGCTGGACTACAGCCAGCACGGCGACTACCTCTCCCCGCCGGGCGGCAGCTCGCCGGGCCTCGACGAGGCGCGCGCGGCGCAGCCGACGGCCGACACGCTCAGCCGCGCCGCCTCGGCCGTGCGCTCGGCCGCTGCCACCAACGGCGCGGCCGCTCCGGCACCGGCAACGGCCGCCCCGGGCCAGCTGCCGCCGGTGCACCCGCCCAGCCTCAATACCGTGCGCCGCACCAGCAGCAGCGGCGGCCAGGTCGGCAGCGCTGGTGCCTCTCCCAGCGGCTTCTCCGCCTCCGGCCCCATGCGCTTCAGCAGCACCGCCGGCAAGGTATGCACCCCTGTTCTATTGGCCAAGCTACTTCAGGTCGATTGCCTTTGTGATCACTTGGCTTGATGTAAGAACATGATGTAATATAGATAAACACGACTGGGAGATGGGGTGATGAATGAAATCAAGGGTGACCAGCAACAAACCCATCAGGATCGATTGGCCTCGCTGCCGCTGCGGGCGCCGCGGCATTACTGCAAATTATGTACGAGTGATAGCCTGCCTACGTCCTAATTTTATCATGCTTGGGCGCACAGCCTCAGCTGCTGCTCTTCTGCCTTCAAACGTCATGCGGAAGCATCTGGGCCAGGGTGCAGCCATTCCACATCACCTGTGGTTGCAGAAGATCAGCAGCAGAAGCATCTGGTCAAGACAATGTTGTCACCTCAAAACGTTGTCTTCAAGTTGAAGTCAGAGGTGGACTGTAGCTCAGCGTAATGTCGGTGGTGTATTGGAGTGAGCCGAGTGAACTTTGTGCTGCACGATGGCAGGTGTCTTCGTTTGGCAGCCTACCACGCGCGATGAGCACGGCGGTGCTGGCGGAGGGCACCATGGACAGCCACCGCGCCCCCGAGGCCTACATGAGCAAAGTCGAGTCCATTGCTTCCACCGCCGTCCGCGCCGCCACCAAGATGGATGTGCGCACCCCCTTGAACAACATCCTCGCTCCAGCACTCACAACACCCTCTTACACCACAACAACTGGCTGGTTGTTTAGAATGGATATCCCATGCTTTGGAGCTGTAGTGTCCAGCTCTTAACACTCCCGTAAGCAACACCTCTTGGTGATTGTTCGGATGGGATCTTCCATGCTCTGGAGCTGTGGGCGGTAGATTTTGAAGGGTGAAAAGAAAATGTGGGTGTTGCGACAGGCGGGTCTAATCATCTGCTATGCCGGCACGGGGCGGACGGCGTCGCTGATCGCCAAGTACCGGCCGACGGTGCCAATTCTGGCGCTCGTGGTGCCCAACCTCAAGTCCAAGGGACTGTCCTGGGAGCTGGAGGGCCGCTTCCTGGCGCGCCAATTCCAGGTCATGCGAGGTGAGTGGCCACCCTGCCCCTTCTGAAGCCCCATGGATTTATCTGCACAAGTGCCACTTGCCAGCAGGCTGTGAGCTGTGATCAAAAAGCTTTGAGCTGGGATCAAAAGCCACAAGAGGCGTCCGAGAGAGTAGTTCTGTTTGAGTCGTGCGGCTAGAATGGAGGCAGTGAGAAGACTGGCTTGTTGGAGTGTAAAGTCCGGCAGTCAGTCTAATGCCGCCTGCATGTCTGAAGATTGCGGCTATTTGTACGGCACGATGGTGCAGGCAGGATGAGGCTGCGCCTGCAGTACTTTTGTGGCATCACAATGCTTCAGCATGCTGTCCTCCTGTGGGGGACGAGATCTTGTATGCGCTGTAGAGTTGGTATCAGCAATGATGTGATATTGGACTTTGGTTTTGCGCTCTTTGGAAGACTGGCTCTGTGTTCTCTTGCGTTGGTGCGGAGATATCAGAAAGTGACGCAGAATGCGATGGGTTTGTTTGGGTTGCTAAGGAGCTTAAGAAATTGAGGGGTTGCTGATGCAGGGCTGATCCCGCTGCTGGGGGCGCCGATGGGGGGCGCCAACAGCGAGCAGATGCTGGCAGAGGCGGTGTCGGTGGCGTTGAAGCGCGGGCTGGTGCGCGCCAAGCAGCACGTGGTGTGCGTGCTCAGCGTGCGCGGCGACTTCATGCTCAAGGTCGTCTCCGTAGATGACGTCGGCGGCGGCATGGCCCACTCCCTGTCCTCCTCAGGCAAGCACCCTTCTCCCAGACTTTTATTTCTAATCTGTGCGCTGTTCCTGCCAGAGGCAAGGTGTGCCTGCAGACCAGCGGCAGGTAAAGGCGGCAACAAATCCCTTCGCCTGATGGACTTGCCAGATCTCAGCAAGACCCGATCAATCGTGGGCACGGTGCTCAGCATTTATACCGCCCCCGGCCAGCCGGGCGTCTTGTTATCATGCCTCTACAGATGAGGCCTCTCAGGATCGTTTCTGCACATGGCTCTTAAGCGTAGCCAACATCAGCTATGCAGCTCCCTCCAAGCCTGGTCCTGTGCGATTTTGAGTTCCTCCGCAGCAGCGGCGTCTCAAGCTGCAAGATCATGCTTTCGGTTACACAGGCTCCCTGATTAAAGGAAGCACTCGAAAGAGTTGGACCAGATGCTGGATCTGACAGGGAGCCGGCGCATGCTCGGACGCCTGTTCTGCAATGAGAAGCGCCACTGCTGTCGAAGAAGGCCCAGCTTCTGGTCAGCACTTGTTGCGACACAACGAAGCGCAATCCTGCCCCATTCACAGAGCATGTTGCGTGCATGTTTCATGGCACTGTGCAGAGCTCACTGTGCCAAAACACTCGTAAGTGTGGTTTGGTGACTGTTTACAGGCTCGTACAAGAGATCTTCTAATAGTTGCTATACTTTGCCTTACAAGTAGTGTGGCAGCAACACTGTGCGTTTCAAAATGGCCGATATCTCTATTGCTGCCCTAAATTATGTGTGGATTGCAGGATCGAGCTGGGATCTTGCCTCGAAAGCGGACATCAAGCCACGGAATGAGCTGGCACCACCAGTCATTGCTTAAGCCCAATCATTTGCCGGGCTGACGCGCCCATTTTAGCAGCAGCAGGGGAAACATGGCCCCAACAAAAGGAATGAGGCAGAACCTTGAGCTGTCGCAGTGTTGCACCTTGACTTCCGCTGAGCTGGTTAGCCGGCACGTGTAGAGTGTCGGGAACATTGAAGTATGCTTGAGAAGAGAGAGCTGGTTGCCATCTGTGGTCTTCGCTTTTTAGTTCTTTGTGACTGCTGCAAGACACCCAAAGACAGTGATGTTGGAGCATGTCCATTCGGGAATAATTGAGTTGCCTGGAGGCATACCCGCGGGTTGGCAAGGAAGTTGGGGAAATTGCGCAGGACTAAACCTTCAAGATTGCAACGGGTATCTTTAGATCAATTTACAGGATGCTATGGCATCGTCCTTTGCAATTGCACCTCACATTCCACTCCAAGCATCGTGCATGACAATCATCATGTTTTGTGGGGCCAAAGTATAAAGACTTTGGCCTACACCTGCTTTTCATGAGTTTCATCCGATCAAGTTTCATTGTCCTGTTTCCTTCAACATGGTGCATAACACTGTACAGCTGTGCAATTCAGCACTCCAGGCTAAACGCAATGGGGTTCCCCCATTGTCTGGGCACATAATACAACGCCCAACCCTAGTCAGCGGCCACAACAAGCCAGACGTAGCTGTTCAATGATGATCAACCAAAAGGAAGAAATTGGGCTCAAAGATTGTACTGAACAGGCGCTCGATCACTCCTCCTTGCAAGTATGGCAAGGAGTACTGACCACACAATGCTTGGATCAAACGCCTTCAAAAAATGATGAATGGTTGCTCTCACATCATGTCACTGACACGATGTACTTCATCTCTGACGTAGATACCAGCAAGAAATGCATGTGCAGAAAACGTCCAAAATGCCTGCTCATGTACAGACCCCAGACCTCTAGAATCCTGTTAACGAATTCCTTGATTGTCCCATCAAGCTGACGTCAACGGCAGGTTCACGCGCCCCTCAGGATAACCGTGCCGACTTCGTTGCTGAGTGGCTGCGCTTTCGCAAGTTGGATCCATCCTGAGATAACGTGCCACCTTTATACATCCTGCGTTGCCACACAGTCTGCTCTTCAGTGCCGCCATTGCAATAGCGCTGCAAAGTAATCTCACAGACCAAACAATGGATAGACAACCAAAAACAAGGCAGACCTAAGTTTCCAGCAACTGTGTAAACATGCGTCAATGGAAGTAAATGAACGTCGGTCAAGAGAGACGCACGTTACTCCAGCTATACGAGCTGTGCTTTGCTTCGCTGTGAATCCGCTTTCGACGCGGGTGTTGCCTTTGTTGATCGTGTCGCCTTTGCTCGTCTGTGCTATAGTCATCGCGTCCAGCAGCTGTCGTCGGCCTGTAGGAGCAGTGGATCCCTCAGCAACTACTAGCTGGTACGCAACGATGCAAGGCAGCGCAGGACTAGTTTTGCATGCACCAAACTGCGAGATTGCAGGTGCGTACCGAGATCAGGTTCTTCAGTTCGAAGGGCCGAAGCCACGATAAAGCCGGACATAAACATCACCGCCAGAAGGGTGAAAAGAAAAATCGATCGAGCTGGAGCAGTCATGCAAGCCAGTCAAACGTGTGGCACGTTCGCGAAGGAACCGTCGCCCTGTCAAAGCACACGCAACCAGATTAAGGGCAGATTCCACAGGTACATCCTCTCAAGTATTTACTTGGTCAAAATATTGTTTTGAAAGGTTGTCCCAGACCACTGTGCAAGAGAGAGAGCCCGGAGAACTGTACCGGTCGTTGGCGGTAGCTGTGAACTCCGTGAAATCTCTTCGACTCAGACGGAACAGAGCTTCACAGCAATGATCGAGGACTCTTATGATTCTATAAAGTGCAATACCCGAATATATTTTGATGCGGTTGCAAAGACTGCTCAGGATGTAGAGGCCCCGATGCCGCAAAAGATTGCGCGTTTGAAGTGGAGGAAGTTCCGGTACACGTGGAGGCCGTAGTCACCGCCTGGGCATCAATGTGCCGACCGTTCGATGGCGTTTCTGCAGGGGAAGAATGGGAGGCAACGACAGCTTCTTATGGTTCAATGAATTGATCGAAGTTTATCAGTGCAATCGCTCACTGATGTGGATATAAGGACTTGAAGTCGATATTGGGGTACTGTGTCCCCAACTCTGTCCATTTGGCTGCAGACCTGGCGCACTAATTCACACGACGCCCCAGCAGTGCTCTCAGATTTTACAATCACTTGTTCTTTCTGCATCGTAATGATAGCCGATGAAACCAGGTGATCAATCCTGGATGATATCTGGTAAAATCGACGGCTTCTTCAGGAATTTGGAGTTAGCGCCAAACGGGCACATATTGCTTCTAGGTGTAGAAACTGTGGCCTTTGTCGGACGACTACATTTCTACTGTAATGAGCAACATTTGCTGATTGTTGTTATGGGTCAGAGTTGATCCAAGAGCTTGACGATGTTGTCTGCCTCGCAGACTGATGCACACATCCTAGCGCTGTCCTAGTCGTTCAACACATAACAGGGCTGAGGGCCACTGATCACTTCTTCAAGCAGAAAGATGAGCTTGAAGTCCAACATCAAGCCAATCGTATATGGGGTCTTCAACGTGGCTGTGGGATGTGGGATTGTATTTGCGAACAAGGCTGTCCTATCAGTCTTCAACTTCAAATTTGTGTATGCCCTGACACTGGTGCACACAATAGTCACCATGATTGGCATGTGGATGTTTGCTGCCGGGGGCATCTTTGAGATAAAGCGGTTCAAAGCTCTCCAGGTGCGGCCAAGTGGACGCACTCGCTTGCTTCCAGAGGGGCCCTTGAATCCTTCCCTTTGTTTGATTCTGCAACATCGCCCAACACGTCCAACTCTGATCATACTTCTATTTTCAGCCATTGCTGGCCTCAACGTGAGCGATATTCCGGCAGGTCGCACCTTTGGCAGCTGCTTTCGTGGGGTATGTGGTATTCTGGAACCTGAGCCTGCAGATAAACTCAGTAGGCTTCTACCAGCTGTCCAAGATCATGGTGCTACCATCAGTTGCAGGGCTTGAGGTGAGCCTTGCTAGTTCCTTCTGCAAGAACATGACACCGTCACTCCATATCCCCATTGATGTGGAAGGGTCTGCATGCACATGCATGGTGCTCACTCGCCTATATTGCAGAAAATGAATGGTGCTGCATGCTCTGTGCAGTGTCTGATCACGGGGAGGCGGCTGACGCGGATGGAAATCTCGGCCATTGCACTGGTGGTGGTGGGAGTGGTGCTGGCAACAGTCACAGACTCCACAGTCTCTACAAACATGATGGGTGTGGTGCTCAGCGCCGCCGCCATCCTCTTCTCTGCCGTCTACCAGGCATGTCATTACAACACCCCGTCTCCAATCTACTTTTTGCTGGGAATCCTGTCCATGCAGCTACCTATTAACTGGCATTGATGCCATCACAAGGGTGCTTTATGATCAGCCATACATGCCTTGTCTGCTGTGTATTCCGCCGTTGAGAAACAGCTCTTTTGTAGCTGCCGCAAATATTTCGTGCTATCCATTGCAGATGGTTGCAGGCTGAGACCTTAATGTGCTGGCATCAGGTGTGGATTGGAACCAAGCAGAAGGAGCTAGAGGCAGGCAGCATGCAGCTGATGCACCAGTACACGCCCTGGGCCACAGGCCTGCTGGCAATTTTGGTGCCCGTTTTTGAGCCTGTGGGGTTCACCAACCCCGGCCCAGAAACCATTCTGGGCTTTGACTACACATTTGCCTCTTCGGCAGCCATTATTGGGAGCGCGGTGAGCGCACCTGCACCTGCATTCCTGCGTTTGTCACTCCTTGCCATCATTGCGCAAGCGCTATGCTGGCCATTGCATGTCTGCAAGGCATTTGCTAATGGCTACAAGGTGTGGATTTACTGGATGGTTTTTGTGGGTTACTTTTAAGACATGTTGGTTGGGTGCAGATTTTGGGGCTGCTGGTGTCGTGGTCGACGTTTCTGATGATTGGGGCGACGTCAGGCCTCACCTTCAACGTGATTGGCCACCTGAAGCTCATCATTGTGCTGGCCGGCGGCGTTGCCTTCTTCGGTGACCAGATGCCCCCCAAGAAGTTTGCTGGAGTCTGCATTGCCCTTGCTGGCATTGCCTGGTACTCCTTCCAGGTGAGCTGGCCATAATAGAATCACCAATGGGGCCAAACAGACGCGTCACTGCCGATTGTGGCCCCAAATTTGTGGACGTCTTTCTGCTTCTCTTCAAAAGCATTGGACAGTCTTTGGAGTGAGAGAAAAGTAATGTGCAATTTTGTGGCATGAGGGAGATTGTGTCTGCATGGCAGGGGCTGCAGAAGAAGTCCCCGCCGCAATCAAAGGTGGAGGACACAGAGATGGCAGCCAAGGCAGAGGAGAAGCAGCCACTGGTGAATGGGGCAGAAGGGTTGAACGGAAAGACAGTTGTGCGAAAGGAAGCAGCATGATAGACTGTGGAACATTATTCTTTAGCTCTTCAGCCCACAAGGGTCTTGGCTCCATCCTGGGTGGTGTGGCTGAACTGTTCTCGGTCAGTCTTCTTGATACAAGACATATGGGGCAAGTGGCTGCCTTGAGTTACTCCAGCACTTCTCGTCAAGTTCTGTTCATCACATGGATGTTGCCATTGTTGAAATGGGCTTGGAACTGAGAGGGAAGAATGCATTCACTGTTTCAAGTTTCTGGCCTCTTGGGCAAGAACTTATTTGGAGGTAAACACAGGCTCCAAGATATTCCCAGGGCCCTACAACATTTTGCGTGAGACTTTAGAGCTTAATTGCTGAAGATTGGTTTATACATGCTTCAATTCAAGCATCAACAGCCCAGATGTAGGCTTTTATTCAAAAGCACCCTAGCATTGGATGATTATGTAATGAGATTAGCCAAGATTGATTTAGCCGATGTGTTCACACTGGATCTGCATGCACTTTGCGGGCATTTTTGCAACACTGCTATGCATCTAGCTGGGGACCAATTGCAAGCATGCATCATCTACAAGATCTACCCCTACAGGGCTAAGTGACAGTGTACCCAAGTACACCAGCTGGCTGGCACATCAATTTATGCTGTACAATCCTGGTATTTGGCCCAAGTGGGCAGCCCATGCTTGCAGCCAGAGTGACTGTTCTTATCCCTATACATGCGAAATGCGGCGCCTCTCTGCTGGAAAATTTGGAAACTCACAATGTGCCCGTGCACAGACGGCCACCTCCATGTGCTATAGCCACTGTCTCAGCACCGGAATTCAAGACAAATATATCCAAATTTGGGTTCCAAAGCTACAAAATTGTGTTAATGCCCTCAACTTATCTCCTATCTCGCAAGCCTGGCCCACGTTGTGAGCTGTCTCCGGTTGTGGTCTTGCAGCTGCACAGCACCAGAGACATCCTCAGCACCGCTCCACATCTTTCTTCAGCATTTTACGGTCTTTTTTCTCACGCTGTTGCAGCAGTGACAACAACAGGAGGGAGAACAAAGCCACCACAACCTGTATACATTATCTCAGAAGCAAATACATGAGACAGTGAGGGCGCGTACATGCAGGGCGACATGGCGCTGCGATGCAGCCACCAGAGCCTCGTGGGGGCTCAGCCCCTGCCGCATGATGTGGGCAATGGCAACCACTGCCGCCTCGCCCTCATACCCGGCCGCAGCCGCCAGCAAGACCCTGCCGCCCGCTCCGCTCGATGCCCCCGCGCAGCTGCCGCGCTCACCCCTGCCCGCCTGCTCGGCTGGGCTGCCCGCAGAACTGCCCGTGCAACGCCCCTGGGCCTTGAGCCACCGCTTGGCCACGCTAATGTCAGCGGCTGAGGTGGCGGCGCCGCGGGCGGACGCCGGGTTGCTGCGCGTTCCCTCCATACTGACCCTTGCCCGATCTGAGGGCAGGCGGGCCGAGGTTGGCCCTGTGCGAGCCTCTCCTGAGCTCCTGCGCGCCTGTGGCTCTGCATCTGGCCTCCAAATCCTGTCATGGGCACAGAAATTGTTTGCGCATGTTGCATGCGAACTCTTGTTGGTAAGGCAAAGTGCAAGTAAGCGGGCCCTATGACTCTGGGGAGCACAGCCTCTCTAAATTTACACAGCAAGCCTGATGAGCACAGTCATAGAAGTTATCCTTGAAAGAATGGCAAGCGCACCCGTCTGCGCTAGAAGGCACATGCCCCGGAAGGTGGGCGAAGCTGTCGGCGCCGGCTTCGCCGTCTGAGGAGCTGGAGGACGTCCGGCGGCGCACGAGGTTCGCCCCCGAACGGCCAGACGCCCGCACCAGATCAGGCGCTGCTGTGCTGCACCCTGCCTCAGCCGCGTCGATGAAGTCCAGAATGCTGGGCATGGCTTCCAGCAGCCGCTGCTCTGAGCCCTGATCATCCGCGTCCTGCTGCCAACAGATCACAAAATCTCACCACTCCAGCTGCGTTGACATACATGTCACTTTTCAGGGTGTACACCCAGGGCAACACCCATTGACAGAGTTACGAGGAGCTACAAAGCCGTGCTGCAGTTTACCCATTTCAGCTGTGTTGCTTCCCAATAAGAGCAGGCTATGGAGTTTGCTCGATGTGCCTGTGAGTTATATTGAGTGTGGTCGCACCGAGCCACAGGGCAGGGCACCCAGAGGGACGACCCTGCACGCAGCCTCTGTAGCTGTGCAGTTGGCGATAGCGGCTGTGAGGCCTGCGTCGGACAGCACCCAGTCCAGGCAGCCGGCACCGTGCCCTGAACCCTCGCTCTGGCCGTCTCCGGTGGACTGCACAGCACATACACAAGACAGTCAGTTGCTGCCAGTGCCCTCTCTGCACACTTTTCACACATGCAGCACTGAACATGCTCTTGGAGCAGGCCTGATTCTATCGTATAAGACTGAGGTCAGCTCCATGAAGACATACACAAGCGCTCGAGGCGTCCGACCAGTGGACTCAATAAACCCTTATGACATTCAGTCGTATACACAGCATGTTCACGAGATCCTAAGTGCAGTGGGTTTTGGTCACCTGGGGGCCGCAGCAGAGCAGGAGCACGTGTGTGATGCCGTGCTGGCGCAGGGCGTGCTGACTGGACACGGCCTCCTTCGAGCCGATTAGCAGCCGGTCCGTGAGCGGTGTGAGTACGCTGAGATAGTGCTCTGCCAGGCTGTATCGCACGCTCAGCTCGCTGGCGTTGCTCACGGCGGGCTGCAGGAGCGCTTGCTGCTTGGGTGTGACGTCCGTGCCGGCGGCACCTGCGCGCACCTGCCGGCCGCCCCCCGCCCCGGCCGGCCGCTCGTGCGCCGGCAGCTTCACCTTCTTGCCCCAAAGCAGCTGATCCACCCTGCACGCATCAACACATATATACATGATTCTGCCAGGTCTGCATTCTTTGCATTCCTGCCCTTCTTATCAGGTGTCTTCATATTCAACAGGGTCAAGCTGGCACCATAGGGTCCACCAGTTCGCATTTTTACATAGTGCACTTAATGCCTTTGCGATTCCCCCATGGCTTCATAGTAATAACAATTCTTTCTGGAGGTCTCTGCAACATGTACGGTAAGTGGACATAAGCTGGGCTTTAAGCGCCACAACTAAAGACTTCTGGCGGGATGTACCTGCTCGCGATGTCAGAGAGGGAGGGGCGGCGGCAGGGGTCGCGCACAAGCATGTAATCCAGCAGCTCAACCACCCCTGGCAGGTCCGCCACAGCCTTCAGGCGCTCCGGCGGGATCAGCTCCTGCAGCCAACAGGCACGTGTGTCTACTCCTGCCTTAAGAAGGATACACCTTGTATCCTTAAGACAAATGCATTACTCTGATAGCAGGCAGATCACTTGGAATACCATTCAAACCTCTGCTGCCAACAGCAACACAAGGTTCCAGCATGTCAGCCTCGCGTGGGCTATTCTCTGCTCTTCCTATGGCTGCTCACTCAGCACCGGCATCGCGCATCGCCCAGCTGCAGGTAGAGCTGAAAATAATCAAAGACTGATGTGCGCAACCCGCATGTTGCTGACGGCGCAAGAGGCGCAGCACGGAGAAAAATGTTGCCGCACCTGGCCAGGCTGAGCGAGGCGGACGAAGAAGCGGATCCAGTCGGGGTCGTAGAACAGGAAGTCGCCCGTGAGCAGCTCGTAGAGCAGGCAGCCCAGCGCCCACACATCGGCGGGAGGCCCCGCGCCCTCGCGCCGGCGCCTGTCAAAACCGTGGCGGTCCGCGCGCTGTGCGTTGCCCACCAGCAGCATCTCTGGGCTCTTCACATACTCTGTGCCCCGGTTCCTGCGCGCCGCACATGCATCTCATATAATTACTCATGCTGCCAAGCTAGCTCGAAATATGCAGTGTACCCTTGAGAGCCCGCTAGACCAAGGCTTTCATGCAGCTCATCTGGCCACATGCGTGTCACAAAGCAGACAAGCTCACCAGGAGCAATCGACAATCAGATCAATTAAGGGCATGGCTGGGAAATAACGCCGGACCAACGCAGATCCTGAAATGCAGAGAGTCCCCATGTTTCGGTATTGGCATACACTAGACCCTGAGGTGCCAGCTTAATTAGCTTGACCTGAACATGAAGGCAACTGAAAGATCTTGAAAAGATATTTTTCAGTCATGGGCACGCACCGGATGGTGACGGCGCCGTCTGCCGAGGCGTACATGCGGCTCTCGCCAAAGTCGGCCAGCACTACACGGAAGGGCGGCCGCGCGCTGCCGGGGCGCCAGAACTCGTCCTCGGCCGTGCCCGCCACCGGCTCCAGCAGCACGTTGTCGCACTTGAGGTCAAAGTGCACCACGTTGTCCTTCGCCAGCACCTGTACGCCCACACCACAGCCACACGTCAACGAGAGTACAATGCAATGAAGAGCTTCCAAAGCTGTGCTGAAGTCTGCCCAGGCATCGAGGCTTCCTCATGGCATGTCCAGACAGCAATCTGTATGTAAGACGTGGCAAGCATATCTTTCAAGATTACATGGGAAGCCAGGACATGCTCTTTTGGGGGTTCTTCAAGGATGCCAGGCTTTATTGAGAAGGGTCCTGGCAGATTGCCACCTGCATGCAACAATGCAGAAGCCTTTGCAGCAATGGCAGCAGGGTGAGAAGAGCTACCTGCTTGGCGGCGATGATGTCAGCGAAGATGGTGAGGTAGAGGCGGAGATGCTGGGCGGGCGGTGAGGTGATGCGGGCGCGCCAGGCCTTGAGCGAGGCCGCGTACTTGCGCATCACCAGCACGATGGAGTCACCCTCAAGCCCGTAGTTGAGTAGCTGGCACACGGCCTGCTGGCCCCTGAACCTCTCCAGAATAGACACCTCCGAAAATACATCCACCTGCAAACAACAGTCGCAGCAATCGCCACTAAGGCCCTGCGGGCCGCTGAGACAGGGAAGACAGAGAGACGAAAAATCTTTGTTGGGCGGCCAGGAGTCTGACAGTGGGCACATCGTTGACTGTCAAATCTACACTGGCAGGAATGTATTTCCCCTCAGGGACCATATGGCCTGCTCATATGACTGCGCCTTATATGAGAGAGGAGCAGGGTTGCAAAGACAGGCATGTACCTGGTAGCAGGGGTCGTGGATGGAGGTGGGGATGTCGATGACTTTGAGTGCCACCTCCTCACAAGCGCCAGTCTCCGTGAAGGAGCTTGTGTACACCTGCAGAAGCCCCACAGACGAAGTCACAGGGACGCCCTTCTAAATCACGAGCACAATTTTGCGCTCGAGTAGCCTGAACTAATCGGTAGTGTAGGGTGTTGGTATAGGAAATGTGCCATAGTATGGAAAGTTGGCCACTGCGCACATTTGAACCAGAATATTTTTGACAGGATCTTGAAAGTGTCACCATTGTCAATGCCGATACCCCCAGAGAAAAAATACACACACCGTTACCCAGGTTCAGGGGCCAGGTATGCATCCAACTCAGAGGAAACAGGCATCCTAAATGGCGCCAGTCTCATTGTCAACACGCGATAGATAATAAACAATCAGAAGGCCTCGGCGGTTGTCGCACCTGCGCATAGGCGCCGCGGGCGAGGCGGCTGCGGTGCGAGTAGAGGCCCGGCTGGAAGAGGGAGCAGCAGAGCAGGCGCAGCAGGCGGGTGGCGGCCGGGCCGATGCGCGCGGCTGCGGCCAGGAGCGGGGGGCCGAGGGCGGCGTTGGAGGGGTGGTTGAGGTGGTGGTGCAGCAGGTGGGGGATGTTCTGCTGGCGCCGCTCCAGGGGCTGGTGTGAGGAGTACAGCGGGTCCAGCTGCCCCGCCTCGTTCAGCAACAGCTCCAAGACCACCTCCAATACCTGCGAGGGCAGTGTCCCAATGTTGGTCTTTTCCATATTCAAGGCCGTCTGCAGCAGCAAAAGGTGAGATCTTTGGCCGCAGTATCGGACCTTGATGATCATGTCTGTGAAAGCTGCAGGAGGTCTGCAGCAGGGGGAAGGTGAGATCTGGGCAGGAATGCTTGGGTAGGTGGTGCTCTGGGCCAAGGAGTCTGTAATAATAATTGCTCAATGTTGGAAAATAACTCTGAATGGCGAGTTTGAAATGCAGGAGGCAAGCACCTAAGGCTAAATTTGACCATAGGATGCTGCATTGGACAAGTGGTGCACTAAAGTAACACCAGATGGTCCAAATCGGCTCTGGACGCTCATTCATCCCGCACTTCAAACCCACCATTATCCAGCCTGGCCCAGATGGGCCCTCTCAAGTTGCTTCACAGCAGGCCTGGCAGCCAGGTTATACTCTCATCCCACATTTAATAATGCCGCACATGCAATTGAAGACACACGAAGACAAATACAATCATGCAATGTTGAGCTGTTTCATGCAGGCACGCACCAGCAGCTGCAGCTCCTTGTCCTGGTAGAGCACCCGCCTGGCGCGCTCCTCGCCGTAGGACAGCACCATGACAGGCTCGCCCAGGCATTCGCCCGCGCTGCTGTGCGCCTCCAGGGCGGCCTGCATCTTGCCCATGCCCAGGCCCATCTGCTCCAGGGACCCCAGCCCGCCCTCCGCCGCGTCACCGTAACCCTGTGCCACAACAAAATTTTTGCCTTATCACCCTCGCCCTTGCCAAGGAGATGCAGGTCTGTTGTCCCACAGACTCGTCTAACCCATGTCTATTGCTGACCCCCACAAACTCTTGGCATGCAAAAGCACCACATCTCAGATCACATTCATCCTGTGATTGTACAGGATGACAACGCCCAGGTCTCAACTTGCGCCTCAAACCGTCCTCGCCCGTAACATGCAGGTCAGCAAAGGTTGCGCTGATGACAGAATGCAGCAAGTGAAATGCGTGAGCAGCGGCGTGCTGAAATAATGCCTATCTGAGCTGAAGAAAGGGCGTATACCTTTTCACTGGGAGATTGTTCGCTGCCGGAGTGCTGGCTGCGCCTGAGGGAGCCCATCAGGTTCAGGCGCGGCACGTTGGCTTCCGCGCTGGGCGGCCTCTGTGGCAGTGCGCCCAGCTTCAGTACATTGTCGGCGGCTGCCGGGCCTTCACTAGGCCGTGGCGTCCAACCTGTGCTGCTGCACGTCCTGCGCAGATGACCATGAACGTTTGACACATGGCATGCACACTGCAATAGGGAGTGTGCTTGTCACACCCTGCCAGGCGTTACCATGGAACACTTCAATGGACAATGGTACAAGAAGATCAACGATGGTGGTAGGTACCGTTGAGTGTCACAGTTGTAGTAGCTGCTGGCGCCTTCCAGGGCCTCGAGGGCCGCCACATCAGCGTCCAGGTCACCGCTGAAATGGAACGGCGCAGCCGGCTTCGAGGCGGTTGCGTCCTGCCGCGGGCCCATCTGCCTCCTCATTGTTCCGCCCCCAGACGCCTCAGGGCCGCTGTCCGACTCAGAGCTGCACTCGTCCTCTGTGGAGCAGTCCGAGGCGCTGTCCGCATCCTCCCTGCTTAATTGCA
Organism: Sediminibacterium sp.; assembly: GCA_965279585.1. Classification (GTDB taxonomy): domain Bacteria; phylum Bacteroidota; class Bacteroidia; order Chitinophagales; family Chitinophagaceae; genus Sediminibacterium. The sequence continues at coordinate 127,646 of CBDIIG010000003.1, read as the reverse complement.
GCACCTCGGCTGCAGTTTCAGAGGCAGCCTCCGGCGCTGCATTCATGCTGGAAGCCGCAGAGTGCGCTGTCTGGTTGCCGTCATCCGACGGGCTGGGGAAGCCGCCGCTCTGCGTGGCATGCAGCATGGCGCTCTGCAGGAGCAGGCGGGGGACGGCGGTGTTGGCGCGTCCGAGGCGCGGGGTGGCGGCTGAGGGGAGCGCCCCGGAAGGCGCCGCAAAGCTGCGGCCGGAGCTCGGCGCGGAGGACGGCCGCTGCGGTGCGGCCATGCGGCTGCTGCGCACAGGCGAGCCCCGGCCGCGCGCCGTCGGCCGGGAGCTACCCAGCGGCGGCTTGCCCCCTGCACAGCGCACCGAAACCCTGTGATTCAAATATAAATACAGCGCTAATCTGTTCTTTGGTTGCGCGGATAACCTGCAAATTGAGCTTTCAACGCGGCTCCATTGTTTGTGCTGTACAAGTCCGAGGCTTAGTATATACTATTGGGGAGGCTCATCTGCAGAGGCACCTTGATTATTGGTAAAATGATGGTGTAATAAGAAGAACAACAACAGTGATAGTGATATAAAGGTAATTGTTCAGGGGGTGGGGGAAACCTGTGGGAGGCCGAGAGCCGTGGGCGCTGAGTGAAGAAGCGGCGTCCTGGCCTCCTGCAAGGGAGCCGAAGGAGGGTTCGCGCCCAGTGACAGCGTCGGACAGGTTTGAGTCGGCGTCCCTGAGAGGCGCCATATGCCCGGACAGGCCGCGCAGATCCAGTGCGGTGGCGGACGGCGCCGGCGAGAGCTGCAGCGGGGGCACTTTAAAGGCCTGCCCGGCCTTGTTCAGGAACGGGCTGCTCGGCCCTCTCGCTGCATCGCCTGCACAGTGCATAACACACTGAACCATGCAGCAAGAATATTGGCGAGCTCATTAGGAAACCATCCGAACATTGTTGGCCCAGCCAAGTATGCAGGGCATGCTTTGGAAGCAGTAAAGTCTGTTGATGACCACGCAGTCCACCGAGACAATGGAGAGACCATGGAATGATGAGTATGGGAAGAGAAAGAGGAGGCGCATGGATGCACAACGGGGCAGCTCCCACCTTGAGAAGCGGCTGGGCGGGAGGGCGAAGACAGGAAGTCGGAGCCCGCAGAGGCGGCGGAGGCGAGGCGGCCGGCTGGGGGCGGGAGGCGCGCCTGCAGCGCGGCCTCGTACTCCAGGCTGAGCTCGCGCACCAGCAGGTCCATCACGCGCAGCTGGTAGAACCGCCGCCGCACCGCCGGCCCCGTGCACCGCGCCATGGCCCGCAGCACCTGCAGAAGGAAAGATGTGCGTTCAGTGTTTCCTGCACAAATATGTTTCCCAATACTGGGGGGAAGAGAATGAGCTCTGTATCGATGGATGTAATTCCAGCCGGGCGGCTAGGTGCCATGGTGACGTGGATCACCCCTCAACCCCTCTCGGGGCCCTTCTTGAATTTCCGAAGGTGGGCAAGACGCAAGGCCAGTTCATCGGAGCAGTCACATTGCTTGTGGCGAGCACCTACTTCAACCCCCAGACAATTGGTGAATTCCTGGAGAACATTTATGAAAAGTAGGGGGTGGCACCTCAAGGTGGAGGCGGCACAGGGTGGTGGTGGACTCGCCGATGGAGCGGCCGTGGAAGAGTTTGGCGAAGTGCAGGAAGTGCAGGTGCACAGCCTGGTCCACCGCCTGCTTGGAGCCCAGGAAGGGATTCCCCGGGGCCCCCCACACCACCGCCAGCAGCCGCAGCGCCGCGCGCGCCTCCGGCCCGCTGTGCTCCCGCTCAGACTGAGCCGACGCCGGCTGCAGCACAATATATATACCGTAGTCAGCGCCAGAAAACTCTTGCACCCCCTTCGCGCAAGGCTTTCGCACAGGCCAGTAGGGAATCTGGTTATAAACGTGGCAATTGTAATATAATTTCTAATTAGGTTCTTGTCATGGATAGACTCCGCTTGCATCAAGAAGGCTGGCAACACAGTACATTTGAGCAGTTTGGAGCTGAGGCCAGTGCAACTGTGGGAGGTATGCACAGGGTCACTTGAGGCCGTGCGTTGCTCAAGAGATGAGGATGTGCTGATTGGGGAGCGTACCCCGGTGAGAAGGCGCACGGCGACGCCCTTGGGTGGGTCCACTAGGAAGGCCAGCCCCTTGAGGGCCTCCGCTCTGGAAGTGTCAAGGCTGACTCCCCGCTGCGCGCCTAAACTGGCGCTGCTGTCACCCTGGAGGGTGTGCTTCACCAGAATGTCTGCCCCCTTCCCTCCATCGCTGTTAGCGCCCTCCTCCGCCTCTGCAGCAGACTCGGATGCCGGTGCGGCCCTGGCAGGCTGCTTTGCCTCCACCTGCACATGAAAAAGAAAGGATCTTACAATCTGCAATGCATGTGCCCTTTGCAGGAAAATCTGCCTCGAAGCATGTACCAAATGCGATAAACCGACGGGCAACACCTGGTCAGGAGAAAGAGCTGCAAGCATGAGAGCCGATAAGCCATCACTCGTTACTGCGGCATGGAGTTTGTGACAGAGAAGCAGGAAACTGCACCTGTCCAACAGCAGGCTGTCTGCCCAGGAGCTCGGCCAGGGCAGTGTAGTGATCCAGGCAGGCCACGAGGAGCATCTGCAATCCGGATGCGCCGTGCTCGCACAGCTGCGCCGCGGTCCTCACAATGTCCGCCCGGAAGTTGGCTGCTCTCCGGTCCCGCACCATGCGCTGGATCAAACTCCTCCCCAGTCCAGCATCCTGCGCATATCAGAAAAAAAGTTTAAGTCCTTGCATGCCCAAAATTCGTTGTATCATGGGGAACCTGACGCCTCCCATGACGTTCAACATTACACAAAGTTATTGACATCCTGGCTTTGGAAAGGCATACCCCTCATCGTAAAGAACTGACACCCGACATGATTACCCAATCTACAAAAAATTAATTGACATCCTGGCATTTAGACAGGTGTGTTTACATCGTGGAGCACCTGACAGCGCTGCAGCAGAGTGGTGTCCAGCCTCAGAAGGGCCTGCATTGCAGCCATCGCCTCATGCGGCCACGAGTGCAGCGGGCCACTGGTCATGAGCGCTCTCTGCAGGTCCTTCACAGCCATCGAGCAGGTGCTCTCCACGAGTGTGGGCAGCGAGGGCGCAGGGGACGCCAGCAGGTAGTGATCCAGCAGATCAAGCAGCGCCAACGCGTCCTTGAATGCCTGGGCCGACAGTGCCTGAGTTCACAAGTTAGCGGTGAGCCCAGCAGTTGGGCAACGCTTGTGAAGAAGCTTGCGAAGAAACCATCTGCATTTTGTCATGATTTTTGGATATCCAGTATTTAGCAGAAGGTCAATACACGGCACATCTGTCTTTATAGCAGATAGTCATTGCCAGACTGCTGGACTGATACGCTTTTTTTTATTGATCCGTGTCCTGCATTCAGGGCTCCCAAGCACAACAGTGACGTTATCTGAGGGGCCGCACCCGATGCGCTCTGTCACTGCAGAGCGCAGTCAGAGAGGCTGCCACGTTCTGCACCAGCGGGTGCTTCTCGAGCGCGCGCCCTGCAGCGGCTTGCCCCGCAGCATGCGGGCTTTGCATGGAGCGGCTCGGCTGCTGAATGATGTCATTGCCACGGGGCACCTCCGCCGCAAAGTAGTGCAGCACAGCGATGGACAGCTTGCGCTGGCGCTCGCTGATCCCAGCGATTCCATCACCCTGCCACAGCCGAGCAACAGGAACGCTTCAAACCTTCTCAGCACACACAAATACATGCACAAATAAGCCCAAGTTTACTGATGAGCCAGGATTCTGCAGCTTGGATTCTGTACAGGCATGCTGTACACAGCAGTAGCGTGTACGGGGTCTGCATTGCTTTCATTGCAAGACACAAGAACGGCAGATCTTCTATGACGGCTAGAGGTCGCACCTTAGGGGTACTGGGGGTGGCCTGCGCGATGAGGTGGGAGGCGAGGCTGCGTGCGGGTGAGCGCAGCACGGCGCACTCCGCCACAAGTGGCGCCACTGCCAAGAGCGCCTCCAGCAGCAGACACATGCGCTGGCTGTCTGCGCTCTCCTCATCTGCTGCCCAAAATTTTTTCTGGATCAGCCATGTGATGTGGGAAGAGCGATGAATGGGCCCAATGCCTTCTACCGGAGAAAGCCCGCATTCAAACGTCGGAAGCGGCTCTCGTCTCAGGTGTTTTTGCTTTCTCTTCTCTTTTGTTGTCATTCAATACAAAGGTCAATGTCTAACCTTGACCGCTGCTATATGCCTCTTTGTTCTGCTCTGCAGGCACCAAGAGTTGAAAAATTCATAAAATCAGACACGGGCAGAATCACCAGCAATGATTTCTCCTCCATTCAGGCGGCCCTGTCACAGGAGCTGGAAAAAAAACAGCATGTGTCATGAGAGCGGCAAATGGCTGCGCACCTGAGGAGGGAGCGTGGGGAGAGGGCAGAGACTGCTGTGAGGCGATGGAACGGTGGGATGTCAGGCGGGAGGTGGCACGCTGCAGGCGGCCCACTGGCGAGCCCAGAGATGAGCCGCGCGCCGTCTGCCGGGGCGATACCGCACTGGATGTGGACCGCGCGGTAAGCAGGATCCTGCAGCGTTGCTTCAAGCTGTCAGCACCGGCAGTGCCTTGTCCGCACATGACATGCCAGCCATGTAGGATTTGAGCTCTTGGGGTTGGGAATGAACAGTCTCATGATGTCTCAAAGGTTGTGAAAGGCAGCAGGGGAGCCGAGGCCTTGCGCTAAGTTCTCCGTCAGGTGGATAATTCTTTCAACATCCTGTACACTGCTCCTGCTGGGGTTTCAAGTGGCTAATATGGACTTCAACAGAGCTAGATCTGAGCAGGGAGGAATGGTGGGAATGGGAGCACCTGTGCGCGTCCAGGGATGTGGAGTGGTCAGTCAGGTGCAGGTGCAGCGCGAGGGCAGAGGACGGCGCGCGGCGCAGCGTGGCCTGCCGCTTGTGCGATATGATGGTCGCCAAATCAGCCGCCACCAAGCTCTCTCCCAACGCGCCACCTAGCGCCGCCAGCTCTGCAGAGGCAGTCACCTGGCACAATATCCCTTCCTTTAGCATGCATGTTTTCTTTGAATAGAGAGGGTTCCACAAATAATGAGCTATTGTCATCCTCCTGCTGGATGCTCGAATTCCCTTTTCTCCCCATTTCACGGCTCCGGTCGGCTCGGAGGCCCTTTAGGATTGATGCCAATGAGTGATACGTACCGGCAGGCTTTCATCCTCTTCTCGGAAGGAGGTGGGTGGCGTCCCGAACGCTGGTGAATGCGTGCGCGCAAGCGGCGTGCTCGCAAAACCGCCCTGTTTTTGGTCTGTCAAGTTTCTCCGTGTGGACCTGGTCAGGCCGCCTGAGTGCAGAAACACCTAAGTCACTACACGCACAAAACACGATGTCTCTTTCTCTGCGTAAGTTTCAAGTATATAACAAGCCAATGCCACATGTTGTGTCACCAGAAGCTCACCAATGAGTGCTCCTGGAGAATGGCTGGTGGGCAGCATGAGTTTGGGCACAACAACTCGTTTGCTGGACGACCCGGGGACTGCAATGGGACCACTGCTGGCCGGTGCCCACAGCTTGCTAAGTGCCTGAGTTTGAGGTACTGCGCCCTCCTTCTCATTCAAGACCCCTGCATCTCCCCCACTGTTGACATCCAGACCTGCTGGCACACGCATGCTTGAGATACACCAAACATTATAACCCTTGTTGCCAAGAAGAGGGGTGACGGCGTCTGCCAACCATTTTTCAATTGCGCAGGATGTTGTAGCAGCTGCACGAGGCACCTACCTGGGATGTCAATTTTGAGTCCGGCCACGTCGCGTGAGGGCTGCTTCGCCCTCTGGCTGGTGGGTGAGCGGAATGACGCAAAGGCTGAGTCGTCCGTGATGCTCGTGCGGTCTGATGTGGGCAGCTCACACGGCGGCGCAGGCGCCTTCACCATACACAGCGCTTCCAGATGCGCTGCAATTGCACTCCCCAGATTGCTGGTCATTGCCACCTGGCAAACCCACAGGAAAATATTGAGTACAGAAACTTGCTTGCAGCAACACACTCTGCGCATCTTGATCGACGGTCCATGTCACACTTCTGTAGGCCTGGCAGCTATCTTGTGAGTTATGGGCGCCTGCTGCATGTGTATGGCGCCATGTCGGGATGTGTGGAAAACATTGATTGTGGCACACCTTGCACACGGCGGGCAGGTCGGCCACAGCCAGCAGCAGCCGCAGGAGCACCACGCCAGGCAGGCCCTCTGCAAGCGCCCCTCTGAGCTCCTTGACAATGCGCTGGGCTGCTGCAGCCTCGTCACTGGCGCCAGACAGAGCTGCCACAGCTGCTTGGGCGATCAGCTCATCGATTTGATCGCCCTCATTTCCGCCCCCGTCTCCAGCAGCTGTGGCCCTCAGGACAAGCGCCTGCCCGTCAACACACATCCTTAGACTCGTGCTTGCAGGTGAGGTTGTCCCAAGGCAGGAAAAAAAAACAAATATGAGTCATTGTCCAACTTGGCGGCTTTGCTCTCTCATGGAATGAGGCTGCCCAACACTCAAGGAGTCTGCATTATGAATGGTGGACCAATGCAGAGTTATAAATGAGCTGACAGGCGCACCTCAAGCAAGCCATGCTCCATCCATGCATCTGCCCAATCAGCAGGACCCCTCATCTCATCCTCCAACACCTCCAGCAAGGCATCCCGCTGCTCTTCAGCACTCTCCCCATTCCTGATGCTACGCACTGCCGCTGCTATCCGTGGATCTGCTGGAACGCTTGCAGGTTCAGCTTCCTTGTCTCTGCGCACAGACTCCTCTTGTGCTGTACTGGCTGCCGCTTCCTCTTTTCTTAAAGGGGCTATCTCCAATGCCTGTTCCGGCAGCTCTGTAAAGAGCCGCTCTGGCGCCTGAGGGATGCTGAGAGAGCCGTCGTCGGCGTGCAGGTCGAATGTCTCAGCCGATCGCTTGCCTTTCGCCGGCTGCAGCTTTGGCAGGATCGCCAGGGCTGCATCCAGTGTGCCCACAGGCTGCCCTTGACCGCCCCCATCTGCATCGCATAGCTTCAGGCAGGAGTGCGCCACATCCACGGTGATCACAGCCCGCCCCACTCCCCCCTCCTTGTCCAAGTAGGACACCAGCACGCCCTGTCGCACACTCTAGTCCCCATCGCTCAAGGAACCCAAACAAGCATTTCTTGACACAAGCAGAAGCAGCCTTTGTGATGTCTTGTCAACCTCGTGCGATGACAGGGGACATCGGGACCTCATTGGCGTGCTGTCAGCAGTAGTAAGGCTGCACAGTAACGGCATCTTCATACCTTGGGGTGGCCAGTAAGAGCTGCGCCCTTTGTGTGCAGGTGCTGCATGAGCTCGCTGGGCTCCAGCATGGCGGGCAGGAACCCCGGGTGGGCCTCCACGTCAGCCAGCAGCCTGGACAGCTGGGGCAGCAGCACCAGCGCCAGTCGGTGCACTAGGAGAAAGTGACGCCCAGACAGCAGAAGCCGACAGACTACGTCCCCAGCCGTGCCCTGCCCGCTGGTCAGCGCCTTGGGCAGCATCTGCACCTTGCCGGCCTTGCCCCATACCGGCAGAGTGTGCGCGTCTCCATTGAGCCTGCATGGGCGGCATAGTCACTGTCACTATAAAAGGGCTTTCACGCTGGCAAGTGCATTTGTGGTGCTCCCTCATCGTGTGCAAGTGCATATGCTGACCAAATAGCTTAATGGTGTCGTACCGGTAGGCGAGGCTGAGGAGGGGGCCGCTCCCACCCAGGCAAGCATCACCAAGGAACAGCAAGGCTGCATTCTTTCCGGTGTCCTGCCCAACAGTGATGGTCAGCAGCCTCAATCAGACGGTAAAAGTACGAGCATCATCTGAGGCTAATGCTTCACTAAGAAGGGGACCATTCCTCACAAGTGCTATTTGTCACAGCCATCGAGCTTCCAACCTTGGACTGACATGCATCAAGAAATATTCTGTGTCAATGTGTTGCAAGCAGTCTAAATATCTTTAATCACAATTTTTTCTTTGTTGTTGGGGCATCTTGTCGTCCCAAGCACCCACGAGGCGCTTATGGGTCGGGTCCGGTATGGGATAGTCCAAAAGTGCACAAAACTGCCAATTTACATGCATCTGCCATTTTTCATGCAATCAAAACAGCATGTCAATCGATGCAAGAAGGTTCCACAAACCTGCAGAGCTGTGATGATGAGCCTGTCAGGCAGGATGGAGAGAAGGACGTCCTCATCAAAAGCATCCTCAGTCAACACAGTACGAGGGGTCCCGCAGAGGAACTCTCGGAGTCTCGGAGAGAGACAGCATCCACTGTGTGTGACTATTGCTTTCTGGTAGGAGCGAGCTTGAGCGCGACTTTGGTGTGTTACAGCAGTCATGGTTGGGCAAAAGGGTAACCTCAAAAGCAATGCAGCTCTCTCCGATCTATCTTTATTGCGGCGCTCCCCATCCGATCCCTATGCCAGATCACGTCCCTGCAGGTGATCTGAGAAGAGTAGAAAGGAGGCGACCGAGAAGAGAAAGAGAAGAGGGGGAGTGAGCAGGCAGTTTGAACATTCCCTCGATAATGTAACTCCCCAAAGTTTTCGGCGGTCAGGGGTGAACAAACGTGCGTATCGGCCCCACGAGGCGAAACCCTTTCAAACAGTAATAAATCAACAACGGACGCGACAGACTGCCAGAAAAAAATCTCTTGGGAGGAATAATTGACATATGCATGACAATCGTATCCCGTGGATGTACCTGTTATGGGGGATTGATGGGCAATATTCACGGGCATAGTGATTCAAGTGAAGATGGCATAGGGAAATGCTACCTTCAATGAATAATAATACAGCGATGGATGCATCGCTTGCCCTCAGAAATTTCCAGTTGCTTGTGGAGCAGCAGAAGCGCATGATGCTAGAGGAAAAATTGGGGTTCCGGCACACACAGCCCGCCCATGCTGGTCAGGTGCTCAGCAATGCTGTCCCAGGTCCAGTGTCGTTCCGCGCCCAATCGCAACACAAACATAAAGTGGCGCCTCGCTCCCATCCTGCAAAGCAGCCCAAGCCAGCAAGTGCTGTCCCCAAGCCATCTCCACAGGAAGACGTTCAAAAGGAATACGACGACCTGGTAAGCGGCACAGACCGACGCTTTTCTACTTCACACTCAAGTCACCGTCTAAGTTGTATAGGTGATCAGCAATTGTTGTGTGGTGGGTGGTCTGCATGCATCAAGAGTGTCCCTTGTGTGTCCAACGTTTCACTGATTGGCATCTCGCTCCCTTCACCTGCATTATCTCCTATGTGTCCAGGATATTGGCGACGGTCTGGACCATGTCTACTTCGCTCCGGTGACATCTGAAGGCCTGGAGAAGAGGCTTGGCATCAAGCTGAAGCCCCACCCTGACAAAGTGTCTGAGGCAGCGGCGCTGTCTTCTGTGCAGACACCTGTGCTGCAGTACAGCTTGTGCCTCCCGAAGGAAATTCTGCTGAGTGAGTGCCCTCTCTTGGCTCTTGAAATCACTCTGAATTTCTTGTAGTTCTTATGTCCACCAATTCAGCGCCTGCCAGATCAGGACAGACACCCTTCTTTTGTGCAAGGTGTTGGACCTTGGGGGCAATACAGGCAAGAATAGAGCGAGTGGCAATGGGCAATGAGCTTTTGTGGCATGTGCATGCAGATGGCATCTCAGCACTGCAGGTGCAAGCGGTCCATCTGGCATGTGCGCGCCATGAGACCTTCCTGCCCAACGGCCAGCGAGCCGGCTTCTATCTGGGCGACGGGCCGGGCGTTGGCAAGGGCCGCCAGATCGCCGCACTCGTCACTGAAAATATCCTGCGCAAGAGGGGCAATGAGCGGGTGCGCTAAAGCTGATCATGCCACCCCATACTGCTTGCACATGCATCACCAAATTTGCCGGTGAACTAGCAAGCCCTGCTGGGGCGCTTGCTGCAGCATTGACAGAGTGCGATTGCCTTGCATATGGCGTTGGCGATGGTTTGTGTAGGAGATGATGGTTGGCATCAACTGTAAAATTCTGCTCAAAGCCAGCCTTGCATTTGCACCTGCGCAGGCAATGTGGTTCTCTGCGTCAGCCGATCTGGCAGTGGATGCCACGCGAGACTTCAGGGACATTGGTGCGTACAAGTACGACCCCATCCGCATCCATGACTTGCGCAAGATCGGCAAGCTGCGGGCCGGCCTGAAGCTGGAGGAAGTCAAGGTAATCACCTTCTGTTTCGCGCTCCAAATCCGTCGTGCAGTTGATGTCCCGCAGCCAGCTGAGATCATCCTTGACTTGCGTATCGGCCAGCAATGAATTCGGACTGCTGACTGAGCAGAGAAACTGCATAGAAAGGACCTCAGTGGTGTTAAATGCCTACGGCAATAATGGTTTAAAGAAGGCGGCAAGGAGGATCCAATTGTGTTCACTACGCATGCAGGGGCTGGACAAGGGGGTGCTTTTCAGCACATACAACCTGCTCATCTCACAGTCCACCAAATTCAGCTCGGTGAAGACGATGCAGAAGTCGGATCCACTGAAGTTCAGCAATCCTGAGCTTGCTGGAGCCGACATCCATGTCAAGAAGGAGTATGTGGAGGCAGTGTGTGGAGAGATGGAGTTTGGTGGGGGTCCCACCCCTATCTTCATGTCCCTTCAACTGCTCTCCAGAGCTTGCTGCTTTATGTCATTTGTGGGCAGAGATTACTTTAAACGACACTAAAAGAAGAGTTGATCCTTGCTGCAGGACCTCAGTCTCGGCTGGCTCAGATCGTGGAGTGGTGCGGCGGTGAAGCTTTTGACGGTGCACTGGTCTTTGATGAGTGCCACAAGTGAGTGGCCCTGTGTCTTCTTTCAGTGATTCTTTGTCCCTCCATGCATGAAGGGACAATGATGAGCAAAGGTCACAATGGCAAATGACATGCGACCGAAGATCGTCATTGCGCAAATGTGTCAGCAGATTCCGGTGTTTCACTTTGTTAGAGCCATGATGTCATGCGCGCTGCGCAGGGCCAAGAACTGCACTGCAAAGCACGGCGAACGTGGAGCGCAGATGGAGAGCAAAACCTCCAGGGTGCGATGCTCATCGTCCATGGCCACCTATCTGCAGCCACCTTACATCTCCTCAGCTCTGTCAACGAGAGATTTTGCAAAGAGCAGGCACTTCTCTGCAACACATGTGCTGGGACCTATTGTATCTCAGTGCAGAGTATGCTGACTGGAAAACATTTCTGCATGCATGCAGGCGGTGATTGAGCTGCAGCGGCGGCTGCCAAACGCTCGCGTGCTGTATGTGTCAGCCACCGGCGCCACGGAGGCGTCCAACCTGGGGTACATGCAGCGGCTGGGGCTGTGGGGCCCAGGCACTTCCTTTGTCAGCAAGGACGAGTTCATCGACCTGCTGCAGCAGCAGGGCATCAGTTAGCTCCCTTCCTTTCCTTCCCATCATATCCCTAACCCCATTGCTGACCTTATATCCATGCCTCAGAAATCGTCCTGGAGCCTTGAAGAGCGCTTGAAAAAAGAAAAACAGTTAGCTGGGGAGACAGGCAACAGCGCATGCCTGGGTCAGTGACAGCATTCTTCTCCCCATCCATCCATGCTGGTGGTTGCGGTGATTGATGAAGCATGTGTGCACAGGTGTGATGGAGCTGGTGGCCATGGAGCTCAAACAGGCCGGCTTCTTCCTGGCGCGCACGCTCAGCTACGAGGTGAATGTCTTTGCCTTGTTTTGCTCTGCAGGCAGCCCATGGATACCCTGCCTTGTCCTGCCATCTGATCCAACGGTCTGCAAAGTAGGATCATAGCAAAAAGCAAGGTGCAGGGAGAAAAGACTAAAGGTCTTGAATGGTGTCCAGGGAGTGACATACGAGCAGCTTCCCATCGAGGTCAGCCCAGAATACAAGGAGCTCTACAACCGTTCCTGTGCCTTGTGGCTCCAGGTATGGTCCCAATCTTGCCCCACACAGCCCCACCAGACCAGAATACATCAAAGGAAGCTCCTCTGCAGCCATCCATGCCTGCTGAATGTCTTCATGTTATTTGCAGACTGCATCAAGTTGAGGCTCGAAAGTGTCAGCATCCTAGACTGGAGGTTCTGACGCTGCCTGTTTTTCATGTCATATTGCAGATCTGGAGAGCCGTGGACAAGTACTCAGAGGACAGGAAGAAGGGGATGTCCAAGATGTGGGGCGGCCACCTGCGATTCTTCCGCCAACTGGTGAGCTTTCCTGAATCCTTTTAAAACTTCAGCGCATATGCCAGTGTTGCTGCTTGACGGGCATGTCCAGCAGATCCTGCGCGTTGTTGATATGCAATGGAGATACAAACTACTACATATTAATCATGCTAGCAAATTGAGCTTTCTTCAAGATCATTCCCATAAATCTGAGGCCCATAACCACTGCAGGTTCTTGCTTACCAGGCAGATACTGTCTCCTGCTGTGTCTGTGTGATGTACACATGCACAGGGTGAACCATGCTTCATGCTAAGTAAGGTGTTGGTGTGCAATTGCAGCTGACTGCATGCAAGATTGATGACATCGAGGCCTTTGCAAAGAAGATGCTGGCTGAGGGGCACTGCATCGTCATCGGGCTGCAGAGCACAGGTACCCACTTCTTCAATCGAGCCAAAAATGAGAAAGCATGTATGGTGGCGCCTTTGTTGAGGCCTATCGGGTGCCTGGCCCTGCAAATAATTTGCAGAAGGGCTTGCTCTGTGCTTTCAATGCCCAGGCCAAGTCTGTACATTGACTAAGCCAAGCTAGTTATTGCATGAGCTTCAACAGATTGACAATGGCTCTCAGGGGAGGCCCGCACGGAGGCGATGGTGCGCGAAGCAGGGGCTGCAAACGACGAGAACTTTGCCTTCGACTCCTTTGCTGACCCGGCGGGCCTCATCATGACCACCATCATCGAGGAGCACTGCAGGGCATCGCCCGACAACCAGCATCTTCTCAACAGCGCCAACAGCCTCAACCTGCCCACCAACCCCCTGGTACGCAATCCCATTCTTTCATCACCCGTAAAAGGCTCGTCATGACGGTGCACCAGCCAGTGCATGCATGCAAACATGCGGTCTCAAAGAGCAGGGCACTTCTCAACGCTTGATCAGTGCCCTCGGTATACATGATCAGTGTGATGCCACCCATTAAGCGCTTTGCCTTTGCACGGTGATGACACCGTTCAGACAAAAGGATGAGTCTGAGAGGTAGTCTCATAAGCAGTGTCTTTGCATGAGAATGACACCTCCAAATCACAGAAAACTGTGTGATAGGATTCTGGTGTCTCGCGCAGGATGACCTTGACAGGTGACCTCATGGGCAAGTGTCTTTGCAAGAGATTGACACCTCCACACTGCAGAACTACTCTGTGAGAAATTAGTAATTTCCTGGCGCAGGATGATCTCATCGACCGGCTGGGGGGTCCGGATAAGGTCGCGGAGCTGACGGGGCGGCGCAAGCGAATGGTGCGCGACCCCGACGCCGGCACCTTCCACTACAAGGCCCGCGCCCACGACATGCCCCTCAACGAGGTGCTCTCTTCTAGCCGCCACCCGCTCCTCGCCTTGTCTGCACAGTGATATGATACAGTGGCATCGGTACCACACAGCCACTCTTGGTGTCCGCACTGATGGGCAATTGTTTTCGACACCGAACCAGGAATGTCTTTGCGTCCATGGTTTTGAATGGCATCTAGCAGATTGCCAGACATGGAGCACATGTTGTGCCTTATGATCAAGAAGAAATGAAAATAGACCTGCTACATTCCATCAGACTGGGGAGTCTGGGCGTGCATTAGGCCCAGGCATCACAGTGTTGAGTTTCTGCATGACATGCCACGATTGCCCAACACAGGTGAACATCGCGGAGAAGAACAGGTTCCAGCGCGGCGAGAAGCTGGTGGCGATCATCAGTGACGCGGCCTCGACAGGAATTTCGCTGCAGGCGGACCGCAGCGTGGCCAACCAGCGCGTCCGTGTTCACATCACCGCCGAGCTCGCCTGGTCCGCCGACAAAACGGTGCATATAATCCCTTCCCTTGGACACTCTCTGCAGGCATAATAGCAGGCACCTTCGATAAACGTGCCTTGCCGCTGCTGAGGGTGCATCTTTGCTGTTGACATTAGACATGTCAAGCACACCGTACTCTCTCAGCGCATCTGCCTGGAGTCTGAAAAATATTTCTTATTGCATGCTCAAGCTGTCTTCTGCGGATGGGCTCTTGGCTCATGCGCACCATGGCCCCAGGAGCACCGGTTTCCAAGTGGGATGACACTCTTGAGCCCTTAAGTAAAGCTGTCACGCTTCTTCAGTTCTCTTGGGGCTGCATGGAGCTCAGAAACATTGCCTGCGACCAGTGACACTGCGCAACTGCTGATCACAGGTGCAGCAGCTGGGGCGCACGCACCGCAGCAACCAGCTGCAGCCGCCGCGCTACGTGATCCTGTTCACCGACGTTGCGGGAGAGCACCGATTTGCGGGCGCGGTGGCCAAGCGGCTGGAGCAGCTGGGGGCGCTCACACACGGCGACCGCCACGCCGCCTGCCAGGACGCCCTCGCCTCATTCAACGTCGACGACAAGTGCGTTGTGCCCACCGACCAGTCGGCTGAATTACCTACAGAGTTCATGTGAATGATGTTGTTGGTCTTGCAAAACCCCATTCCAGGGTTATTGATCTCACGCTGGGGGATGGTAAGCAGCACCAGGCATCGGATGAGACATAGATTAGCGGGAATGCAAATCCAGCTAACATCGATGCAATGTGACTATCTGATTGCGTTCTGTGTAGACACGCATATCCCGTGAGTGTTGTCACCAGACTGGACATACGGATCCAACTTTCAGAGCAGGGCTCATGCATTCTCATTTACAATATAATATGCATGCTCATGCCTTATTATTATTATTCATCTGTGCAGGTACGGGCAGGCGGCGCTCGCAGAGATGTACAAGATCTTCCTCAGGCGGTCGACCGCCATGGCCCCGGGGTATGCAGTGCCAGCGTGGATGGAGGAGCAGACGCGCCACCTGGCGCCAGAGCAGCAAGAGGCCGAGAGACAGCGCATCTTCGCGGTGTGCATCCTGGATCGAAATGATTTATAACTTTTCTGCGAGTGCCAATCTTGATTCGTCAAAGTGCTTCGCATCTTGCCACATCATAGGGCGCGCCAATACGTCTAGCAATTATGTGAAGTTCACAAAAATTGCGGTTCATAATTTGAGCAAGGCTTCATTTACTGGTTCTACACGCTTCCCCTGAGGTAGTGGTTGTGAGGGTGTCTGCAGGAGTTCATCCCTGTGGCATGCAAGCTGCTGAAGGAGGTTGATGTGATCACCACGGATTACAAGTTCCTGGGCAGGGAGACAGAGTACAGGACTGCCAATGCCAACCTGCCTGAGGCTGAAAAGGTACAGCTCCCATCCTCAATATGCCATTAAATTCTTAGCTAGAGCAATGCATGGAAACCTGACTATTGCTGAAAATGTAGTGACTGCTGGTCCGGATGCATTCAATCACCACTGAGTCAAATTTGCAAACTGTAACCCTGCTCAGAACAGTGAGGGCATGCATACAACCCAAAAGAATGATGTCTCGTGCTGTGCGCAGGTGCCCACTGCCAGCTTCAACAAGCTGATGAACCGGCTGCTGGGCGTGAGGATCGAGTTCCAGCGCAAGATCTTCGACTACTTCACCGCCCTGCAGGTTTGAAATCAGTCTGCCCCAATCCATTTTGTGGGCTGAGAAGCTGATGCCATCAATTTGACACAAAGCTTGATGCTGGGGGCATTGGTGAAAATGGTTGTTGAAGGCTTGCCTTGAATTTCCATGGTTTTGACTGGTGCAGGAGAAGCACATCCGCCAGGCCAAGCGGGAGGGAGACTTTGCCCCCCCAGGCATCAGGCACTTGTCCGGGGCCATCAAGTATGTCAACGACTCGGTGCGAACCTGTCCTACTTGATTGACGTTTGTTTTCGACATAGAGGATTTCCCTCACGCCAAGAGAAATTAGATGGTGATTATGCTGGGGAGAGAACCACTTTGCATTGCTTATATGAGAGTGAAGCTCGCGCACTTCATCTGCAGGTGCTTCTGCAAAACCAGCAGGCTGGACACAGCACCTCACTGTTTGAGTACAAGATGGACAGGGGCATGATATACGAGGTCAGCTTGCTATCATGCCTACGCTGTGACAGCTTTGCCCATCCACACACAGTCAAGACCATCTTGTAGCAATGACATGCAGCAGCACCTCGGTATCATTGCTTGTTGCATAGCAAATGCCAGGCTGCTCTAATCAAGTAAGCGTGTCTCTACTGCAGCCTTCAAACAGACCGGTACTGAGGTTATGCATGTACAGATTCGACCATTTTTGGTGTGTGTGTATCAGAAAGCTCTGGAGGTGTTGAAGGCCGAGCTGGCAGAGAATGAGCAGAGCAGGAGCGGCTTCTATGTCATGACCCATGGAGGGACGGGCAACGAGCAGTATGTGCTGGTGTGCTTTTAGACCACGTACCTGCTTCCACCGATTACAGAATGGCCTTCTGCCTGATATTCCCGAGCACATGTCAGGTCTTCTTAGTGCATGTGATGGGGTCATCATGGTTTTCTGCCTCCAATTTGGTGAAACAGGAAAGGAAGATGCTTGCTGAAGAGCATTGCATGCAGGCGATGGAGTGCAACAAGGACGGGCGGCGGGTCACAAAGGCCGACAGAGGCAAGAAGGGCACATACATGTGCATAATCAGGCCCAATGCGGGCTTCTCAGCAGGGAACATGGCCTACCAGGGTGCGCCTCAAAGACCTGCCTGACACCGATGCTTTCTTTTTGTGTGTCATCAGCGCTTCAGCAAACAACGATGTGAAGCCTGTGTGATGGCTGAGATTGCATGTGGCCCTGGGCCTAGGCGTTGGAAGCCAGCATGACAGTAAGGGGTTGAGCTGGCTGGTTGCTTTGCAGAGTTCGCAGGGAAGTACAAGCGGGTCAAGGCAGACAAGCAGGAGTCTGACTGGATGGAGAAGAGGTGGCAGGAGGAATACCGCAAGGACCCGGGCAAGTGAGTGTCTCGATTCTCACTATGAGCTGGAGATCTCCCCAAACTGCACGAATTGGATGCAGCCACATAATTTGCCTGCCTGCTTGAAGTGGCTGGCCTGCTCTATTTGCAGATGAACAGAACCCATCGCCACCTGAAGTTGACTGCACAACCCCATGATTGTTGTGTGTGTGCTTGCGTGCAGGAAGCGTTTCACTGACCTCTACCTGATCACTGGCGCGATCATGCCTGCCCTGCAGCCCACTCTGAAGCTCTTCAAGAGGCTCAAGCTTGAGAACCCCCGAGCCAGGCAAGCAACCGCCCACATTCCCCTTTCTGGCTGATAGCTCCTTAACACTGTGTAATTTTCAGCATGACAGCATGGGGCAGCAGAGCAGCCAGTGCACTCAGTGCGATAACGATTTCTTCATCCAAATGCAAAGCTGTCCATTCAATTGAGGTTGATTGCCCAGGACTGGGTGAGGATGGCTCCTTTCTGACATCACAATGCTGAGTCATCATGCAGGAAGCAGCACCTGGAGGTGGCGAGGGTGCAGACAGCGGATGGGGACGAGCGCGTCGGCATCCTGCTCAACAAGAAGCTTGCTCCTCTTGTGCTCGACGCCATCAATCAGGCTGCTGTTCGCCTGCAGGACACCGAAGCGCTGCCTCTGCCCCTGCCCGGTACAAATCGGCCTCTCCTTTGCACTGGACATGTCAACATGAACACGCACATATCCATGTGTCTAGATGCACGGCATGGCTACCCAATGTGCGTCCTGAGAGTGTTGCCGTTCTGCCTTGCTGGCGGCCTGAGAACTTCCAGGCCCGCACGGCTATCCTAGGTGGCATGGTACTCTTTCGCAGGGCTAAATCAAGTGATCTTCTGGTTGTTTTTGCAGGTCCCCCGGCAAGCACACTGGCTGCCCTTCCCTCAGTCCCGCAGCCCCAGGTCAGTGTCCTTTCGACGATTCTTTCTCTTCCTGCTTTCTTGCTGCGAGCACAGACTCTCATTGCTCGCCGTTCTCACATTCACTCAAAGCACACAGAATTTGAACAGAACAGAGACCATGAGGCTGACCTCTGCCGATGTCCAATGGAGGTTCTTTCATTTTCAAGGCCACATTTTTGCCAATGCCCGCAGGTCCTGCAAGAGATTGGGAATGTGACACCGAGGGTTGACTCGGACGATGCTGGCATGCTGGAAGGTCAGTAATACCTTATTTTATCCCTGAAATGGACGTCACTGCATCCAACAAAACATTGCCCGTGCCAGTCCATTATGAAAGTATCCAAATCTCGTGTCTGTGCCTGCAGAGACCAAGCATAGGAAGGAGCGGCGCAAGAGCGTCACCAGGAAGAGGTACTCCAAGAGCTCTGCTGAGAGCAGCAAGCAGGAGGCCACCAACACTGCCATGCAGGTGCGGACATCCTCCCCAATGGCTCTGGCCTTCTAAATTCCAATGTTATGTCATGAGGGCCATCAAGCAAGGCCGCACAGCAGTGCAGATGTGAGATGCTTCTCCTATGAATGTGTGGCGCGCTGATGGCATGTGCGCATGCATGCAGCTGACAGCAGAGGACGAGGAGCGGCTAGCAAAGTGCGCCTGCTGGGAGAGCATTGAGCTGCCTCCGATCAAGGTGACCCTCAGCACTGGCTCCACTTAGTGGCCCTGACTTGAAATGCCCACTTTCCTGCCCTTTGCACCCTTCAGCCATCTATAATCTCCCCTTTGCCCCATGCTGCATTTGGTGAGGGATAGTATTTTTTGTTCGTAATATCCTCCTGGTGCCCTGGCAGGAGGGCGAGGTGAAGAGAGAGGTTGCAGCCAAGGCAGAGCCGCAGATGGACCCAGAGGCGAAGACAGAGCCGCGTGCCAAGGCTGCGCGCGCAGGCCGGAGCAAGGCAGCGCGCCAGGAGTTTGCCAGCGCCGGAGAGACCTCCTCAGAGTCAGAGCCAGGTGACAACCCCAAGCTGTCTGTTGGTAGGTGTTGTGACAAGCCACTGACACGTCATGCGGAGATGACTGCCTGCAAAACCATGACCATGTGGCACAACTTGCTCTTGAGTGTCTCAGCACAGGAAGACTGCCTGCAGAGTCAAAACAGCAGGGATGCTTGTTTGTGGGCATTCATGAGACCCTGACAGGTAATAATGCTGGCGGGCACAGATGAGCTGCCAGGGAGCGACAGCGAGGGTGCATCTGCAATCGAGCAGCCGAAGCGCGGGCGCAAGGCGGCAGGCGCCGCAGCGGATGACTCATCGTCCGAGGAGGCTGCGTCCGACGGCGATGACTCCGACTGCGAGGTCATCGGCGAGGCCGCAACCAAGTCAGGCAGCGAGCAGGCAGAGGCTTTGAAGTCAGCCAGCAGTGAAGCGTCTGAGTCAGAGCCGGAGGCGGCGTCGCCGGCAAAGGAAGCTGCTCGCAGCAAGGCGTCCTCTGGAGAGGAGGAGCCGCCTGCCAAACAGGGCAGGGGCCGTAGGGCCTCAAGGCAGCCAAAAGGCCGTAGCCAGCGGCCCGCCAAGCAGGCTGGTGCGGCAGATAGCGGCTCGGACGATGCAGCCAAGGTGGTTCTTTCTAACCGAAGTAAAGCTGCCACATGTGGACGGTGCATGGTCACCTGCACGCATGCATGCCCCCAGCTCAAGCGCGAAATCATTTGCTTGCTTGTCCTGACACGCAGCCGGGTGCATGTGATCTCCTGGCCACCTTCACTGCTGTGAAACAGTTGGCTGATGATTTTGCTGACACCAACTAGTGATGGTCCGCACATTAAAATTGTTTAGTTTTTCAACACAAATGTGAGTCTCTGTCATCGACTCGTCCAAATTCTAGTGTTCTGAGCTCCCCGGCCCCATTTCCATTTCTTGATGTTGATGTGGGCAGGCCATATCCTGTCGCCATCACATCGGCGAGCATCTCCCCAGTATTGGGCGGGCTAAAGACCTGTGTTTTGGAGCAGGTGCTGACGAACTCGGACATCAGCGAGGGGTGGGTGGTGAAGTGCACCTGCGGAGTGACGGCCGACGACGGCCGCGACATGATCGAGTGCGACACCTGCAAGACCTGGCAGCACGTCAAATGCGTGCTGGGCAAGAAGCGCGCCAAGGCCCTGCCGCCGGGGCAGGAGTTCGTCTGCACCTTCTGCCGCGCTGCTGACGAGGACGCCCCCACCAGCAAGCCCGCCAAGGTGCGCCTTAAGATCTTTTGCAATTGTAAATCTTTTGGCCATCCATTTCAAGGCAACAATGAAAGCCGTTGAGATTACTATTGCCGAGCCCAGCTCTCTTTTAAAGACCCTCTTGCACATGATTGTTTGCAAGGAGGGTATTGGAAGCAGTAGGACAGTCGAGCGGGGAAGAATACAAGGTGCTGTGGGACATGCGTGTATAATGTGTCCTTGAAGATCACGTTGATGTGATGGAGCATCGGTGAAGAAATCGGGCATCACGCATGCAGGCTGCAGGGAGCAACAAGGAGAATGCGGACGTTCTGTCGGCGGGCGCTGTGGATGACAGCATGGAGGCAGCGCCAGAGGATGAAGATGCCCCGGAGGAGGAGGCCAGGGTCAGCACGCCCCTGAAGCGCAAGAAGGCGGCTGATGGCGGCAAGGTGATCTGACTTCATTTCTGAAACCCAAGCAAGGTGCCGGCACTGCATGCCAACAGGAAGGACGTGATATGCCAGCTCCTTCAGGATCAAGGTCCTGTTGATAGCATCAGCACTGCCTTACTCTCTGTGTCTTGCAAAGACACAATGGCTGCCGCTTAGAGAGACTGGAGAGACTGAGAGCAGTCAGATGTGCACATGCGAGCAGGATGAGCGAGAGGCAAAGAAGGGCAAGCTGGGAAAGCTGGCGCGCAAAGCCGCGCGCCGCGCGGCGCTGGCCGCCCGCGAGAAATCCGCCGCCAAGCGCATCTCCAGCGCCCGGGACGCCGGCGCTGCGGCGGCCGACAGCGACGCACCGGCCGAGGCCGCCACGCCGACGAAGCGGCCGCGCGCGTCGCCGGCGGCGACTGCGGCGCTCGAGGATGGCTCGGACGGGGGCGGCAGCCCGGTTAGTCATCTCAAACCCTGGCCTGGACTTGACATAGACAACATCACCGCCCTTCCTAGTATTTAGGCCTTATCCAGTAGCTTGTAGTTTATAATATTGTAGTATACTGTGGATTGTTTATTTAGGATGTAGGTTAACAAGTGCAATGGTTTTTGCACAGGCGCTGGGGTCGCAGGGCAAGCGGCTGCGCGGGAGGGCGCTGCTGAGCGACAGCGATGACGAGGACGCGCCGGTGCAGCAGCAGCAGAGGGAACGCAGCTTGGCGCCGGAGCCGCCGGCCGAGGCCGCGGCGGCCGTGGATAAGCTGCGCGAGACGTGCAGGCAGCTGCAGGCCGACCTCGACCGCGCGCACAAGGCGCAGGAGGACCGAGTGAGTGGCCATTGTGACTGGGGAAGAGTGCAACAATGCTCGCCTCTGACCAAGCCACTCCATATGCATGATGCTGTGTTGTGCTTGGCTTAAAAAAAATGTCACTGGGACGTTGGGAGTTGCTCAACTTGATGGCATTCTGTATCGCTTTACAGAATGCTGCTGCATAGGTTGTTCAGAACATTCAGTTTAGCCAGATCAGGCAACTCACCATGGGGGTGTGCCGGCCGCAGGTGGCAAGCGCGGCTGCGGATGCGCGCCGGCAGGCGGAAGCGGCAATCGAGGAGCGCATAGAGGCGGCGGTGGCTGAGCGCGTGAACGGCCGCCTGATGGATTCCATGCGCAAGGCCAGGGACCTCGGCCGCCAAAAGGCGCGAGACTTTTCCTCCCTGCCCTGCAACATTCGCAGAACTCCTTATAATCACTGTTTGAACGCTGCTCTTGGGTGGCCCTGCAGACATGCTGAGGGATGGGATCCTGCTGTGTCACTTCTAAACCATTGGTCTGAGAATACACCAATATGCCACAGGCGGCGGAGGAATGGAGCCTGCGTTTGGAGAAGCAGCGAGCGGAGAGTGCAGCAGCATTGGAAGAGGCTCGGGCATCGGCGGCTGCGCCAAATGCCTGGAAGTCCGAGAAGGAACAGCTGCTGAGCGCCCATTGGGAGCTGGCAACGGAGAAGGTCGCACTGGAAAAGAAGCTGGCGGAAGTCGAGACACCAGCGAGCAGCGCAGCAGAGAGCGATGCTGCCGTTGCGCAGATCAATCGCCGGCTGGAGGAGGCCTTGGCCGAGAAGCAGGAGCTTGCCAGGGCTCTGGATGCCGCCAAGGCTGCTCAGAAAGACATGGATGCTGCGAGGAAGGAAATCCAGGGGATGCAGGCCTCCGCAGTCGCCGACAAGGCGGCTGCCGCGCAGCTGCGGGAGGAAGCCACGCAGCAGGCAGCCGCTGAGCTGGCGCGAGAGCGAGTGCGCCTGGCGGAGGCCGAGGCCGAGAAACAGCGCGCGGCCGCCGCGCAAGCCGCTGCGGAGGCTGAGAAGGAGAAGCTGGCATCCGAGCTGGAGCAGCTGAGGGAGAAGCGCAGGCTGGCCGGGATCGAGGAGGAAAGCAGGGCGGAAGCCGCGCGCGCGGCGGAGGTGGCGGCTGCCGAGAAGGCGCGGCTGCAGTCTGAGCTGGCCGAGGCGGCCGACGCGCGCACCGCGCTCGAGGCCCAGCTGGGCGCCCTCGCCGCCGAGCTGCAGGGGCTGCGCAGCGCGGCGGCCGCAGCTGCAGGTCTTTCTTCAGAGCTTAATATACCAGGAATATATTTGCATGTACAACACATAAGTATCGGGTTTGCATGCCACCATGTATGTGTTGGACTTTCTTTCCATATTACATCAGTACTGGTATCTGTGAAAGGTGCAGCAACGATTCCTGGTTATTCACCTGACAGCACAAGCAGCTGTGCAGATCATTGCATTGATTGCATGCTGTGTAGTCATTGGGCTGCCAGAGAAAGATACAGACCAAAGTCAATCAACTCTCGGCTGTGTACTGAAGCAGCAGGTGACTCAGCGGAGGAGAACGGGACGGGGACGCCGGTGCGCCGCAGATCTCTGGGCGGCGCCGGGCCAGCATCCGCGCCGGCATCGCTGCAGAAGTCGGCCATCAAGGGGGCAACCGGACTGGGCAGCAAGCGCGTCAGCTGGGACCCCTCCTTGTGGCCCTCCATCGACCAGGTGATTAATGAGCTCTTACGTCCCCACACAAAGTAAATTTGCCGAACTCTGTCTGTTGTGATCATCGTTCCTTGCCACATCACCTCACCCTTGCCACATCACCAATACCAGCTTGCTCGATGGCAATAAGAGCAAGAGCGATCAGATTTCCACTGCCTTGTTTCAGCTGGCTGCCAATGGCTCGGTTGGGACCCACGTGCCTGAAGTGGGAAAATCATGTGATATGCAGGTTTCTGAGACCCCGGCAAGCAAGCAGCAGAGGCCGATGCTGCAGACTGACGCCAGCATGGAGGAGCCGGAGACACCCTCCGGCCACGAGAAGCCGGTGAGCAGCCCAGACCATCTCTTGGACTCAACACCCACACCCCTTGTGCACAGGACCCCGGCAGGAACACTTTCACGCACCTTCACGCACTCTTCTGCCAGAGATTCCTATTACCCTTGTCTTATACCTGTGACTGGCATGTCATTCAGTCGTGCCGTGAAGCAACTTTGCAAGCCGTGTGACATAGAATGGGAAAAGCAGCCCACCAGGCATTCACTTGTCTGTAACTCTTTTGACCGTTGAAATTGCCAAATTGTGAAGATTATGAGAAGCAATGCCATGTGCGGTGCAGGGCACACAGCAGGGAGTCAGCGTGGATCAGGAGCAGCTGCTGGCGTGGATGCGCGGCCAGAAGCGTCCAGTCAGCGTCGATGACGTGGCGGCCGGTCTCGGGGTGGCCGGCGCGCATGCGGCAGGGCTCAAGCGCGCGATGGACGGCCTGCTCAGCGAGTTTGAGATCTACGAGACCGGCGTCTGCACCGGGCTGTTCCAGGTCCTCTAAGGAGAGTTCTGGGCTGTATTTTGGACAGAACTGGAGTGTTCAAGGTCCTCTAGGCAGATACTGGGCTCTATACTGGAGCTGGAGCATGTTAGGGCGCCGGATAGCTGTCGAGCAGATTGCTGCTCAATGGTTTGTGCCGACAGAGTGTCGTGACAGTGATCAGCAGGCAGACGTTCAGAAACTGGCGGGTCAGAACCAGGGAACAATTATTTTGTAGGTAGGTTCAGAGCAGGCCAGCCAGGCGTGTCTGAAATAAAGTAGCACATCAACTCTCGAGTCCTGGCACAGCGCAGCTAGCGCACAGGCAGCTAATAGGTACCTGCTAATTAGGGCTGGTCTGTTTCCTGCACTTACAGGCTAGAATTCTTGGATCCAATCACATGATTGGAGTGCGCAACTGCCAGTGAGGTGCTAGCTAGTGAGTGTGCCGCTTGTTCTGATGCAATATATCCGGATGATCCATATTGCAACACATGTTGCAAACTGTTCCAATTGCTGATTCAAAATATATTCTCCAGATGTAAAGTGGTATGAAATATATCATGCTGGGATGAGTCAGAATCTTCTGAAAGTCATACAGGAACTCTTACTGGGACCAATTCTCTGATGTCAGTGCGCTGTAGCTAAGATGACGTGCTTCCCAATTGGCTGCCAATTGTTAGCATGCATGGGTGCTACAGCTGCCTCTTTTGGCGATATGTGTACGACAAGAAACCTTTCAAAGAAGAGTACGACAGCTGACCAGTGTTTACTATCTTTCACAGCGGCGCCGGGCGCTCAAACGCTGTTCGCCAATACCCTTTCGCGTAACGAAGTCAATCTTGCCTAACAGTGCTAGGATTGGGAAAGAGTCCTACTTCACTGTTGCGGGTCATGGCCACCCTCATGGCCATCGTGCTACTCGGCTCCTTTCTGATCTCTGGAGCCGAGTCCCAGGTGTGCTTCCCACACTTCTCAGACAATATTCCTGGGTGCTGGTAGGATTCAAGGAAGCAACTCTTTAGTGGCATATCCGTCTTGTGCTGTGTCCGTAAGTATGCTACAAGATGTCGGAAGACAGAGACGTACAACCGCGCACGCTGGAAGCTTTCTCTTATTCCACGATTTTTGGTCTTGCTATCCCTCCTGTACAAGGTTTGAAGGCCTTGTGAAGCTCTTGCAGCTTGCAGCAGTGTGACTCGTCTTTCTGAGTCTACGGTCAAGATACTCTCGCAGCACAGCTTTTGCAAGTGTGTGCCATACCATAGTATGCAATTTGAGAAGTCTTCTTCTTTAGACTTAGTGCCCGGGGGTCCTGAGACACTTTGGCTGCACTAGAGCCTGCTTAGGATGCCGGTTGAAAGAACATACTAACGGTGCCCGTTGTGTGATTAATTCCTTGCAGTGTATCTAAAATGTCATCTTAAGGACAAGCAACTCACTCTTGACTCGTGAAAGTGAGTGGTCGAGCATTTTGACACACGACGATGTCAACATCCGTGCTCAAATCAGGAACCTCTTTTTCGTAACGATAACACGTGAACTTGCCTTTTCTGTGGCCCCTTGAATAAAATTAAGAAGGTGATCGCTGACCAACAGCTGTTGGCTGTAGGATGTGGTAGCTGAAGGGTCGCCTGCAAGCATTGAAGCAGCCCTGACACTGCTCACAGTGAAGGACAGCACAAAATCCGCTCTCCTGCAGACCACTCAGAGTGCTGTGAGCTTGGTCGCGGCGGCATCAGGCACCCTCATTTACAACCCCAATGGCACCGTCCTGGATGGCAAGGACTTCACAGACTTCGTTACAGCTGGGCACAAGAACTCGGCAGTTACCGGTAAGCACTTCTGCCTTGTCTTGCACACCATTGACCTTCATCAGTCTGCCCATTGTTCAGGAGCTGCTCGCCATGAATGGGGCACCGAGATCTGGCCCAAAGTAAAATTGAGCTGCAGACTGCTGGAGCTCAAAACAGCAGCAAGTTTAGTTGAAGTACAGAAAAATGTACTTGATCAAGCGAGTGCTCACTGATGGACCATGTCTAGTTTACAGAAATGGAGAGATGTGGCTGATAAACTGATTTTAGGCTAAACTTCCCATGTGCATGCCACTTGGCAGGAGTGCAGCTGCAGAGTGGCAGCTACAGCGTCCTGCCCTTCTCAACTGATGCCCACGTCTACCTGCTCTGCTCTGGCCGCACTGCACCCTTCAAGATCGACATCTCAGGGAGCTCCCTGTCCTTCACGGTGCGGCCATCAATCAATCTCATTGACGCACATGAGGTTTTGGACCACCATTTTGCCGTTGCTCAGCATGCCAGCCTTTCCGGAAGCTTTTTTCAATGTGCGCCCACAAAAAGTTGCAACTAGAGCGGTCCGCGCGTAGGCACTTGCTTGAGCAATTCCCAGTTTCTACCTTCACCTATCTGTGAATTTGCTGTTGTTTCGAGCTCCCTAGCACCTGTTCTTGCAGCTCATTTCACATTTGGGCAGGCCATAACACGACTGTCCCACCTTTCCTAGGTGCTCGTCTAGATTGGGCGGACTGACGAGAATATGGAACTTACTGGGGCTAAGGCAGGTGTGTGGGTGTGCACAGGACGCCGGGATTGGGGGCATTGTGCTGGACAGCTGCAACGGGGTGACTTTGACCGGGCCAGCCAACATGACCTACGTGCAAGACCAGTGGCCCTTTGGCCAGGGCACCATTCTGGCAATCGGCTCTGACAACCTGAACTACACCATCAAGGTGTGCAGCCAGCCCCCATTATTATTGCCTCTCTTGAATGTCTAAACCCTCCAGTTGAGCTGGGTGCGAGTGGTCGAGCAGAAGTGACTGTCTATGCTGCAGTCGTCAGAGTATGGAATTCTCCAAGTTTGCATCAGACCCAACAAAGTTCTGGATAGCATCAGATCAACTGGCATGCTGGCTTGTGTGCAGATTCAGCCGGACTTCCTGCCGGCCTGGCAGCGCATAATCACCCGGTACAGCACAGGCTACGCCGGCGGGGGCGTGGTGTATGAGAACGGGCTCGTGCTGCCACCATACCGCGATGGCACAAGTCTGTCCCCCAATCTCCTTTGTACCTTGTCATTTCTCTCTCTCTGGTGCACTTGCATCAATGCTGTTCCACAGGAGGCATCAAATGCATGCCCCATGAAATGGTCAAGATCTTGCATGCCTCATAGACAGGTCATGCAAGACAGATGGGCACCATCTGCATGCGCATTGATGGTCTTGTATCGTCCAATTTTACGTAGTCAAGTGGAAGGTATTGTGTGCAGATTTTGTGGTGGACTTCGGGACTGTGCAGCAGCTGAGCAACGACACCTACTCCATGTATCTGCGCCAAGACCCGGGCCTTATCAACGTCAACAACACAGTCGTGGTGAGCATTTCGACATATCTGTGATCTTGTGCACGCTGAGTGCATGCTAAGGTAGCCCCAAAGGGAACGCCTCTGCATCAAGCACACCTTGGTTGCAGTCAGAGAGGGGTCACATTCCCAAGAGGAAGAAAAAATAGGATTCTGGCCTCCAGATAGTCAATGTGGTGAACGGTGGTTTCTCAGAGGGCAAAGTGTCTGTGCATGGGCAGATCACGCAGCCGACTGACAACACAGGAGTAGCAATGTACAGCTGCATCAACGTTGTGCTCAAGGACTTCAATCTGTTCGTGGCGGCTGGATTTGGGTTCTACGATGGCACACCCAAGGGCAGCAACACCCTCCTGTGAGCCATCTCCCTCTCAAATCCCCTAACTTGTAAGCCAGGTTTTCCTTAAGAACCCATAAATCCCCTTCAGGCAGGCACACTGAGGACTCAAAATCCATCAGAGTCCCCTGAGGCACAGAAACAAGGCTGCACAGCTTGCTTGAGCCACACAAGCTCTTAGGCTGTCACTGTTTGTGCTCTCCAGAGATTTACCTGCACATGCATGCTTGAGCCACACAAGATCTCGCATTGCAAAATTCAGGAGTGCATAGTGAGGGTGTGTCTGTGGCTGCTCAGGCGCGTGAACCTGACCCCCACGGCGGGGGCGCTGATGTCATCCATCCACGACGGCTACCACAGCACCTCCGCCAAGGCCGGGCCCTCCATCACCTACTGCCGCTTTGTGGGCGCTGGCAAGTTCCTTGACTGTGCAGACTATGGTCAATTTTTTGGTTGAAGCAAATTGGCCTGACCTTGAGCTCTTCCACTTTGTTGTGGTAGCATATATTGCAGCAGCCTGATTCAGTACTGTGTGACACCCAGATAGGGGCATGCAAGGGCAGTCTGCATGATGAAGCTGATTCTTGCTCTTTACTGCCAAGCTGAGCAATTGCAGTCAAGCGGAACAACAATCTGCTTCCTGGCAATTCAAAACTCTACATTTCAAACTTCCGATGATGCGGTACCTGCAGGTGACGATGCTATAGCGATCCACGGGCGCATGTACACAGTGGCAGCCTCGCAGCAGAGCCAGAGCACACTCACCCTGGGCTCTAACGTCCTGAACACAGACGAGCTCAACACCGGCGACTCCATCAACGTGTACAATCCGGCAGGCAGGCTCCTGGGCAGCGCCACTGTGTCGACCATGACTGCCACCACTGCGCCCGTGCCGGCCACCACACAGGACCAAGTCTTTGGAGGCACTTTTGAGGGCTATACCTACTACAAGGCAAGCATGCAAGGCCAACCTGCCTGTCAGTGGACCTGCCCCTTTCAAGCTGTGGATTTGTTCCTGACATGCACGCAACCAGAGGAGGTTGCAACTTCAGTCAATGAATGGTGGAGATTGTTGCTTCATTTAGAAATATATGTCAGTCAAAGCCTTGGTGTTGCTGTTTGCATCACAAAATTTATAGGCATCGTCCGCGTGATAGAGCTGCTCATGCATTGGTAAGCAGCAGGCTGATTGCCTGTCTCTGTGCAATGTGCCCAGGCGAAGCTGACGTCCTGGCCCTCTGGCTTCAACGGCATGCCCTTCAACAGCTTTATCACCGTCCCCTCGCGCAGCGGCAACAAATACAGGTCCTTGCATCCCACGCTGGGCACATGAGCAGTCCTCGCCACAAAGATGCTTTTGCCCCTTGCAATCCTGAGAAGGCCTTTGTGAGACGTACTCCTCTGTTCACAAATCACAACCTGTGCGCGCAGCATTGCCTGTTCAGCATTTGATGCGCTTGTCTGTCTGCGCAGCCTGCTGTACAACTACATCTCCAACTGCCGGGGGAGGGGATTCACGCTGCGCGCGAGCACCGGGAACATCAGCTACAACACCATCGAGCATGTGGCTTACCACGGCATCGAGCTGACTCCCAGCTTTGGCGCGCGCGAGGGCGGTTTCATCCGTGACACTGTCGTGAGCCCCTCTCTCATGCTGGAATTTTTCCTTTTTTGTCTGAACTCTGTGCCGCGGTGATATGCTTGGTCAAGGGCGCTGAATTGCAGAGCAATGCAAACATGTGCAGCCAGGCCTGACACCTGGATGTGACTGAGCAAAAGCAAATTCCTTTGGTGGTTGCTTTGCACTTCAAGTTGAAGCTGCTGACGGCCTTCCTGATCCTGTCGTTAACTTGATAAGACAAAATAGAATGATCATGTAGTTCCCCTTTGCCCGAGCCAGGCCTGATGCCTGCCTTGCATGTTGTAATAGGGTGCCCCATGTTGAGGTCATCCGGTGAAAAACGTCCAGATGAATACGTAAATGTTTGCTCTCTGCCAGTGCAAGACTCGAAAGATGGCCTGATGCTCATGTTATGCTGCTGTTTGGCAGGTGAGCAACAACGTCATAAACAACGAGGCGCAGGGGATCGCACTGTATGCTGCCACAACGCCCGACCACCCGATCCTGTACAACAACCACGTCAACGTGCAGATCCTCAACAACAACATTACGGGGCCGCAGCTCGGCGCGCTCTTCATCACAAGCGCAGCCACTGTCACAGTTTCCAACAACCGATTCCGCAACATCATGTGCAGGTGGGTCTGATTAGTCATGCTCTGCATGTTACAGGCTCTGACATGCAGAGCAACCCATGGAACAGTGTCACCTCTGTTGCAATGTCCTTTACATGCATGCTCTGGGGGCATGTCATCAAGCGCATGTGGAGCATGGACACGATAGTCATGCTGGACGCAGTACATGCCTGACTGTACCTCCTGTCCTTTGGTTCTTGCAATTCAAGGATTTGAAGCTTGAGAAGGTTGCGGAGTAGGTGTCTGCAGCTTGCCTGGGCCTGGGCCTGCATATCATGCATGCAGCTTGACACTGTGTCTCTGATGCGGCATGAACGTCGAAGCAGGCTTTTGCAGCTCCCCAGCAATGCGGTGTCTCAAGGCTTTCAGTCAGTTTCTCACTGATTGATGCGCTTGTCATGCATGCATGCAGCGCGGAGGACAGCAACACGCGCCAGGCGAATTACGAGGTCGCCAACACTCCCATCCAAGTCTTCAATGTCAACGGCATCACCTTCCGCAACAACTCCTTTGCCACCGACGCCGGCTGCGCGCGCAGCCAGGCCAACTACGCGGCCCCCATTTACTTAGTCAACGTCACCAACGTTGTCGGCGTCTCAGCAGCTTCTCCCGGGGTGTCCAGCTTCCAGGCAGCTGCCGGCGGTGACATCACCGCGGCAGCTGCCCCAAACCTGCAGCTGGGCAGCGCAGAATCGGGTAGCGGGGCTGCGGGGGCGTTGCCTGCCGCCAGCCAGCTGAGCTTTCAGAACAGCGCTGGAACGCTGACCTGATCGCCCAGCATGCGATCTCCAGAGCCGTGGAAAGGGTCCAGTGATTCCCCTTTCCAAGGAAATTTGCAGGGCCCATGGGCCGCCACACCTGCTGGGGCTTATGCCAATTGCCTGGGGGAAAAGGCAGTATGTGTGTGCGGCCCATGCAAGATGTGTTTCCCCGCTCTGGATTTCCACATTCAAGCTGATGAATTTCGTGATTTCATGCATTTCATTCCACCTTCCTCACTGGTTTACAAGCGGCTTGTGGCGGACATGCGCTCACTCGCAAGCTTTTTTTTTTCCTTGTTTCCTTTTGGCGGGTGCTAGAGGATATGTCTTGCCTGTAGCAAGTTTTAGTTTAATCTTTCTGTAGTAAAGGCGCACAGCTGCGACGGGTGGGATTTTCTTCCACCATTTTATTCAACAAAATTGATGTTTTCAAATAGCACCTGAGCTGGCAAATTGCAGTGCCATGCAAGGGTGCTCTTTGGCCGACGTTAGGCATTTTTATATATAAGTTTCAAGGTTGGCCATGTGTCTACCGCTGTGTTGGTGAGAGTGCCTCTCATTGACTGGTGGTTTGCTGGTTGAAAGCCATGGCAGTATTTTATCAATCGTGTGTACATAAGTGGTTCTCCATAACTTTAGCTGAGTCTTTTGATGATCCCACAAACTTTGCACTATTGCTTTTTGTACACTAGGATGCATTTTTATACTTTCAATATATGGCAATGGTGCACAGCAGGTTGGCGCATCAAAACTGATGCAGCTTTAGTCATGTGTGCAGCAGCAGCGACAACTTGTTTGAATGATGCGAAACACTTGTCAGTAACTATGTGCCACAGCGGGTGGGAATGGTAGGGCAAAGGTTTCATTACAGTGCACACGCAGATCTAGCTAGTGCGCAAGATCACAACGTGTAGCTTTTGGCAACCGGGGCAATAAGAGCCACACCACCAAAGGTTTATATAACAGCTTTTTGGTCTAGGCAATTTAAACCGATATGGCAGACAAAGTGCCAACAAGGGAGAACCTCAGGCTGTGAGGTTGGTCACAGGGTATAGACAAAATGAAGATGGATCTGAACTTTCCAAAAGAGTGCTTATTGGTAATGGTGACTTGACAGTCTGAAAAGATCTGTGCTAGATAGGGGCTGGGAATTTGAATGACATGCTATGGCCCCAGACATGCATGATGGCATTGGACTGTCAGAGTGTGAGTTGAATTGTCTGCGAGAAACAGCTGGCTACATAGATGCCATCGTTATGTCACAGGTAAACTACGAGTGCCACGCTGGCAGCAGGCCAAAGAAAGTGCCAAGGAGCATTGGAGATGTCCCTTGGCACTTCCTTTTGCCTCCAAAAAAATGCACAAGCGGTTTTCACTGGGACCTTGGCCGATACTGGTGGATTGATGCAACGGTGTGTTTAGACAATTGGGCATAGAAAGTGAATTATGTGGACCAGACTGGCTCAAGTGTACACGTGTACATGTGAAAGGTCAGAAGACAATCCTTGATGCATTTCATAAAGCTCCTGTCAGCAGCCTGCTGCCGGTGTTACCCCGGCCATGGCAGTGATGACTCATCACTGCCATACTTATCATGACTATAAACTGATCGGATCACTTTATTGTCATGATGTTGACATTTAAGGTTTGAAGGGCGCCGTGCACCTAGGTCTCTGCATGAAGTCTTGATCATCTGGCAGACAGTGCATGCAGCTGCTTGAGCTTAAAATAGATGCTCCAATAATAGCTGATGTCAACGTGGCATACAACATGCAGCCAAGACTTCGTGACTAATACAGTAAAATTTCTTTTTAGTAGGCGAAATTTCGGTGCACCGTGCATGCATGCACTCATATGACGTCAAAAAGTGCATGCAAATATTCCAAAGGGGCCAGCGGCCTTCCTGTGAGAGTCTGCCATTGGCAGACTGCCAAGAAGGGAATGACGGCAATTGTACATTAGGGTGGCTTTTCCTTACAAATCATAAAGTAGCACAGATGCATGCAGCAAAGTTTCGTCAAACCCCTTTCTAGAATCTTTTGCGGGGAGATGACGTTGCATCTGGGGTTGAACTTCAAAGTATTACCGCAACAGCTATTCAATAGAAAGCCAAGCTCGGCCCCTGTCTGTATAGCACTGCACAAGACATTTGAAAATGTAGTGTATATTAGAATGCCACTGATGCGTGAAAGTCATCGCTGCAGCCGAAGGACTGCTTTGTCAACCTTCCATGTATGGCAACTTTTCCTACTTTTGACATGCAGCTGCATTCACACCGCGGCTGGTGCACGGGTATGCTAGCATACTTTCTCAAATAATCTATAATGACATTTTTCCTGACTTACAGCCTGGGCTTCGGAATAGTACATAAAAAGATGTTGCGTTGACTCCCATTACAATTCTTCGAAATAAGCTCAGATACCGGCGCAAGTTGAGGTGTGAAGTGCGCCAAGCTGCATATGAAGAAAAAACACTGCCCTGCAGGAGTTTTGGGAGATCCCGGCACTTGCACCAGAAGCAGCACGAGCCGGAGATCCTGACTTCAAGTCTTTTGCCAATAAGGCCGCAAAACTCCTGAATACAGCTCACAAGAAAATTCCAAAACAAGCGAGTGGCGTGGTACAGTATGTGCCGCAGAGCTCTCTTATAGATGGCACAGATCTTTCCAACTTTCTTTCCGCTGCGCAGCAGAATGCAGCCGTGTCAGGTATTTCACGCTCGATACTTTCTCTCTTGGAGCTCAATCAGTTGTTTATTGTGGTCCTGGCATCCGTGTCGAATGAAAGGTACCATTGTATGTGAATTGCAACAGGATTGTGGCACAACCCATTATGTTTAGATGGCCAGAAGATGTCACTTGAGAACACTTGATACCGCAGTATGTATGTGGAGATCATAGCTCGCTGATGTAAATTTGTGCGATGAGGGGCAGCGAATAATGTGTCTGATGCCCACAATGCATGTCATCATGCATGCATGACGTGCAGTGCACTGGTGCAGGAGTAAAATTGCAGCCTGGAAGCTACCAGGTTCAGCCGGATTCGGCGCTCGAAGCGCACATTCTGGTGACCTGCCTGCAGACGCGCACGTCTGCCTTCGAGATAGACCTTTCAGGCAGCACCCTCGTCTACACGGCACGCACCGCCACCCCTCTCACATTGCCCTCTACTCTATATGCCAAACTTATTACTAAAATTCTGAGTAATTCGGGCAGTGCCGGCCCAGTTGATTCTTGAAGTGACACATGTCAAAATAGGTCTCCGACAACCTGTCTGGCCTAGTGCTCACAAGTCAAGGGATGTCTGATCCATTGAGGCTGGGAGCATAGCAAAGCATGACTTGTGTGCGCCATGTGCAGAATGCGCTGGTGGGAGGAATATACTTGAACCAGTGCAGGGGTGTGACCCTGCATGGACCAGCCACCCTCACATACACCCAGAGTCAGTACCCCTACGCGCAGGGCACCATCAAGACTGTCAGCACCGACGGTCTCCAGTACAACATCCAGGTCAGCCGTGCATTGTGTCAATCATGCATCCAATCTTGTGTTGCTGAGAAGGCACGAGGCCGCACTGCAGCCTCTTGAGCCGGCGAACTATAGCGGGAGCCTGAGCTGCAGCGCATTCGTTGAGTTGAGTTCACAGCTATCGCCTGCCCACTGGGTGGCATGCCCTGTTTTGCATTGTGAAAATCGGTTGCGGGTGGCGGGGGCCAATACTGAGCCCACGTTTGATTGGGCCTTACTTCAATCTGGCAAGTCCAACAAGGGGTCAGAAATTGGTAGCCTTCAACTGCGGCCTGTCTGCAGGCGGACCTTGCTTGTGGCAGATTTCTCATAATAAGAAGGCTGCATGTGCATGCAGATACATGCAGACTTCTTGCAGACGTGGCAGCGCATGCTGGTCGTGTTTGCCAATCGTGAATCTGGGGGTGGGGTGGTCTATGATGGCGTCACGCGCCTCACACTGCCGCTAAACAGACGTGGCACCGGTGAGTAACCACCCCTCTTCCTCGTCTCATCAAACTACTGTCCATCAAGTAGACCGAAGCAATATCTAATGCTCTGCCAGATGCGTGGTAGGTGACAGGCAGGGTGTAGCAGGCCTTTGAGCTTCTAAATCTTCTTTCCAGAAGCTGAGCAGAACCCCAAACCGCGACCCCCTGCGAGGGCTCATTTATCTCAGTAAATAATTGTTGCTGTGACTGCAGATTTTGTGGTGGACTTCAGCAAAACGATCCAATTAAATGCAAACACCTTTGCTGTCACGCTTGTGCGCTACCCTGGAATAATTTATGTGAATGACTTGGTCGTGGTGAGCCTCACATTTACTTTGCATCCTGTTCAGACTGCCTTCCTCAGAGTGCCATTTCTGTCAAGTCCTAATTTTGAGGGTGCCCTTGTGAGTCTGAAGATCTTAAATATCCTTGATACTGGCGGAGTCATTCACTGCCTGGCACTAGCATGAGTGGCATTCATGCCAGGCCGTGTGCATGCGCAGGTCACACAGCCGACAGATGCTGTGGGGATTGCATGCAGCAGCTGCAGTGGCTGCACTGTGAGGGATTTCAATCTGCCCACTGCTGCCGGATTTGCCTTCTATGACGGGACCCCACCGGGTGGCAACAGCTGGCTGTGAGCCCTCAACCTTCAACAGCATGCACTCACCTACTTGCCACCTGTGCTCTGACTCTCTTTGGTCCGCCCAATGTTGAGGAAGCACATGAGAATTTAGGGGATTGTTGCTGTGCCATGCCCAACTGCAAATCAAGCTGGCTAGCTGGAGCCTCCTCCGCTTGCAGACACCTTCATCCCTTGTATAATGCGGAGAGCCTCTCAGGATTTGCAATAATGAACAGTCTTGCCTGATGCAGGAATCTGGCTGTGGCGCCTTCCAAGGTCCCAGGACGTGATGGCCAGCTGCCACTGATGTCATCCATCCATGATGGCTTTCACTGCACCTCCGGCAAAGTTGGGCCCACAATCAACAACTGCCAGTTCATCTCCACAGGTGCTTTCCGTGCAGGATCCTTGGTGGACTTTGAAATCTGATCTTTGGTCCGCCCAATCTAGAGCAGCACCTGAGAATTTGGGGCCATCTTTATTATGGCCTGACCAAATGCAAAAAGCAGGGGCTAGAGAGCTCGAACAACAGCAGAATCACAAATAAATAAAGAGTAGAGACTAGGAATTCTTCAAGCAACCGCCTACGTGCGGATGACTCTAGCTAGTCCCATTCTAGAGAGCACCTGTGAGTTTGAGTAAGAATACTTCAAAATATCTGCATGCAGACGACTTCATTTGTGCAAGTCTGGGAATCTGAGCTGATCAGCCTAGCTCATGAGGCATCAAGCATTATGAGAAAGGTGTGTGCACGATCAGGGGACGATGGAATTGCAATCCATGGCCGCTTCTCCACTGTGGTGAAAGTGATTCGAGAGGAGGGTGCTCTCATATTGGGCGCTCCAATTCTCAATCCTGGCGAGCTCAATTCTGGGGACACGATAGTAATCTACACTCCTGATGGACGCAGGCTCGGATCCACCAGTGAGCTCTCGCTGCACCATTTCCTTTTTCTGTTTGGTAACTGTCCAACAACCGCAAATTTTTCAATGTCATGGTGAAACAGGCTGTTCCTGATCTGGATCACCCACAATGAAGGGTCAGCAACAGTCATGAGTAAGCCAAGCTGAATCCGGGGCCCTGCTGATGTGTACAGATGTTGTGAGCGTGTCTGTTGTAACGGCGCCGGTGCCATCCTCAACATATGACAATGTCTTTGGTAGCGATTACAGCCGGTACAGCTACTTGAAGGTGCGCCCAGAGTGCCGAATGTGCAAAATACCCATGCCCCTGGTCTTGACTGGTGCAGCAACATATTCATCCTTTGCAGTTAAGGACTCAACCAGAAGTCAAACTTGCTTTGGACATCACATGAGGTGCTCGGGCTGAAGTGACCTAGACAGCTCAACAAAAGTTTCCATGTTGCAAGATGACGCATGGAAGAGTAAAGACGCTATCATGATGCAAGGCATTTGGAAGCATTCTGAAGGTGTATCTGTGTTCAGGTGATTGTGACAGTGTGGCAGCCTGGTTTTGTGGGCATGCCTGCTGGCAGCTTTGTGTCGCCGACTAGCCGCGTAGGGAACAACTACGCCATCACCAACTGCTACATCTTCAATGGCCGCGGCCGGGGTCTAATCGTGCGAGCAAGCCAGTCATTGATTCAGGGGAATACCATCATTCACATGACAGATACCAGCATCCATATGGCACCGGGACTCGACTTCTCGCGGGAGGCAGGCTTCAACGAAGACATGTTGGTAAGCCTTACCAATATATGACTGGGATAAAACCCCTCTTATCCCAATCATTATTTTTGGCATTATTCTTTGTGATACATGTAATTGGAGACTTGGGGGTGCACTGGATATTGAGCATGATCAATTTTGCTGCTATGAAGCACTGTGAATCTAGCAGAGTTGCTGCGACACTTCAGATGGTGCCCTCCTCTGCAGAGCAGTTTTGTCTTTGATAAATTGGGTGTAAAGAAAGATCACTCGAGTTCCTCAATTTGTTCACTTTGAGTAAGATTGAAGTTCACTCCTCAATTTGTTCACTTTGAGTACAATTGAAGTTCTCGATTCATCATGCAGGTGAGAGACAATTACCTGGAGGGCGAGCAGCAAGGGATCATCCTGGGAGCAAATTTGCATGGGAGCACTCCTTTCATCTATGCTGACAACTACAACGTCCGCTACATCAACAACACGGTTGTTGGCTCTCAGACAAGCCCGCTCACAATCACCAGCTCCGGCAACGTTGTGGTGCAGAACAACCGCTTCATCAACATTCTCTGCAGGTGAGACCTTGGCCTGGATCTTGCTTGTCCTCTTGCATGTGCAGATAGTCCATGCCATGTGAAACAAGTAGGGGCAATAAATTTACAACTGCTGCATATTGCTTACCCCAAAACAACATCGCATGGCGTCATGTGCAGTGCGACTGTGGACAACACGCGCGACTATCCATGGCAGATCCAAAAGGTGGCGTTTCAGCTCGCTAATGTTTACGGGATCGTCTTTTCCGGCAACTCCCTCACGTTCAACAGCGGCTGCGCCCGTAGCCAGGTACTTTTACCAATCCCACCCATTCTTACGTGAGGCTTTTGAATCCACGATTCTGCAATAGGCCCCTGGTCTCATCTGCTGTGTCAAAAACACATGTAGGCTGGGCTCGGCAGTCTGCCTCCAGTTTTTTATGACTGTTCTGAAAGCTTTGCATCTGACATGCACAAAAGGCACAGAGCAGTCGAGATAGATATAACACTGATCTGTCGTAGGATGGGCAGTTGAGGCCTGCAATCAAGGAGCTTGCAACTAAGTGTCATAACTTCTGTCGCAGACCAATTTGAACGCGCCGGTGTATCTGGTGAATGTCACGCACATAGTCGGCGCAGTCAACCCAACCATGAGTGTCGCGGGGACAATTGTTGTCGGCACAGCAGCTATACAGCAGCGGCCAGCCGTGGCTGGCATCCAGCCGGCTCCAAAGGACTAGCGAGAGCGCCAGCAAGAACAAGGTTAACAAAACAATTTGCGGACGTGACTTTAGGCAAAAAAACATGCAAACTCTGCAGATCCATGCATGCAAAAGGGATGGCTTGCTAGGTTTGGTTGGCGTGGTCACTGGAGTTTATCTGAGCACCACTTGGAAATTAAGCTTTGAACATAATATTTCATGAATAATATGGAGTCTGCCCTTGGACCAAAGATGCAGGGGTGCTTTGGAATCCTGTTCTTTGGTCCGAAGGCTTTGTCTAGTGCTCCTGTACATGTGTAATGGCAGCGCTTCAAGCTTGGTAGCTGCAGCGCTGCCAGCTAACTTTTTCACATACACGCAGCCGCAATGGCACTGTGCTAGTGACTTTGCGCAGAGCGCCGTGCAATAGCACCCTCTATAGATTAGCTGACTTTCATTGGAATGTGTACAGTACTAGCCTAGTCTTGTGCCGACATCAGTACTATCGAATGGTATCATAATTTCACGTTTCACGTTTGCAGCCCACTCAAGCCTTGCTTGAGTCTAGCACTGTTACATGTTTGGTCCGCACTTTATTGCGCAGTGAAAGTAGGGCCATCAATCAAAGAGACCTAGAAATAAGTTTTGCGAGAGACTGTCACCTGTTTTTGCTTTGCACTTTGCAGTCACTGTTACTGTATTCTATATTTGTAAAGCAGTGCAGGATTTTGCACAACTGGCCTCTGGATTCTAGCATCCCACTCGAGGCAAGTCTCCGGCAGTTGTAATTCTCATGTCTGTTTGAATTTATGGTAATGCAACAACTGAAATTCCCTCCCTTGTCACATAGAGCACGCCAGGAGAACCACTCTGCAACACTCACCCACAGCTTGTGGAACTCTGCAGCAGGACACTGCCCCATACCCCTGGTTGCACCTCGGGCTTGTCCAAGGCTTGTAAAGAATAAGACCGCCACTGATGCCGGTGAACATAGTGTACAGGAACCGAGCACACCTCTTAGTCACAAGAGTCAGCAGAGTTGCAAGCAGACAATACCGCAACAAAACTGCTGCCCCAACTCGAAGCTGCACGCAGCGCTAGTGCTAGTAGGAATAACATGGTGGTACACGACCAAAGAATACGCAACAAAGTCTGCGAAACAAAGCCTAGTGTTTTCTCATGCATCTTTGACAGGGTCGCATCATTTCCCCTGCACCAAGAGCTCAACCTCCCGCGCGTCCACAGGGACGCCCGCGGAGAGGACCTCGGGGTCCGTAAGGCCCGTGACGGCAACGTCATCCTCGATACGGACCCCGATGCCCGCGTACGGGCCGTAAAGCTGCGGGTCGTTGGGGATGTAGAGGCCCGGCTCTATGGTGAGCACCACGCCCGCCCGCATCGGAGCGTCGTGGCCGATGCAGCGCGTGTCATGCGTGTCCATTCCCAACCAGTGACCTGCGCATGGTGCAACCCCTGATCAGTATTCCCGCCGCGCAGTGCAAGTGTCCTCCTCAGGCAATAGCAGAGTTTCTCATATCTGATACAGAGAAAGAGGAATGCAGACGTCAAAGCAGAGCGAGCGCCGGAGATGAGGGTAATGGCTGCCTCGCACGTGAACGTCATGCAAGAACAAGACAATGATGCCCCGGCCCAGGAGCAACTCCATGACCACATTACACGCATGTACAGAAATAAAGCAGGCTGCCAATGATTGAGCCATGCAGGCACAGAATGCAAGGCCCAGGGCGCGCGCCACCAACTTTTGCTGAAGTTTCATGGAAGCTACAGACACTGAGTATGAAATGTCTAGCAAAAGCCAAGCAGCAATGGATCAGACCAGGTTTTCTTGAAGGAAAGTGGGGAGTGAAGATTTGGCGCGCACCGACGGAGTGGGGGTAGACGGTGCGGTAGGCGTTGTGCGCGATGGCGCCGGCGTCGAGGCCGGGGAAGAGGCCGAGAGAGGCAACGCCCTCTGACAGCAGCTGCACTGACATGTGATGCACGTCCCTCAGCGTCCGCCCCGCCCGGCAGATCTCCAGGCATTGCCTACACAGCCAATACACAAGCCCACCTCATCACAATCGCCCCTTCTCGTGCTGTCGCAGCCAACTACTCTTGGTGGGCAACCCAAATGCTTATTTTGTGGCCCATGGGACGCGCAGTTTTGCACACCTGCCATGACCAGGAATGCAAACTCTTAAAAGCCAAGGGATGCATCAGATCAAATGCCGCCACTATGGACCAGCATGGCGATAGCCCCATCTCCTCAAGTAAAGATCTGGGAGCGTCAAATTGAGCCAAGAACATGTTCAGCCCCATCCCCAGAACATGCACCCTTGGCACTTCCACAGCAAGCCTCCAATGACGCGCCCCGTGGGCAGGCATTGCCGCCGCCCCGCTGCCAGAGCGAGTCCCTGCAGGGAGGCATCGCCCCTGGACAAATGGCTGTTGATTAAGCACGCACCTGTGGGTGTCCAGCACGATCTCGTAGACTTCGCGCTGGTGGCGAGTGAACGTTCCGGAGACAGGCCAGGTGCGCGTGACGTCGCTGGAGTAGCCGTGCAGCTCGCACCCCGCATCCATCAACAGCAACTCCCCCTCGTGCACCCTCTGCGCGCATTCAACACAGGGTTAATAATTAGGGTACCCTCAGAGCATGTCAGGCCCTGCCCAGAGCATGTGCGGCAAAGTGGGCTTGAGAACCTAATCATCAGTGCTGGTGGGACCTGAAAGGCAGACACACAAGCAAGACAAGCTGCCAGACATGTCCAGACCAAGCTAGCTAGCTTTGAACACAAGAATTGAAGGGCCTGGAGTGTGCCTAGTGATGACCTTAAGGCCATTCCGCATGCAACTTTCAGAAGGTATCTACTGGGCTTCTGTGGCAAGGATCATGCTGTAAAGAAGCCTCAAAGCCCTCAGCGCAATGCGGCCACCTTGTTGTTCTGCAGGTAGTGGATGGTGCAGGAGTCCACCCCGCCCGCCACCACAACCGGGTACGCCAGCCGCTGCGCCCCCTGCGCCTTGCACTCGTACTCTGCGCACATGGCAATACAACTTTGAGGACTCCAGGTACTCAGAGTACGGTATCATACTTCTTAAATTTTGGCTGTCAAGGACAACTTTTGCCATGGGAGAGTGAGGCATACTGTGGAGCTGCAGCTGCTAGAACAGCACTCGCTACGCAGAAACAGCACAGTGGCAATGACCAGCACTTTCTGCAGTGGCAAATTGGCCAGGTAGAGACATGTGTGGAATCCAAGCTCTCCTCGAAAATATGCCTCGGCTTGGGAGACTTTCATGCATTGGCCCGCACCAAAAGTTGCGCCGAGAAAGTGCTCGGCGACGCCCGGCCGCGTGAGCTGCATGCACCGCGTCAGCGACTTGGCCGCCAGCGATGCTGACTGCCGCATCAGATCCAACTCAGCCGCCGACTTCTGCCACCTGCGCCCGCACAGCTTTTCCTCAGCGCCCCACATGCCTCCCCGTGCACATTGTTCCAGGAGAATCTCACCAACACCATGAGAGTAGCATCAGGTAACACAGCGCATGATGATGAAATTTCCTCCCAGACCATCGAGTGAGAACCCAGCTCAGAAGGCAACCGCGAGCCAGTCAAGGAAACTTCATGCATGCGCCTCAAGAGAAGGCGCTGTGCACAGACTCAGAGAGCATGGCCAACATATCGGCCACCGTCAGTCAGAAGGGGCAGAGAGGTAGGGCGTGCTTTGTGAAGACATGCGCAGAATTCACAGCCGAATTTCAGAGATTGGGTCGGGCATGCCTCATTGGGTGCTCAACAAAGCATGCACAGAAGCCATAGCAAACAGCAACAAAAATCGATGTGGGAAACATGTTGATTCTGTTTGATTGGGGCTCAGGACCGCGCCTCATGGGGTGCAGCGTGGGCTTGAGCGGGTGCACTCTCCGCTGCTGCAGCGCTATGAGCATCGCCTGGTGCAGCCGCCCGTGCTCACAGGGCGCAGTCGTGCGCTCCTCTCCGCGGTCATAAAACACCGCCCCCGACACAGCTACCATCGCCTCCAGCTGCTGCTCCAGCTGCAGCAAGCAGAACTCAAATGTCAATTGGGTGAGGAATACAACAGTGTCGGTCCCTGCCTGATCATCCCTGGGAAGAAGGCTCCTGTAGCTGAGCTTCTTTGGCCTGCAGAAAGAATTCAAGCGCTTGATGTCCTGCAGTCATATGATTTCAGTAGTACCATATTCCAGGTTAATATACAAGAGGGTGCCAGTAAGCTGCAGAAAGTACTAC
This sequence comes from Sediminibacterium sp., assembly GCA_965279585.1. Taxonomy (GTDB): domain Bacteria; phylum Bacteroidota; class Bacteroidia; order Chitinophagales; family Chitinophagaceae; genus Sediminibacterium. The sequence goes on along the minus strand of CBDIIG010000003.1, from coordinate 85,144 downwards.
ATGGGTGCCTGAGCAGGAAGGTCAGGGGCTATCGTGTCAAATTAGGTGGCTGGAAGACTTGAAAGGTGTCCCCGGCCGCACCTCAGACATGGGGTACACATCATCCGCCCCAAACACCTCAGCTGCCGCATCTGCATTCATCGGCGTCCCATTCCACGCCTCTGCCTGGACAGATACAAATGCGCCATTCAAATTAATACCCAGAATCTAATAATATACGCAGTCTCACCCTGCCCTTGACAGCGCAGACATGTTGAATGAACAAACCACCAGAATACATGCTGCATTTGACTGCAGGAAAAAAGGGAACCTCTCAACAGGCCAATAGGTCAGCGCAGCGGACCTGTGGGTTGGAGTCCTGGATGAAGAGGGTAAAGTTTCCATCGCGCATGGGGGAGGAGGCCTCAATGACCGCCACCGCCTGCTGGTTTATGCCCGTCAGGTACAGGAAATCAGCGTCCTGCAAGCGCATGCGTCAACACATTAGCTGTGCAGATGGGAGGCACTTTCCAAGTTACTTTCACCTAAAATTAGCTATGAGACCGATAGCGAGGAGTGCACCATTGCTTCCAAGAGACACAGCCATCTCAACATGATCAGGCAAACGGCAGAATGTCTGATCAGTGCAGTGCTAAAAGGTGCAGTGCCTGGCGGTATTGGTATGGGATAGCGCCGGTCATGAAGACTGGGGAGGCTGCAGGGACAACTGCGATGCCTCCGGGAGGCATGGCATCTGCCAGGCGCCTCCTTCGTGTGGCAAACTCTGCTGCACTCACTCCCGGCCACAGCTGGCCTTCCGAGAGAAGCTGGAGGCACACGTTCTGCTAGTCAAGGCCAAAGCAATCGCTTCCTGCTTTCAACTAGACACATGCAGTTGCAAACACGATCTAATGCTCACATCAGCTCACATCAGCATGTAAAATTACTGATCACTGCCAAGTGTCTGACGATAAGTGAACTTTTGGGGTTCCTATGGGCTCACATGAGGGTGAGTTTCTGGTATTGGTTGGCCGGCTACAACGCGCCCAAAGCGCCATAACTTTTGTGCCAGTCTGCCTACAGCTCCCGAACCTGCCATGCCGAGCAAACACTACTGCCAATGTTTGTGACTGTTCCCACTATGCTGAGAGCAACGCGGACGCTCGCCCCTGTCTTCCAGTGGTACGAGGGATCCAGAATATCAACGCCATCATCCTAACGTCATCATAATGAATACCGATTGTAGCTTGCAGTGTGACGTTGATTTGTAGATCTTATATATTGCTGGTCTTGCAAACAAATCGTTTGTTGATGCTGCTCTTTGACATTAGGCAGCAGATCGAAGGCGACACATGATCATCTGTGTCTGTTTTGCATTGGCCTTCTAGCTGGTGCCGCTGCATCGCCGAAATTGTCATGTGTCTGCCACGCTGGCCTTTCAGCACGTGCGACACGACGGTTTCTCGAGTCAGCTGCTCCGTCGAACGCTCAAACTATCCTCGGAGAAAACGTGTCTTCTAGTTCGATCGAACTTATTTCCTGCAGACTCAGTCCATCTCCTTTCAGCAAACTGTCGGAAGAGTCGCTCGGAACCCTACTACCCAGCTAGTTCGGAATTTGGAGCTTAAGGAATACGTTTAGATTTTTCGACAATTTAGCAATGGTTTGATGCATGATGTCACTATTGTAGCACCGATCTTGGCAGGGTGCCTTCTAAGTGTCTGCCTGTAGGAGGCAAGCACAGAGCTGCCTGCATTGGCTATGCTAGTTCCCCACTGAGATCATTAGTAGGGTCCATGCGACCACCAGACCTGCTACTGGTGCTACTAATCCTTTGCATTTGTTTGAAAACGGCCCACTTGAAGGTGCGATGCCTGTGAGCCAACCCCATGCTTCCTGAACACATCGTCCTCCTTCGACACCTGAAGCCTTCAGGCAATCCTTGCCATGCCGAGGTTTCCATTACACGCCGTAAATCTGATACGAACTAAGTGTGCTCATGCTCGGACAGCCTGGGGGTAATCTGCGCGTGCTTGTGCCCAGGATGGGGAGGGCAGGCGTGGTGCCGAGGAGAACACCAGCAAGAGCTTGGACGTGTATTCGGCGCTGCGAGACCCCAAGACGGGCGACGTGCGCCTGTTCATGGAGTATTTCCTCAATCATCCAAATGAAAAGGAGGAGGGGGAACCGGACCCCCCGCCCAATGACACCTTCCAGGGCTGCGTCTTCAGCCGCTTCAGAAACTTCAGCGAGAAAGTGGAGGTCGAGGCAAAGAATGTGGGCATGCCTTTTGCCCTTCTCGGCTTAAGCTACAGGACCACTGCTTGCTCGCATGGCAATCTATGCAGTGTGAAGACCTGTGCATAGCAGCCCATCATTTGCAAGAACAAATTGGGGAGCGGAACGATTGTAATATGGCGAGTGGGATGTCGTGTGCAGATCAGGCAGATGGCGCCCCCAGGCAACTCCTGGGTGGACTGCAATACGGAGGATGAGGAGGTCAAGTTTGTCAAGGTGCAGCTGAAGTCGGGGCATGTGCACCAGCAGATTGTCAGGGTAGGCCTGCCCATCCCTCCACCATTTCATTGCGGCTTTCTGTCTGGTTTCTTCATTACGGGCTGGGAAAAGTCGCATGATGCCGAGTGCGGTGGCTTGGTGGCAAGTTGGTTTTTTAAATACAGTAAAGCTGGGAGAGATGCTGACCTTCTGCGGCCAAAGGCTCTTGTGATCATTTGGTCAAACAGACACAACCATACAGCACAGATGTGCAGGTATGGGTGCAGCAGTGACTGACTGCAGCGCTGATGATCATCGTTACCTGATGAAGTAGTCACTGACACAGGTGGAGGATGTGCCTACGGAGCGTGCTGGAGCGGTGGTGGCATGTGTGGCGCCACTCTTCTCACTACGGCCGGACATCCACCACTGGCTGTACTACTACACGCAGGTCAGCCTGTCCCTCCCTGCCTGTCTTTCAGTCCTCATCTATATATCAAAAAATTGGATAGACGCTCTCTGAACGAGCCTCATAAGTCTGCTAGTCATCTGCTTGTGTTGTGCTGTTACACCCGAAGTCCTGCTTCCACTGCTTCCACTCTCCAGGAGCAACATCCTGAGGCTATTCAAACCTGGTTTTCTACTTAGTCCCGCCTGGCGGGGATTGGTCCCAATACCGAGCACTGCACCCGTGGGGTTTTGGTCTCTTGCTGGGATCTGGCAAACCCAGTAACGGGAGGATATGCGGCAGCCTTTACCTGCAGCTTGCCTGCAGACGCACCTTGCCGCCTGTCAGGAACACCGTGGGGTAATATAACATAACATAACAACGAGAACTTCCGGGGAATCACTTGAATTTTGCATGCATGCAGCTGGGAGTATCGCGGTTCCACATGTACGTGCCGACGCTGCACGCGCATGAGCCGGTGCATTATGATGAGCCGCACGAGGTGTGGATGACTGTGCGCGGATTCAATTTCCGGATGGGCGAGACGCACACAGACCCGTTTCACCCCTTTGACCACCCGCTCGTGCACTGGCACCACTACTCGCCCTCCAACCGGGAAAACTACTTCGGCCAGGCGCGTGCCAACTGTTGCGGCCCCATCCCGGCATTTCCTTCTTGGAAATCTTGATTGCTAGGAGTGGGCATGTGCGGAACTTGCTCACTCCAGGAGATATGCAGGCATGCTGTGTGTAAGGTTGCATCAGGACTGTTGCGTTCAGGGACTTCTGTTACCTTTGAAATTGGCAATCTGCACCTTGCACAAAATGGAAAAGGACTCAAGTTGTGGGAGCTGGTTTGGTTTGGCATGGGAAGGATGCTCCAATTGGCCTGCTAGCACTATGCAATTCTTTGCAGAAATTTAGTCTTCAAATGTGTGGACCTTTTAAGGGATTCCAGCTCTGAAGGGCAACCAGCGAGCCTGCTGTCCCAAAAAGCTGTTGTTTAAAGCAGCGGTGCTGAGTGAATAGTGCTTGCGCGCAGGTGCTGATGTACAACGAGTGCCTGCTGCGCAGCAAGTATGCGTATGACTACGCGATGCTGTTTGACGTGGACGAGTTCATCTCCATCAACATGACCACCATGGGCCGAAAGAAGCCCGTGCCTCTGCCACAATTTTTGCGCCAGACCTTCCCCTCTAAGGTGCGCCCCAGCGTCCTTTGACTCTGTCTTTGAATTCTGTTGGGATTACGACGGTTTCCCAACAGGGACTGCCTCATGCAGGCTCCATAGCTGCCCTGCACTTTGCTGATGCAAGCTCTTGCCACCTGATTGAGTAGGCAGGGTGTATCTTAAAGTTCGGCAGCATTGATGGTGCATGGCAAAGAGCTGCCATCATGCAAAGTCGGCGCATATTATCATGGCGCCATACGTCTGAGGTGGAGGAAGTATGAGAATATATGTGCATACTTGACAGGTGGCGTCACTGGAGTTTGCAGCGTATGCCTACCCCAAGAACTGCCCGGCGACCACTACGGGCAGCTTCTTCGAGCGCCACAGGATTCGCGATAAGAACGTGCTGAAGCACCACATCAAGGTGGTGGTGAAGCCCAAGTTTGTCACCGAGGTCTTCGTGCACTTTGTCATCGCGGCGGCAGACGGCTGGGAGATCAAGCATGTGGTTCCGGTGGAGTCTGCATTCCTGAAGCACATCGTGTGGCTCTCGCCGATCCATGCGGTGTGCCGGGCGTATGTTTATGAGGATACCGGCCTGCCTCCCGGCGAGCCATGATTGACTGAGTGGTCTTTCAGGTTGATCGAGGGGATATAGTCTGGATGGCAGCTATGCAAGGGCAAATAGAGTTTACTACTTTTGCGCCAAGGTTTTGGGAGCGGAAATCTGTACAGCAGCTGCTGCAAGGATGCATTACAATGTGGCTCATGTCGTGTCCGGCGTGTGGAAAATTTCTTGAGACTGACGCAGGCAGAGACATTGCGCTCTTGGTCAATTGACCACTGAGCGGCGTTCAGTGTGGAGTGTGAATCAGGAACAGGCGCATTTGCTGCTCCTGGTTTTGACAGGTACATGCTGGAATGGGAGTAAGTGCTTACAGCAGCATGACAATTATCATGGCAGCTATCATGGCAGCAGCTATCACCGCTACTAACAGATCAGCTTTAAATGAAACGCTTGATCATCCCTGCCTTCTCATCAAAACACACGAGTGACTCACCTTCAAAGAAGACGCGAATGAGCCTAGTTCAAATGTGCAAGAGAATGCAAGGCACCTAAGACTGCAAGCTTGAAGAGAAAACATCATTTCTGTCTAATACCATGCATGCATGCCTGCATGTATGTCCCTTTAAAAGCAAAAGTGAGATCCCATACGCCTGCCCTCAAAAGTAAAAACATATCAAGCTCTTGAGGAATTTACCACTAAAAGCTATAGTACAAATTCGCCTCTGGCAATAAGGGGTTCAGCAAAGAGATGCTGTCAAACATCAAATAAATGATTGTTGAAACAGTTGCAGCCGCCTGAGCTACAGATTCTGTACCTTTCAGCGCAGGATTCAGGATGTGCTTGTGGGGTAGGTGGGATAGGGGTAAGCGGGGTTGTAGCATGTGTTTGTGTCCGGCTCGTGCACAACATCGCTGCAGTCATCAAACTCCATCGGGTCCTCATAATTGCCCCTGAAGTCCCGCGGCTCGTCCTTCACGAATCTGCACGTGGCATACACAACCTTGAATAGCAAAAAAGCCGACACCCGCTTGGACAATTCATGACCGAGCATGAATGGATGCATCAGCCTTCTGCTGCTGCTTTTGCGGAAACACATTGCAGACCTCAGAGAGCAAAACACAGAGCATAGCAAGTAAGAGACAGATGCCTCTCTATTTAACGGGCACAAAGTGAAGGAAGGGCAGTGGTGTGTGACATGAGCACCTGTTGCCACCAAGGGTGAGCTGCTTGACGTGCTTGAAGAGCATGAGCTTGGCGTCCACCTCCCAGCTGTGGATGCGCGTATCCCACTCCACGTCCGTCCGCTTCGGCAGGCAGTTGCGGAACGTGTTGCCGCGCACCTGAAAAGTGCATGCATGCATGCTTTACTGGCAGACCAACCTCAGATGAATTTACTCTGCCTGGATGCTGCTCAGACTGCTCTGTGCTATAGGACACCCTTCATTGCACCAGGGAAGATCATCCACAGAAGAACTCATTATTTTCGCTTAGAACTAATTGTCCCAGACATTCCGCCATTTTCTCCTTGCCTGGTCGCTTTCTCGCCACGAACAAGCCAGAGCAGCTGGAAAACCTTTGCGAAGAACAACTCAGAGGACAAATAACCTCAAAACGAGTGCAATAAGTACCAGGGAGACATCGCACTGGCTGCTTTATGCATGCGCGGGCGACGCACCGTGACATTTTCCGAGCTGGTGACGATGAAGGGGGTCTTCCAGGAGTGGCTGATGACATTGTTCTCGATGACAATGTTGCGGTTGTGGTGGAATGGCGCGGGCGGCGAGTCTCCCTCGGCGGTTGTGCTGCCTCCAACCCAGATGCCGGGCGCGAGAGAATCGATTGTGTTGTTGCGCACGGTAACGTCGCACACAAAGCCCGCCTCCAGGCAGTTGTACTCTGGTGTCAGCTGCACTCCCGCGCCTGCAACACACAAGGACAGCTCCATCCTTTCACATTGGTAATAAGCTTGATTGACCCTGACTTGGAAATACAAGGTATTGCTCAATCAGGCCAGTCCAAGCACAAACCAAGGATTGGGATTTTCAATGCTTGACCCAGCATTGGACATTATCAGTGACATCAATCTTGGACGACTCAGCTCAAGAGCTTTCTCATATGCAGAAGCATCTCCACATAAGGTTCATCACAAGCAACTGCATTCGAAAAAGGTGGTCTTGTTTCTCTTCTCCTTCTCAAGCGCATTACACAACATCAAGAAACAAAAGTACAGGGTTGGAATGCCCCTACAAACCCACTCCAGGCAGAATATCCCCCTGCATGCAGTGATTAATAGATTCCATGGCAGGTCCAATGCATGCACACACCCTTGAGGTGGGTGAATGTGTTGTCGGCGATGAGGCCGCGGCTGCCCTTGGCCAGGACGGCGCGGCCGCGCGTGTTGAAGACGCGGCAGCCGACCGCCTGGTACCCGCTGCCGCACCAGGTCGGGTACTGCACCCCGCACCCCTGCCCAATGCCACCCCACGACTCCGGCCACTCCTCCACCGTTATCTGCGCAGATACACTCGCGCGCATTCTCACTCCCCGCCACTGCTGTCATGACGAGTCATGCAGACGCCATAGCCATAGCGCCATAGCCATAGCGCGTTTTAACTCCCCGCGAATGCTCTCACCACTGCTGCTAACATGTCCAAGGAAGCCAGCTGTCTTCTCATGATCGGTGATGCTGTTGGCATGTCAAACAACGCAAGCAGTATTGAGGGGTCAGGATGCTCGGGGCCAGGCGGCCGCTGCAGAAATGCTGCAGTCCAGGCCCCCAAACGCCCCTAAGGCCACCTCCTTGCTAATCCCCAGAGCGCGCTTGCAGCACTCTTGTGCCTCTAAAACAGATGCATGCCAGAGATGTTCTAAAGCAAGATGTCTGCAAACTTCCTCTGCTCGCCTCCTAGGCTCACAAAGATGGTGCACAATTGGGTGATTCGCACGCTCGCATCCTAGGCACATAAATATTGTGCAAAATTGGGTGATTGGCACAAAGAACCCACCTTGGTGCAGTACTGCTTGTCGCCGTCGTCGATGCAGAAGTTTGGCAGCTTGGTGCCCCCGGGCAAGGGGTTGTCGCACTCCTCCACACTTGCAATTGTGGCGGTGCCCAGGGATGCACCCTCGACAGAGTACGCCTGCACAGGCTCCCCTTTGTCTGCCTTCATGTACCGCCTCACCTACACAGTATCATTGCGTTGAACAAAATGCTATATGCTCAAAATATGCTGGACGAGCTGTGATGCATGCAATACAGGGCTTTCAGTAGGTGAGCTGGGAACAAGGCTCCTATGTAATCTTCAGCATTTTGTGGGGAATTTGCCGGATATTAATTAGACAAGCAGCTATAATAGTATTAGGTCACCTGCAGAACAATGATGTACTTCTCCTCTGGGCAGGCTGTTGCCACAGGTGAAAAGTGCCCAGTGACCGCGATGGCATCATCACCTGCAAGGACCAGCATAGACCTCAAGTGATGCTCATGTACTGCCTACAGGCATCAACCATGTGCACCTCTTGCAGAGCTGACCCTGCAGAACAGAGTCCTCGGGAATATTCCAGCCCCATGGTGTGTGGCTTGATTGCTGCAGGAAATGGCCAACTTGATGTGCAACGGAAGGGTGCAGCAGTGCAAATATTGAAAGACGTTGCTCAATCCGTTTGGAACCTCATTTGTTGATGCGAACATGACAGAAGGCAGGAGCGCACCGAGGCCGCCGAAGAAGCAGTTGATGAGGCGCGGTCCCTCTGCGTTATCGGTGGCATGGATGCCGTCAGCGTTGGTGGACAGCAGAGGCAGCTGGCCGTCATTGCCGATCGGGCGCGGGTACGGCAGCAGGAAACAGTCCCTGGAGCAGAGTCTACCGCTATCAGCATGCAAGTGGGAATAAGACAAGGCAATACACACCCTGGTGCAGCCTGGGGAGTATCTATAGAAAGCGGATGGCACTGTAATGCCACCGGCACACCGGTGATTTCCAATAGCACTGCAAGGATAATGCAGAGCAATGCATTCTTGTCCAGCTTCTTTGCAGGCTCGCAGCTGTGCCAGCTTCGTTGGTGAATGCAAGGAATTCTGCTCCTGTCAAAAATCGGGACCCCAGAAATTTCAAGATTCCTCAGAAAGTGAAGAAAGGGAGTGCTGACCTGTACACGTTGGCGGTCCCAAAGGCGTCGTAGAAGCCGAAGCAGGAGGCGGTGTGGATGGTGGCAGCGTGCACCGTGCAGCGCTTGCAGTACTCCAAGTTGATAGCCGAGCAGCCGTCCGCAGAGCGCGCCTGGAGACAGTATGCCAATCATGCAAGACAGTGCTTGCGATGCCCGGATGCCCGTGCTGGATGATTAATCTCTTTACCCTGCTGGATGCATAGCTGCGGCAGAATGCAGTAAGTTGATAACCCCATGCTAGCATGCTGCGAAAAGCTGCCTGCTCTGAAGCACACGGCCGAGGCAGGATCACACTCATGGATGCCTGACAGGCCTCACAGAGTGTAGCTTTGCAGGGGCAATCAGAGCGCAAGAAGCAAAAAGATCCAATTCAAAGCCCAGCTGCTAATCAAGTGCTTTCCCAGGCCGCAGGGGGGCACGGCGACTCACCGTGATGTAATCGCCGGGCCGAATGTTGTAGTCTTGTGTGTGGCTGAGCGTGAATTTGTACTGGTTTGGCCCAATCTTCTCCACACTGCGCGTGCCAAAATCGTGCACGTCCGGATCCTTCATGAGCCGCGTGGCCGAGTCCCAAATGATGGCATTTACGGACCCGTCCTTTAAAAATACCCTGTCGTTGGGGTAGCCGTCGTGCCCCTGCGTGCGGCGCATAACCCTTGACAATACTTACATGCACAGTGGGCCTGAAGCTTTCAGGCTTGTCACATCTTGCAGCCCCTGGACCTGCCAAAGAAACAAGAAACAAACAATCAACTATGAGCAGAAATTTTGTGGCCAGCCTGGCAACTTGGAAGGATGCTGTTGCCAAAAATTTGGCATGAAAAGACAACAATAAGCAAAAAAAGACAGAAAAACAAAATATACAGGGCAGGGAGTTGAACTCGCATCTGCCCTGACAAGCATGGAAAGCCCGTTCTTTTGGAACAGAGCTCATACCTGACACTTGCAATAATCTCACTGGTCCATATGATGCAAACTTCAATTGCTTTCCTTTGGCAAGTCTAGTGGTCTGAGGAAAGAATTTGCAGGTGCAAGTTTGCAAATCCCGGATAGGGCCTTGGCCTTATATAAAGCGTGATCCTGGAGCGCACATGCCTTGGGATTCCCAGCCATGAGCACAAATTCGAGATGGGACATACCACAATTTTGATTGTAGATTTCGGCGTGAGCCTGGTGCGAGGTCTAACATTAGATTAAGTTCTCACTGCATGATGTTAGATTCTACTAATGATGCAGGGACAAAGACGCACATGGACGATCCACTCTAGCTTTTCCTCGTTGAAGGACACCAGCGTGGCCTGCGCAAAGCTCCAGCTGTCCAGGTTGTTGCAGACGGCAAACGGCCCTCGCAGCTCAACATTCTCCCCATTGTCTATGGAAATGGTGCCCTGGTCCTTGCTCTGCACACCCAACATCCCTCTCAGCTATGCACACTGCGCTCATGCTGCATGGAAATATCTAAACGAACATGTCCCCCTGGCGTCTGCAAATGCGCTGATTCTACTAAAAGGGGCGTCGATGTGTGTGCTTCTTGTCACGACCTCTCAAAGAAATTATGCTTTTGCACAGGAATCATGTAGATCGAAGGCGCAGGAAATGTTGCTGTGTCGACGGCGGTGGGATCGCAGCCAACTAACACTATGCTGGTGCATGCCGGTTCCTGCCTCACTCGCCTGCACCCTCAAATGAGGATGCAATGAGAGAAAAGTGAAAGTGGAGGCAACAAAGCACCGTGAGCCATAGGAAGGTGTTGCTGAGGTCCAGGACAAAGGGTGAGGTGCGGTCGTCCCCATCCTCATTGCATGCCAGGTAAAGGTGGGCCCCATACTTGCCCCCATCCTCGGGCGGCTTCATGTGATACTCGCCGGGAGGAATCCTTATGCCTGCATGCCATCAGCGCACACCGTACTTCATTCACTGTCCTGGGTCTGCTTGCAATGTACTGCCAAGCCTCAGGCAACTCAGGGCTGTTTAAATTTCACAACACCATTTCAGATGCCCTTGTTGAATACTGAGGAGCTGCATAGAGTGCCTGTCTGACTGTTAGCAAAAGGCAGACACATGAGAAGGTCTCCCTACAGATTATGCCATGCAAGAGCACAAACTGCATCTTCAATGTTAACCCAAGACTATTATCATGCGGTCTGGAAGTGAGTGTGTCAAATGCTAAGTGGCATCGCACCGTCCACGGCTTTGTTCTTGTGAGCGGCGACCCAGAATTTCCTGAAGGCCTCTCCGTCCAGATCAACGCCGCCGACATGGTATGTGAGCATTCCCCGGCCTTGCGCTGCATACTCCAGAGGATCTGAGGGCTGAGACACGCTCGCCATGCCCAGTGACTGCGTCACCCTGTCCACCATGTTTGACCCCCACTGCCCCTGCGTGGCAGCAGCCGATCCAGATAAGCCAAGCAAGAGCATCCAAAGGAGATGAGGAAGTCGTTGTTGTCTGCTGCAATAAAAGTCGTATCTGCTGCAGCTGCAGCTTTTCAGCATTTCACAGTACAATAGTTGGTTTTATTTAGACTAATCTCTGTGCATACGCGGCTGGTTAGTGTGAGATCAGTCCAATGCAATTTTTTTGCTTCACTTGTTGCCTTGCCGTGCCTCAAGCGATGCCACCGCCGAGACAGAAATCCGATCAATGAAAGATTGTACAAAGAATCAATTTGAGAATTGAATTGCTGGACGCTGCATGGTGGGAACTGTCGCGTCTTGGTGACGTTGGCGTGCAGGGCGCGATGGCGAATAAAACATTGCCAAGAGGAGAACAGAAAGATAAGCTGGATGTGCAAGGGCGTTTTTGTGGGATCAAGAAGCCTGCCTGAAGGTGCTGCGACTGATTCCCGAACCACCCTGCCATTTTCGGTGAAGTGAGTAACGACGATCTCTCAAGAGATCTTCCTGAGCGGCTGGTTCTTGGGCATATACTGCTACTATCAGTAATTTTGTTGCGCAGAACGGAGAAGATCCTTTATTCACTACAGTCCTTGCTCAGTTCGATGCATATTCGATCCTCAGGGTTCCGAAACAGGCAGTTCCGGAAGGGGTGACTGATGATGCTGGCACAAGAAGCTGCCCGTGTCTCGTCTGTTTTTGCATATTGTCATGGGTTGTTTTGTCATCTGGAATCCAGATTCTGGATGCTCTTGGTACATCTAATTAGCCCCAGTCGGCTGGATGATGTTTAACATCCCTACCTTCCTTCCTTCCTTCCTTGCATGCTGTCCTTGTATAGCATGCCATGCCAACAGTGTTGTTTGAGACTCTTCCGGAGAGGATCCTTTGCTCTGCATTGATATTCAATGGCCGTTAGGCTACGTCTGGGAAGTTATACTTACAAGCCAAGAGCAGACCCACATCACGTGCATGATCTTAGATCAGGCCGATGTGCATCTCTCCTTCAACCGCAATTTGCCACTCAGCTAATTTGCAGGCTGCAGCACGCTCAGTACGAGATGGCGCAATCGCTGCACTGTCACTACATAGCAGTGAGAGCTCGCCATGACTCATGACAGCCAAAGTATACTGGTCTGCAAAATCCTGCTGAAATAATGTCCCATAAGACACTTCTGATACCTCTTGCCAATAGGTTGCGACATATTTAAATCTATACATGATAAGCTGATGCCTGTCTCCACTAATACTTGTGTGCAGATCCGCAGACCTGCAGCAGTGTTAGATTGCCTTCTGCTTCGCTACAAGCACTCTCTCTCATGAGCCCCCTCTCAAAACCGCGAAATCAATATGCGAAGTGAAGGCCAGCCCCTAGAAGGACAGCTTCTTGATCTTGAGACCTCAAATGAGGCAATTGCAGAGATAGCACTCGAAATTGCTCCGCTAAGGCGCTCAGCCGCTGTTGCATCTAAGATGATCACATCATCACAGCAAGCTAGACGACATGCTCTCGCACGACAGCAACTTGATTACCAGCATCAATAGACAGTTCACGCCGATATCTTTGCTGGATGCGTGAAGTCATATGGCTGCTGGCAAGCGTGCAAGCCTCGCTGCCAGGCTGTGGATGGCTGCACTGCAATCAACCGAGCTAGATCACTGCATGTTTGGCCCACACAACAGCCCGCTGTTGCCACCTACTCTTAATTCTCACTGGCAAGATTGCTCCTGCCATGCTCCTATCCAACCCTCCTTTTCCAACCAACGCTCATTCCTTCTACTGGCGCAACCAGCACATCCTCCTCCATCCCCCAGAGGCCAAGCCCAGCCTGGGCCACGGTGCACTTCTGCCATGCTGCGCTAAGAAGCAGGCCAGCTGCTCCCATGTGACTGGAACTCAGCACGTAGAAGGATGTGATGAGAGAACGGCATCCCCTCACACCCTGTGCTGACAGTCACACAGATGGCAAAAAGGAAGGCCCTCAGGCCTCGGCCTGCTTGGCCGGCTCGGATGGCGCGGCGGTCGCGGATTTCTTCTTGGGCTTGGGGCCGAGAGCTGGCAGGCCGCCCTTAGGCGCCTCCTCCTCGGCCTTGCCATTCGCCTCCTCCGCCGCCGGCTTGGCCTTCTCGGGCTCCTGTGGAAACAGACAACACATCAGCCATGCAAGATGCCAACCACTGGCTTTGTAAAGCTTCACCAGAGACGTTGGTGTCAGCAGCTCCTGTGGGATCCCACCCAATGCCAAGACGGCCTTTGAGTATCACATGGAAGCAGGCCAACCATGAATGCATTGCGCTCTCAGATGGGTCACATACTTGCACATGCTCAATGGGCGTATCGGCATGGATTAGATCCATAGAAAAGAATCTGTGTACTTAAGAGGTCCACCACAGAATGCTTCAGACAGCCACCACCAACACAAGCTTTGGGATACAGGAATGTGTCCCGCCGCTAGATGTAGTCCCTCCACCAGGTCGAAGCTTTGATGTGGAGCTTTGGGTCCACAGGATACAGGCGCGGTTTGTAGGTGAGGCATAAGGGGAGGGGCAGCACCAACCTTGATGGGGGGCAGGTCCAAGTGCTCGACTTGGGTGTGGTTGCCCAGAGCGGCGCGGATGTCGTTCTCGGGGCAGCCGGCAGCGCGGAAGTTGTCGACGGCCTGGTCGAGCGTTGCCTTCCAGTCGGCGCGACCGGCGGCGGCGTACATCTGGCTGGCCTCGTACAACAGGTTGCCCCACATCACCATGCAGTGCGCCCAGGGGTTGTTCTCGTCCTCCACTGGCTGCCCCTCCTGCACGGGGGATGCACCGCTGGCTCAGTGTTTGAATTCAACACTTCAATTGCAGAGAAGGCCTGAATAAATAGCCCCAGCCACACCTGTCCTCCAGACCTCTGGGAGCAATCATTTGTTGGTCAAGTTAGGATCAGCTGGTCAACGAGGAGCCCTGCATTATGTAGCTTGTTGAGGTCACAACCTCAGTCGACTCCAAATGAGTGAGAATGCTGCATGCTCTTTCTGTTGTATCTTCCAAAGAGATATCTCTCAGATTGTCGATTGACACTCTTTGCTTTGGGCTGCAGAGGTGAGAACTGTAAAGCATCTTTCAAGTAGCCTCAATCAGAGAAGTCTTTGTGCAGGGAAGACACTGGGGCAGGGTAAACATTTGTAGCGAGCAAACAAGCAAGGTAAACACACCTGGACGGGCTTGAGCTTCTTGCCCTTGTCTGCCTCGGGTAGCTGGTCCAGCGCCTCCTGGAACTTGGCCCACGTGCGCTCAAAGTACGGCTGCGCAGCCTTCAGCTTCGCATCCTGCACAAAAACGTCACCCACCCTTACATCGTGCTGCCCTGACATGCTATGCTACTCAAGGGAACACATCTGCACATTGACCCCTGCCCAGACATCTTTCCCAGCAAAATGTCGTCAGAAGGATGGGGCCCCACAAGTAAATGACCCGCAGGCCCCCAAGGATGACCAGAACGCACTTCTCCTGGTATTCATTGACGCAAATACATGGACCTGGACACAGATACATGGACCTGGGATGGCGCCACAACCAAAGAGTACAAGCATCAGACTATGTCGGTTGCCAATCAGGGCATGCACAGAACCCGTGCAGGTCCCAAGCCTGCAAAACTCAGCCTGGTGTGGGGATGAAGCCTATGGATGCGCACCGTGATCTTGGCGAGGGCGGCCTTGAGGGCGGCCTGCTGCTGCTTGTTGGCGGCCTCCTGCGCGGCCTGCACCTCCGCCTCGCTCTTCTTCTCAGCTCCCTCAGCCGGCTCCTCCGCAGGCCTGCAAAGATGCCATTGCGCCCATCAGGAAATTTGATCAAGGGTCTGGCACAGGACTGCTGCAGCCTTTCTTGCACTGCTCACAAATGAATAGCAGCTAACTGCTGGGCCAATCATGCTGAGATGCTACTCAGCCACCATCACTGAAACAAGGCCGCAGCCCAAGCCAATGCTTTAATAATGATACCCATTAGTACTTCTGTACCGTGACAAGGATTGTCATGTCAGGAGATTTCCCATTGTTGCTGTTTCTTGACAAGAACTGACAGAGCCATGCCAATAATGCCATCGTGATGATCATCGTCTGAGGAACTACAGGGTCGAGGATGAGGAATTGCAGGGAGGTTAGGGCACACTGTGGGGGCGGGACGGCGAGGCCAAGGGCGAGCTTGCCGCGCTCAAAGTCGAGGTTGCCCAGGCTAACGTAGGCGTCGTAGTAGTCTGACTTGATGCGCCGGCTCTCTTCGTACTTCTCCTGCGCCCTCGCAAAATCCGCCTCCGCCTCCTCCGCCACCTGCGGCAGGCAAACACCGCCCATTACTCCACGCTTACGAATTGGATTTGCACACATTGACAGAAATTCTTGAAACAAGCACGGATTTTTATATCATCCAAGCAAAGCTCACAGTGACAGATGACTTGCGTGCATGTGGAAAATGCACGATCTGAATTGCACTGCAGGAGTACAGACTGCCCCAAGGCAGTCTTTGCGCCCTCGCAGAACATTTCCGAGCGTGCAAATGCCATTGCCCATCAGCCATCAATCAGCTTGCAATTGGTAGACAGATAGCCTGTGGTCGCATTCGGCCAGCTGCAGTATGTGGATGGGTCAGGGAGGTATTGATTGCTTGCACAAGCGGGCGGAGGTAAACCAGAAGAGCACACCTCGGAAACGTTTTGGCCGGCGGCTGCAGCCTTGTCGATGGTGCGCTTGCCCATGCAGAAGAACACGTTGCCCCACTGCAGCATGCCTGCAGGCAAGAAAATCCAATAGATTATCAGCAACAGCTGCAGTCGGCTAGCTGTGCTGTGTCGCGATTGTGTAACTCATACATGACACACCCAAAGAAGCGAACAGCGCTCGCTTCCGGTACCTGACAATGCCTGCAGAATCTGTCAGACGACAAAAGCTTTGTTCTGCTACTTTGTGCAACCCTGCATATATTACTGCATGCAATGTCTCTGTGGAATTCTGAGCTGACAAGCAACACGCATAATGTGAGCGCACCGTGCGCTGAGACCTCCTGGAACTTGTCGGCTGCCCCGTCGAAGAGCGCGGGTGCCTTGTCGCTCTGCACCGCCGTGTCCAGCGCCGCCTGTTTCCAACACCACACCACATGAGAACAGGCACTGCAAGCTGCAATAGTATCACCTGATCCCACATTCTTGCATGTCCTTGGATCCATTCAAGGCCTGAAATAACACTGCAGAGTTCTAGTGGACAAAGAGCCTTTGCCAAGGATATAGTACTGGGCACACTGAGTTGCCTTTGGTGCAAAACACGTTGTGCTCGGTGGTATGCCCACAGCCGAGGATTGGCTGCCCTTAACTCAGAAAATTCCAGGAATGCATAAAGGTGCCCCTTGGTCGGATGCCATCTAGAGCGGCATGGGTGTTTCTCTAGCACTGCCAATAGCTCCAAGGAGTCACAATATCAATTCCATCCTGGTCCCTTGCAAGGAGCTCCAGGGTTGGTTGGACTATGGCCTCGATGGGAGTATGAGGGTAAAGAGATGCAGTTTGACTTGGATAATGGCGACGAGTGCTGGGGCGCGCCTGCAGCTTCTCCCAGGCGATGTTGGTGAGGTCGAGGTGCTTGTCGGGGTCAACGCCCAGCTGCTCCCTGAACAGCTGCGCAAAGTCCACGATCCACTGATCGATCTCGAACGTCTCCTGCTGCTGCTGCTGCGCTGCCGCGTTAGACTCGGCCGCCTTCTTCTGCGCGGCCGCCAGCTGCTGGGCCTGCAGCTGGCGCCGCATCTCGTTCAGCTGCGCCAGCATGTACTCCTCCTCCTGGGGGGGCTTCGGCACCTCCTCCTACGGAAGCAGCATGCACGCTGTCAGCATTACATGCACTGCCGTCTTGCGGCACCACAAGACACGCTGTTGACAAGGCATGGACTGCCACCGCACACATGATGTCAACAAAGCATGCCTGTACCTTTTGGGACAAGGGTTTGAAGCCACCGCTGGTGATGTTGGATCAACTTTATTCCCTTGTGAGTGCCTCTCGACAGTTTGTGTCTCGAGCTTTCTAAATTCTACAGGGATTGTGCATGGAAGGCTTGTAGGATTAGCAGAATGCTTTATCAGGGGGTTGCACTCCCCAAAACCCCCCGCTGTGCACGCAGCATAGGGCTCGTGGGATCAAAAGGGCTCAAGAGCACAAACCCCAGCATGAGTCAGAGGTCCTTTAGAGCTTACAGGAGTTCTTCAAGGCCCAAAACAAGGTAAGCTCTTGCCTCAGACAGAGTTTATATCAAGCACTGGCTGCTCTACTGTTCTCGGCCTATTGAGCATCTGTCTACCTGGTCCGTAAGAAAGCTACCGGCAGCAGGAATCAAGATCCACGGCGACGGAGTTTAGTTTCTGTTCGACATCGACCTTAATGGCATTGGGGTCACAAGCATCCCGCCAATGAAACCACGCATCAAATTTCTCTCACCGCATCATGAAGAGAGAAACCTGCATTGGACACAGGGCAACAGAGAGCGGCTTGGGGCGCACCTCTTTGCAGCGCACGAGCTGCAGCTTGACGGGGTGGCCGGCGAGGAGGGACTGCAGGGGCAGGCCGCGCGTGCCATGCCCCGGGAGCGATGCGCTGCGCTCGGCCGCCTCCATCGCGTCGTTCATCGCATGCTGCAGGTCCGCCTTGTCTGTCACCGTGATCAGGTCCGCCTCCCTGCGCAGCACACGGTGCACACCTGACAGCTCGTTTGCTTCATCATTCATTCACTGAATGTCCTTACGCGTCCAAATTTATGACACCTTGCTGTGTGTGAACTGCCTTCAGGCAAGATGCAAAGAGGTGACCGGCTGCCTTGAATTTTAATTGTCGTTATATTGGGATTGCCACCAAGTTGCCCAGAGTCCAATGCAGAGGGAAAGAGACTCTGCTTGGAAGAAGACAATGAGAAGAAGGGAGTGGGGGCCTCACCGGTCGAGGAACTTGACCTGGAAGGGCCACGCGCTGGGGAACTTGTTCTTCACAAGCTCCAGCAGCTCTGCGTATGTGAGCGTGTTGGGCAGGTGGATCACCCTCGTCTCATTCTCAAAAGACACCTTCCCCTGCACACGCACAAGCCATTGTGAGTGTCAGATGCCTTGCACACGTATTGGCAGAAGCCCCAAATCCCGTGCTGACACCATGCATGCATGCCTCTGCAAGAGTGCACTACAAGCAAATTCTGCTCCCTGACATAATGCATGCGTGTGTTTGGGAGAGCAGATTTAGATGCAATAGCATGCAAACACCAGTTGCAGGGGAGGCAGTCCATTGTACGGGCAAGTGAGTGCACTCACTGTGAACACCAACAGCTGCTGGCGCTGCTTTCCCAGCTTCCTGCCTGCTGTTCCGTTCGCAGCCAGGACACCGCCCTGCCTCTTCCCTGTCACAATGTCTCGCAACCGCTTCTCCGACTCCTGTGCCCAGCAAGCAGGCGTGCATGTTCAGCAAGCTGCACCCAATTTAGTTTGAGGAGCGGCTCCGCCCATCGGAAGCACTGTCATGCATGGCATAAGCTTATGCATGTCAAGCCATGGCATCTGCTAGAGTAGGAGAGCAACCCTTGTGGACCTACAAGAGAACAACTCAGTACAGGATTCTAGCAAAAGCAAAGCCCTCCCATGCCTAGTATGTTGCTGTCTGTGAGGCAGAATTGGAAGGCACACCTGGATCTCAGGGTTGGCTGTGTCTGCTTTGTTGGCTTTCTGGATGTCTGAAAGAGCCTGTTTGAAGTGCCCCATCTGCTCGTAGGCCTTAGCGCGCCTCACTAGGGCCTTGTGATAGGCGGGCACTGCATCTAACGCTGATGAGCACTCGTTGACAGCCTCCTTGTACCTGTTGCCATAAATGCAATGAATGGTATGTCGCAGCAATTCATGCTCCATGTTCAGGCTTCCATCGTGGCATCTTGCGACGCACCAGAGCAATGACCCCATGCAGGAGATACAGCACAGTGCAGCGTTCAACCAAACTGCCCGTTGTGTTCTACTGATGTGATGATGTATGATCTGCACTTATCATTGTTTGGATGAGATGATGGTGTAAGATGATAGTGAAGGGTTCACAAAAGAACCTGCAGCTCACCTCTGGAACATCATGTAGCAGGCAGCCTTGTTGCTATGCAGCAGGGCAATGTCGTCTTTAGTCTCGACATTGGCAACCTTCAGTGCACGATCGTAAGCCTCCAACGCCTTCTGGTACTCCTTCCGGCCAAAAAGGCGGTTGCCCTCATCCTTCAATTTCAGCATCTCGGGAGACCCCGCCTGTGAAGACAGCATGAGCCTCGATTACGGTTGAGTGCCATTTCAAATAGCCACTCTTCAATGAGTTTGACGATGCACCTACCAAGAGGTAACAGATTAATCTCTTCAGAAGACACCGTCCTCAGCTTCTTGTCTAGAAGAAAAGTGACTAGGATTACAAGAAGATTTGAATCACTACCACGAAAGCCTCAATTTGCATTACAGACCACAATACATTCCATGCAGTATCCATGCGCGGTAAAATTCATTGCTTTAAGACAGCATCCCAAAAGCTGACGAACTAGTGAGCCACGACGATACTGTAAAAGTCGTTCATCGATTATATCGTAATGGTGTTGAAATATATAATAACAACGAGTTATTTCTGCTTTGTTTCAGAAAAGATCCTTTACTTATTTTGGCAGCCAAAGAAAAGGTCACTAGTAAACTACGTAGTTGTCTAGGGCTGGGAAAACACTCCAAAGAAGGCTGCGAACTCGCAAAAATGCGTACCTCCGCTTCATTAGAATTAGCAGTAGGACTAGACGTCACTTTGTTGCGAATCTGAGCACTCTTCTTGCCCATGGTCGTGGTCCCCAGAAAGAGCTGTCACAGTCCCAATACGGTGACCGTCAACTAGATGCGATCAATGCGCTTGTAGGTTGAGAACTACCTAACAAGATATCCCAGATTGCAATTGTGCCCGAGATAGCTGTCAAATTTGATGCAGGCAAAGGACAGCAAACAGCCAGAAAGTCTGCTGGGGGCGGTTTTGGGCTCCGGGGAAATACCACATCAGCTCTATCCGTTCCATGCCTCTTTAGGCCCCCAACGTCTGACTGTGCACACTCCGTGCATGGCTTCAGAAATTTCACAGGAGTTGCACAATACATTCCACTGCTGCTCCTTAAGTCTTGAATGAACCCAACTCTCCACAGTTTGACTCAGCCTCAGCTGCAGAGGCTGCCAGCAGTGGCCGCCATGATGGCCGTGGCCGTGGCCGCCATGATGGCCGTGGCCGTACGGCCGGCGCCATCATGGTGATGGCATACCGTGTTGGCAGCCTGAGGCTGATCAAATGGATATTGCCTTGGATATGCAGCAACGAGGTGAATGCTCCAGGCAACGTGTAGCATTACATCTATTCTCTCACAAATGCTGTTCAAATTATGTCAAACCCATAAACTCAGGCTTTTCAACTCTTCGCTGTCAGAGTGCTACTAGCACGGTGCCACTTTATGTCAGAGCTCACCCAAACTTAATGCCCAATATCTTAGAGGCTCACAGCCAATGGTGAAACCAAATGATTAGGTCTCTGCTCCCCCATGCTACTGCGGTGACAGCGGCTGACTGGGTCAGAGCTGCTGGGGCTCTGCTGACGTGGCGGCCTCCAGGTCAGTGTAGCGCACTCTCTGGGGCGTTCCCTCTGCATTGCTGCCAGCCTCCAGCGGTGGTAGTATGGGCTCCCCTGCCTTATGGCTGGATATGGGCGGATAGCTCAGGCGGTAGAATGCATACGCCAGACCCAGCCCCAATAGAAAGCCCGCCGTGACATCCTCCCAGTGGTGCCAGTAATCCTGCAGGGCACCAAGGTCAATGTCAGACTGGTGCACATTGCAATGCATCAAGCTGCTGGCTTCCCCGTAATATGATAGGATGTGCAAGGTGCAACCCTGTTCCTTATGAGCATCTCATCTCAGCAAGTCAAACATGCACCCAGAGAGTTGCTGCCCTGAACAGATAGCTTACAAAAGAACCAATTGTAGTGGTGCCATCATGACTTGCCGTACTAAAGATCATTTGTGTGCATGGTCAAAAGAGGGAAGAGGGAAGAGTCACCTGCAGGCGGGTGATGCCGATCCAGACGGCGCCACCCAGGGGCACCAGCGCTGCCGGCAGCCGCCAGGAGTGGCCGCTGCCGTCATAGATCCTCAATTTCCCCGCCAGCCAAAACGTCAAGTACCCCAGCCCCGACGTGCTCCACGATGTATGCCCTGCGCGTGCCACCTCACAATTCCATCCAACCATGAATTTTGTGTCTTGAGAACATGTGCATGAAACTCTGCAGATCCCTTTCCCTGCGGCAGTGTGGACGCGCCCTTCCGATCTCCCTCCAGGTTTGCAGATATCTCCTTGAGAGAAGAACTTAGGTTTCTTGATATGCAATGCAGTCTGCTCAAATGCCAATACGCTTCTCTACCAGACCATGCTACGCCACATGATTTGCTCATGCCAAGAAACAAGCCTGTAGGGCCACCCTTGGGGTGACGGCTCACCGCTGGGGAAGCTCTTCCGGCCCTCTGCTGGATCGATGGCATTGGTGCTGCAGAGCGCCTCCCCCGAGTCCCCATCCCACTTGACAAGGCCGTCCGGCCAGCACTGCATCATGAAGTTCGGCCTGGGACGGCCCACCTGAATGCACGCAGAACAATACAAACTCACCTAACCTCAGTAAAGACATTTGTGCCCCGCCAGTGCAAAGCCGAACTGCAATAAAGTTCAAAATCCCTCCTAGGAGCGCGAACAAGCACGTTTCAATTATAGCAGCAGGGCGCAAAGCACATCAGACCTCAGCACTGGTTTTGTCAAGAATAATCACAAACGGTAGAAAGAAAAGGGAGACAGCGGAAATGATCATTGCGTTGCAGCCAGGGAACGAGACGCACCCCAAGTTTGACGAGGTTGGTGATGAGCGCAGTGGTGATGACGCACATGAGGCCATTGAGCACCGCATTATGCACCTCCAGCCGCGGAGTGTCCGCGATGTGGAAGTACGCTATAAATACTGCGGCCGGCCCACACAGAGAAATGACTGGCACACTCCAAGAGGGGACGCTGTCTTTGTGCAGCGGGTAACTGTACCTCCAAAATTCCTGCATCAGAGTCAGACATGCGGAATTGGCACACACCGGCTCCAGCATTCACACTGGCTCCAGCTCAGATTCATAACCTCCAAGGCATGCGAATGCATATCTGAATAGCAGCCCTGGTAACTGCGACACATCTCAGCAATGTGAAAGGGGGAAGAGCAAGGCAGTACAGCACATCAGGGCAGTGCTTCAGAGCTCACCGAGTCGTCCCTATGGAAAATGAATCTAGAGTAAGGTACTGAGGTCTCCGAAATAATCAGCGCAACTGTGAGGCCCAGAAGCACAACGTAGTCCACAATATAAAACCTGCGGGGGAGATCAGTTTCTACTGTTTCTCATCGGTTACTGCCAGTGTGAAATACTGCTACTGTTAAACATGTCCAGCGGGCGCTTGCTAGCAAAACACAACCAGGAAGTAGGGCACCTGAGGATCACACTCCAGGGCGCATTGATGCCGTTTGATGCACGCATCTTCCTCTTTCCAGCAGCGTCCTCAGGTATCAGACATTCGATCTCAATGGCCAACGGCAATTCATCCAAGGCGGTGCCTCTGCTCCCTGTGGCATCGAAATCGGGACGTCAAAGTGTCTTTGTCTATAAAGAGCAAAAGAGATTATCAGCGGCATAGATATCAAACATTCTCAAAATTTGACATTCCAGAAAGCCAACTGCAACGGCTGTGGAATTGAGGGGAGGATCAGAACTGATGCAACTCTTTTCTGTGGCACAGATAGGTTGAAACGTTTGTGACCTCTTCTTGAACAGCTGAAGGCACCAGGTTGCATTCGTTGTGCAGATGCCAGCCTCGATAGCTGCCCAAAACGTACTCTTGTCAAGCGACACCAACGTCATGAAGAGGCGTTTCTCTCACAATTCTGGGACCTAAGTCTTGATCTGGCAGAGAAACACCCCCACTGATATCTGAATATTTATGCGTGGACAGATATTTTTCCCTTCCGTTCCCCCTTGCTCGATTCCTTCAGCAAACCAATGACAGAGGCTGACGTCACTCGAGCAAGAAAGTAAACTTCTGGGATCTTGCATTGGAGACATTTCAGACTAATTAAATACGTCACTCTATTTTCGATTGCTTGATTGTGGATCACTGACCTCATATTCAAAGTTAAGCATTACTGATCAAGTTTGTCAAGATGCTTTGGATTCACTGGTCTCCACGTTGAAAGGCATTTAGCATGTGTTTAAGAGCACGATATGGAGAGTTGTGGAAGAATACAGTGCGCTCTTATTGCCACCGCCAGCAGCAACGTCATATACGAGCGTTTCTATGAACGTTTCTCGGAAGTGGAAAAGGCAGAGATCAGAAGCGCGTTTCAGAATGCTCAGAGGGAACTATCAGCAGACAAACAAGAGGCTGTAGGGAGACTCAGGTGATCCACACAGATCCTATGGCCTCTCCAGACCTCTGCAGAAGGCATAGGGTACTGGCATGGCATGTCTTCTCTTGGTTGGGGATCGCTGGAGTGTACTTTAAATCTTTTTCAAAAGATCTGTTTTTTACTGAGCTACTTATCATTCATATCGCTGATGTTGCACCATAGACATTAGCTCACAAGTATGCGTGGGTCACATACACAACAGGTCTGGCGCGCACGTGGCGCGTGCTGAGGGAGAGCTGGTCTATCATGCCCTAGGGACTGGGGAGTATGACGAGCTCACATGTAAGCATACCCTGCCTGCAGTCAGGCCTCAATCCAGCGCTGTACGTCCAGAGCTGTGCGCAGCTGTATTCAGCTGCCAGTGCTTTGTACTCGAGC
Organism: Sediminibacterium sp.; assembly: GCA_965279585.1. Classification (GTDB taxonomy): domain Bacteria; phylum Bacteroidota; class Bacteroidia; order Chitinophagales; family Chitinophagaceae; genus Sediminibacterium. The sequence goes on along the minus strand of CBDIIG010000003.1, from coordinate 61,008 downwards.
AGCATTGCGCCCATGTCATCTGGAGAGGCAATAGATTGACATGCTACCTTGTCTGTGATGCAGTAGCTGAGACGCTCCGATTCATCGGCACGGCGTTCCATGATGTCCTCAGAAAGACACCCAGCGAAGCCGTGCTCCTGGACAACTACACTCGAGTCTGCATCATCCTCAGTGAGATTATCAACGAGGTGCGCTCTGCTCGTGATCAGAATCGACCTCTGGTGCAGACGTACTAGTGCACAGTCATTCCTAGTGTCATACGGCATAAGTACACAACCAGAGACAGGTGCAAAATATTTTTTTGCCACCTGATACCAAATGATACCAAAAGTGCGTGATGGTGGAGCTAACAATCTTGGAGTGTTGAAGTCCGCGTGATGGGTTTCCCATGCGCAGGGTATTTTGGAGATCACTGACAGGGCAACGCTGCTGCGAGCGCTGAAAATCAAGGTGAGCAATTGGGGGGGGCACTCCTGCTGTACCTTCTACAATGTACACATGGTTCGTCTTGGGTTATCCTCAACCCTGTCCATGCATATGCTTACCTTCATATACTAATGCTTGTCACTGCGCTGCCATTGCAGGGCTTTGATTGAGGGCACCATGGCCCAGGCAGAAAGGGGAGGATCTTCAGACATGCAGATTCTGCGTCACAGAATACACAATGGTGCCTTGGATGGTGCTCACAATGCCATGTGCCACTGGCAGTGGCTAGCTGTTTCTGAGGGACCTGCACATGCTACCTAGATCTTTGGCCTTTGTGGGCAATCCTTAAGCTTGCTCGCAGCTGCTTTTGCTAGTCTTGTCCCGCGGCAGTTGCAGCTGCATTCTATAAGCTACCTTTTCTTCAGTGCCAGACTTGGCCACTTTCTGGGTCACTTTCTGTGACAGAGTGAGTCCTGGCCCAGGCCCTGAGTCCGGGACTAGGTAGGGCCAATGCATAACTCTCCTATATCAATGCCCTAATCAATTGCTCTAAGGACAGTGTTGAAAAGACTGCAATCGTAAAAGTCCCTCCGCTGCAATGACAATGGCAAGACAGCAACTATATGGCAATTGAAAGCTGTTCCAAGAAAACAGCCAACCCTAGCTTCATGCAGCTCCTCTGCTTCCGTCAGCACCACTGACTCATCAGTAAGGGACCCCGATTGCATTCATAACAAAGATCTTTGTATGGAAAACACATTTTCGCTTTCAAACAATAGTGTGTGGTTGGATTGGCATACTTGTGACTTTGACGTCGTCAGCTTCGGGCACGAAACTGACCTCCTCAACCTTTGACTGTCAGTCGTGATTTGGAGAAGAGTCTGGTCTACCGGCAAGTTGCCACAAGCCAAAGTGCTCTAGGTGCAATACAAACCAAAGATCACTTTACTATTCGTCAGGACTCGTATCCTCGACCCAGGTAGGCCGAGCCGAGGCCAGCACAAGGCGCGCGCTTGAAATTGCAAGCGTCAGCAAGAGAAGTGAGCCCCATAATACCCCCTTGTACCTGGTCGAAGCACCATTGTGATACTGTGAATATTAAGTTCAGGCCGGATTGGTACGGGTAAAAAGAAAGCTCTCACGCAAACGTCCAAGCTCCGATGTCAGCATCTTGAAAGAGCAACCCTAACCCGAGAGGAATCGTGACATTTCCAGCATTGGTTGCACTCAGAAGCCTATTAGATTGCTTCTGCCGTATGTTTGTGGCAAAGTAAGCTCAGCGTCCCCCGTTTCCATGAGTTGGACCACAATTGTCACAGTCAGCGAAACGTCCCTAGTATCAAAAGTCACGAGCATGCCATGCAGCTGGCACCAAGACTGTCACATAATCACTTACATGAACGCAGACCAGCATCTGCTGTGTTGCTACATCCTCAGCACAACGGGTACTGGAAGTGTCAGTGCCAAGGAGCTGACTGGCTCTTTGTGGAATTTGCAGGAGGATGGTGCTGCTGGCCGACCAAGCTAACACTCTGATGGAAGCAATCTCATGGTCAGGTGGCTTCCCAATGCTTCGTGGCGGCGTCGTGACTTTCTCCTTGAAGCCCACGCAGCCCTTCTGCATCACTGTGCAGCCAAAGCCAGCCTTTTCAGGTGCAGGGTCGTTTGTCATCCCCTGCTAATCAGTGATGAGGCTTCCACAGTCGGCACTGCCATGAATGGTGAAAACATCTTGCTGCTGCACTGTAGCCAAAGCCATTCTTGACATGCAGGCAGTGACCAAGACGCTGGGTGGGTGGGTGTGCTTGTGAGCAAGGACTCTGTGAACATAGTCCTGCGCCACAAGGGAGCCATACACGTCGTGCCCGCAGCTGACGTGCGTCCTGGTGCAGCCACAGCCACAGGTAGCCAGAAGCACCCCTATCCAAACGCTTTTGTTCCGAACTCTGTCTCCTGCCTCTTCAGTATGTCGTGAGTTGGCCTGTCTCTCGTTTTTGCTCGTGCACGGCTCAGAAAGTACAAGAAAAGGGAGACAGACCAGCACATGGCACCCTGAGAGGCAGGACACCAAAGACCAAGGCATGCAACGGAGACTCTGCAGAGGTTCTTCTTTTTGCACTTATCAAGTGTTGCCGGCATGTGCAGGCTATGAGTTAGACAGGTGGCTCAGCTACTGGGTGTCCTTCGACCCCGACACCTGCACGCTGAAATACGGCGTGGGCCACCATATGGAGGAGACCACGATGATGACTTACAGCCTGCCCGCTGACATGGGCGGCCTCTTCAGGACGACACCCAAGCTGGTCACCCTGCAGGGCTACTCTGCTGGACCCGTCGAACGGCGATCCATTTTTGAGGCCAAGCTCAGCACCCTCGACGGTCACGAGGTGCGCTGTGAGAGGGCAGGGGGGATTCACATTGCGCTGATGTCAGCATTATGCATAAAACTTTAGAGCCGGTCGCATGTCTGTGTGCCGAGGCACGCTGCTGCGTCTGCATGCTACCATGCATTTATGCGAGCCTTGTTTTGGGCAAGCTGAAGAACTTTGAGTGGACATACAACTTTATGGGCCCAACTTGTGTGAATCAGAGCTCAAGCAGTGCTTTAAGAGATGGGCTTGTTAGAAGTGGGTGTTTTTGCCTGCTCAGCAGCTGGAGATGGCAGTCACACCCGTTCAGAGGGGTACTCTTGCTCCTCGGCAATCTTGAACTGATTGTTGGCGCGTGATGCATGCTGAGTTGATCAGTCTCTGGAGTATTCTGGTAGTCATTGTTTGGGGCGTGTGGCAGGCAGCGACGGTGGAGTTTGCGCGGTGTCCACTGATCGCCAACCCGCCGTCGCTGGTGATGGACAGCAGCCGCCTCACCCTGCTGGACCTCGGCCGCCGCGCGTTCCTGCCCTCCTCCGACCTCCCGCCCGCTTGCCAGGTCTGTCCGGGACTGTCCCGCTCTTGTCCCGCTCGAATTTTAAATTCTGAGTGAACACCAGCACACGATGCTGGTGGGTATGGGGACTTTGTCCTCTCCAGCACGAATGGGAGTGTGTGCTGGTGTTCAGAAAGGCAGTACGATTGGGTTGGGTCCTTGTCTAATACCACGCAGATTAGTTCTGTATCGAAACCACGGTCTGGGAAGTTATGGACTGAGCCAGCCTGAAAGCACTGGTTCGAATTTGCTTGGATGCATGTGGCATGATTTATGCTACTCCAGATGGGCAATGTTTACTAGCTGCCTCTGCTTGCGTTCCTAGTGGCAGGCAGCACTCCTAAAGCAGGGCCTCCATGTAATGTTGCTTGGGGCTATAGTACCGGTCCCAGCTACACCGAACAACACTCCCTTGCTGATGTTAGGCCAATCGTCTGTGCGCGTGCAGGTGTTGTACCAGCACCTGTCGCAGCCGTGCATCGACCTGGACTGGTCGCCGGAGGGGGGCTCCTGCCGCCTGACAGACGCCATCCGCCACAGCCTCAGCACCCCCGGGGCCCTCCTGCACACCCGCTGCCAGGCAAGCCCCCTGCCCTGCCCAGCTCCAGGCATCCTGCAACTTAGATTGATCTGACGGAGATCTGAAGGGCTTGAAATCAAATCAAAGGAGATCTGCAGCAACACTCCTGCACACAGTGAAACAGGTATCAGAGGCGCGTTTGGACACCCACAAAATCCAAGACTTGCAGCAGCATGCTCGGGCAATCTTGCAGCTGCTCTGAATTGCGAGAAACCTCTCAGCCCCTTGGTTACACGGCATCTCTGCCACAGAAACGGGGCACTGCAGCCAAGTCCACCGTGCTGCAAAATCCTCTAAATGTTTACCAGAATTTCAACTTCAAATTCGAATCGTCATGTGGCCCTCCAGGAGAAGGCGGCGCGGTGTTGCGCGGGGGTCCCCCGGCGCCAGAGCTACCTGCGCGTCTCCGTAGGCGTTCCCTGCGGCTGCTCCCCCGGGATCCCCTACGTGCTGGAGATCTGGCCGGCCGGCCACTTCAGCCCCGTGCACAACCACGGCAACGCATTCGGCATCGTCCGAATCCTCCACGGCTCCATCACCGGTACTGCATCACAATTCCATCTTGGATGCGCCGCTGCAAGGGTCACAAAATTTATAGCCTTGATTGACGACACCAGCCCATTTATGCACTGCATCATCGAGGGTGTCATCTCTCCACAATAGCTCTACAGTAAAGTGCTTCAATTTCTGAGAAGCGCTGTGGGTACCGGCAGAACACAGTGCGATCATACTCTGACGCTTACTAGAGATGTTCTGGTACTGGGTGTCCAGTTCCACCCCCCCCCCCCCTCCTGGACATGGGTCTGCTTCAACTGCTCATGAGCTCGCATCGAGGTGTGTCTGTTGTGTCGGTGCAGCGCGCACGTACAACAAGCACCTGGCGTGCGAGGGGCCGCTGCAGGAGGCGGTGCTGACTAAGGGCGACGTCACCTGGTTCTCACCCAACTGGTACCAGACGGTGAGTCCCACATCCTTGTGCCAGCATCGCAGCCATCCGCCATCCTCCACAGCGCCTGCCTGTCTATATCCACCACATGTTGAGCCTCTGCATGTTGCATGAGTGTAACCCTTGATCTATACTTTCGTGGGAACTCGTGGGGCACTTTCGAATGTGGACAATCATCTAGGGACCGAGCCAGGTCACTTGTATGCCATCTGCTTTGTTTGCTTGCATGTATGCTTGACAGTGCTGCTGACGGAAGGTTCACTGCTGAACCACCCTTGCAGCTCGGGTTTCATGCAGGCTGTCACTCATTTGCAATTTTGAGAAGCGGGGTGAGGTGTGATTGGGTGGCTGTGTGCGTGCAGCATCAGCTGGAGAATCACACGGGCGACTTCTGCTGCACGGTGCAGGGATTCCAGTATGCGGACGACGATGACCTGCACTGGCCCTACATGCAGTTCAAGGTATGTCCTTGACCACCCCCTCGGAATGACTGCGGTTGCATTGTTGCTCAGTGCATTGAAGCACCTGAGCATTCAAACCAGGCCACTCGAGGCCTCATCTGCAAGTTTGATTGACGCCTTGCCAGCATGAGGTTCTTTTCTTGGACTTTCTCTTCAGTGCTCTTAGTGCAAGCGCCTGTCTTGGGTGAATCCTGTTCCCACCACTAAGCTCGGTCCAATTGCATGGCTCATCTGAGGGGCGGTGTTTGAGCGCAGGGTCCGTCTGGGCGCCTGCTGGATTTCCTGCCGCTGTCGGACTTTACCTTTGGCGAGATGCGCGAGGCTCTACTGGCAGAGTACGCAGCCGCCACCGCACTTGCACCCGCGTCCACCGCCTGCTTCATGTGAGATGCCCTGTCATCCCAATGTTTTGGGCTCTGCAGACGCATTTCCCAGAGTGGTGGAAATGGTTGCTTCTGCTCTTCACAATGCATGTCTTTGCATGGATGCTTGCTTGATCTTGTCAGTGGCATCACCGAGGGCGCATTAGTGGTCTAGCACTGGCGTGGGGTGAAGCCACTGCCTGCCACAGCCAACCCATGCAAAGAGTTGACGTGGAGCAAGCACCGCTTCATGTACAAGAAAAGACCGTTGTTCTCACCTGGGATTTTCAGAGGTGCTAAGAGGTGTTTTTTTGGGGTGCAGGGGCGCGCTTCAGGCGGCAAACGGCGTCGCGCCGGAGCAGCCGGGGCCGGAGCACATCACCGGCATTGACACGCCCGCGCCCCGGTGCCAGCAGCGCACTGGCCGAGTCATCGAAATTGCCGCAGCCGCCGGGGGCGTCCCTGCCTGCAGGTGGGGACACCCACACCTCTGCCTCGCAACTTCTTCCTATTTAAAATGTACCATCTGCTGATCTTCCCCTGGGAGTGTTTCTCCAGGGTGATGTATATCTACAGTAGAAAGATTACCCCCTTGTTTTCCAGTGCCAGCTCTGAAAGCTCAGAGCCGGGTTGTCGCTGCAAAATTGCGGCAGTGCAATGGGCGTCTTGCGCAGAGCTTGTCTGTGAGGTGTAGCATGTGGCCTACAGAGTCCCCGAAAAGGAAAATCCTCACATGGCGCTGTCACTCTTCCGACCTTGCCTCGAGTCCGTATGCTGGTTTCTGAGAGCTTCAGAGTCCCTAGGCAGAAAAGTGCATGACAAGGTGCTGATTTTTTCCTGCGGCAGGCGGACGCTGCACAGGCTGATGAGCCCCGACACACCGCTGGAGGCCAGCGCAGCGTTGGCAGCGCTGATCGTGTCAGCAAATGACCTGGCGGATGAGTCGCCTCTCCCACAGCGCAGCGTCATCACCCTCCTGTAAGGCGGCCATCCCTCCCGACGACTGATGATCTTTTCCACTGCCCAATCGGGGCAGTTGCCTCAGCAAGCAACAAGGAGCTGCAAGGCAGTGGGCGCCATATATTTTACAGAAAAAACCCTTTTCTTGTACTCTGGAAGTGCTTGCGAGAGTCCAGTGCGGCTCCTTCTGAGCACGGCACTGCAGAGAGTGATCTTGCACATCGAAAGATGATGGTTGATGAAACGTTCAAAGAGGCTGTTAAAGTCGCCCTTGGTCAGCTGCTTATATAATGCATGCCTGTAGTCTTGCTGGGCCTGTTTCTGCAGCACACCTGGTCTGTACAAGAATCCATGCACCACTGCTGTGCTTGCCCTATACCATCATTGAAGCTGCTGGTGCACAGGGTTGTGCCAGTCAGATCCAACGCATGTTTCCTATGTTCCGGCAGCCCCAGAGTTTGGATACACTATCATAGATGAGGCATTTCATGCAACCGTACCTCACAGGGCATTTGTGTGCCCAGCGCCCTTAAGTGTATATGAGATGGAAGAACTGACATCTTCTCGGACAGTATAGTTGCCGACCCACGTAGTCGCAGAGATTGGTTCGGCAAAGCAGATGGTCAAAGAGAAGACAGTCCAAGATGGATGCAGAAGATGCTTGAGTTGAGATGGAGATAGGTGTCCAAGATGCAGGCACCCAGATCCACAAGATTGCAATTACAGATGCTGAGGATGTCCTCTCATGAGATCAGATGACTGCAATCTGCTGGCGGAAGAGATGATTGTACATCATGATGTATTGTATACTAGAAATGAACCATGCAGCTGCTTTTTTGGGATTGCATGTGCGCATTGGACAGCAGCTGTCATAAATTCCCCCCTGTGGTTTCTCTTGCAAGGGGCTTGTTGGCAGGTGGTCCAAGGCATTGTGCGATAGGAGGACAGAAGTCAAGAGAGCTTAATATTCCGCGGCAGCTGCAGGGTACCACTGGTGTATTTATATTCTGTGGCTTTCGAGGCATTGCAGTGCAAGTCCCACTCGGTGCCTGAATGACAGGCACAGCTGGCATAGCCTGTGGCAGTAGTAGTGTATCAGAGCTAGTTTGTTTGTTTAAAATTGGCCTTGAGCATGGTAAAGGGAGTTTCTTAGACGCCTTGTCCTAGCTTGCATGTGCATGTGTAAGACGACCTTACATGCGCACGCCATCAGTGATGCTAATAGACATCATCTGATAGTCAGCCTGATCATGATCCGATGAAGAGTATATCTTTGATACCGATGAAGAGCAGTGATGCAAGTTGCCAGACCTGATCAGGATCTAGCAATGAATTCAGGATTCTTTGAAGCTATCATCCCGACCCGGTTGAGACTCACAAATGCATAAAATTATCAGGGTCGAGGAGGACCCCAATAAAAGGATAGAAAAGTTGGGGGGTGGTCGACTCCATGTGGGGGTGAATTGAAAGGGCCCTGTATGGGGGACATCTGGCGCGTCCCGAAGGGCCCTCAATATTTCCTGCCACATTTTAATGTTCCCACCCCCTCGGACACTTGCAGAGGTCGAAGGATTGTCTCCGCACTACGCACCCAAGAACTCTGAGTATCCAGTCAAGCGTGAGCCGCTAAGATGGGAAAAGCCATATTCCTCCTTGCCCTCCTCGCCGCGTCCGTATGCGTCGCCCATAGCGCAGGTAGGAAGCCGATGGCATCAGTCAATGTCCTTTAATTCAATTTGGCGAACTACCAGCTCCTCAGCGCTGTAAAATGCAAGCCAATAGGGCTCAAATTATCATTTATCAGCGTGTACAGGCCAGCTGTTGGTCGCTTGGCGGAATCGCTCGGTCAAATTTGGTCTGACTAACATGCGGAGCATCCGAGCTTTCACGGGGAAGCTGCAAGACCAGGTTGTTGCGCCAAGAGGTGCCGAATTGGTCTGTATCGGGTGTTGCCATCATTCTGATTATTTTGGGGTCCTAAAGCTCTTCCTTTCCGGAGTACAGCCCTCCTCAGTCGGCGTGGGGTTGTCGACCATTTATCCGTACACTTTTGAAGACGGTCAGTACGTCGCCAAGATTTACCTTTCTGGGTCTCAGCTGTCTACATGAGCTTTACGTATGATGTTAAGCTTGGTGTTTGGGACAATTTGGAGTCTTAGCCGCCAGATGAGTTTGCGAAACCGCATGACGCACCGGACTTGCGCTTGCTGTGGAGCCAATTGTACAGATACTATGCAGCTTAAGTGCCTGGGGATTGAGCGCTTACTCAAAATCCTGTGAAAATGTCTGCCAGATTGGGTTTCTTGGGCTGTTTATGTCGCAGTGCAGCGTTGATGGCCATGCCTACACGTGATATCGGTGGGAAGAGCCTTGAGGTGCCGCGGGGTGATGCACCTTGCAATTGGCCATGGCAGCGTTTCAAGTGCTTCATCACGGCACATTATTCAGTTGAATATCATTTCCCACCGGGCGTCAGTGACAGGGCGGGCGCAGATCGGATTCAGATCGCTGTGACACTTGAGCCCTTTGCCGTGCGGTCCCTGCGGGACTGGCGCGCCTGAATCTATGTGGTTCGAGCCTGCACTCCTTTGAGGGCTTTTTGCGAAGCATCGGCCCGGCTGCTTCATGGCTTCCTGGCTACTGTGGCTGCGAAAGCACTGCCAGCGCATCCGAATTCCCACTTGCTCTGACGTCTTCTCCCCTGTGCAGGTGGTCGCAGCCTCAAGGGAGGAGATGACAAGTCAATGGACTCCAAGCCTATGGACTTCAAGCCTGCCCCTGAATTCAAGCCAGCACCTGAGTTCAAGGACAAGGAGCCCAAGGAGAAGGTGGGGCAGCACAGTCTTGCCTGTATTTGCTCCTAGTCTAATGACCTTCGATTTGTCTTCCCCTCAAAGGACCTTCATGAACAAAACCACAATGTCTGCCTAAAATCATGTGTATCTCATGCAAGCTTGGCTCAGCTACCAATGCGTTGTGGACCATCTCTGCTCTCGATTTGTTGCGAATTTCACTGTTGTTGCAGCTGTGCGCATGCCCAAGGCAGTCAGTAGAGGAACTGCTGGCCATATAGCGGTTCTTGCAATGCCTGAGACTTCATCTGCCGCCTGTGCAGGTTGTGTATGTGTCGGTGCCGGTGCCAGGCCCGACTGTGTATGTCGAGGTCCCAGGCCCCACTGTCTACCTGACCCCCTCGCCCACCCCCTCACCTACCCCTTCACCCACCCCTTCACCCACCCCGGAGCCTACCCCTTCACCCACCCCCTCGCCCACCCCATCACCCACCCCGGAGCCTACCCCCTCACCCACCCCGTCTCCCACCCCCAGGTTCGCCCTGTGATGCTTACTTGGAAGCATTGCTGTATGTCATGTCTTGCAATTGAGCTTGCAGGTCAAGAACACCGGCCGCAGGTGATAGCTGTGGGCATTGCGTCGCACCGAGTGCGCTGTGTTTGTATTGTCCACCACCTTGAAGACCTGCAGCCAAGAGCCTGGTGTCCAGGAGAGATAGGATGACTGCATCCTGCAGAAAAAAGCAGTCAAGAGCTGTATCTAGGCTGAGACTTGTATGTGCTGTGCTGCAGCCCCACTCCGGAGCCCACCTACGCTCCAGTTGAGACCCCATCTCCCACCCCCGTGCCCACTGTCACCCAGGCAAGCCCCACCTCACCCGGTCTCACGCAGTACATATCTGCTGCAGAGTTCCTGTACCTGCTCTGTACAGACTCTAGAGAGATGGTAAACGTGCAGACACAGCTTGCTTCCCAGCAGATGCCCATGTAGTTTTGTATCTGCTCCAGGCATGCACAGGGGTGAATGAAGAGTCAATGCATGATGGCATTAGACGAATGACAATATCCTGAGTTCAAATCCGAAACTGGGTGCAGGTGATCTGCCCGCCCGCGCCCGCGCCGGTGAAGGAGGACAAGCCCCTGAAGATGGACAAGCCCGACAAGTTTTACGGCGGCCGCCGTCTGGCCGGCATGGAGGGTGACAAAATGCCCATGGACAAAATGCCCAAGGAGGAGATGAAGCTCAAGGATGTGCCCGCGCCTCCTCCGTGCTACACCATCCAGGTGGGAATCTTCTCATGTATTTCTCTGGTCATTCCTTTCTTTGGTCATTTTTCTCATGCCTGTGCTTGAAGCATCTGTAAGGCTGACAGCAGCAGGTTACACCGGGTTGCTCCCCATTGCTCAACAAGATGACGGCATGCCTAGACTGGATAGGCCAACTACTGTATATGGACGTGTGCATTTTACAGCTACGTGTATACAGCGAATGAGCAGGCGAGACACACAGGCAGCACTGTGCATGCTCTGCTTGGCAGCTACAAACGGCCCAGGCCAAGAAATATGACTGATTGAGAAGCAATTGGCTCTGTGTTGATCTGACGCTACATGTTGCTTTCTGCAGGTGCCGGTGACCCCCACACCCACCCCTTCACCCACCCCTTCGCCCACCCCATCACCCACCCCATCACCCACCCCGTCACCCACCCCCTCCCCTACCCCTTCACCCACCCCCATGCCCACTGAGGCCCCCAAGGTGTGTGCACCCTGAATTTCCAGACTCCCACAAATTGTAGCAACGCCCAGGGCAGCCTGCTGCATATCACCTCCAATTCAAGGAATGAAAACACAGTAGCAGGGGGATAAGATGCTGCAGGGTTGCCAGTCTGTTTTGCTGATTGAGCAGCTGTCTAAATGTTGCTCCTCCTGCTGAATGTCCTGTTCAGTATATGATGCAGCCCAAGGGCCTTGCAGTGCAGAGCTGTGGCTCCTCTTGAGCAGGTCTCACTAGGGGCGCAGTGTTCTGCACATGGAGTCCTGAGACAGGGCGAATGTAAAAAGGTGGGGTGAATCACTGAGAGGGGTGATGTCTGGTGCAGGTTGAGGTCAAGGAGGTGAAGGCCATGCCCGAGAAGATGGACAAGCCTGACAAGATGTACAAGCCTTGAATAGTCCCTCAGCGGCAAGTGAGCAGTACTGATATTCTGTATCAATCCTCCACATAACATGCGGCACTCCTTTGCAATAAATCTATGCCCAGGTTGCTCCCACGCACACAGGCAGGCTGCACATTAATGTGTGAGGGAGGACTGGTGTAACTGTTTAGGAGCAGTCTACAGGGAGTGTCTTGTGAAGTATTTTACCTGCAAGAACTAAATTCTTACAGCTTTGGCAGAATTGCGGTGAGCACTGCTGTCACTGGGTTTGTCTGATTGAACCATTTGCTGGGTCGGCAGCTTTGGTGAGACTTGATTTGAATGGTGAAGGATTGGGCAGGTCTTAATTGATTACCGAAGTACAGTAGAGTGTGTGCTGATGCACAGCAAAGTGACTTCCTCCACCCTCCTGGTTCACATTCTATATATTTGCGCCTGACTGGCTTCAAGGATTTTTGGTTCAGTGCACAGTGTGGATTCATATTTTATTTCGGTGTGTTGTGAGTCACTGATTTTTCTGGAACCATTTCCCCAACCATGTTAGGTGAAGTATAAAAGGTATGACTAGGGTAGCAACTTACAGGGAAACATTTTGGTCTGCATTCTGACTGGGTTGAGGCTGGTGGGAGTCCGGCTTTCAAAGGACTTGAAAGGTGGACATTTGCTCACCAACCCCTTTCCAAGGGTTGCTACAAAGGGTTGTCCGACGCTGTGTGAAGCCGACCACTGTAATCGCTTATTTGAGTATTCCCTTTTGAAGCGTTCAATGGCAATCTTGTGATGTCCACTGGCTGGCACTGTGTATGTGGACCGGCTTTCCATGCATGCATGCATGCATGCACTTTTGACCCAAATAAAACGACTCATGTTGGACAGCTCACGTAGAGTTTCTACGTACTCAGCTTCCGGAGAAAGTCTTTACAAGGCCCCCCAAGGTAGCCGCTATGAACAAAGCCCACACTGTATCTATGGTGCACAAGAGTGCCAATTGGATACAACAGGACTACCTAGCATTGCAAGAGCAATCCAAAATCTCTGCTGAACCCCAAACTACCTGTCTGAAGAGGCTGTTCTAACTAGCGCGCTGCGCCTGGCTAATTCTACACATCTGCTATTGATCAACGGGCAGGAAGGCACCATAGCAGAATACTGTGCAATATACAAATAATGTGCACGCTCTACAGGTGTCACAGATGTTCATGGCAGATATATCGTATACTCAGCTGACACAAAACGCAACAACAGAAAACAACCAAGCAGACGTGCCGGGAAAGCATTCCTAAGCAGTGCGCAGTCATGACGGACACATACACAGTCTCTGGCGGGCAACAGAATCTACTTTCAATACTAAAACTGCTGCATGCCTGCGTCGACGCCAGCCACAACCGCCACCTCACATGACCTTCTTTAGCACTGTTCCAGCGTCGCACAGCACACAAATCCCACGAGCAACAACTCCCTTGATCAGCTCGTCTCCGGCACTTGAGCTCCTTTCAGTATGCTGCTACGGCGCATCCGGTGCTCAAGAGATCAAGGTATGGGATTGTGCAGCATGTTCACATCCGGCAAGCTAAAGCGAGGGGTCAGCGCTGCTCTGAGCTTGTTAGGCGCGGCGCCAGAACAGGCGTTCTGATTCGGCCACGCCTAATAAGGACGCATTGCTAGAATAGGCAACCGTAATGGTCCAAGCCAAAACAGGCCGTGGCGCCAGGGGCGATCTTGGTTGGCAGCGCCAAAACAGGATTTTGGTGCGGCGCCAAGTGACGCGGTCAGTCCCCGGCCAAAACAGGACTCTGCGGTGCTACAAGGGGCGGTGCCCTCTCACACGGTCATAGCTCCCGGCCCAGATAGGGCTTAGAACAAGCAGTCGTGGTGGTCAAGGCACAGCACGCTGGACAGCGTGCTTGTTAGCGCGAGGAGGCCGCGCAGGAAGTTGAGGTCCTTGGCGCCCTGGCTGGGGAAGCTGTGCGCAAAGTCCACGAGCCGGATTGACACGTTGGCATCCTCTGCGCTCGCAGCATCCCCCTCGTAGATCATAAGCACCGAGCTGCTGTAGAACTGGAAGTCCCGCTGCATCTGCGCGGCACACATAGAAACAGCCTTGAGCCTTCGAAAGCAGCTGGCTGATCTTGATGTTGAGCACCTGGGGCAGAAAGTGGAAAATTTGCGAAGGTTGTTCTCCCCGGGTCAGCAGAGAGCAGAGCATGCATGCGCGGAGCCGACCAGCACAGAACAATCTTCTCGAGCAGCCAGCACTTCTTGGGACCTGGGGGCAACTGGTGGGAGCCGCATGCAATACTAATCTTTCCTGGACCTCCATGTATGATGGACAGAGCAATCTCCACAAGGCTTCCCAAACCTCTGCTTCGGTGTTCCCATGATGACTTCCCCGCTTCTGGGGCTGTCAAGGTGGGATTCTCCATCGTGTGCTTTGTATGGCGTTGCATCACTTACATTGCTCCGCCATGGCTGGAGTGATGGGTGGGGACAGGGGGGTGCACCTGGAACCAGGCTGCGAGCTGCTGCAGCTGCGCAAAGGCGCCGTTGGGCCCACCATAGACATCGGCCGGGCGCAGGCCGGCCTCGTTGTTGGCGAATCGCAGCAGCGCCTTGTTGACCGCCTCCGGCTGCAGCGCCTTGCACCAGCGCTTGCTAGCGCGCCAGTAGCCCCGCTGGCAGGCCCGGTACACCTGGCGCCATCACTCACCCCTTAGTAATGATGCTGGAGTCACCAACCACTGCATCAACTGGCTCTGAAGTAAATAACGAGTTGATAGGTCCCCTGACTGGCAAGGCAAGGAAAGCTTGGGGCCCTGTGTGAAGAAGACTTTGCCCCAAAGCCGCATGCATGCTGAAAAGAGCAGAACCCTTCGAGGAGGACAAGCTGCAGCCCACCTGCATGCCGCAGACTTTGAAGCCGAAGGTGGCCTGCGTGGTCTGCTCGTCCTTTATCTGGCAGCGCTGGATGTAGGAGGGGTCCGCGTTGGGGTACCACGTCTGGTAGCCCACCTGCAACCCAGCCACATGCGCTCACTGGGCCACACTCAAATCCTTGAACACTCCTCTCCCACCGAAAACATTCTCGGGCGCTTTCCATGGCTGCCCACTTGAGAAACTGACTTTTCTTCCTGCCCAACTGAGGCACACATCAATTGAAACCTTGTGCAACTTGGACCCTGTCATATAACCTGAAGAAATACAAGATCTAACCTTGATGTCTATGATGCTGGGCCGCCGGTAGTGCTGCGCCACATCCTCAAGCTCCACTAGCATGCGCCCTCCAGCCATCACCACTCCATCTGCAGAACCCAATGTGACATTTTCAACACTCCATGTTCCCCGACCAACCACGCAGGCTCAAGCCTCTGAGAAGCTTCGGTAAAACACACGCCAGCAAGCACGATGCTTGAATGAAGTTTGAAAGAACAGTCTGAACAGGTGTGCAAAACAAAGGTGCAACACAAATATTGCATGCGGGAGCGTCACACACTGAGGTGGCCCAAGGGCAACCACGCGAAACGCAGCGCCTGACTGAGACGACTGCAATGCACTTCTGCCATCAGAGCCGCAGGTCAAGCAAAGTAAAAGGCACAGCGGGCGGGGCACACGGTAATCGGGTATGACCGAGAGCAGCACGGCGTTGCGTATGCAGAATGGGACCTGCCCCCAGCTGTACTCCTCCTCCTCTGTGCTGCGCCCGCTGCTGGACGCCTCCTCGCATGCACTGTGCCCATCCTCGCTGCCTGAACATCCCACAGCCATTGTGACCCCCCTGCTTTGCCTGTGACATGTACTTTGGCTCCTCAGGAAGCTTCTGGCCAGCAGATGGGTCCCAGAACAGTTGCCAGGGATGAAGTTTGACAGAATGCATGTGCCGCAAATCAGGGGCACTTTTGACAGTCCAGCGGCAAGCTGCTACAAGCAAAGTGGCTTTCACAGACTGAGGGCTGTGCCAGAGCCGGACCTGAGGCGCTCCGCCTCTCTGCACACGCTTCCTTCTCCGCTCGGATTGTCTCGTAGAACTCGTGCTCCCTCCGCCCACGGGGCCCACCCTGAATTGGCACGTTGGAGAGAGATCACGTTCTGCTCTTTGTAGGCTTACGCCCTTGCGCTGCCAAGATAAAAACGTGATCAGCAATTAAAACTTGGAGGAATCAGCTTGACCAATGTCTCTAGCGATCAGCAGCTGCACTGTCTTTGCAAGACAGTCACATGCATAAAGTTGCCAGTCAGCGAAAGGGGCAAGTGCTTGGTTCGTGGATCCAGGCGAGGGTGAGTGAACTCATTATGTTCACCTGCAGTGGCTTATAGAAGTGCCCAGAGTCGTCAACGAGAGATCCAGCTTTGCCCTCTGCATGAATACAATTACCCAACATATGTCAGCAGGAAACACCAAAGGGGCCCTGGCCTCTACTTCAATTTCAGTGTATGAATATGTATGAGAAATTAGAATTGCTGATTAGTGCTTGAGTGAGTGTCCCACCTTCGAACAGATGTCCTGCTACCTGCACAACAGACCAAGCAGCATATTCAGACCAAAGGCCGAGCCCCTTCCTTCAGAACGAACACTTTTAGAAGATACCCTATGAGTATTTTCGTTTTGAGATGCGTCCCCAACAGCACATTCGTACGAACGAAGTTGCTCTTGGCTACTGCAGCACCTCTGACAGGACCAGTCTACCCAGGTTTCAACGCCCGATTAACGTGTCGGCTTGGGACCCACCTGGTGCTTGCAAGGTCTTAGTTGCGAGAGTTTGTTGCTCTCGACATTCCCCTTCGTCATCAACGAGAAGCAGACCATACCAGACGAGAAAAAGCGTCCGCTGTGTACCGTCGTGACCACGCACGCCTTCAAGCTACACTTGGGCAAACTAGTCTTGCGCAATAAAATTATGAAATGACCCGAAGATCCCGAATGGCAGATATTGCGAGGAAGATCCTGTGAGCAAAAGTGAAGAATCCTTTTTTGGGGTAGAATCATTTGTTCTCAGCTTAACAAACAGGAACGCCTGCGAACAGTACGCATGAAAAGGGCGATAACCTATGCAAATTTACAAAATCTCGCTGGGAAGTGAAGTTCTTCGCTGTGAGGGCATTAGGGTCGGGTTGGAACTCTTCTCCTGCTCGTTATCAACTCCTTTTCAATCTGCATTTGATGCACAGGCTCTCGTAAAGCGATCGCTAGGATCGCTGTCCAGCGAAAGGTCGGACTCCTTGTCAGAAGTATTCTAGAGAACTCGTCCAATCAGGTCTAAAAGGATTCTCCCAGATAATGCAGGCGATCTGAAGCATAAAAGCTGTACAGAATAGTGTAACAGGTAATGTCACGAGTAGTGCACCGTTCACTCGCAAAACTAGTACTATCCTTGGATGCTGATGCTAGCTCCCTGGTTCCGATTTCTGCTTGATTTGCAACCCAAGCTATCATCAATGTACCATACTCGGGAGTACTACATACAAACTTACTCGCCCTCATCGTCTATACTGCTCTGGCCTTTTACTGGTGTCCAACCCTGTGCACTTGACCTGCAGGAGGCCTCTATCCATGATCTTCTTACGTTGCAGCAGCATGAGAGCATGACTCCTGGCCACTTCTCCAGATGCCGAGCTTTGGCTTTGCTCCATAGCTGCCAAAAATGAAGGGGCGCAGCAATTCAGGAGCCTGCAGCGCGGCCCTCCTGTGCATCCTATCTGCCTTGACAGGTACACCCTTGTAATATCCGCAAAAGGGTGACACTGACAGCCAACCCCCATTTCCTCATACCCACGTTCTTGTATATGTCTCGATTGCACCAAGTTTTCTTTGCAGGCCCGCATGTGTTGGTTGAGCTCCCTTGCTCGACTACAGAAACAGTTTCTTACAAGCACCACCTTCAACCAGATGTGTGAAATGATCTGAATGCGCAGGTCATTCAGCTGCCGCTGAGGGGGGCACAGCGCTCACATTGCAGCAGACGGACCCCTACCATGCAGCGGGAGATGCAGCTTCAGGGAACTCCACGCAACAGAGCGGCGCCCTCAGCACCGACCAGCAGCTGGCAGCCTCGCTGGCACAGGTGCGTTCCTGCATCTTCCACTGCAGTGCACAAAGCATAGCGTCAAAGCCCACTGTCATCTCTCTGCAGCAGTCTGAAGCCCTGCTTCTGTTTGGAAGGTGGTCTAGCGATGGCAGGGCTGTTGCAGGCGGAAGGCCCACTGTCTTAGGGTCCGTTCCTGTCATAGAGTGAGTTCATCCCATTCTGTGCAGGTGCTCGCGACAGCGCTGCAGCACTCCAACGCAACAGCCGGCACGCTGCTCAGCCTGCCGCAGCAGAGCGTAGTTGACAACCCCACCGAGCCGCAGGCTAACTTGACGCTCCCTACATCGGAACAACAGAAGCCGGAGATTGACCCCCTTCCGGCATTGGACGCTGTTGCTGCCGCAGGGGTAGGCCAGCAGCAGTTGCCAGAACAGGCAGCTGCCGCCGGGGGGACCGGAGGGACCAGGGGAAGTGGGATATTATTGCCTGCCCAGGCACTGGACGTATACCCGGGGGCGCTCGATGGCGCGGCGGCCGCGCGGCTGGCGGCGGCCACCGCTGGGGATCCGGCGGCAGCCGGGGGGGAGCCTGCGAAGGACCCCGAGGGGACCGAGGGGGAAGTCATCGCGCAGCACGCGCACACGCAGTCGGAGTTACTCATCCAGACCGACGCCGACGGTGCCGTGACGGCCGCAGCCGCCATCTCGCAGACGACAGTCGGAAACGTCACGACGGGCGCGGAACTCGTGAAGTTCGAGCGGGGGAATGACACGGCGACACTCGGCGTCGTACGGCTGCTGCCGGCGCAGATGCAGCTGCCGTACCCGATGCCCAGGAATGCCACCGAGGCCGAGCTGCGAAATGTGTCCAGCCTGCTCAGGGACAGGTCGGCCGGCGGGGCGGCCAAGACGGGGAATCGCACCGGGCACATTTCGCGGAAGAAAGCTGGGAAGGAGGAGGGCAAAAAGGGGCAGCCGGCCGGGGCTGTTGGGGGCGCCAGCGGCGGCTGCCATAAGAACCAGAACGCACCCTGCAAGTTCTTCCTCCTGGTACAGTCCTCTGCAAACCCTTCAATGGTGTGAATTGCTCGTTGGGCATTCAGAACACTAACAGTCTTGCCAAGAGAAGCCTCGATGAATCCTGGACAATTTTTTAGCAGGCATCAATGCGTCTCAACTGCCTGTCCAGGCTACCCTCCCAGCACTAATCAGGACCATGGATTTTTGGATTGCACCTGAGATTTACTACGTAATCATCTTTGATCTGCAGGATGTGTCTGAGATAGCGGTGGAGCTTGGGTTCCCGTCGTGCTCAGTGGACCAGTTTGTGGCTGACCCTGAGAGCGGCATGACGCTGCCAAACCCGGCCATCGTGCCCAATTTCTCGCAACCGGTGCCGCCGGAGGGCCACGAGTGGATCTACCCCTACACCACCCAACCGCACTACCTCAGCCAGAATGCGGGGCCATGGTGCGTCCCCTCTTGCAGGACCCTTGTTTCATCGATTGATAAGAAGAAAGTTGAGGAATTGATCAGGGCATGCGAGCCAGCTCTTCTGCAATGCCGCAGTCCATGCTCCCTTCTCACTGGTGTCCTTGGCCAAGTCTGTGCAGCCACTTGCTGACCAACAAGTGGCACAATACCTCCAATTATGCACACCCTTCCCAAGAGCTCCGGCGGGATCAGCCGCTGCTGCAAAATATGAGTCAGGCAGCGCAGTTTCTGCCTTTTCTGACATGAGCAGCTTGTGTAAGTGGTGATGAAGGGCTATTAATCAAATTCGTGGATTTTTGATCCCTTGTCCACGCTCACAAAAGCCCCTCTCTGAATACCTGGAGGCCCAGTGAACACCTCATGGTAATTATTCTCTATTGTCCTGTTGGGTGGTTTTTTGGGGGAATGCTATGACCCGTCATCACCTTCAGTGTATGCAGAGTGGACATCTGTTTATCAATATTGGAAAATGACATGTGCTGGTGCATGCATGCAGGTATGTGTACCACACGCTGCGCAACAGCGTGAACAGCGTGCGCACGATAGCGGAGGCGGACGTTGTGTACGTCTACGACTACTGCTACATCATGTGGGCGCTCGGAGACCACCACGTGCGCGACCACTGGTGGCTGCGCGAAAACTACAACCCCACCCGCTCAGCCGGCCAATACCTCCTCTCCTCCTACAGGTGCTTCCTCAAAATTTTAAACCTAAAATTCTGACGCCGCTCGAGTTACGACTGAATGCTTGCTGGTGGAATATCACATGAGTCACGCAGAGGGTATGGGTTGTCTAGGCTACGGCCCAGCTACGGTGCCTGCAAGCCTGCCTCCTTTGGACGTCTCAGTCCCCTACCCCTTGACGGGGGAAAGAAGGGATCTTGGCTGCACCACTTGTCGTGAATTCTGCAGTAGAGTGTGATTCAGTATTGCAGTATTAAGTATTGCATTCGGGCGCGTCATTTAAGTGGCGCGCTCTTATAATCTGATCAGACACAAACAACAAAACTTTCATTATTGTACGTGCCTGTTACATGCGCATTTTCCGCCTGCAGCACCAAGCTTGGAGTCATGTGGTCCCTGAGCGGATGCAGTCATGCAGTCATGAGTTGGCGGCTGACGGCGTTTCGATGAATCACTGCGCAGGGCAATCATGGGCCTGCCGCGGTGGCGGCGCACGGGTGGGCGGGACTTTGTGTTCTACCACTCGCACCCGGGCTTCGAGTGGGACGACCTGGCTGTCACGACCGCGTACCAGGATATGATGTGCGTTGACTTCCAATGGGCCACTGTGCTGGCAGTGGAGCAGGGGCAGCGATGGCGTTGCCCCTCCTACAGCCCCAGGTGCTTGCACTTTTGCCCACTTGAAAAAATGAAGAAAAAAGGGTCTGGCCGCTGCCGGATTTGAACCGGCTACTTCCGCTCCTCTTCGGGTGGCGGCAACACCCGGGCGCCTTGTCAACAAGGACAAGTTTATCGAGAGTTGAGGCTGAACAGTCACTTGATGTCAGGAAGACAGCTTCTGTCGTTGCATGTTTACCAAATGCCATCCTCCAGACAAGATCATAGAGGCAGATGCAGAGGCTGCCAATTGGTTGTTCCTTGCATGACCACAAGCTATGATTGAGCCAGAGAGCTTTTGCAATGGCAGACCCTCTTTTCAAGCAGCTTATTGATGCCTGCTGGCTCTCAGAGATTTAGTAAACCTTTGTTGAAAGATGGAAGCAGACATGCGCATTACATTGAGGTTTTTGCGCAAGTTGCATGGACTGAATGAGAGAGTTGTGCATGGCAGGTCGACCATAGTGGTGCCCTACAGCTCCACAGAGAGCATCAACACCATTCCCCTGCGGCCAGACGGCGAGAAAGAGAGCCTGCTCTTCTTCAGGTGACCCACCACGCTTTTTACCATGCACAAATTTTACTTTCTACCCTTCAGAGTGCAATTTGATGAAAAGTTGGTCTGGCATGCAGCAGCCACAGCCTTGCTGTTCTGTTCTCTTCTGTTCAAGCCAAGTTTCTCGATGTCAAAGCAGGCCCGTTGCTGAACTCCCCCATGTAGATTTCGATTCAAAAATCGAAATCAATATCAAAATCAAAATCAAAATCAATTCAATTCAAAATGTTGCATTGGCGCTGCAGGGGGAAGTGCGACCCAGCCATTCCCAGCAACACGGGGAAGCTGATGAGGAGTCACGTGGTGCGGCACATGCGCGAGGGCATCGCGCAGGGGGACCAGCCGCCGCCCATAGCCGGGACCGCCCCGGAGATCAACGTCTGTTGCCACGGGCGCGAGGCCGGCGACGAGGTTCGCTTGCCATTCCTCCTGTCTCGGCTGTGTGCCTTCCTGTCTCATCACAACCATCCCCTACTATCCGGCTGGGATTACACCTTCATGCATTGTGACCATGGGCAGATGAATCGTGCGCTGGCAGTATGCAGGAAGGCACTCAGGCTCAATTTGAGCAGAAAACCAAGGCAGCAGCCACCAATGCTTTGTGCAATGCTGTGTGCATTGCACACAAGTCTCATCCAGCACTCATCTTGCATTGGAAGTTTGGGCTACTCTGACGCATGCATGTGGGGGTGCCATCTCGCAGGTGAAGTGCACGGAGCGCGAGTTTGAGCAGAACGTCTTCGCGACCCAGAAGCACCGCTCGGTGTTAGAAAGCATGGCCAACAGCGCGTTCTGCCTGATTCTCCCGGGCAACAGTCAGTCCAGTCAGCGGCTGACAGAGGCCTTTCTGGCTGGCTGCATCCCTGTCTTCATTGGGCCGCCCTGGCACTCCCTGCCCCTCACCCAGAAGGTACGCCCCTGCAGCCCCGCTGCTATTTGCTGTTGCCTGGCTCTGTGACTTGTCAGTGGTACTTATCTTTTACTACCAATTCTCACTGCTTCTAGCTCTTCCTGGGTTTGTGTTGAGTGCGGAGAATGTGGGCTGACATTGCACTTTGTGGGTGCTTTTAGATGAAGGGAGGCTGTGATACTTGTAGAAATTCAGATACTGTATGCATCACCTTATCATATTTGCCTCTACAACATTTTCATGCAGGCTGATACTAAGCAGTTGGCAGGTATTTATGTCAGTGCCACGAGGCTGATGGCTGCGTTCCTGGTGTGCTGCGTGCCAGGTGGACTATGCCAAGGCGGCCCTGTTCCTGAACATTTCCAGCCAGCCCTCAGAGGCGCTGCCCTGGTGGTCGCACCCCGAACTCAAAATGCACAAGGGGCTCGATCCCCGCACCCAGGCAAGACTCACCCCCTCCTCAATTACAGTATACTTCAACATCACATCTTGACCCCGGCAATGGCTGTCTGCCCTTGGAATACTTGCCATCCAAGTCATGCAAGACTGCAACTCAGTCACTAGGGTCAGCTAGGTCCATTGTTCTGTTGATGGCTGCTGACCACTGAAAATTGCTATGTGAACGCCCAAATGCCAGGTCAAGGTCTAGTGAATGGACAAAGTGTCCATCTGCAGTCGGATACGATCCCATACTCTGCACTTCTATTCCAGCTGATGCGCTCTTACTGAGGTCTCGTTGTGCAATCTGACACAGGCTGAGGACAGGTTCAGTCCTGCCTGGTGGTTTGCGGATATCCCGGCCACTTCCATCATCCCTCTGCGAAGAGTGGACGCCGTGCTGCCCTACCTGCGACAGGTGCTGTTTGCAAATTTCCATTCAAAATTAGCATTTCTTTAGCCTTAGGACAGTATGGTCAGGACATCATGCATGGGAGACCTGTGGCGCTCTTCTGCATGCATGGGGCACATGGATTGCAAGCTGTGCACTGCCGCCCTCAAATGGGCAGCGAACATGCTTTTGCATGCGCTGCAATCCCTGCACCGCAGTTGTCGGACCGCTGCCAGTCATGCACAGAGCAGCATTACTTTGCTGGCCTGCAGCCAAACTCTTGCTTCATCAGCACTTGCTTGAGCACAGGGGACGGTATAAAATAGAGCAGCGGGAGACAGGAAAATGAATATTTGCAAATGTTTGAGAGGCTGGGTGGCCTGATTGCAGATGCCGAACGAGTGGATGGAGGCCAAGCGAAGGGCGGTCATGAAGTACCGGAGCCTCTTCATCTACACCACATCAGCTCAGACACATGAGCCGTCAGCTTCTGATGCAATTGTAGACCTGATGTGCTCCTACGCAAAGTTGGGCACCTTCCAGGGCAGCGACCGCCACTGAACGCCGCTGCTCTTTCTACCTTTAAACTTCGAATTCAAATCCAAGTCTCTTACCGATTCTCTTCTATGTTGAAAGGATCTTGTTGTCTGCAGCGTTTGGGGCCGTGTGCCCTCTTGTTGAAATGTGTGCCACCAGTGTTTGTACAGCTTGTCAGAATGAGTCGCGTGCCCTGATAAGCCCCGGCAATCTATCAGAGTGGGGCAGACGGTTGACAGACATCAGCATGGCATGCATGCCTGAAGAGCACTTGTGTGAGCACCTGAGTGTCTCTTGCTGATTAGCAGCTCAGTACCAAGTGTGCAGAAAGACTCTTTCTGAGAAGCGGTAGTGCTTCTGTGGCTGGACACATTGAGCGGAGGAAATGTTGGCTTCTGGGAGCAAAATTTCCTTCTTAGCAACACCACCAGCAGGGTATATCCCCTGTGAAGTGCAGCCATGCAATACATGTGCTTAATTGGCAAAATGTGTGCTGTAAAGTCATCCTGGCAGAACTGCATGAATGTGCAATAGTCCTCTTGCAGAGACTATAGCATTATTATTATTATTATTATTATTATTATTATTATTATTATTATTATTATTATTATTATTATTATTATTATTATTATTATTATTATTATTATTATTATTATTATTATTATTATTACTATTATTATTATTATTATTATTATTACATGCTTTTCCTGCCAAGAGGCTAGGTGCGTCCTCCAGACAAGCTGCAGTTAAAGGCTGCCACAATCCTACCCTTGTTGGACTCGCCAGATCCAAGCAAGACCCAATCAACCGTGGGCAAGGTGCTCAGTATTTGTACCGGCCCCCGCCAGCCGGGGACTATAGTATGCAAGCACATATTCTGATTACATCAGCATCCGGCCAAATGCAGCCATTGTTAAGGTTTTTAACTTCAAGTTGCTGCCGAGCCAGTGCACTTCACGGACCGGCAATGTCAAATCTTGCAACAAACATAGAAACGCTACAAAATCAATTCATAAAGGCTGGGATATACGAGTTCTACATGTCGAGCAAAGCCCTGCCCTGCATGTGCACGATTTCTAAATATAACCACGCAAGTGCCACAATGGTACCACTTGGACACCGCCTCGTCAAAATGCTGTCGAGGCTCAAACAAGACTCTATTAGTCAAATCTCACCGTCTTTCCTGGCACCAATTGGCACCAGTTGCAACCAATGATCAAAGATGTGCTGCCATCAATATATGGACAGCACACAATAAAAATGCACACGCATCAGAAGTAAGTGATATAGTGCTAGAACTAGCCACCGTACATGGCTCCCAGAAAAAAAAAATTTCCAGGCAAGGTCACAGGGCCCTGTTGCTGCAAAGCTTTTCCCCAGCCAACAACTGGTCTAAACAACAGTCTAGCTAGGCCTGCATAAAATGCAAAGGCATTAAATGACGTAAAAATCCTTGAGAATAGCTTTGACGGTCTCCGCCACCGGTGGCATGAATTTCCTGGCAAAATATAAGCAGCCCTCATAAGGTACCATGCGCTGAGGAAAATTGAGGGGATCTTTTGACATCTGACATGCATCCTCCCTCGAAGCTGCGTCGCCCAGCATCCCTTTGCTGCTGAGTGCAACCTGCGGCCTGCATTGCCCACAACCACACATCAACCAGCTTGCAAATTTCGTTCCATATTGGTTCACTGTCATTGCTGCATTTACTGTCACGTGTGTGTGTGCATGCATGCACTGCAAATTAACACACTCTAATGAAATTGCCTGCAGAGTGGGCGGGGTGTAAGGCCTGCAGGGCAAATTTTCACCAGATGCACTGTGTCAAGTTTGCTAGTCCTAGAAATGGACAGGCATCCATTTTTTTTGAGTCCCCTGAATTGAAAGCGGTGTCACCCTCTGGGACACTTTGTGGTCTCATGCATGGGAGGTTACTGATCTGTAATAAGCGGTGAAGTGCCATGCATTAATCTTGGCATGAGGAACTGGCGCTCACCGTTCAACGGCCCGGCAGCCCTTTGTGCGGCGGTGGTCGGCCCAAAAATCGATGGTCCATTTGGGGGACGAGTTGCGCAGCTCTGCGACTGTCTCTTCGGTGACCTCCTCTTCCTTGAAGCCTCCTGCCTGCGTTGCTACAGCCATTGCCAGATCCCCGTCTGCCTGCTCGGCCAGGCTCTCATTCCTCTCTGCCAGCCAGTAGCTCAGCGCCGTGCCAACGTATGACTCGTCTGAGGTGCATTCCAGCGTCCTCCTGCGCATAGTACGCGTGACAAATCATGACTAATCACCCCAATTGTATTTCAGCTTACGGAATGTCCTGCGTTGACACGGCATGTCATCTTTAAAGCACCATTGCTTGCACAGAGCAAAGCACCTTTGTAGTGCTCAATCTGTCCTTTAGTTCATGCAAACCTGTGATCGATTGAGCAGGGTAGCACTCCTGACAAAATGAAGACACCATGACCAAATTTGGAATTATTGGACTGGGCGGGCTAATCTGAAACTGCCAACACAGTAAGAGGAATATCTGGCAAGACAAGGGAATGCAGATGCATTTTGAGGCCTCACTTTTCTTCTCCGAAGAAGCAGTGCTTGTCGAACATTTTGATGACGTAGTCATCCTTGCCGATGATCTCAGCGTGCTCTCTGTTGAGCGTCACCCACTGCCAGTGCCGCCTCGCATGCTTGTGCAGCATTGGATACTCTGCAATCATGTCCAGCGAGAACCTGAAGGCCTTGCTGCTCCAAGTCTCTGACTCTTCCTGCACCCCCACATGACACTATACAGATCAGACAGTGCTCTGTATGTCCGAGCACCACTTCTTACCAGAATGCGCTTACTCTGCTACCTACATTCTACCTACTAGTACTATCATCAATACTGACATAATGAGATCTTTCCTCAAACAGAAGGAGTCCCAGCCCCAGAAAGCACAAGAATAGACCACTAAGCACCACTCCAAGGCTGATCCCAGGAGAGCAGTCCGTCACCTCAAAGAAGAAGGATCATGTAAGAGAATCCGACCTGGTCAAAGTCTTGGATGCGGCTCTTGTTGTGCGCGAGAAGCTGCGTGTAGGTGAAGAGCGGCGGCCGCACGGGCACAGTGGCCGGGCAGACCATCTGGAAACGCTGGTTCAAGGGGTCTTTCAAGGCCTCTATCATGGCTTTGCGCGTGGCCACCGTCAGGCTGTGATGCCCCCAAGCCGTCTGCATGCAAGAGAAAAATCAGAGCCGGCCTCCTTTGTGGTGAGCGACACAGCTTCTATGAAGGCCCAATGTTTCCACAAGATTGCACTACAAGAGATTTAGTCAGTTGATTTGAGCGCTCACTCGAACAGGATCTGGGACGTCTCTGCCGTAGAAGATGCTGCCCTTGGGCCATCCCATGTGGCCTGCAGCATGAAACAGGACAGTCAGTACTTTGTAGCACCAAGAGAAGACGATTAGACTCCCTGCCAGCACATAAACATGCTGCGCTGTGTGCATTGCTTACATGACGACAGAGAGACAAGGATGCTGCAGACACCTGTGATGCATGCAGACCAGAAGGGAATTGTGCAATGCATGTGCACTTATGCTGAGGAAGTACACAGACCTGGGCTGGTGTGGAGGTAGATTGTGAAGAAGTCTTGCTGGTCATACACGCTGTGAATCTCATCCCCTGTCTTTCGCTGGGCGTCGTAGCAGGCGAAAGCCTCTGGGTTGCAGAAAATTTCTGAGCGTGTCTTTTCTGCCAGTGCTCCAATCCATGCAGTCCAGACTTCCTCATGTGGCATGGCTCCCGGCGCAAGAAACAACAAAGCCACCTGTAACCACCACAGCCATGTCAAGTGATTGGTTGACTTATAGTGACATTGATTCATGCGACTGACACGCATCAAATGGCAAAGCACACCTATGAGCAACACCAGTAAGGCCGTATTCGATGCAGTCAGAGATTCATGATGCAATCCGAGATGACTTGTTGACGAGAGAATAACTCCCCATATAAATACCATCATATGGCTTCACAGAAAGTGGTATACCTTTGGGAGCACTTGCTGCAGGATACTGACACAGCTGGGCTCCAGCATCTTTCGGCGGATGCCTGATAGCGCCAACCCTCCATCTGATTGGCTGATGCTGTTCCTGTTTTCCCTTTGTATCGTCCCACGGAACTCTAGCGCTGCATGGCCAGCACACAAGACAAATGTGGCATTTGTTGCGAAGGATATTGAGCAATAAGTTGTGAGCTGGGATTGCGAAATTTGGAAGCATCCTGAGTGTGCACTGTCGTCGGCAAGCAACCACAACGCACAGATCTATAAGTAAATCTTCCCACTGGGGCTTTGCCAGAAACACTCGGAGGTTGGCAAGCAGTCCCACCTGAAGTTCTGCTGCATTCAGCTAGAGGCTGCGACAGTAGAAGAGAACATAGCAAGACCCATGTACCGCCTGCAAGCGATGGTGGTACACTCGAAGTCAGCACAGAGGTTTTCCCAGAAGACGCCAATGTCTGCTTTAACTTGTTTATCTCATTTCATGCACCATACTAATAACGTGGCATACTGCATGATGCACTGGACATGATCATCGGCACTGCTTGTTGCAGGTTGAGGAAAACCACCGCAGGCGCGCCAAAGGTGTCCGGAATATTGAGTACCTGAGAAGCCACCGGTTTGCATCATTGATATTGGAATATATGTTGATAAGCTCTCCACGTGCCCTCACAGGCGCGATCAAGCCAGCTCGATAGGACGTAGAACGTCAAACTCGCGAAGTTCGGGCATTGTGGGCAGTACTCTGCTCTCTCCTGGCAACATCGACAGATACTTGGAGGTCTTGACAACAGTAATCGAGACAGAATACTCTTCTATAGTACTTAAACTTTGAAGAAACCTGGTGTAGTCCGAGCGATCACCAGTCCAGGTCCCGGTCAGCAAGTACGATTCCGTATGACCACTTGGGTGGTGGTGTGACTCATCCTGGCATCCTGGGCTGATCCAGGGTCTGCAATCGCTGAAGGAAGGGCAAAGCCATTGAAATGTGCTCCTTTTTGGTCTTGTCAGGGACTATTCAATCATATCCTCCAGCTCCATTTGCAGCTGCCAGAGGCCGTCCGCCCGCGGCGCTTGCATGCAGAATCACTGAGTGGCACCAGTGACTGATATATCATGAGAAGCTGGAGCCAGCAGCCCTGCAAAGCTTGGCGCCCTTTTGCAAGCAAGTGCCTGACAATACTACCCATCTGGCCCCTATAAGGGTAGGACTGCCACAGTGTGAATGCCACATGCACCACTAGCAGAAATGCAAACAGGCAGTGAGATCACTTTTATTGATGCTTTACTCAGTAGTAATGCGATACAGTGTACAATCCTCTTACCAATGTCACAGGCTGTGCAATCTTGGCCAAGCAAAGGTCCTGGAAGCTCAGGAATCTGCGGTATCAGAGACTCTGATTCAGGCATGAAATCTGTAAGATCCATTTGGCTGGCATGATGGCGTGCTGCAGGCCTGGGTCAACCCCAAAGAGATTAACCCCAAAGGGATTAACCCGAGCATTTCGGAAGTCACAGCGCGATGCGCGTCCAAATTCTACGTCATCAAAAACTTCCATTGAATTTGCGGTCTGCAGATCTCATAGAGATTGCAGACCCATATCAGTAGGCCTAAAATACTTCAAGCCATGAAACCCGTGCGTGGCAGCAAGGGTAAAGCTGCGTGCGTTCGCCTTGAGCTCTCAGGAAACGGATCCAACTTGTGATTGTTCGAAGGTGACACGAGGAATTGATATAAGCTTATGAGTTATTTTCTTGGCGTCTCTGTGGACATCAGTGCCCACTGGGGGTAAAGGCCACGGACTGATCGGAACACTGATCTAGTGGTCTTATAATACTCTCATTTGAGCAGAATTCTGACTATTAGGTACTGCAAGAAATGCTGTTGATCTCGCTTGATCGCTGACATCGGTCTATGAGCGGTGGGAGAAGGCAAATGCACGCCTCTGTCCTCCAGTTGCTTGCACCTCTCTTGCTCATAACTGCGACTTGCTGTAATGGAAATGGAGGAGGCATGCAGGACATGGTGTCAGCAGCATTGCAGTACCTCAACAGCGGGGGTGCTCCCCTCCCTGGCTCACCACCAGTGCAGGCACCTGCCCCAGCTAGATCCCTGTCGCGTGCGCCTATCCCTGCGCCTGCTGTCAGAAACATCACTGGGACGAGTTCGCTGCTGCAATCCGAGCCCTCCTCTGACCGCACCAGGGTCTCTTTGCCCGTCTGTAGCGACTTCTCCAATCTGCGAGAGCTGCCAGGTACGCTGACTGACCTACATTGGCATTGTTTGTGTCATTGGATGAAGTACCTTCACATGGCAGGAATCTGTGTTGCTGGCAACTGTGCATGTCCTAGATGCAATGTATCTGCCTGATCAGCCGACTGCACTGCTCATTTGCAGCAATTGAGCTGGTTCCGATGAGCTATTTTGATAGAGAATGCAGCACGGCTGCTATCTTGTTGCATGGCCAGCGTTTTGACTTCTGTGCATGACGCTGATGCAGGCAAGTGGGTGAACCACCCTGACCCGGACTACATGGGCGAGTACGAGATGACCTCGGACTGCCCAGACTGGACGCAGGACTACGACTGCCGCAAGCCTGACCCCCAGGCCACGGTCCCCGCGGACTTCATCAAAGGCCAGTACAGGTAAGTGCAGCCCTCAGCGGCGTGCACACCGCATTTTGTGAGCACGCTCACGCTGTGTGACTCCAACACAGGCTGTGTTACACAGCGCTCTGTCCTTGGAAAGCATTACAACTCAGCAGGGAAGCGAGTGCAAGTGAACAAAATTTGCTCTGTGCGCTGCTTAGATGTACATTGTTACGAAGGGAATCTGGTGCGGTGGATCCGTGCATTGTGAACATTCCTGCCACCTCGAGAGATAGTGACACCCTGATGTTTGCAAGAGTTCTGCAGTGACATCTATATGTGTATTGGTTTCCACGCTTTTGTTGTGTGGGGTTTTTGCACCGAAGTGGCTGCAGCAGCTGAGCTCTGCGCACCTCACATGGACCTTCTTCACAGCTCCACCAGTGACCAGATACCTAGTTTTGATGCTGGGTGTTTCACATTGATGCTCATGTTTCGGCAGGCCTCTAGCAAATACTACCACAGAACTCCCGCGGATATGGTAATGTGAACCCTGCCCGGTCCAAAAAAATTTGTCGTTGTGCTAAGAAGTGTGTGCATGGCGTGACGCGCAGGCAGATATTCCAGCCGGATGCGTGCCAGCTGCGGCCGACTGACCCGGACGACCTGGCGGCGCGCATGGCGGGCCGGCGGCTGATAATGCTGGGGGACAGCCTCATGCGGCTGCACTTCTTCTCGCTGGGCTGTCTGCTGCGCTCGCATGTGGCCAGCGGCCGCGGCGTGACCTGGGACCGCTCAGACATCAAGTGGAAGGGTGACTACACCGCCAAGCTGGACGGCAGAGAGATCCAGGTGCAGCTTCCTCATCAGCTGCAGTGGTGCATCTGCCTGGTCATCAGCTTCCTCGTGGGAAGCTGTGCGATCCATGTGCAGGCAGTGGTTGCTCTCAGCCTGTCCCTATTCAACTTATTGTTAAATTGCGCTGGTAGGCAAACTCTCATCTCTGGGTCTCTTCAGTCCTCTAAGCCCAGCCAGCGCAAGGGGAAATATGACATTCTGGGTTGAGGAGAAAGCCCAATGAATTTTGTCTTCAGAGCTACTGGGGCATTCGCAGGTGGTGAAGCAGTTTGTGGGCGAGTTCCGGCTGACGAACGGGGCCCAGGTGTACGTGCGCGACTTTGGCGTGTACAACCAGACGCTGTTCGACGACCTCCTGTCCGATTTTGCGCCGCTGCGAAGCGATGACGTGCTGTTGCTCAATTGGGGGGCCTGGTACCCCCGCTTTGCGTGGGGGTCTAGTGAGGTGGGGGCCCCTCTTACACATGTCTCTGCTTTCCATGGATGCTAGCACTGACCACCACCTGTAAAATCACCCGTCTTTAGACGATCAGTTCTCTTGGCTAAATCGTCATGCAGGCAATGATGTCCCATCAGAGAGGTCAGGCTGGCGCACTTTAAGGATTTAAGGTGAGGAGAGGCATGGGAGGCAAAGGGTGCAGAAGAATCAATATTTTTTTAACCCGATGCGAAAATGCGCGCGCAGGTGAATTGGAAGATGTGGCAGGAGCATATGCGGCAGCTGTTTATGGAGCGACTAGCTGTGCTGCCGGTGCAGATCATCTGGAAGGCGCATGCAGCCATCCACTTTGGAGGCGCCACCGGTGCCGAAGTCGGGTGCGCACTCTTTCCATAAACCTGTCCCTTCTTTGCAGTAGCACCCAGTGGCTAGCCTCTCGGGGGGCTCTGTGCGAAACGTCCATCATACTGCCGCAATGCCAAGTGTCTGACCTCACAAAGACCTCCATGCGACACCCTCTTTGCGCTCAGTCTTCACAGCAACCTTTGAGCCAGATCCGCTAGGAGAGTGAGGCAGTGTGTTTGCAAAGATGCTAGGAAGCTTCCTCAGGGCAGATGCCAATAAGCGTATGTCACACGAGTGCGCAGATTTGAGAACGGATTGCAAGGCGGGCCGTGGCGTTACCAGTGCTACTCGGCATTGAAGGGGGAGTTCTGGTACGACGAGTTTGTGAGGGACCTGCTGTCGGGGTCCTGCAAGGCGGCGGGCTGCTACCGAGTCAAAATTCTGCCCATCTTTGACATGACCCTGTCGAGGCCCAACTCCCACCACGGCTCGATGGGCCGTGGCGTGTCAGACGGCAAGGTGCCTCAGCTGCCCTCCCAAATATTCACTGGGTATCTCATGCGGCAACATTATAGCAGACAGTGCATGGTGACGGGTTGAGAAATTTCCAGTCTCCAGTTTCCAGTGTGCTGTACCAGATGGACATGAGGAGACAGCATCCTTGATCTCACAGCAGCTGCAGGCTTGGATCTCTATTCATGTGTCTATTTATCTGCATGAGCTACATGTGTTTGCACGTGCCCAGCTTGCTTCAGGTAGATCAGCTTGCAATCACGGTGGTCACACAAGCAATGATGAAATTTGAGATCAGGGTGTATCTGTTCAGGCCGACTGCCGCCACTGGTGCAACAACGTGGTGGACCACTGGAGCCACCTCCTGTACAGTATGCTCTGCCCGCCCTCATGATTGCCGCTTGCCAGCCCGTAGGCTATGCCGCCACCCTGGCAGCAGCCGCCTGAGAGTGAAAGAGCATGCCAGGTCCCCATTGTGTGCTCCAGCACCATCCCAATCTGCGACAGAATGGTTGAGGTTGATAAAGCTTGGATTCGGGCGAGGTGCAACCTTGGTCGCTCAATGGAGCATGGGGGAGCCACAAAGAGGCCGCGCATCCTGAGACACAGCAGTCCCTCAATAATGCCTGGGCTCTGCCGGAAACCTGCCAAGTGCTAGGAGCCCCTGATTGAATGCTTACAAGATTTTTACAATAATAAGCAGTATAAGGTTGCGAGCTAGTGCAGTCACACCCAAATGCATGCAGTCTGCAGAGCACGGGCGTTCTTGAAATTGATATAGCGATTTAATTGACAGGGTTAGGTACCGGTAGTTGGTACTCATAATAGCTAGGAATAAGGCAGCTACTCAATAGACAGGACAATCGACAGTTAACCTGCTTGCAATTGCCCAAGATGGATAGAATTGCATTGGGGACTCTCACTTAGACTTGAAGATGTTTTGCTTGCAGCCCACAGCTGAATATCGGCCGAAAGTGGCGCGAGCTCTAGTGATTGATCCAGCCTCATATCATCTCAGCTAGCATCCTTGTAACGTGAACGTGATAATATTCAAGATTTTGTAAGTGCACAGCAGCCCATAACATATCAGGTTGGGTTCAAGCTGAACGAAAAAGAGTGTGACTCCATGGGTTCGATGTGGCATGGGAACGGCAGCTTCCTCCAGCTTCCCACCTTGCTCTTTGTCCAGACCGCATCAAACATCGTGCAAGCTCTGTACTGTAGTCTGCAAAGTCGTCCCTCATACTTGCTTCATGCAGATGCTGGACGACACCTCGAGCACACTTCTACAGGATACTTTAACTGGGCTACCTTGCCAGCTTAAGTTTTCTGCTGAAAAGTGAGTGATCCCTGATCCTTGCCAAACATGGGAAATGGATCCATTTGTTGTGGAGATCTTGATGAAATTGGGTACTGCATGAACCGCTTAGCATTTGCCGAAATTTTCAAGTGATCTGACACACGATCTCCCACTGCTGAAGGAAGAGCGTCATTGTGTTGCCCGCAGAGGCAGATATCTCGTGGCCAGTACAAAATTGCTGCGTGAAGAGGAGGTTTTGGACTCCGAAGCCTATCTGAACACTATCCTACCAAGCTGGAAGAAGAGGATCTGCCGCGGCTGCTTTGCTGCGCACAGCTCACGCCTGTCCATCAAATGTGCGTTGTCCCAAACATCAATGCATCAGCTCTAGTGATACACGTTTGATGGGACACGGTTGATGGGCATGTGGAAGTATTGAACCTGAATTTCATGCATACACTTCTCTGCAGCCATGTCCCACCAACACGGTTCGCACTGCACAGACCTGCAACGTCAACTTCTGATTCACATTTGCCAGGTTTCTTGACGTGACTGTGCTGAGGTGCAGGCCAGTGCAACCAGGCCTGGTACTGCTCAGAGGCCTGCAGGGAGAGCCATGCTCGCACAGGCACAGCCGGGGCCCAGTGCCCCATCCCACACATGCTGGTGTGCCCGGTGCTGAGCTTCTTTGGCGGGTCCAAGTGTGATGCTGACATGGAGTCCGTCCTGCACATGTGCCTGGACGTGCTGGCCCTGCAACACCTCGAGAACCAGTCTCAACTTGCAGGTACTGAATCTCCTGACATTTGCCTAATACATTGTGGCACTCTCTATATTGATCTATCTATATCATTGCGATGGTGGGATATTTCTGCACTCTACTGAGACATGCATGGACCTTGCAAGCAATATGTTCTTAGCACCCATTACTTGCGCGATTGCAGCCTGTGGCAAGGGGTCTGAACATGCAATCTAATTGCATGACCAGGTGTGCAGCGGCTGGCAGCGCTGGGCCACGCGGACTTCCTGCTGCTGCAAGACCACTCTGGCGACTTCAACAAGGAGGATCGGCGTGACTGGATGAAGGCGCTGACGTTTCTGGAGGGTGCTCTGCGCAAGGCTGCCTGGCCGGGAGAGTGCCCACGGCCTCAAGACCTGCTCCACATCGTGGGCCGCATCGCCGCCAACAACTTTGGGTGTCTCTCTCTCTAAAAAGCCCAGAAATTGACACGCCGACTAGAGGACTGATCTGGATGTGCCCCCTTGCACAAAATATGTGACTAGATGCACCGCATGGAAGTTCTATCGGCTCATGTCGTGGCTCACCAATTTTGGGATCAGCTTGAAATTAAACGAAGTGCATGGTAAGCTACTCAAGGAATTAAGGGCTGACTGGGGGAAATGCATGCAGGATCTACAGGACAAGGGGAGGCAACGTTGCTGCTGGCAGGCAGGGAGTGGCCGCCCAAAAGGCATCCCTTGCCGGCTCGCCGGAGGCTGAGCAGACACCGGAGGCCCAAACTCCTGCTGACAGCGGCTGCTCTGCCCTGCCACATCCCAGCAGCATCAGTGTTCCAAAGCTGCCTGCGTGGCCTCTTGCGCAGCCTGTTGCTGCCCAGGACTCGTGTGACCAGGACCTGTCATCCTCTCAGTCATTCAACACCAACACAGGGAAGGAGCATGCGCATGCCAGCAATGGCACCATGGGATCGAGTCAAGCCAGGCAGCTTGATTGCGAGCACGACGGCTGTGAAGCCCTGGTTCAGAGCTTGAGCATCAGCGAAGGCCCTGACAGAATGGATGACGAGCAGAGCGGCACAGCTGCACAGACGGCACAGGAGGGCTCAGACGCTGGAACGGGCAGCGCAGCAGGCACTCATGGTGATCGACATTCCCACAAAGACCTGGAACCTGCCTCTGAGCACCCAGATCAGCAGAAACTTTCATCGAGAGAGGCAGCAGTGCCGTCCAGAATGCTTGACCAGGCAGCAGCGGAGGGAGACAGACAGACTGAAGAGCAAGGCACACAAGACACTGCAAGCGCAGATGATCCAGTTGTAAGTGCAGCGGCAAACGGCACATCGCACGATCTGAGGGATAGAGCCACAGCATCGGAGGAGCTGATAGGACGGGAGCTGTATGTCAGAGCGTCCCTGCTCAACCACTCCTGCCGCCCAAACTGCGTGGTCGTTCGGAGCATGACCAGCGGGTCAGTGCGTGCCCTCAGAGACATCGAGGTCAGCCCACCTGCCAACTTTGTTGCTACAGATGTGTTCGTCTTCTGTCCTCCTCATGAGCAGCATTTTCTGATCAGCAGTTTCTTTCTCATGTGGTAAAAAGCAGTTCCAGTCATGCTGGCCAGCCTTCCTTGGCATTGCTGGCTCGTAGCAACCAATGCTGATATTCTGCAGCATAGGGGAGCCGTTTGGTGACGAGGTGGCGGGTGACTATGTTACAGATCTGGCAGTGACAAGATGCGTGCAATGCTTGCATGATAACAGTGATGGCTTGGTGGTCCAGGAAGGGGAAGAACTGACCATCAGCTACATTGACCTCGGCCTGCCGCCTTCAGCCCGAGGCGACGAGCTGCGGAAAAACTTCTTCTTCGAGTGCACATGTGACAGGTGACTCCCTGCGCAACGTCTTTATGGGACAAGGATGGTTGCTGAAAGACTCATTTTTACGCTTCTTGCTGAGTCAGGTTTGGATATAAATCTTCCTTTTTTGCCACGGCATGGCCTGACAAAGACTTGCTCAAGGCTGCATGAGAGGAGCCGTGATGATGATATTCTTTCTTGCTTTTGAAGGTGCTTGAATGAAAGGGCGGAGGGCGCCACCAAATGCACGTATGAGCGCAGCAAAATCAGAGGGCCGGCCCAGGGCTGCGCTCCAAGGCGCCGGGGCAGGAAAGCAAGGATCAGCCGATGAAGTTATTTCATTGTCATGCGCTTGACACTGCCGGTGCTGAAGGTTGCATGCCATTTGGACGTGAAGTACTTGAGCATCATTTGGCCAGAGGAAGCTGTATAATCTCAATAATAGATACATCTTCCTATTCCCTCAGTGTTATTGGCAATAAAATATGAGGTCTTTACATTTCCCGGAGCGTTCAGCAGATACTGTAGCTTTCATAGTATGTACAATTGAGTCTACAGCATTTCTGATTCATTCTTTGGACGCTTACCACTTGTCACTGCATGGGTCCTGTGAAAACTACTCGCACATATATATATATATACAAAATCCCCACATCCCGTGCTTCCTAGATTCAAAACACTTGCACATGCATCCAAAACAAGAAGCAGTAACAAGCACATAGTCATAATGCAGACATGCTGGGTTTCGTACCCAGCTGACACGCATGAAGATTGCCTAAGTCCTGGCCATTGCCATGCACAGGCATCTCTGGCCGCCTGCTCAAAATTGCGCCTGAACAAGCTCCTTGACATCCTCAGGCTTTCCCTGTCCCCCCAGCCGCGCCTTAACAGGCAACGTATCGTAATGCGGAGAAAACTGCCTGCGCGCGTCTAGAAGGGGATCTCGTCGTCGTCAGGGCGCGCGCCGAGGCCGGACTTGATGAGCTGGTCGGGGACCCAGGGCGGGGTGTCGCGCGAGTCGAGCCAGAGCACTGAGTCGCCGTCTTTGGCCTTGAAGTCGGGCGCTTTGGGGTTGCGCTTATTGAAGCGGTTATCCCAGTAGCCGCCCGGGTTGGCGAAGAAGTCCGCCCACTTCTGCGACGCCGGGTCCATCGCCTGCGCGCGCATGTATATCTCACCTTCTGCTTTCCGAAAAATTGGATCTTTCCACAGAAACCCGCAAGAATACAAGCACTACTGAATTTAATGATCAAGGGCAGACAAGCAGACCATACATGCAAATGCAGGACGGCGTCAGCGCATTGAGAGGAGGGTTAAGAGACGCAAAGGATGCAGCAGCAAAGCAGAATCAGCTGTTCTTCTGCTCCAAGCCACTGCATGGTGAGCTAGGCCGGCACAACACCATCAGTCTGTTTTGCCGATGATCCATCATAGCCTTGAAGCACAGCCGCCAGGCGGACGAGGCAGTGCAGGCCTAAGAACACACATGCAGCTATCCACTGCATGCAGAGCCACACGCACAAGTGTGCCAGGTAGGGAGGCGCACCGAGCCGGGAGGCGGCATCTCGCCAAAGAAGGGCTGCGGGCTGCCACCGGCAAAGTCGTCCTGGACAGGCGTTGGCGGCGTCTGAGGCTGAGGCTGCTGCTGCTGCTGCGGCGGCGGCGCTGGGGTCCATGCCTCGGGCGGTGGGGAGCTCTGGTACCCCTGCCATCACACCCCACGTCATGCTGGAAATTTCCTCAAGACTGCTGTTCCTCTCTTCGCCTGTAACCTTTTGTCGTCTATCCAGCTAGCATTTGAGAAGTACTGAAGGCAGCTAATCATGCGCCTGCTGCAAGTTTTTCTCAAAATACTGGGAGCACTAACACTGTTTTACTTTGGAATAGGTAGCTCCTTATTCAGGAACTTGGACAGAAGTAGGTGTTGCTTCTCAGAGGGGGCAAGGCGTGCAAGGGCAGACCATGGTGTATGGCCGCACGCGGTTGACCTGGTCCGCCACAATCTTGAATGACTTCCTCGTCTGCCCCTCCCTGTCTGTCCATGTCTCAGTCTTCAGCCGCCCCACCACCTGCGACAATAGCAGTTCAGAGAAAGCAAAGCATCCTTGCAACATTGATCAACATGCTATGATTCGTGCCGGTGGATGTTGAAGAGGGGTAGAGAGCGACGACACTGGGCCGGCCACATGACTTGAGAAGAGAGATGAGGAAAACTTAAATAAGCACCTGGATCTGAGAGCCCTTGCTGAACTGCTCGGCCGCCTGCTCTGCCAGCTTATTCCACACCTCCAGGTTGAACCTGTCATAATAATGTGTATGTCAGTCTTGCACGCCCATGATTGCAGGCCAGCCAAGATTCTCACAGAAAAGCAGAAACCATTTGCATGCCCAAAGTGATGTTTCTTGTGCTAGAGCTCCCCACCATTCAGTCTCCTTCTTTGCGTTCTTGACAGCGACCGTGGAGGAGGCCACAGACATCCCATTGCGCAGCCTGCGCAAGTCGAAGGGCTGCCCCAAGTTACCCAGAATGCCCACCGAGTTGACCAGCCTGGGGTCGAAATCCACCTGCAAGGAGGTATTTCTCAAGTCAACCGAGCACTGATCAGCATCCTTTCTTCCTCAACATGCAACAGACTTTCCATTCTGGAGAGGCAGGGGTTTGTTATCTGTTCTGTGCTTGTGCCAGCAGATGGCAGGAAGGTTCACCTCTCTGATCTCAACATCGCGCCCAAAGCTAGAGGCGGATTGTGACCCAACACCGACATCCTCGTCCAGCACGGCACTGGGGGCAGACGTGCTTGCAGATATGTGAGCCAATCGCTGTTGGAGCAACCTATCCGTGCACAAGCATTCCTTTTCACTTGGCATGTTTCCTTTAAAGCAACGCAGTGGTCGGAGGCCACCAAGCACAAAGGGAAAGCATAAGATGCAAAGATTTAATCGCACCTCGGAGACATGAATGTTCGCTGGTGAGCCGGGCCGATCACCCGAACATTGCCAGATCTTGCAGTTTGTGCAGCACAGACTCCTGATGACGCAAGGCCCCTTGCAAAAGTCACCATCTTATGCAACATGCAAGGATCCACCGAAACCTGTGTTGAACACATGCAAATGTCATTTGATCGCTGTATAGACCCATACTAAGTGTTGACATCACATCTTCAAGGGATCCTAACAGCAGCACTGATGCTGCCGGCATGTTCCTCAAGCCGGTCACCCATAGCTCAAAATACTTGAATTGTACCGAAGGCAAAAAAAGTCTATGTCTGCAGAGAAAGCAGGAGCTCAGCAGGACAGCAACCTTGAAGTGAGTCTTCCGAATTGCGCTCCTTATCAGCCACGATCTCGCCGTCACCGGACGCACATCCAAAACAGCTGAAATATCTCGTGTCACAGGAGTATGTCTGCACTGTCGATGTCGTGAGCAGCAAAGAACAAAGATGGGCCAGCGGTTGCCAAGTTTGGTGCGGATCAGGAGGAAGCTGCCACCCTCGATGACCTGCCAATCACACATCACTAGTAACCCCATGCGTCTGTCATCCTCTGATCTAGCCCTTGCTAATAGTGCGGGAGTAGTGCACATACCGTGACCGAGTGCGAGGCAAAATCAACCACCATGCAGCGTCCTTGCATGATCGTGGCGCTGTTGGGCGTCGTGTTGCTGCACAGTTCCGTGAATGTCTTGAGCTGTAGTGTGGTCGAGTTCGCCGAGTCCGGTCTTGCCGCGCATGTGGGAGGCCTGTGGGGCGCCCTGCCGGCACTGTATGGATCAAATGGCAGTATATACATCGACAACGAGAAGTTTCCTTATAAATGCACCGAGGACGGAGGTTGGCACGACTTTTTCAAGACAGAGCCCGGTTTTCTAAAGCCGTGGACGCCCGAAGTAGCCAAGACGGAGAGCTGCGCATACTACACCTATGGAGACATGGGCCAGGAGTCGAAGGCGATCGGCATATCGCACGTCCAGGCTCGCTTTGAGCCAGGCATCGTGACAAAGGCATGCACCTCAAACGCCGACTTGAGATCCGTCCAATCCTGACTTCAGTATATGCTTTAAATTTGCGTTCCTGCGTTTGTAATCGCGATGTGAATCTTGGTTCACCGTTACGACTTGGTGGAACACTGACGGTGTGGTGTCGCAGACCTGGAGGTTCCAGCCTGATGTACAGAGGGAAGTCGATGCAGCTTTGGCCGTGCTTGACGGTTACGCAAAGCCCACCATCGCATTTCATGGTAAGCACTTTTTGTTGCCGTTAGATTTCTGCATCGAGGCCACCTCGAGGGCCGCCACTCTTGCACTGTATGCACGCACAGCGCAGAACCCGCTTTCAGTAAAACACGTCCAAGTCTAGGTCACAAATCGATGATCATTGTGGGTGATGCAGTGCGAGGAGGCGACAAACCAACTGAGGATGTCATTGTGGTGAGCTGCTCAACACGCTATCACGATGGACTGATCGAATCTGACAAGCAATTGAGCTTCTGCCTACAAAATTCTGCTCCATGAGAGTGTAGAATTGCAATAACGTGGTTTAAATCTTTCACAGGGAAGGAGGACCACTGGACCAACTGACCTCGTGAATACCTTCATGGACAACTTTGTCAGCGTCCGGGTACGTGCCTTCATGCCACCTAACACCCACACAGTTTACGGAAATATATACAAGCATGCTGTGAGCGTTATCGCTTCTCTTGCTCATACGGTTCGTCGGAAATATTGGATGCTTCTGAACGCCGCTGTTTCAGCGGCATTGAGCTGTTGAAGACCCCTCATGTGAAAATAGACGAGTTGCAAGAAGAGAGCAAGTTGCCAGTGCGCAAGGTAGAACACACAGTAGCTCTTAGGACAAAATGTCAACTCCAGCATCTGCAGTGACAAGGCCGAGGATCTTCATGCACAGCTACCTGATGGCACCTTCCTGACGGCAACATCTCCTTTGCAAGGGCAATCTTACTGCAGGAGAGCAGACTTTGACCGTATGAATATGTGTGTGTCACAGGGAGGGACCTGCGTGCTGATTGGAGATGATCAGAACGCCATAGCAGAGATGGAGAAGCTGGTGTACCAGAACATAGGGTGCACGGTGGCACACCCCTCCAAATATTACCGCCCCCAAGGCCACCACCAGGCCACCTTCAACAGCTTGCCATTGCAGGTTTGCGGCTGCCCCTCCCAGTCCCTGCTTCAGGCTCTCTGTCTCTTTGCGACCACTGCCAGCTGGATAAACTTGCTAGGAAGTGGTGCTGTGATCTGAACATCTGCCAAGAGGCACTCCTTGCCCCCTGCTCAACTGAGAGCAGCACAGGCTCTTCCCTAGCGGCAGCTCCTGTGCCTGCTTGCGGGCTTGTGCAAGAAATTCCTGGTCAGCAGCCACAGATCATTCCCCTTCCTCCTGCACCCAGCTGGCTGCAATCTTTTGCGCATAACCCCGCATTGTGATGAAGACCCTTGCATGCCGATCCTGAAAGGGGATCAGGCGGCAGAACATGTTCATCTCATGGCTGCTGGAAGAGGTTTCCCCTGGTATTCAATCCAGTGCCACCCAGCTCCTTTGCACACAGAGGCCTCATCCGTGCATTGCATGGTCTGCAGGACCGTTGCAGGGAGTCGATCCAGCTGCTGAAGGATCTGGAGATGATGGCGCATGCGGACTACTTTGTGGGGTCGTCCACCAGCGGCATCCCCCACATCATCGCCACTCTGCGCATGACCGTCTACACCAAGTCGCAGGTGCGCACCTGCCGCATCAACAGGAGCTGCACCGCATTTCAAAAATCTCTAGCATCAGCAATCAGCGTGCAGCAACTTTGCGTACTAGCCCCTCAGCAGCTGTGCGTGCCAATGCCATCATAAAATCCCCAAAGTTCACCTGATCCACATGACTTTTCTGACATCGCCGTTCTTTAGGATCTAGGGGCTGGCAATGAAACGCATCCTTCCTGACCAATACCTGTTGACGCAGAGCAGAACTCAGCTCTGGTGAATTGTTCTGTCCCGCAGGTTCATGACGAGCCGCATGTAGCTGTGTGAGCCTATCAGAGGTCATTCAAATGTTCCTCTCAGCAGAAGCGCTTTATGGGGTGGGTCTGACAGGTATTTTTGTCGCGGGGCGCAGGTGACGTTTGCTGACGTGGGATACCACGACATGGGGGCGCGCATCCGGCGGCACTTTGGGATCGGCGGCTTTGAGAACGTCACCATTGACGGTGTAGGCAAGGCCGCCCAGCGGAAACACAGGCAGCGTAGGATGCTCCAAGCACCTCTCTGACTCAAAGTCAAGTCTGAGTGCCCACTAGACCGAGCCAGGATTGTCTTTTTGGCATACCTGATGCATAACATGTGATAGGCTGCCCCACCTAGAGGCCAGACTGGCCTGAGGATCCAGTGAATGAGAAAGTCTGTTCCCGGGCCTTGGTTTCCAGACCCCAGGTTGGTTGCAATGTGTCTGGTGCAAGAAGGACAGCAGCAGCGTTTAGCTGCTTTAGTGCAGGCTTTGTCTGGGATGAGATTGTGTGTGTGTGCGTGTGTGTGTGTGTGTGAGAGAGAGCGAGAGAGAGAGGTCAATGCTCAAGGGCCGGTCGATATGGGGGCCAGTTATGATGGGCATTGGTGATGAATTTGCAGGGTGGTCTCCCCAAGATTTGAAAGGAATGAGAGATACATTCCTTTGGTTTGAAAGCGCACTAGGAAGCTGCACAATTATAACTTGGTTCATAGGACAGCTTTCTTCAAATAGATGTGGAGAGTGCGTTTGATGCCCTCAGCCTCGGGGTGAAGCTGAGGAGCATGTCCTGCCTCGCAGCTCATAGACATGACCTTTCCAAGTGATCTCCCCCCTGAAAACCCGACACTGCCCTGGACAGAACCAGGCAGGCAACCTCTAGACAAGGTGATCCTAGGCTGATGATAAGGAGAAGGTGAATCAAGTGGTACATCTTTATTTAGTTTGGTTGTGTTAACAGCAATATTCTTTCGGACCAACTGTTTGGGAATTCACTCAGAAAAGCACAGTCTACCAGTTTTGAGGAAGCGGCAAAATGCACTGCTGTGTGTAGGATGCCCTCCCAGTGATGTTGCAAGTAGGTGAATATGAGGAGCATGATCACGATTGTCTTCAAATGGAGACCTGTGCCTGATCATGTAGGAGTGATCTCACCTATGGGCTGCATGGCTAGCTTTGGGGGTTTTGTGCATGCATATGTATCGCGGCCATTGGCGTGTGAGAAGGCGTGCCATAACCTTGTCATTGCTAGTGCATTGGATTGACCGAGGAAACAGAGGAGGCCACAGACTGGCTGTGTGCTTGAAGTATTTTGATATATAGATACCATATATTTTACTTTTTGGATAACCTTGATTACAGCGTGACCCATGAGAGGTCCTGTAATAGCATCCCAGATATGTCCTTCCCATGGCAGACACTTAGCCAATGTGACTACCATGCCAAAAATACAACGGACAGCATTGCACTGTTGCGAAATATTGCAGAGCAGGAGCATGTCACAAGATCTCATAATTTCGTAGTTTTTTGTTTTTTTGATTTTGATGCATGCTGTTCCTGCCAGAGGCAAGGGGCGTCTGCAATGAAATTCATGCCCCAAAATAATATGAGGGACAGCCTTCTCAGAGTATGTGGCTGCCAACGACCTCCCCAATGGCGTGCACCAGCGCCCCAGGCTCAAACAAGCAATTTCCATTCGCATCCCTGATTGACTGCACCTCCACCACTTGCCTGTAACGCATGCACCGACCATCCAGTCAATCAGTCCTCATCATGTCAAAGAAGCAGATGCCCTTCACACACGCAAAAGTGCTGATGCCACCAACCTTGCACTAAGCATGACAATGTGAAGAAGGTGTGTCAGGAGTACTACAAAGCAATACAGAATCCTCGGGAACATTGCTCAGCATTGACAGCACTAGATTGTCTGCCGAGTCCTCCAGGTATTGCATGAGGCTTG
This sequence comes from Sediminibacterium sp., assembly GCA_965279585.1. Lineage (GTDB taxonomy): Bacteria > Bacteroidota > Bacteroidia > Chitinophagales > Chitinophagaceae > Sediminibacterium. The sequence continues at coordinate 17,071 of CBDIIG010000003.1, read as the reverse complement.
ATTTGCGGGAAGGAATGTGTTTTCCAGAAGGAGAATCGGTAGTCGGGGCGCCCACCTGATGCCTATAACCTCAAGGGCGGGAGTGTCTAGATCAATGGCTCCCCCGGCCGGCACAAGCAGCGCCGTCACATATGCGCTGGGCGGCAGATCCAGCGGTTCACCCGCCTGCATTTCATCACAGCGCATAATCACATCCCCATTTTCAACAACAGTCCCTGGAGTTGTCACCAAAAGGCCCGGGTCTGATTATTGTTTGGTGTGTGAGAACCAGACAATGCTGGCCGGCAGACAGATCGCACTGGGTGACCAATGTTTCCGCATGACATGCAAATTAAGGAAATGCCCAGAGGACGGTTCACTTGGATGCACGAATCCAATCTCAATCAGCACAAATTGGATAGGGGGTTGCAAATGTGGGAGGAGTGCTTATTGCAAATATTATTGATATGAAAATTGTTGAAATCCTCTGTACTCCTCGTTATTGCTCCAGACAGCCTTGAGAGACTGCTTGTGCGCTTGGTGATGCCACTTGGGCTAGTTAGAACTGCGTACATGTGGTCATTTAGAGCTCCTGTGCCGGGAATCATTGCATTGTTGCTGCGTGCTGTTCACTTGCGTGGCAGGCCTTCCTCTCATGTCCTGGCGCTCGCGCTGCCTTAATGTCAGCATACCCTTTTCTCTAAATCGAGGGGTGCACATGTCAAGTGGGCATAAATGGGGCGGGATTGAGGGGGGCGGCGTGCCTTGGTGTGGCGTCTGTTGAGGGCGTCGCAGACAGCGGAGACGCTGTCGGCGGCGCTCATGGGTCCGCCGCGGCTGCTACTGGCCGACGTCTCGCGGTCGTGGCTGCCGTTCAGCAGAAATATCTTGGGCACGCTCTGCGCCGCTATGCGCTCCCCCACTCCCTGTTCAGAGCACCCACTGTGTCTGTGAACACCATGGGTGCTGCACTGCACAGCAGTGGTGGACACCTAATCTCTGGGGTAGCTGCAATGCACACCTGGAAAAGCACCTCCCTGAAGATCAATCTCACAGGGGCCGCATCCTGCCTCGCAGGCAAAGCAGCGCTTAACACTAGATGAATTGCTGAAACGGGCCCATGTTGTGTGCCACAGTTCACTGCAGCATTGAAGTTTCAAAGTGCAGTCTGCAGTCCCCGCCAGCTGAAGTGTGTGCCGGACTTGAGCAGTCCAAAAGGGTCAAGATGTGCAGGGGTGCTGCGTGCCTTGAGGATGAGGGAGGGACAGATGGAGGTGTAGAGGGAGCCCATGCCGTAGATGATGGCGTCGGCGGTGTCCAGCGCGGTTAGTAACCGGGGGTTGGGCGGAGGGAACACCTCGTGCTCGCGCATGGTCCCCTCTGCGCTCAGGTAGAAGATACGCCGGATGGGCGCAGCCAGCGGGGGGCCCCTTCCGTGCTTGTCCACCCTTATCGGCCCGGGGGACTCTGCCAAGCACTTTGCTTGTCAGCTGCATTCTTGCTTACATCTTCACTCTACAAGTCCCTGCAGCCGAAGCCACATCCCACTCATCGACACTGCATTTTTCTACCCTTGTCCACCCTTATTGGCCCCGGGGACTCTGCCACAGCCACAACAGGATGAGCACCCTTGCAGCAGGTGCCACTACAACCCATCCTGATCACTGTCTATCCTGGAGTCACAATTGCTGTGTGACCGTGAGCGCATCCTCTTCAAAAGAACAGCATCAAGGCGTGCTCAGGTTGAGGGTGGGAGACACTACAAAGAATTCTGGTGAAGTTTGCATGATTCCCTGCAGAGCGGGGATATAGGCATAGGCAACCAATTGCGGTGCATTAGCTTGGCTCCACTAGCTCTGCCAGCCAGATCAAATGACTTCTACAGATTGAATAATTTCACTCAAGGGGTCCACTCGTTTTCACCTGGGGCTGCGGGGTGGCTGATCTCGTTCTGGCCGCGGATGACGGCGGAGTTGGCCAGCTCAGCGCCCAGAGTGATGCGCTCCTCCGTGCAGATGGCCGGCAGCACCAGAGACCCCTCCGGGATGCGCGCCACGCGGCTGAACAGAAATATTGCCGCCTCCAACGAGCGGAAGAATAGCCGCGCCCCCGCGAAGAAAAAGTTGCCTGCGCATGCATGCACGCCCGGTCAGAATGCCTGACGTTCTAAAGCGCTACTGCATGCTCCGTTGCAGGGTTGGGTTGAACCCATTCTCACAGGGAAATAGCTTACAATGAAGAGTTTCTAGTTGGAATTAGCGCGCTAAGACTCCAAGACAGGCAGCAGCTTCATTTGCTGCTCCAGGGTTCAAAATGAGCACTCCATTGCTTGTATGCAATTGTTCCTGGCCCACCAGGCCAGCACAAGAATCTGTTAAACGCTGCCTAATGCTGCCTCGTGTGCATGGGGCTGCCTCCGGATTGAACGAGCAGAGCTCCCATCCGGTCATGCCATGACAACCAGACATGGGTTTTGCCCCTGCCTGCGAGCCCCATGAATGTCCCAGCTGATGCAGAAGGTAGAAACGTGCTTCACCCTCACAAAGAAGCTGGCAGAGAAAGGGCAGATCAACGCTGCAAGGATTGATCAGCGGGGTGGGGCGGCGCACCGACAGAGCCGTTGCGGAAGTTGAAGCGCTCGGTGGAGTGGCGCAGGATCTGGGTGTGGAAGTAGACAAGGAAGGCGCGGATGGTGTGCTTGTAGGGCTCGGAGACCCCCCGCCACAACGCATGGTCCCCCTCCACCACCTCATACCTGTAGTGTGCACCACATGGGGAATTAACATCGATCCGATGGAGCTTAGTAATTGTGGTTTTGATGCAAGGCAGTCCCCTCAACATTGCTTTGAAAATCACCCTGCACCGCCGGGGATGCGGGGGCTGCACTGCCCACTACGGATATGGCAGGGCAGGGCGTCACAGCAGCCCTATGTAACTTAACTGTAATCACTTATTCCCTCTCCCGAGTAATCAGTTGCCAGTTGACCTCTAGTGGGGCACCCAATACAAGATGCATAGCAGGGTTTTCTTGAACAAAAGCCTGGGCGGGCAAAGAAAGTTAAATGGACTGCCAGTGACTAAGGGTGTAGTCAGCATGCAGCGCTATAGCCGTACCAGTCGGCCTTGGCGGCCTCCGCGCTCTCCCCCGACAGCCGGTGCGCCAGCAGGACGCGCACCGCCAACGCCTGTGCAGACATGGTCACATTAGTCATTTGCTTGGCGTCCCAGAAAAAGTAAATTAGGTGTTTGACGTTCATTCCTATGTGCATATCAGCGACACTGCCATGAGGATGACATGCAGAAAAAGGACAGAACCTGCCATGTACAGGTATGCATGGTGTCCTCCTGGGATTTGTGTCAAATGCAAGACTCTGGCTCGGCACAAAGAAAGCCAGCGACCCTTGATGTGGCGAGCCCAAGCGCACTGGCCTCATGTATCTTGTTGCACGATGGCTGGACAGCTGCAGAGCAGCATTCCTCCTCATGCATGCCAACATCAGCGCGCCTCAGCACTTGTAAGTAAACACTGTCAGGGGAGACAGTATTCGGGTCCTGCCGATCATGTACCTCGGAGTCGGAGTTGTCAGCTAGCCGCAGGCAGCGCGAGCGGATGTCTCCGACTGCCGGTCCTCCCAGCACCCTCACAATCTCCGCCGTGCTGCCACCATCGTCAGACACGGGCAGCACATGCGTCACCCTGGTCGTCAGCTGCCTCAGATGCCCTGCACCACTGGTCAAAGATCTGAAACAGCCTCTCCATGTTAACAAATTTCGTGATAATGAACAAAATGATTGTGATATGTGAATACAGGGACATTGTGCATGGGGTGCGAGGCATGCCTGCTACGCTGTTGAAGGCTGTACCACCGCTGAAGACCACCAGGGATGGGCCTTCATCTGAGGCCTTTAGCGAGGTCTGGCTAGTAAGGATGTCGATGCTGGACGCCTGTGGGCCTAGCATGGGGATTGAGGGCGAACCGTTCGACAGCTCCCTCATCTGACCACCTGTTGGCCAGAAAGGCGACTTGCTTGGCACACCTTCATCCAGAGCATGTAAGACTTCCAGTTGCTTTTCAAATACCGAAAGCCAGCTTCTTGCATACCTCCATCTGCACGACAGTGCAGTCCTAGCGTGTGATGCTCTCTCCTGAAGCAGTGGGGTCTATGCCGCTTGCGAACTACAAGCGGCTGAACACAGTGTACATTGGCACCACAGCACCATGAAATGGGGTATTCTGAGCACCATACTGTCCTGTTCATCCGCGTGCGCACAGCATGACTGCCTGAGGGGGAACAGATCAGTGACCGATTGACTTACAACTGGCTCACTTCTGCAGCCAGGGTACAAGGTTTCTGGCACTAGAAGCTTTCTAAAATCTTTCCAAGAGTGAACAAAGGGCTCTCCTCGAGGCTTTCATGCATTTCAGAGGTTGCGCCGGCACGTGGAGGCATGCCGCGGTGATACGCTTTCCACGAGGTGGGGAGACAGCTTCCCCGTCGATGACACCAAAGCTTCTTTCGCATTCATTTTCTCAAAATGGTGTCTTCTGCAGGCCGTACCTGTATCGTGTGATTATTGTCAGTGATAGCATAATTGAAAGATTTAATCAAGGATGTTTGCCCGATTCTCCAGCAACAAGTGGTGAGCTTCTTGCAGCTTCCTGTCGTAGCTTTCTTGTGTCTGTCATTTTGTACGTCGATTCACATTGCTTTGTAAGATAACAGAGAAAATTCTGCTCATTCACATGTTTGTTGTGCAGTAAAACACAATGCAAGCTGTGCGTGGGTCGCATCAAGCTGATGCGCAACAAGAAGCAGATAATGGTACGTTGCTCTTGCGAGCTCTGTCTGACACTTTTATCGAACCTTGTATATTGCAGCAGAAACATGTTTCAGTATCTGGATAATGCTGTCCATGTTTTCGGCCAATACGCTTCCACTAGAAAAGCATCAGGGCACCAACACAATCTGCTGAAGTCCTCAGCTCCCTCTCTCCTTTTCCGTTCTAAGCCATTGTCCATCTCGTACGATCGTGGCTGATACCTTGTTGGCAAAGCGACTTTGTACATGCCTGGTCATGCAGGTGAAGAACATGCGCAAGGAGGTTGCAGATCTGCTGCGCACAAACAAGCAGGAGAACGCACGCATCCGCGTGGAGGCTGTCATTCGGGAGAATCTGATGCTTCAGGCCTATGAAGTGCTGGAGCTGTTCCTCGAGCTGTTGGCAGTGCGAGTGCAGCTGGTCGAGAAGTGCAAGGATGTCCCTCCTGACATGATTGAAGCCCTGTCTTCTCTGGTCTATGCTGCTCAGCGCGTGCAGGTACCCCATCAGAATTGCTTTCTGCTGGCCATTTTCAGAACGTGGCATGCACATGAGTTCTGCCAAGCCGTACCACACATTGCTCATGTTAGAAATGGCTCGAGCATAGAAGCAGTGATCATGCAGTTGAATGCATGTTGTGTGGTAACAGGACTTCCAGGAGCTGATCGTCATCAGGGCACAGCTTGCTGGCAAGTTTGGGAAAGAGTTTGCGGCAGAGTCAAGCTCAGATCTCACATGCCGCAAGTGGCATGTCAATGAGAACCTCATCAGGTATGCCAGCTTTCACCATGCATGGATCACTGCCACCCAGAAATTTCTTGCTATCAGCATGATATGCATGTACATATTTCCCTGCTGACTAATTTACATGTATTGACATTGAAATTTTCAATGCATGTGATTCCCCTTCTTTGCTTCACCATTCTGATGCGCAGAGGCATGCATATTGGTTTCACAGTCTGTTTGTATAAGACAAGGGAATGAATTGGTTTCTGCTACTGGCCAGGTGTTTGTCCATTGAAGCACCGGCGCCAGAGGACAAGCTGGCCACGCTCTCAGACATCGCCCAGGAGTACGGCGTCGAGTGGGACGCTCACACTGCCGCCAAGGACATGCTGCCATCGGGCCCCCCGCCCCCACCAAACCCCTCTGGCGCATGGGGAGCTGGCGCCGGTGGGGGGCCGCCCCCCGGCGGCTTCCCATCGCAGGGGCCCTCAGGCGGAGCGCCAAACAGGTTCCCAGGTGTGCTGCGCCCCTGCATGCGCAGGCTTCCTTCCGCAAACAGCTCTGTCAAAACTCAGCTTTGTCCTCACACATTCATCAAAAATATGGTCTTCAGGAGATGGTTGGCTTCATATTTTCAGCTCAAGATTTTTCTTTAAAACCCTGGGTAAATATTGCATGCTCAAAGATTGTCTGCGTCACCATTTGGATTACCAGCACGTCAAAGTTTGAGCGTCCATGCTTCAGTGCCCTCTGGCTCCGCACCCTCATCCATGCTCCATGGGCGTGGCTTATTGGAAACTTTAATTGAAATAGGGCATGCAGTGATTAATGTGTTGTGCTCCGGGTGTACAGAGATCCCGGTGGGGGCGCCGCGTGTGCTGCCGGGGAGCCTGGCGGCGGGCAAGGCGCTGCCCACGGACGTGCAGGCGCTGGCCAAGGAGGAGTGGGCCGATGCCATGGCCGCTGCCCAAGCCGCCGCGGAGCATGCGCGCCGCGCGCAGGAGGCCAGCAACGCCGCCGAACGCTTCGCCCGCGCCGGCGCTCCTCCCCAGGTGGGCTGCGAAGGCTACGGAATATGCTCAGGGTGATCAGCCTGAATAATGCGATGTGCAGATTTGCTGAGTAATGTTGCAGGTCTGTGCTGTGGTGACTCCCATGCGAAGTGCTCCATGCCATGCATAATCTGTGGCTCGTGTTGTGTAATGGGGTTAAATCATGGGGCGGCTGTCCCAGCAGGTGAACGATGTGTCGCAGGCCAATGGTGCCCCTGCTGCGCCCCACAGTGAAGCATTCCCGAAGCCCGATCCAGGCACCCTTGATTCTGCCGTCAATGACCTGAACCTCGGGGTGAGCCGACATGCATCATCCCTTGTCCGCATTGCATTGCATTCTATCAGCTCCTGGGTGTGTCTGAGACGCTCAAAGACTCCGCTGATAGTCCTTTGCATGTACCATGCCTCTCATAGAAGGCATCGCCCCCGTGCAGGCGCCAACTCCTCCTGGCACAGATGAGGGCGCACCGGATGCTCCAGGCGGCTACTACAAGCGCAGCGACTCGGCCATCCAGCGCGCGTACGATGCGGCCCCAGGACCCCCCTCCAAGCAGGACTACCAGGCGCAAGGACCCCCCTCGGCGCCCCCCGCTCCCCCCACCAGCCTACCCCCCAACCTGCCCTCCCCGCCCGCCAAGGGTGCGAAACCCCCATCTAGAAACATGGTATTTGTTGCTGTGTACCTGCTACTTTCTGGTCGTGCACCTTTGCTCAACTTCCCTGTACCCTGACTCTGTTTTCCTTGTTGCTTTAAGAGCATTTGGTGTGACCAGCATTGGGGTCCCAGCAGTGAGCATGCAGTGTGCTGCAAAGATCCGAAGCAAGCCGCGCTTGCAAGAGGCACTTCGGTAACTATCTGAAAGGAAGGTTGCTCTTGTGCAGGATCAACAAGCACTTCAAGTCCTGGCCCACCCCCTGCCGCACCCAAGCCCAGCAATGGCATTGATGCAGACCTGCAGAAGAGATTTGAGGCCCTGAAGCGCAGCTAGCCTTTACCACTCTGATGCTACTCTTCAAATCCAGCTGCATCAGTGCGCGACTGCACCAGTGTTATTGGCGGATTATGAAGGTCGGCACACATGAGTTTTGCAACGGCCTGGGCGAGAGGAAAGGTTTCAAATTGTATGCTTGGGTGAAAATTGAGCACATTAGAGTAAAAGTCCAGGAGAGAATGCAATGTAACTTGTACAAGATCTAGGTCTGTGTCGCAGAGACAAAAACTACATTTAGGATGTGCCGATCATCTATGATACTGTATGCGTATTCGAGATTTTTTGTTTGCTGCACTATGGGCCCATGCTCCTAGCCCAAATACCATGATACACCAGCGAGAGCCCAATGTCGCGTTGATTTGGTGTAAACAGCATGCGTAGTCAAATCAAAGGCCCTGTGTCACCCACCTAGCCGTTGCCAGACTAAAGGCTGGACATCCGCTTAGTCATCAATTGAGAAGCACGCCGAACGCCTTAGTTGCCTTGTGCCAGATCTACAGCATTTTCCTCAACCAGCACGGCACTTTCACACAAGCCAAACGCAGTGTTCCGCTCAGCGTTAAAACGCTTACTTGCTGCTGGCTACAGCTGAGGCCTCGGCGGCTTTGCGGGGAGTACAGGGCCCTCCTGTGAAGCCGCCAATGCTTCTGAAATTTCCGGGGTGTACTCCCGCACATCTCCTTTAGTCATGCGGACCCTGTACCTCAGCAGCAAGTCCACCAGCCTGGGAAGCAAGTCATCGTCCATGTCACCCTTCTTCCATGCTGGCATGTAGATCAGATTGCTCTCCTCGCCTGGGACCGCCTGCAAGCATGCAAGGCACACTCGTGGACAAGACAGCATGATGCACGCGCAGATCAGGCTCTAGACTTTCCTCCAGCAAGAGGTTTCCACAGGCGCATGCGCACAGACGCATGCGCACAGAAGTAACAATCGGGGTCTGCAGCTGCGTGCAGGGATCACAATCATGCAATCCTGTCGTAGATCAGGACAGCTGCAAAACATACAGCACACAATTGAACATGATAGATGAATGGTGTAATGCATGCCTGGCTAAGTCTTCATAGAAACACACAGTAAATCACACGAAGTGTTTCTGCATGCACATCAGGAAAAGGTCAGCTGACCTTGAACACATCGCCGTCAACCAGCACGACCTGATCTAGCTTCTTGAACCACTTTCCCAGAGGCTTCACAGTGTCCCAGGGCTTGCCGCCCTCGCTCACGTCCCTCTCTTGGCAGTATGTCCTCGTCAGCAGGAACTTGCTGCTCTTGAAGATCGGGACCTGGGCAAGTCAGAAACATCGTACTGCATTTTATTAGGATGTCAATATGTACTCCCTCTGGACTGCTCAATAGCTCTGAAGCAGTGTGCACAGGGTGGCCAGGCTGCTCATGAAGACACACATGGAAAGATTGGGCATTAAAAGGTTTCTCTTTTGGGCCTCAATTCTTCAGGCTTAGGCAGCCCGCAAAAACACATTTTACTTCCTGCTGGAGTGTTTAGCTTTCTAGAACCCTCACCTGACCGATGTGGTCATCCAGCTTAGGCAGGATTGCTGTTACCGTCCTGCATACAGTGTGCACACGTGCCCTTTGTCATCTCATGAGGCAGCATGCTTAGTTCACCTGTATTCTCAAGCCCCTGACGCTAGTACAGGCTTAAGTTAAATTTGCCTTTGTTCAGAGCCTGCCTTTGAGACAATGCGTGATGAGGAGGCGCAAACCACGCAAAGCATAGTACATATCACACCTGGGCGCTGCAGATGTGTAAAGGCCAAGGTTGAAGTGTTCCTGCAGAGATAAAGTGGATCCTTCAGCTGCACGTGCAACTCTAAGTTTTTTTCGCCATCGTTCACTTAATATTACCCACCGTTAGGCGTGCTATCGCTTTTAATCCTGGCCGCATAGTCAAGACGCCAGCGCTGCCTGGCATGCTTTTTCTGTCGAGGAGAGTTCCTGCAAATTTTGTTCAGGTCATCACGAGTTCACAACAGACCGACACATCGTTGCGCTCGTTTGCTTTTGCATGTTCCAAGCGAGGCTACACCGTTGATGTCGAAGAGAACGATTGGCTTTTCCGTGTCGTCATCAAGGTTGGACTTGGCTCGTCCTCCCAACTTCAGTCCTGCACAAGGTGTAAACGAAGACACAGGTTGTTCTACTCGATGAGCTCTAATAAACGTTTTCTATTGGATGGACTCTGCAAAGAACCAAGCAAAGAGTTTGGCAAGAAGCAACATCTTGCGAACCTCCAAATGCTGATGTGATGTCCTCTACACAGCCGTGTCGAGGAACACCCCAGCCTGTCTTCGGTGATTCATGGGCTTTCATGCTTGATCTCTGGTCAATGGAACACTCCTTGATATGGATTTACCGCATCGTAAGTCCCTGCATGGCTTGGTGAAGGCATGCATTGTCATCCCTCGGGAATCTCTCGTCACGTGGATCCGCGTTTCTTGGAATGTTCGCTCAGAATGTAAATGAAACATGGAGTTCCCCATTGGTAGATGGGGGTGACGGAGGTCAACGGGCAGGGTAATGGACTCAATGTACACGTTACATCACAGTATCCACAGAATATAAATCCAGATCGATCAGAGCCGAGGCCTAGGCACACAACAGGCATGAAAGGCACTGGCAGTGGAAAGACACCGTGTGACAGGCGGCAAAAGGACTCTACAGGTCTCATTTAAAAGAGATGACAAGCAATTAGTCAAACACACAGTTCTGAAATGCTACAAATTCTAGAATTTCTAAATCTAGACATGCAATACCGTATGACAGTGACAGTTTGGTTTTGCCGGTGGCAAAAGTAGACGGGCCGGAACGTACATGTCTGAATATTCTCAGCAGGCATAAAGATGGAGTTCCCCATTCTCAGCAGGCATAAAGACAGACCAACATGTGCATATATATTATATATATAGAGACAACAGCCCACCACAGGGTGGAGGCGCCCCTCATATTTCATGAACAGCGTATACACATATGGACAGCATTAGCACGCAGAGCGGCGGCGGTGCTGGCACGCGGTCGGGACTTCAAAGAAACAAACAGTTTGATCGCTGCAGCCTGCTGAGTCTGATTGAGTCTATACAAAGGCAAGATTCCAAAGCACTCCTCTCGCATATCTGGCTGCCATGCTCACCCCCTACATGCATCATGCACACCGGCAGCCATGAACAGCTGGCTTGCTCTGTTATTGCAAAAGGGGGGGGAGCAGCGCACAGGTTGTCTGCCGGCGTCGATGGGGTTTTGAGGGGCACCTGCAAAAGGCAATGCATGCTCAGCCGGTAGCGCTGTACATTCCAACATGGCCGCAGACTGCCAAAGAATCAGCGGGATGATCTTGCTATCACTGCACCCCTTCAAATCCTGCCATGCTATGCTATCGCAAAACCCGATTGGCACCAGTCTTCAAGCAAAGCGCCCAACCTACGCCTTGTGACTTGCCAACTTCCCAGACCAAGGCCCTACAATGTTGCCATCGTGTGCTCTTGCAACCGAGGGATGGGACACATGCTTGCTGATGTCGCTACGATCGGCCCAGGACCAGGCAGTCTTTCGAGGCACTTGCAAACAACAACGCATGTTCTCATCGACGGACCAACACAGCGGACCAACACAGCCCCCTTCAGATCCCTCACCTTCTCTTCGCTGTCTGCTGTTCCCACGCTGTCAAATTCTCCAAACCCGCGCTTTGTCTGCTCTCAGCTCTTTTGTTGTGCTGCGCATCCGCAGGCTGCACTCCGTCATCTCCAGAATCTCCACCGGATCTCCCACTTCTCACGGTTTCCTTCCGGATTACCATCACGATCTTTTTTACCCCCTTCACCTCTGAGTTTCTCATGTTACACTTGATGTCAACAGCGTCCTTCGGGACCGCTTTCGTAGAGGCGCCGAGGCGCGGCCGAGCTGCCACGCGTCGCAATCCTTTGTTTTTGGCGAATCCAGCACTAATCGTTCCCTAGTTGACCTCCGTAATTAGAGGAGAGCCTATACTGACGCAATCCTGTTACAGATCAGACACATGCAGACAAGCAGGACACAAAAGGCAAACAACATCACAGTGACAAATGGATAAGTATGCCTGGCTCGGTCTGAAGAGGAACACACAGTGAGTCAGGGCAAGGCAAAGAACAGGAGAGCAGGCAGACACCAAACACTACCTGCAAGAAGGAGTGGGATCAGCCATGTAGGAAGGCAATCCCATGAGCAAATGCAGCACTCCGAGCCAGGAGCAGATGCTGGTGATGGAAGAGATGTCCTGTCATGCGGCCCCTTGAGGCCTAGGAGTGAAATAATTGGATGGTGCTGCAATCGCTTCAGCGGGCTGCGCTTGCGAGAGGCAGCCTTCATTGACAGCATATCTGAAAGCAACATTCCTCTTGTGCAGAGTCCAGTAAACTCAGTCCAGAAGCACTCCAACTCCCAGCCCACCCCGCCCGCTGTAGCCTAGGCCAGCAGAGGCATTGATGATGACCTGCAGAAGACATTTGAGGCCTTGAAGAGCAGCTGGCCTCTTGCCATCCTGACATGAGTTTGGTGCGTGGCTGCATGAGTGGGCGGTGGCTGCAGTGGTATGTGTGCATTAGAGCAAACTTTAGCTTTCCTTGAATCTGTCGGGCAGACTAAACTTGAAGTTGATGGCTAGGTCCTCAGGGAGGCATTGCAAGAATAGTATAGGACATAATTTGCAAAGTAGCCGTCGGATGCAAGCATCATCTATACAAAGATTTTGTTTTCTAGACAATGGCTCCTGGCTCCTTCTCAGCAACTGCATGTCATGCTGTCGAGTTACTCTCAAGTGCAACAGCGCGCATGGTCAAATTGACGGATGTGTCGCTCCCCAAGACGTTGCGGCTGCGCCAGTCGCAACAGCATGCAGCAGCTCATCCAAAACTGCATTCCCACCCTGGTCATCCTCTGAGAATCGGATATGGGACGCCGAGCGCCGCGAACGCCTCGAGCCAGATTTTCTGACAGCATGCTCCTCTACCAGCTCTCCACTTTCGCACGAGCCAAAGGCGGTGTCCCGCTCCCGCACTTTCCTGGACTTTTTTGGCTTATCCCTCTGCGCAGCAACAGTCCAAAGGGAGGCATCACTTAGGCAGTTGCATTTTTATCACAGACATGAAAGGCAATACACTTGAACATGTCTTCAAGGTGCTGACATCAGCAGACACAAACATGCAGGCTCCCCTCACAACATTGCCAGGCTCCCTATCGAGACCTTTGAGAAGAGAGCGCACTCGCTTGAAGGCTGCCCTTAATCAGAGGAAGGCTCCCTGTGAAGACAGGAAAAAGAGGGCGCACCTTTCGCTCTTCCACCTCGGGTGACCGTGAGCGCTTGTGCTGCCTGCTGTGGTGGCGTTTGCGCCCCCTGCCATCCTTCTCCCCTGCCTTCTGCTTGCCTGCATGCTTTGCCTCCTTGGCTTCTCCTCTGTTGTCTTCCTCCTCATTTACCCTGCACCAGGCCCAACATGATTCACCACAAGCTGTGTCATCTGCCAGACAAGTTGGCATTGAGCATGCAGCCCCCGCTCTAAGTTGGCAGCAAAATGCATCATTGCAAGAGGGTTGAAGAGACTCTACCTTGACTCGACAATTCCCTTTATAATTGACCGGTGCAGCACAGTTGCAAGGGGCAAGATGAGTACATCCGCGCACCTGTCACGGCCCCGTCTTCGCCGCTTGCGCCGGTGCGCGTCGTCGGCGGCTGCTTCCGCGCCGGCGTGGCCCGGATGCTCGGCCGGCGGCTCTGGCTCTGGCCGGCGCCGTTTGGCGGTCGCAACTGTTTCAATGGTAGGCTCGGGCGTGGGTGACGGTTGCGGCGTTGGACCAATCCGATCTGTCAGCACTGCATCCAACCTGGCCAAGCAGACGAGCAAAGCCGCCCTCAGCCATGAGCACGTGGATGTCAATGACAGGCTTCCTCTTGGACCATCATGCATGCAGCAGACCCAAATTTTGCAAGGTGCCTTGATGGCAAAAAGGAGTGCCTAAGATCTCTTCAAAGGGATGCATGCACTCCAAGGCACACACAAGGGGCTGTGGGGTAAGATAACAATGGCCACCTCCGCATGCAAAACAATCAGGTGACCGGTTCAGGCCTCACCTGACAACGCGCTGGAGCAGGGACTCTCCTTCATCGGCTGTGGCCGTCAGCTGCTGGTAGGCAAAGTCAAAAGCGCTCCTCACCTGCACGCACCCAAAAAAAATCGAACACTGCAGTCACACCTGCACAACGACACCAGCACTGCCACAAGTGACACCCCATGTTATACACCAATGCTTTCGCAACCAGGCCAGAAAGCATCAAATCGGGCTAATGAGTCACGAGAAGGGGCGCGCACCTTTTGTATATTGTAGCTGCCCTTGCCGAGGTCATTGGAGGGATCTTTGGGGTCCTCCACAGCCAGCATCCAGGGCCGCTCCACCTGCAGCATCCCCCGGTCGCGCTTCCCAAAAAAACATCCGCCCTTCCTGCGCTTGCAGCAGGACCCAAAGGATCACTTGACAGCCTCAGAGAGACCTGCATGCAGGCTCAGGGACTTGTACTATCAATTGCATGTCTGCCCCAGGTGAAAGCCTGCGTTGCCGTGAAGAATCGAGCAGTGGGACTGAATCATATAGCCTGCCAATATTGGAAGGCGATGCCAGCTACTACTTGGAACTGACACATTGTCAGTTTCACAGCAGCAACTAATTGAATTCCTGGACTTGGAAGTACCCGTCGTAGTCTGTACTGCACTGAATGATAAGCACTGACACTGTATGAATCTAATATACAGGGAAATTAACAAACCCCACATGAAGAGAGGCCGTGCCTGCAGGAGACGCCGACATCAAGTGTGTTGAGGGATCGGCCGAAGAGGCGCAGAAAGTCCAGCAGGAGCACTCCCAGATTGGCCTCCAAGTCAAGGTCCCCCCCTGGGCCCCCCCGCGAGGGGTGCAGCAGCAGAAACCCCGCCACCATCACCAGCAGCGCATACGAGCCAATTCCCCCTTGATACACCTGGCGCTCCAAATTACAACCCTCAGCTTTTTCTGCTCACCATGCCAGCTTTGTTGGAGCACCTTGCTCAAGCCTCCTGTCTCTGACATGCTGTGACAGTGACGAAATGTCCCACGATTGCATTACGCAAGAGACAGCATTCCTCTCTGGATCTTCTGGCTTCATCAGAGAACCAATTATCACAATACAACACACCGATTCACTACCATAAATGATCATTCAGCTCCAATGCGTCACGGCGACTCATAAGACATGAGAGCTGCAAGACATGAGAGTTGCAGATGTGTCAAAGCCTCACCTCGTTGAGTTCCCTCTGATGCAGGAAGACCTTGAGGATGACCACGAGGGGCCGCATGGGAGGCAGCCGCTGCATGAGACCCTTGACAAAGTCCGCGGCCTCGGGGCCATTCGCAGCGTTAAAGCTGATGTCAAAGTTGATGCCCGACTCTATGTCCTCAAACTTGATAATCGGCACCTTCGCCTTGGCTATGATCTGCACACCAGCCCAGGAACTTTTAATTTCCAAGAATGAGGCGCAGTCCAAGGCCTCTAATACACTTGAAAGCCAAGCAAAACATGGTACGGCTGTGGGATGCAAGGAGCCGAGGCACAGTAGCTTGCTGAGAAAGCTTGCAGAGACTGGCAGAGATGAAGATGCTGACCTGGATGTTCTTCGCCATGTTCTTTCTGACCAGGCTGTTGGCCACGGCCTTGAGCGCTGATCGGATGTCTCCACATTGCGAGTCCATGACCACAATGTCCATGTCACTTGATGGCAGGTAGAGCCCTGCATAGTTCAGCAGGGTCAGGCCCGCGAGAGAGTCCTGTACACTTGGAAGAGAAGAGCAGAATCTGCTGGCAAGCGCATCCCTGCAAATGACTCACTGACTGAACTCTTGGATGCCCACTACTCTACCAAGGGGTGTGGGTAGAGTTGATCGCACCTGTGACGAAGGAGCCAAACACCTGCACAGAGGCGGAGGGCCAGATGCTCTGCACAGCATCTGTCATGCGCGCAAGCGCGGCCTGCCTTGATGCCAGTTCCCTGCTGCTGGGCGCCAGGAAGCGACAGAACTCCACGAGCTCTGCACAGTGCAGCACACAGGCTCTCACACACTCAGCAGAACAAACAGCTCCAACACAGCATGACTGAGTACACCGCTCTCCAGACGTATATACAGAAACAGTCAAGATTAATAGAGCAGCGCACCATTGTGCAGCCTGACAGAGGGGCTCCTGATGCGGTGGGAGGCCCTTGTCCATGGCAGCTCTGAGCGGCCAGAGGTGGATGGCTCTTCTGCTGCCCTGGGAGAGCCTTCTGGCCGGCTAGCCTCCACCTCCACGGCAGCCTCGTCGTCAAAGCCGATAAACTCATCTTGGAGCTCCCCTGCAGGCTCTTCTGGAACTTCCACTAGCTGCTTATATGATTCCTGAAGCCAAAAGTGATCCTTTGTGCAAAGCCATTGCTGTTCCATCCATGCTCACCAGGTTATATCAATTGTAGTAAAAGTCTGAAGCAGAAAGGACCCTGTAAGCTTGAAGGATCATAGGAGGATCACTGCCGCCCCAAGAAGCAGTCATTTAAGTCAAGGGCGCACCAACGCTGGAGATGCAGGAGCCTTTGCAAGAGGTGTCCCTGTTGATAGCAAGTAATCTGCGACGCTTCTTGTTTCGAGAATGCCAGAGCCCAATGCCGCCAAGGTACTATACCGATATTGGATTCCTTCCATTATTTCTAAAAGCTAAGTGATTCAGCACTGCTTTGTCTAAACAATTGAGATCACATGAAAGTAGCTTTCCAAAAAGAATTCATCGTCTTTCATGCGTACCGTGAGATTTAATTGAGCATTCAGCTGACCACCTGGCATGATTCATAAGGCTGGTCTCGATGAGGTAATGACGTCATCGCTGTCTGAACTTCAATGAACCACCCTCCGGAGTGCTGCTGCTCATCGGATCTCCACGTGGTAAGTTGGGTGCGGACCGGCTAATATTTTGCTGCAAAAATACATCTGACTTGACGCTGCGGCCGCACGCACGCGCGTCGAGGAGTCCCCGTTACCAGGTCCGTGGGAACCTGGCATCGATCTGTGCCTAGGAACGGCGTTTGATGGCGTGATCTGCACCTACAACCATGTGCATTGCTTCAATAGTTTCTCAGCATTCCCAGATGCTATGTTGAACGTTCTTATATAATCAAACCCAATGGATTTCTAAGAGGTGCGCCCAACATCGGTGAGTAAGCAGGCCCATCGCCCTGCTAATCTTCAGCAGTTTGGCATGAATGAGCCCAACAATAGGGTTTGTTGTGCAGACAATAGGACTGGAGTGGAGTAGAAAGACCGTCAGGATGCAAAGCACAAGAGGAGCGGCAGTTGTTCTGCTAGCTCTGCTCCTGATCCAGGCTGCCAGCGGTAGGGTCCCTTCGCAGCCTACAGTTCGCGCTAACTTTGCTGTGGCTTGACACTGCACAAATACT
>CBDIIG010000002.1:0-440069 GCA_965279585.1 Sediminibacterium sp. | reverse complement strand
TTCAATCTTTAAAAATTTTATAGTTTTTTTGTTTTTAGCATTTTGTTGCCTTTTATTTAAAAGAAAAATTCAAATTGATTATTTTTTTAATGATAATTTGATTAAAAATATATATATATATTTTTTTAACTAATTAATAAACATTTGATAAAAATCAATAATATGGTGTTCTTTACTAATTACATATCAAAGAAAGGAGAATCTAATATTTTAAATTTCAAATACAACGGATAGTGTGATTCTATTTTGTATGAATATTTTCTATCTCCATTTGCCGATTATATTGTTGGTAGCTTACCTATATGGCTAGCTCCAAACATTATTACTTTATCAGCTTTTGGAATGCTTGTTATAGCCTTGATCTTATGTTTATTATTTATGCCTAATGGACCAGATGAATTGGTACCAAATTGGCTTTGTTTCGTATGTTCGTTTGCAGTATTTGCTTATCAGAATTTGGATAATTGTGATGGAAAATAGGTAAATATACTAATAATTTTAGGCAAGAAGAACAAATTCATCATCAGCATTAGGTATGCTATTAGACCATGGATCTGATTGTATGGCTTAAAGTTTTATTGGAATTATGATGATATTGATTATGAATCTTCCTCATGATAAATTTGCTTTTCTTGGGTTTATGATGTGTGCTAAAGTACCATTCTTTTTTGGTGTGTATTCGTTAAAATATACAGGAGTATTTAAATTAGCCAGAATTAATGGTGTTGATGAAGGTAATTTTTTTTTTAACCTTAAAGGAATCCCAATAATATGGACTTCATTTTTAATATCTGGGATATTTGGACCTGGTTGGTGGACATAAGATTTATTGGTTAATATTAAAAGATATTAATTTTGTATTTCAATAGCTTATTTGGCAGGTTTTCATGCTTCTATAGGATTTATAAATGCAGTTATTAAGGTTCAAAAATGGACATATTATTAACTCATTAAAAGTATGTCAGTTCCAATAAGTGTCGCAATAACATTTATAAACACATCATTCTTTTCGCCCACTGATTTCATTAAAGATCATTCAATTTTATACATTTTTATGTTTAGCTTTTATTGGACTAAAACAATAAATCTTCTTTAATTGAGTGTTATTACAAAAGAAGTAAATATCCAATCAACCTATTAGGAACCAGATAATTTTAGTTGGAAAATACTTATATTCGTTTTAAATGCAAATATTATATTTTACTATGTATTTGGAATAATATTTGATGAAGTTCTATTATGCTGGATATTGCTGTTTTTTGGAATATATTCTTACATCTAATGTGCTTGTAGCCTTGTTAAATAAATGTGTGAAATTCTAAATATAAATTTTTTAAAAATAAAAAATTGAATTTATATATATATTTTAGATTTATTTGATGATAAGATAATTTTGAAGTATTCTTTATTTTTCAGAAAAATATCAGAATCAACTTCCTAAAAATTGTGGTTCTTTAAATTGAAATCAATTAATAAAGATTTAATAAGATAAAATGAATTATCAAAGATTGGGTAACTCAGGACTTTTAGTCTCAAGGATAAGCTTTGGAAACATGATTAATTGCTAAGAGTAAGATTAATAATTGAATACAGAGATTATAAAGACATGTTTTGATTTAGGGATAAACTTTTTCGACACAGCAGAGAGGTATTTTTAGCAAAATTATTCTAAGTTATGAGGCTGGTCTGTGTGAAATTCAATTAGGAAAATCTCTTAAAATATTAGGGATCTAAAGAGAAAAGATTGTTGTTGCTACTAAATTCATTAATTACGAATTAAGAAATGGTAAGGGTAATCCTGTTAATAGAAGTATGACAACAAATAGGAAACACATTCTTGAAGGAATAGATGAGTCATTGAAAAGATTAGACTTGGATTATGTGGATATTGTCTTTGTTCATGCATTTGATTAGGATACATCGATTCAAGAAGTTTGCCTAGCATTCAACTAAATAATTGAGGATGGTAAAGCATTTTATTGGGCAACCAGTAATTGGCCTGTCGAAAGAATCTAAGAAGCATTCTCATTTTGTGATTCACGAAAACTAATAAGACCAATAGCTGAGCAGTGCAAATATAATTAAATATCAAGAAAAACTGTTGAAAAGACTCTAGTGCCTGTAGTGGAAAAAGGTTATGGACTGACTGTCTATAGTCCATTGGGAGGAGGATTTCTGACAGGAAAATATAATGATGGAAAAGGTCCTGAAGATGCAAGAGCGAATAGAGATTATGGTGAACTTACTAAAGAATTCTCTCGATCAATCTATTTTAAAGATAGTAAAATTTTTTTTAATTTTCTTTAAGTTGATTCCCCATAAATGTAGGATAAATTACATAAACTAGAATAATTGGCTAAAGAATTAGGATTTAATTAAACATAACTAGCATTAGCTTGGGTATTGGGTAATAAAGATGTTTCATCTGCAATCATTGGTGCCAAAAATCCATAATAAGTTATAGACTGTGTAAAGTCAATAGAATTGTTAAAAATATGGAATAATTAGCTAGAGGATAAGGTTGAAAAAATATTGAAGAACGCTCCAACTTAAGACCTTGATTATCGGACAATGGTTAACGTTAAAAATAGAAGAGCAACAAATTGATGTATTTATTGAGCATTAAAAATAATATTATATTTTTAGTATTTATAAAAGCTAGACATGATAGTGTTATTTTCTCAATCTTTTTAATGTTTTTTTTATATTGAACATAATCTTACATATAACCTAAAATTAAGCAATAATTAAAATATGGAAATTTATAAGTTTTTTTTCTTTCTAGGAATATACAATGTTATATCCACAATCAGGAATCAGACTTAAACTACATTATGAATACTAATAAAATTATTAAGACTTGTATTTATATTATGAGAAATTTTTATAAGGATATGATGCTCAAACTCTCTGAGATTCGACATGAGAAAACTTAAGAAGGTCAATTTAAAGAATTGCATAAATTTACTAATTTATGACTTTATTTTCTCAAGAGACATCCAGAATATACTTATCAAGGAAACTAAATTCTTCTAAATAATTTTTTAATTTTAAAGAAAGGATGAAAGATTGCATTAAGCTAATCAATATAACTGATGATTTATAGAATGAAGTTGTTTAAATAGAGATAATTTGGAGCGTAGAACATCTAAAATGTTATCGCCAAAATTATTGAATTAGTTAAAATTAAGGGAGATCAAAGTGATTACATACAGAATAGAAATTGTTGAATTAATAACCTGAGTTTATAAATATTATTTTTAATCTTAATTACTCAATTTACAAATAAAATTAAAATACTTTTTCTAATTTTTAAGACACACATTTATGCATTCCTTTATAGAAAATAAAAATTGAATTGTAGAATTCATTACTAGATTTATCAGAAATTTACAGAATTTAATGTAAATTATGATAAAAACTAGAATTTTGGAACTACCTTTATTAAGAAATTATTTTAGGAATTTAGAAAAATAAAAAAAAATGGAATATCAAAAGTTAGGTAACTCAGGGCTTCTAGTATCTAGAATCAGTTTTGGGAATATGATTAATAATCAAGAGCAGGATTTTGACTTGAATACAGAAATCATCAAAACATGCATTGATTAGGGAATCAACTTTTTTGATACCGCTGAGAAGTATTCTATAATTTAATATTTAGCTATGAGGCTGGCTAATGTGAAATCTAGCTTGGAAGGTCATTCAAAAAATTAGGCATCTAAAGAGAGAAGATTGTAGTTTCCACTAAATTTATCAATTATCAACCTAAGGACCCTAAAGGTAATGCAATCAACAGAAGCTGGACTTCGAATAGAAAACACATAATAGAAGGAGTCAATGAATCACTAAGAAGATTGGATTTAGATTATGTTGATGTAGTATTTGTCCATGCATTTGATCCAGATACACCAGTTTCAGAGGTTTGTCATGCATTCAATCAAGTTATCGAAGATGGCAAAGCATTTTATTGGGCTACTAGTAATTGGCCAGGAGCTAAAATATAAGAGGCCTTTGCATATTGCGACTCACATAAATTGATCAGACCGATAGCAGATCAATGCTAATATAACTAATTATCAAGAAATTCTGTTGAGAAAGATCTTACACCTGTCTTAAATCAAGGATATGGGCTTACAGTCTGGAGTCCTTTAGGAGGTGGATTTCTTACAGGAAAGTATAATGACGGAAAAGGACCTTAAGATGCCAGAGCAAATAGAGATTATGGCTGGATTTCAAAAGAGCTATCCAGAGTATTCTTCTTCAAAGACAGTATTTTAATATATTATTGCCATTAGTTGAGGCTCCTTAAATTTTAGATAAATTAAATAAATTAGGAGAAATAGCTAAGGAACTAGGATTTACTTAAGCTTAATTAGCATTAGCTTGGGTTTTGAGAAACAAAGATGTTTCAACTGCTATTATCGGTGCCAAAAATCCAGAACAAGTCATTGATTGTGTTAAATCATTATAATTGTTGAAATTATGGACTCCAGAATTAGAGGAAAGAATTGAAAAAATATTGAATAACGCTCCAGTCTAAGAACTCGACTATAGAACTATGGTTAATGTCAAAAATAGAAGAGTATTAAATTGAGTATTATAAAAAATATAAAAAAGAAATATTGCATATCCGCTGTTGTGTAATATTTATCTCATTTAAACAATAAATTATTATATATAAATAATATTTTGTTATCATAATCAATTTTTTTTCTCTCTCATTTGATTGAAAATTTCATAATTTTCATTGAATTAATAACCTCCAGCAAGACCAGCTGATAATGTTCGAATAAATGATTTTTGTTTAAAAAATAAACTTAATCCAATTCCCACACCATATCCTGATAAAAATAAATGAAATCGTATTACCTGCTGCTGATGCTAAAACAAGCTCAAGTATTGTCTTATTTAATTATGTGTCTAATGCTATTTAATTTTCTTTTGTGCTCATATTTATTATATAATAATTATTATTTTAATATGGCCCCTTAACTAGTAATGTATGCTCTGACAATCACAAAGTATATAATTTTCTATTTAATAGCTATTATTGCACGTTATTTCTGTCATACAAGACCTGTTTAGTGTTCAAAGATAAGTAAACAGAGGATATAGACACACTATTGATAAAATGGTATTTTAAATTTCTTATAATTAAGGTTTCTATTTTATACATTCCAAGAGTTCGAATGGCTTGCTTTGATGTTCCTAGATTTGATACCCTTTGGATATATGGTAGCTTTCTTTATTAAACTCTACATAATTCTGCCCCATTCATAATGGCATTCAAAAATCTATAATATTTTTGAACAAATAGAAATGGATGATTAAACAAATAAATATCTAAGATATGTTTAGTAAATTGTAAAGATAATAATCATTCGTGCTCTTAAGGTATTTATATATAAAATTATATAGATAATTGAAACATATGTGGATATGGTCAGAAAGGAAGATTTATAGGAAGTTGAGGAGAAAATCAATTAAGTGTAGCTCAAAATAATATCCAAGAAGTCTTTTGTCACTGTTTGTAAAAGTTAAATCAAGTTTAAACCTAAAAATAATCAAACTTAATCTGTTTAGAAGTTAGAACCATATAATCCATAATAAGAGCAAACTAAATATTTGATCAGCAAAAATGCCGTAGTTTATGATAAGAGAATTAGTAAAAGATATACCTTGGTTTTCAACTTGTCAAATAGCTAGTTGAACTTTTTAAATTCAGATGAATAAGTCGTGCATCAAAGTAATAGAATTTAATAAATTATTTTAGGAATCTTGTACAAGATTATCCCAAACAATGATTCAAATGATAAGACATTGCTATTTGAGTATATTAATGCTCCTGATAATAATCTACAGGAGGTTAAGCTCTAGAATAGTGATGATATTGATAACTGGCTTAGCCCTGTTATTGAGGTATTATCAGCTCAATGAAACATTTAAAATATATAATCAAATAATCAAAGCATTAACCTATCTGCCATAATAAATTATCTTAACTAATTATCCATTCATTTTTATTTATCTTTCATCAATGGTCTAAGGTTGATTTAATTTAATCTTAGGCAAATTTAATTCAGTGAGATTATTGATCAACCTTATTGGATTCTGTTTGTAGAAATAAGGTAACTGAATTGATGAGTACCCATAATCAATTTCTTTAAAGAATTTACAGCTGAAAGCAATAAGGATATTCAAGAAAATAAAATTAGACATAAAAATAAATATGGGAAATACTATATGAGGGAGTATTGTCTCGTTCTTAAATGATGGCAATATATTTGCACACCAATCTATTATAAATAAAGTCATAAAATACCGTCTAATGTTAAGATTTATACATAGGTATAAAAGGTTTCCCAAAATGATGCATAATATCTTTCACCATTAGGACCAATGTATTAAGAATAATATTTTGTTGAAAATGTGCTAATAACTAATATAGTTGACACTAGCAATAAAATATTTGGGAAAATTATAGGTAATATAGCAATAGTTCCTGAAAATACTCCTTTAATCATAGGGGTAGTTGCTAGTTTGAGGAGATTACTAACACAGCTTAAATTGTGATCAAACATAAAGGACAATGGTCCTGCTATGAAATGCAATAACATTCTTTCTGGTCTATTTCTTTCATATTTATATCTAGAGTCCTTTTTGATATGATTAATTACCTTTAATACTAATAAACCCACAAAATGCAATGTGTATAGTGTATTATCAAACAAATTCAAATAATATTCTATCTCCCAATCTAATCCTTAAAAATTATGATATAAATTGAAACAAACAGTTGAAAATGAGCACAAGAATACAATTCTTTCATAGTTTTTACCCAGCATCCAACTCTCTAATGCGCATTCTTATTAAACCTTTTTATTTTTAAAAGGAATCTATAGACTTTCTAGTATGAGTCCGATTAATATATTCATATAGAAATAGGATAAGCTAAACACATACAACACAACAAGAATTGAAGGTATGCCTGTCAATCCTTCTTCAGATTCCAATGCTCGTCCTCTTGCTCCCCAAGACTTTTTTTTAATAATGATCTTACATCTAGCGTTAGGATTTCAAGCAATGTTAAACAAGTATTCCCGAAATTCCCAAATAAATATTTCGTTTTTTGATGATTCTAATACATGTAAGTAAACAAATAAGCAGTCAATATATATAAAAATAGCATTGTTGTTGCTAAATTTTTAATTCTCTTTAATATAGATGCTGTTGATATTAAAGTATTCAGATTAAACTTGAATGAGAAGAAACATAATGATAAAATGACACTTTATAAATTAGGTAGCATTTGCCTTGCGATTAATGCACATATTGCCATGGTTAAGTCAAATTTATCAACTGATTTGAGATATCTATTTATTCTGAATCTCCATAATGTAATTAGCATTAATGATACATTCATGATATCAGATAGGTCTAAATAAAATTGTCCAACAATAAATAGAATGAACAATATCTATTTAACCTCTTAAGGTTTGATTGATATGTTTCTATTCCCAACTTTGGAGTACTTGATTTACATGTTATTTATAAATAAATTATTCTTATTTTATTTTTCTCAATTATTATAAAATAATATGAAATTAAAATAATAAAGATTTAAAGTTAAAATAACTGATGAATAGAATAAAATCCATAGATATTAAAGTGGTAATAGATAGAATATTCAAAATAAAAGAACAACATTATTTTGGGCAAATATAATATCAATTCAATCTCTTAGAATCTGAATTTATCTCTGAATCTCTAACTTTATTTATTGATTTTTGTCGTTCTTGACCTTAAAATCTAGTTGGTCTGAGAATATCAAATTAGAAGATAAAATTAATAATATTAAGAAAAAGTAATTTTAATTTATATTTGAATGTTTATAATTTTGAGAAAATATAATTATTAGGCTCAGATCATCAAAAGTAAAATTTTCTAGCATATTTTTTGTTAAAGGATAGTTGCATAATTACATAATTTTTATATTTATAAACTTAAAAATATAATTTTTTTCAGTTTTATCTCATAGGATCTGAATTTATTTCTGAATCTCTAACAGTAATCTTAGATTTTTTCTCTCTTAGAGCTTTTAGTCCTAAAGGATCTGATTCAACCATGTCTCCATTTTAAGTCTAAATCAAAGGCTTCTCGTCATCCTCACTTTATTTCAATGGACTTTCTTTAACTTCTTTGAATGATTCATAACCTCTTTTTCCATATTCTAATTATAATTTAGTATAATCTCTCAATATTGACCATAATGAGTTTACTCTTTTCTTCACCTGAGCCCTATTGGTGAGCAAATGCTTATAAAATTGACTTTTATTGACTAAATTTGGGTATTTAGCATTTATTTTATCTCGTATGATATCAAGTTAGTCTGATAGCTATAATAAATAACCTTCAAAAATATAAAACACCATTTTAAGTATGAAGAATAAATTAATAAAGCCAATAATAATATAAATTATTATTACAAGGTAGGTAACATTAACTTAATATGATTAAAACGCCAAAACACCGAGTATAATTGATATCAGACAAACTATTGTAGAATATTTATCTGATCCATTTAGAACCTTACTCTCATAAGGACTATATTCAAATTAAAATAAGGCATAAATTAACAAGATGAATGCTATTAATATACCTTTCAGAATGACTTCATCTTAATAGAATGTCAGGAAAATGTACATTAATTCTTTCTCAAATATCTTCACAAATTCCCAGAAATAGGTTTCTTTGGTGTATTCATTATAAAAATAGCCTATTGTAGTCTTAATACTGTAATCATCTAATTTGTTTCTATTTTTATAAACTAGTGAGAAAAAGAATAATGGTAGCAAAACACCCCACAAAACAATCATAGGAGCAGCAAATGCCCCAGCCCATAACTAATGGGTGGGTGTATCAGATCTATATGCATTATTTGTCTAAACCCAGGTTATACCACTTATTAATTGTGATGAAGCTAATGACACAAATCCTTACACTAACGTAGGCTACATCAACATAAACATATAAATGAATGCTGTTGCCACTAATCCTCCATCTGCAGGCTATTTAAAGCATATGACAGTGGCAGTAAAGTAAATTAAAAAGCACAATAAGTAGAATGTGGGTAAAATCATTTGCCATATCATAAAAAAGTACATTGTGTTAATTGATGTCATGTCCTTCAAAATACAATCCAAGCTCTTTGATTATGAATTACCAGGGTCTGCAACTGACTTAGGAGTAGATGTCAATGCAGTAGGTAGAGGCAGTTAAAATGTACCTAGTATTTATATTATTTGTGAATAATTAGTTAAGACTTTTATAAAATTAGCCAAATTTCCACTATTAGGGTTTAATCTAACTCCCATCAACTTAATTGCCCTTTCTATTAAAAATTGCTAATTTGCTTATTTCTATCCTTTAACAGAGAGTATGGTTGAGTATATTGAAACTAGGGATGTGGCAATTAATGTTGCTAAAATTGAATTAAATGACCCTGCACAAGTACCGCAAGAGTAAGGTTATGTTGGAGCAAAGCTTTCATCACTTCTTATGACATAGAGATCACAAGATTCACACAATGCTCCTATGTGGCCATATTTACAAGAAGGATTTCCGGGTTCCCAACCACCAAGACAATTAGCTAAATTATTTTGGCATTATGCGGTTTTATCATTATTGATATATGGTCTCCAATATCCTTTATTTAAATTTAATGCTACTGGAGTCACTGCAGCCATCTTAGCTTAATCAATCTCTTGACATTGCTCATTCGATAAATCTACATTATACTAAAGTTGAATTAAAATATGAATACCTTTTTTCCTTAACAAGCAACACATTGAGAATTAGCATATGCTTCACCAATCTAGCAGGGGAATGTTCTTATTTTCGCGTATAAGTAATAGTTTGTGTTATATCCATAAATATTATAGGGTGGATCCTCATTGTAAATAGGTATCTTAACAGATTCGCATTTAACTATTATTTATGAATTAATAATTACATCTTAGTTCTAAAAATAATTATTCTGGCAGTTATGGATCAAATGTAATGATCAAATCATCCATATCGTACCCTCCCTTATCTTGACTGAAATAAATAACTGTTGGAGTAGTGAAATTTGAATCATATGACTTATTAGCTTAATAATTTTTAGAATCCTGCAATCTGCCTTCGATTTAACATGAAGCTCCATTCTCTAAATTAACAACCTTCTCTCCAAATTTATTTAAATTAATTATCCTGAACACCCAATTATATGGGACTTATTCATTTGTGTATTAATAATAGTATTTATAAGTGCTTATTGATTAGCCCGAGGGTAATATCAAGTAATCGGTTTCTTTAGGATAACTTCCAGTTTATGATTTAGGCATTTTTATTACATCATATATGAAATCAGTTTCTGAAGTGACATTATTAATTCCTACCGCACTATAAGATTCTATGCTTAACAATTAGTCCTCCACCATTTAAATTGTCAATCTTTATGTTGACTCATATAAGTTAGATCCACTCACTGAAGCATTATTTGATTATAAATCATTTTCTAATTTTGTAAGATTGGATACGGTAGCCTAAAATAAGTAAATGGCAGCTCCTATTTAAGCCACATTATTTGAAAAAGAATTTTTGTACATTTAAAGGGAGTTTTTCAAATAAATAGAATTTTCATAATAAATCCCTCCTCCCATTTAAGTTGCATTGTTATTAGCAAAAGTGTTATTTATAAGAAGTACATCTAAACCTAAAAATGAACATCCACTACCAATGACTGCTGTATTCTAGGAAAAATAACCATTTCTGATATATATTGTGAATGATGAATCCAGTAAATTTTCCTCCACCTCATCAACTTGTAGGAGTCTTACACTATTAAGGTTTGTATCGAATATTTCTTCATTAAGTTAACCTAATGAATATTATGAACTTGCTGTAAACATGAAACATCCATAATAACCAATTATGTTATTTGAGCATATAATATCTTATAATATAATGAGCTCATAATTATTTGGAACTGTAAAGAATTAAAATAATCCTCCGATACATTTGATGCAAGTATTTGATGTGATTTTTAAGCTGCTCAATTATATTCTATTCTCATCGCTTAATGTAGATATCTAAAGAATTGAAGTTGGAGGTACTAAATTATACTCTTAAACTATTGCATAAAATATTGTATCCATTACTAAAGTATTATATTTTTAGCCAAAATTTAAACCTAAACTCAATGTATTCATTGTAAACGTTATTGTAGCATCCTACCAGCCATATTTATTTCCTAAAGAATTATAACTATTCTCTAGTGCTTGTTAGTATAAACCATCTTCAAGAGGATCAGCTAATTAATCAATAAATTGAAACATTTAGAAATATTTTTATTATAGTGAACATTATTATTATGGTAATTAATAATTAAATGGAGGATTCATGATGGAATAAATGTCAATAACATTTGTTTTATTAGGATAATATGCTCTATTATTAGAAAATGCAACTTTAGCTAAATTCATCTCTCCATAAACAATATTCAATGATATTGAGAGTAATGATTAAATAAACATTAAGTTGTTGATGATTAATCCTTATGAAATATAAAACTAAATTAATGTTTCTAACTTGAAAATTGCAACATAATTGATATTACTAATTATTATTTCCCTTAATTTTAGCTTACCGTTTTTAATCCTAATAGCAGATGCTGTGGATTAAAAGGATTATTATTCTTATTGTGATATCGATGGAATTTAGGATAAAAAGGATTTAAGATTATTATCAGTCATCGTGCATTCATCTATATCTATTTCAGGTGATTATTCCGATGAGTCAGGAAATTGAGCATACAATACCGAACCGTCTAGTGATTAACATTATTAGAACAAAGAACTTTATATTTTAATTTTCTAAGTAAATTTTGAAGTGTCGACATAAATACAACCTCCTTAACTTCTGCTCATGCAGTTAATCATCTTTACATTTGTCAATTATAAGGTTAGATTGGATTCTGATGCATCAACATAAAGACAGCCACCATAAGTTGTATACTTCTATTCCAAACTACCAATTTAATTTAGAAATTATGTATTTTGTATATCAATGATTCCTTAACTTTTAGTTGTTATGAATAATCCAGTTCCATCTAATCCGTTTGCATCTTAAAAGTAAGTTGAATTAATTAATAGATTTTAAGTAATTACGTTTATATTAGATCCTATAGATAAAATCTTGAAGAACTCTCTCATATTATTAATCGTTTAATTATTAAAGGTAAATTGATTTTCAGCCATATAATATAACCATTGTTCAGAAATAATATTCGTAGAGATAAATGATGAGGATTGAATAGTTAAATTTTCACTAACAACATAGACTAGACCATTTGGAGAATTTGTTGCCCTATTTTCTTTTGATTATAGATTTTTTATCTATATATTTCCTTGTTACGAATCTACAAAAAATAAAACAGCAGAGGGAAACAGTTGACTGGTATAAAAATGCATATGATTTCCCAAATATATTAAATTTGTGAAAATGACAGTTTATAATTATTATGATTTTATTCCTATGAGAGCTATTGATTAACCCTAATCATACTTAATCAAAGTATTATTGTAGCCATAAACATTCGATATTAATATAACTTCATTCTAAAAGCCATTATAGAAATCGGGTGTCACATAGGGTGTAGTTTATGTTGTATTAAATTCTAAGACTTTATAAGATTCGATATATATCGCTGCAGTATCTATAAGGAATAATCTATTGATATAAACATTCTAGATTTGAACTCCTATCTAAAATTCACTTATATATAGGCAATATTGATCTGAGGATAGAGAAGCTAAGGATTATTAGACACAATCCTTGCTGACTTCTATCAAATTGTTGAATGGATTTAAGACAACAGTATTACCAGGATCTGGAATTAAGAATTCCTCTATAATGCTTTTTTCTTAATCAGTCAGATAACGATAATTTTAATAATTCCAATCACACACCATATTATTAATACTGATGGATGTTAAATTCTAAAATGTAAAAACTGTTATTGCTAGATTGTAAATGGATTTCATTTTATTGATGTTCACTTTCCCAATATTAAGGAAGTATATTAGAGCTGAATTAACATATTCTAGTATATCGGTACTCATATCAATTGCTGCATCAGAAACTTAGATGTTTGAAATAGTTATATCAGATTTGATACCGAATTTATTGCTTGGAGTGGAAATAAAAATTAAACAGTTAGTATTGTAGCAATTAGGTTTAATGAATATCAAATTAGTTAATGTATGGAGCTTAATTGAACCATTATATTAAGGTAAATTCTGATATTCTGCTGATGTGGTAATTAATGACGATTCATTTGCAAATATGCAATTTGATATATAGAAGTTTTCTAAAACTAATTTATTAGCTTCAATAAAGTCAGAATAATTATAAAATGATTAAATCATATCTACATTAATGATCTTTGATTCAATTATATAGTCTGATTTAATAACTGTGGAATTAAAGAAACTAGTGAATAAAATTTTGATTCCATCCGCCTAGAATGATATGAAACCTTCATCCTATTATGACCAAAGCAAAGTCATATTACTTATTGATGAATTAAATATCTTTAGTTTATTAATAGTAACAAAGTTATAAAAATCTGGATTTAGAATAATGAATGATTGATTAGTTAATTAGCATAATGATAATGTCAGACCATCAATTGCTAGACTATAGTTATATCCTTTAACTGTGAATGATTAATTAAAGGGATTGTCCTTGGAGTTTAAATAAGATAATTCTAAATTATTTATCACTATCGTGTAGGTATTCTCCAATATATATGAAAATTATGCTAATGGGTTATCTGATTTATTAATTTTTTAATTAAAGACATGAAATTCAGTTAATGGACCAGTTAATTGGATTCCATAATATTTAAGATAAGTTTTACTTCCAAGTTCCTAATTAACATATGATAAGTCAATATTTTTGAATTCAAGGATATTTATATTTTAAAATTCTAGATAGCCATATAGTTGAAAATTTACTCTAATATCAGGAACATGGGATTGAAAGACAACCTTAAAGTTTTGCAATGAGAAAACATTTTATTAAAATTGTGTTACAAGTTAGGTTGGCTTTTCAAAAGTACAAACTTTTTCGCTGTTAGGTATAAAATTAACTTCTAGAGTTAAGTTATATACTGATCTTTTATTTAAATCTTAAAAATTATTAAATGTTTCCTCTTTCAAAAATTTTAATTAAGAAGTTTTCTTTTTTGTGAATATACTTTTTAGGGAATAGGATCCAACCTTATCAGTTAATAAAATATACTCATCTGAATCACAATATACTTTTACTGAAATAGTAGAAGATGTCTTGCATAAAGTCTAAATTGTATTAACAGCAGATTTAACACAAGTTATTGGAATCATCGTCTTTGTATCAATATAAACATAGTCACCAGTTTTTAAAGAAGTCTATAATAAATAGCAAAGATTCGAGTATTTTTATAGTGCATCATTTTAAGGGGAAAATAATGGATTAACCATATTGAATTCCTCTTCTGTACGCTCCCTACATGCCACACAGTATTAAGGGCACTCATTGCATTAACTTAATTCTGATACCAATGACTTTTATAATTTATTGTTTTCACAAGCTGAGCAAAATGCGAATGTTTCTGTAAAAACACATTTATCTTCACCATTAACTTAACAATCGCTTGTACAACCTAGGCATTAGCCATTATACAAATCAAACCCTTCCTGGCATTCAGTGCACATAGGCTCTAATGTGGGCTCACTTCCATATTATAATCTTAGATCACTGTTAGGAATTGTAAATGTGTATCCTTATACATAAGCAGTGAAATTATAACTAGCTGAGTATTACCAACAAGTCTTGCATCTGTTAGGGCATTATAAGCAAGCGCCAGTAAAAAAATCAGGATAATAACCAGTTTAACATTTAATACATTAATATTGTACTAATGAAATTCCTGTTTTTAGAACTCCATCCTCAAAATAACTATCCCCATTCTCTTTATACGAAATACATTTTAAACAGTATGATATTTTTTTTGCGCAGCCATCTGTGCAAGTTTTTTAATCTACATCTAAAATGAAACCATCGTTGCATCGCACACATATTTGAGCACCCTGTTCAATCGTTTCAAATGTAGCACAATTATTTTGGATACCTTAAACAGAACAGTCATTTTTAAGAAAGTTTAAGACAAAATCCGATTCACATAATTAGCATTTTACTGTTGTAGATGATGTTATTTATGCTCTAAAATCCAAATCAGATGTTTTTTAATTTATATTTACTATTGTACCCTCCTCATAGCATATTAAACAATTTGTTATTTTACTTTTACAAGAGGAGCACCCTATCCCATCAATAGATATGTATTCTCCAGGATTAAGACACTGTCGACACCTCTAAGGGTAATTATCAAGATCCTCATCTCTATAACCTTGATCTCTAGTTATATATTCAATAGGATCAAGTGGGGATGTAGGTGAATCAGGAGGATATGGACCTTAAAACTCACATCTTGCACATGATGAATCGCAACTTTAACATGACTTTTAATCGGGGCTTGGTATGAAGAAATTTGTAAAACTTGTTTACACACATTCCAAACAATACTACGTACTCCCATAGAAATAGCAATCAACACAATTGGTGAAACATTATTAGCATATTCCATTATCATCAAGAGCAAATCCTTTATTACATTCTGAGCATATAACTTAGCCATCCTCTAAGGAACAAAGTAGACAAGAAGCTGGACAAGTGAGGCAGGAATCAAAAACAAAGTAGTAACCATCGTTACACTGAACCCCTGGTTGAGGATCTACGGCCTTTATTTCCGGAAAGGCAAAACAAGACTCATCATCCTCTTATGGCGTGCAGAATGATGAACATCCTTCACAAAGAGATAGATCATATACTTGAGTATTCTTAAATAATATGGTTATTATATACATTTCTAAATATACTATCTGGAATGATAGTCCCTTCGTAAGTCTCTATAAAATACAAATTATTATTTATTGTTTTCTAATTTATGAAGACTCCTGTATCTATTTAACCATCATATATAGTATAATAATTTGAACAAACTCTTGACTTGTCCCATGTATAAGGATTTTCCAAACAATCCTTGCATTGAACTGTCAATGATGATGGGAATTATCGATAAGGGCTAAATATTAAGAAATAAATCATACCATCTAACACATTCTCTGTTTTGAAATAAGAAATATCCAAATGAACAACTTATTTAATTAGAGTCACAAATATCAAATCCAATCCGACATAATTTTAAACATGTACCATCTAATTTTTTAATAAAGCAACCTATGCTAGTTTATTCACTATTAATATAATCATAGGAAATACATAACAATAGCCTAACAAGTTCCTTAATTTGACCATAGGCTGATAAGAAGAAATTCAAAAATCATATAATAATGAATTAGATTATCAAATAAAACTTAACGTTATATACCAAAGAGAAGCATCATTTGATTGCGCAATCTTTATAAATATAGCCATCATAAGTGTGATTCAGTTATTACTTTCACATATACTTTGAATAAAGGGATTATGATCGATGATGGTGATGGATGATAATTGAAAATTCTTAAAATTAATAGAATTATCCAAATTTTTAAATATTTGAGAATTTTTATAGTAGAAGGATTAGATTCTTTATTTAAGTAAGCTTGATTATATTTCCAAATACGAAATTTTTAGAATTAATAAAATAAAATTTATACTTTATGAGATAGCCTTCACCTAATAGGGATAATTAAAATAACTCTAATGTTGTATCGGTTGTTGTAGATAAAGCAAAAGCCCAGAGAGATACTAAATAAAACAAAATGAAATAATATTATGATAATTTAAAATAGGATCAATCTAAAGTTTAGGAGTATATATGAATCATTAATAAAGCTAGGTTGATAAAGATAAATAGATAGAATCCAATAAGAAACTTAAATAATAAATTAAAGAATTAGTTATTTACTTGGACAATATTGTAAAAGGATAGAAGCAAAAGAAATTGAAAGAGAAATAAGAAAAAATAATGAAAAGCAAAAGTATGGAAGATCATAGAATCTAATTTGGTTAACAAATGAAACAAATTCAAGATAATATAAAAGAAATAGCTGCAAAAAGTAAATAAATAGAATCAATCGAAGCAGTTAATAAGTATTATTTATTAGAAATAAAGCACTAAAGATAAAGAAAATGAGGAGAAATATCTCTTGTAGAAGTTGAATGATCTCAAAGATAAAAGAAAGGCCCAAAAAAAAGTAAGTTAACTTCAAGATGAAGGAGTAAAATAAACAGATTATTAACAAATAGAAAATGATATAAAGCGGATAAAAGAGTAAATAGGTGCTGAATAAATTCTTCATCGATAACTAGTAGATTAATTGAACAAGATAGACAAGGATACAATAGTTAAACATACTGAATTAGTTACTAAATAAAAAGCTATCAAATCTATTGAGCAAAAAATTAAGGATAAATAAAATACAAAGAAGGAGGATCCAGTCAGTGATTAGAAAATAACAGAGTTATTGAAAGAAATTAAAGAACTTGATGAATAAAAAGTTTAATAAGAAGCAGATTATTCCTCTAAATTAAAAAAATTAGAAGAAGAAAAGTAGAAACTAAAATACTAAGTTGATAAAAAATTGACAGAATACAGATAATTAGAGAGGAGTTACAAAATTGAGATGCTTAAAAATCATGAAGGCAATCGTTATAATAGAATGGATGACAAACAATCAACTATTAGATCATCTAAACCTAATCTGAGTGTGTAAAGAAAAAAATCTATCACTAATCGAGTTGAATCCCCAAAAAGCGAAAAATCCAAACATGAAAGTGTTCCTATCAAGGACATAGAGCCAATAAAAGAAGAATAGTTTGAGGAGACGATTGCAATTTAGGATTAAAAACCAAAAAAATAGAGTGCTTAAAAAATTAAGAGAAGTGATAGTGAGCAATTTGTAGAGGAGGAAGTGATAGAGGAGACAGAATAGATTCATACTCAAGAGCCTCCTTAACAAGAATAAAGGTATTATATTTCGATTATTTTTTTTCCAAAGCGTATTCAAAAAGCCAACTTTTTTATTGAAAAAGAAATGATTATATTAATATATCTAAAATTCAGAATCCTCCTCTTAATTGAATGACCATGTGTACAGTTTCACCTGCAGCCAACTATGCATCAGATACTTTCTATTCTTCATTTAAATTTCTTCCTCTGAATATTAGCTATTTAATATATAAGATGTTAAATACTTTAAATTGATCTGCACTGATACCCTCTTTCTCTTATAATTGCATTTTTAATTGCTATATAGTGTTTTCAGGCTCTATGTTGTATGCTACTTTCTTTCCTGATAATGTCTTTATAAAAATTTACATAATTATTTAATTAATATTCCTTTGAATATTTTTTTTTACTAGAAAATATTTATACTGCATGAATACTGCTCAAGTATATGCATGATAACATATTCTTGTATTATGAAATCATTAATATATTCTATAAATAACATACTCTAGATATTCAAATGAAAGCTCATTTAAAATTGACAAGATTATTAACTTGTGAAATATAATGAGAATATATTTTCGTATTATTAAATCAAATATCAAACATTCTATAAATAATATACCATAAGTATTCAAAATGAAGTAAATTTAGAGTATTCATAAAGAAAATCTAAGAAAAATAGAAGTCATTAATATATATTTATTTAAAAAAATGATGTTCAGAAATAATGCTTTAGAGAAACTTTCTAAATTTAGAAAAAGCTAAAGATAAAAGATTATCGAGGAATTCATTATTGATTGTACTAAATTATAATATTTTTAGCAATCTAATACGGAGTTGAAGAGGACATCGATATGTTTTTTTAGCAACTCTAAAAACCATTAACTATGGTAGGATAGCTTAAATATCTAGTTTTAATTGACACTTTTATCTACAGAATATAAGGACCATTTATTAAAAGATTTTCTGTCTTCCAATTTTAAAAGGAGAAAGATATAAAGTATTCTAGACTTAGCCTTCTATATTTCGATTACTTGTAGAACCTATGTCAAAATTATGAGTCATTTAAATATGTCCTTATAAAAATTGATGAAAAAAGCCTAAAAGAATTTTTAGAACTGAGTTTGGAGCAACAAATAATACATGTTCTAATTTTAGAATAATTTATTGATATGGAAATCTATAAAATGTTAGCCTTACTATTGACTAATGAATCACCATTGATTGATCAACTAGGAACTTGCATAGCAAAGGATTTTGTTTCTATTTATAATTTTATATCGAATATTGTCACTATTCATCAAAGTATTATTTTATCAAAAAAAAAAAATAGAAAAAATATTGGAATTGAATGAGGTCTCATCAAAGCACCTTTACAAAGCATACCAATAAATAATTCAAGTTACACCAGCAATCAGAAAAATGTCAAAATGGAGAATTTACAATAACTAAAGAGAACCCGAATATTTCGAAATCTAATCAGAACTTAACAAGAAATTCGAACTTCATGTAAACTCATTTGTTAATATTTAAATGATAACTGTGGATATAAAATGATTATAATTTACTTTTTTTTTCATAAATATATCCATAATAATATAAATGCAATCACCAAGCCCAAATAATATCTGTAGTAATTGTTCTCAATGATTGAAATCCTATTATATCTGAATAAGCAATTATATCCAATAGTTAGAGGAACTTTCAAAGGTCCCTTAAACGAGAATTCAAAGAATTAAGCATAGTCGATTATTTTTTAGAATCTCTCATCCCTCATTTTTATGAATACAGCAACAATAAAATAAAAACTCAATCCACATAGAACTTCATCCATACCTATATTTACAGCACTGAGTAAGCAAGCATTGGTCCATTTTTTTAAACAATTCAATTTAAATTATTAAGAGCTTGATTTTAGTTTTAGTTAAGGATCTATAAAATATTAAATGGGAACCCATCTCACATCTTTAACCTCTGAAGGATTAACTCTCAAACTTATTTCTTTGTTAGGATCATGAACAAGGAAAACATATGCTGAGCAATATAATAATTTTCTTCTGGTGGTGGTTCTCACAAAAGCATTCGTTTTCAGCTTTGTTACACATATTGCATTCCACTTAATTAAATCTAATCCAACTTCTTCTAAAGTCTAATTTTAAATTTAAATTTACTTCTCTTATTGCAGCATCATAATCATTCTCTCCCTTTTCACATTTTCCTCCAGGAAATGCAATTTATCCAGAATAAGGATCTCTTGGGGATAGTTATCTCTAAATAAATAAAACCTCGAGATTTTCTAGTTATTCATATATTACTTATTGATCTAAACTATTATTTTTCATCTTTGCAATAATCAATATCCCCTCTAAATATGATAGCTACGGCTGCTTATTCTTTAAGCCATGTATTTTTGTGTCTAGAATTATTTTTGTTTTATATAAGATTATTAAACAAAACTTCCATATCAAATATAATATTAATCAATAACAATTTAATCTTAGTTTCTTACAATGAAGGCATCTCCATTGTCAGTAACCTCCTTTATGTTAGGAATAGCATAGAGAAATGTTATATCATCCTCTTCAACTACTTCAATTAGTTCATCGGTCTGAGCACAGTATATAAACTTTTAGTCTAGAGCAATCTTGTATTTCAAAGTAACAAATTTTTCGATTTCTATGTATAAATGGAATATTTGCCTTTTTTTATTTCATCTTATTAGTCTTCTTTATCATAATATTCGTAAATCAACTTATCAAGATGATAATTTATTTTAAGTAATTGATTTGTCATCTCCCTCAAGTCATCTTAGGCTTACATTACTTTTTTCTTCAACACTTATCCTATTAACTTTAAGCTAACTCTATCAACGATTGCTTCAGCAATTAAACCTCCTAAGAAGGCACTTAGATTTAGATTTGTAATTTTTTTAATAAAAGTACTCCTTGATATTAGTATATTTTTGGCAAATTATTTTGCATTCTCATATAAAGTAGTTCTTTAAATAAGATTGGTTCCACAAAATAATTTTAGCTTATCTGATGAAGCCTCCTAGATTCCCTCAATTACATTAGTTATCATCTTATCTAAATATTTTTAGTAAAATGATTTATGATTGACTTATTAAAATGGCATTTAATCTAGAGTGTCTCTATAGAATTAAAATATTTTATCATACCCCTTATATTCAATAAACTTGTAGGAATGAACCCTCCTTAATAGATCGTATGCGTATTCTAATTACACTCTCCATTCAGACATTATTTCTGATAG
This sequence comes from Sediminibacterium sp., assembly GCA_965279585.1. GTDB lineage: Bacteria > Bacteroidota > Bacteroidia > Chitinophagales > Chitinophagaceae > Sediminibacterium. The sequence goes on along the minus strand of CBDIIG010000002.1, from coordinate 418,693 downwards.
TTATTCTCTCTCTTATTCTATTTATAAGATTCATTTAAAAAATGTATTACTTAAATCTTTTTCCATAATTTCCTTAATTTTTTTCATATCAGTAGTGAACGATAAATCAATTCCTAAATCTTCAAAACTAAATTTGTTCTTATATTGAATTTTGACATCTTTAAGAAATTATACAAATAGATCAGTGTCTATCTCTCTTATAAACTGCTTCATATCTTCCTTCTTCAAATAAGGGGCTTTAATGTCTCTCCACAAAGAGAAGGAGTTAGCACAATAGGGTGCTTGTTAAATTTGAAAGTTGTAGAGATTTGTTAAAGTTTAGAACTCATTAATAATTTATTCAATATTCATATTAATACTATACTTTGTATATATTATCCAGGTATAGCCACATTAGCTATTAAATATTTATCTTTCATAAATTCATCATTAAATTTCTTAGCATCCTACATATCTAATGCATCTCTCTCTTCAATAGTTTTTGCTTTTTCATATTTTTCAAAATCATCTTTTAACTTCTAGTCTTGCGTATAATATCTGGCTGGATAATGTGGATTATAATGAAATTCCAAATCGATTAATTTTGAGGGATGAGATGAAATAGCATGTTAGAGTACAATCGAATAGGGTGATGATATGCATACTAATACACCATAAATTTCACGACCATCAACACATGTTACTTTTATAGATTTCTTTAAATACTATTCAGCCATAAAAAATAATTTTATTATATAATTTTTAATTTTCAATTTTCATCATCATCTTCTGATTCACTCTAATTAATTTTCTTAGTCTTTATCATTTCATATTTTTGTAATCTATTTTAAATGATAAAATTATACAATCTAACTAATAAAAGGGTATCGAATTAATCTCTTCCGCCTAATTTTTCAAATCCGACAATTCTATCCTTCATAATTCCTTATTTGAATAAGCATAATGTTGGTAAGACTTGTATTGCTAATTTTTAAACAAAAAATGGAGATTTTTCAGCATTCAAATAAAAAAACTTGCATTCAGGATGTCTAAATAATTTAGTAAATTGAATACTTTTAAGCAATAACTCTTAGATGATTATCCATAACTTTGCATCTTTCAAAATCATTATGATAAAAGTGAACAATAGCTAATTAATTTTTTGTAACTGATGGTAAAAACTCCTCCTCTACAATTTCTCTATATTCACCTTAAAAAAATATAACAATTTAAAATACCTATTCCCTTTACTTTTTTTTCCTCTTTAACTTATTAAGCTTATATTTCTCTAAGTCTTGCTTTCTTCATTTCTCTTAACATCTCTTTCAAATCTTCATCCTACTCTTCATCACATTCCTCTTCTGGTACTTCTTGTCTTCTTTCCATTCTTTATTATTATTCTTATTAGAGCTTAGCTTTATCTCTTATTGCCTTCTCCATGACGGCTTCTACAAGCATATTACCCATTAATCCATTACTACTCATTTATTCAAAATTATTTTATTAAAAAAATAGTAAAAGAAAATTTTATTATTAATGGAAAACTCATTTATTTTTTCTCTTTATAATTTACTTGAGAATTCAGAATAAGATTGTATTTGTTGGAGTTTTAATGGAGCATCATTCATAGTGAAAAATAGATAAGGTCTATAACGATTACTACATTAATACTTTAATCACAATAATATCAATAGCTTTTTAAGATAATTATCTGGTTATGGATTTAAGATGTAAAAATATGACGGCTACAAATAATATTCACATAAACTATTTCGATAAGGATGCAAACTTTAATTAGGCCAGATTTCAAGATTAACTAAGGGTGTATCGGAAATTACAATATTAAGAAGAGGTACCAAAGATATGCTTCATGAATTATAATAAATATAAATTGTTTAGCAAAAAATTATTGACGAAATTAAAAGTTAGATATCTCAATAGTAATAGTTGATAATATATGTACAAAATTTATCATATGTAATAATATATAATATAAAAAGTTTAAATAAAAATACTAATAATAAACATAATTTAAGATGGCCAGATTGAGAAAATTTATATTTGAATTTAGGAACGGACTGAATCCTTTTTTATAGAACAGACTTCTTTAATTTATTGTTGGTCAACTATTCTTTGATATAAATATAAGAGATACTCCAAACAGGAAAAGAGATTGTTTACTTTAAATGAAATAGTTTCCAACAGACTTATGGGACTTTTGATTATAATACTTTATATGATTAATACGAAATAAATAAATATTCTTTCAGAAATCAATAGTATCTATTCTAAAATACAATTAATAAATGAAATAAAAATAATCTTTAATAAAATAATTATAAAAACAAATGAAGAAATAGAAGTAGTAAAAGAATTAAAATGCTTAAGACTCTGGAATATCTAAGATGCTAAATTAAGAAATGAACTCTAGGCTTAGTGATCTGACATATAAAGCAGCCTTACTTGGTACACAAACAGGATACAATATGTAGAAGTTTCTATACAATTGGCTTGAATTGAATGCTGATAAAAGGACAGAATAACTAAGAAACGGAAAGTATGCCCTCAACAAGGTTAGTGATACTCATACCATTTAAGATTTAGATACATTTTACAAAAATGTCACACTATTTCCAAATGAGACATGGAACTGGAGGATGACAAGTATTTTTTTAAATCTTATACAGATTCGTTTGTAAAATAACTCTAGAATTTCACTAAAGATAGGGTATTAATACTAACAGCTATGCATGCTCTGATATTGGGAAGATTTGAGGATCATGAGAGATAACTAAATGTTATTTCCCATGTCAATACTAATGCATTATAATAATACTATGTGCAGCTAGTAAAGAATATTTGGACAATCTACTTCGAAGTGGTGCTTGAAAAGCATCCCGTTCTCAATCCTAAAGACAAAGGTATTATAGGATTTTCCTATCATCACACAATTGTATTCTTTGATTTCCAAGAGGACAAAAATGTTTCATATAGTAGAACTTCATCAATTGTAAATAAATACTTACAAAGATACACAAATTAAGAATTCTATCGAGTAAATCGATATGAGCTCAATACTATGGGCTATTCAAGTATTTATTTTAATTTTATAATAAGATTATAAAAACTAAGCCCATAAATAAGTTTAGAGGGTGCCTCTCTTCAAAATGTGGTTTAATGAACTTAATAATTTGGAAACAAGTATCAATTAGGTTAATTATGATGGTATCAAAGAGATAATATATTGCCCTTGCACATTCTAAAACTACTATTTCAATAAATAGGAAATTTAATCCATCATCTTTGACTATGAATTAAATTGTTGGGTTTCCAAAGATGCAAAGGCCTTAGCCGAATAACAAAAATTACATGAGTTTTAAGCATAGATGAATAAAGAACTCCTTAAAAGATATGCAGACTTCTCATCAGCTGCAAAGTTAGTGGAACTTTTATAAAGAATCCCTAATTTTAAGGTCAAGTTGACAGAATAAGAATAAAAAGTTGTTGGTGCATCAGGTAATGTCCTAGTTATAGGCAGAAGTGGTACAGGAAAGACAACTTGTGCAATTTTAAGATTGTTTGCTATGGAAATGCTATTTAAACTTAGATTGAGTCTATATAAATAGAAACATGAAAAATTATTATTGAATACTAATTATACAGAAGATGATATAGATAATAATGTTGGACTGAGATGTGTTTTTGCAACAGCAAGTCCTATATTAACAAGTGAGGTTAAGAGATATTATAATAAATTAACAGAATAAATTAAAAATGAATTGGAAAAAAAGAAATAAAAATAAAAGGAATTAAAATTGCTTTAAAAATAATAATAAGAGAAGGAGTAGAGTTAATAAGTGAATTTTGAATAAAGCTAGTTCTAGATTATTGATGGTGATCAACAATAAATATAGGCTTAAGAAGAATAATTCATGAAAGAATAGATGGAGGGAATCTAAATTGAGAAATAAGATGAAATAGAAAGTGAAGGAAGTGATTACGAAAACGAAGAAGATAAATTTTAATAAGAATTGGATAAATTTGATAACTTCACTCAAATGTCTGATAAGGACTTTCCAGCATTCTTCACAATAAGAAAATTAATTATGATGATTGATGGATCATTAAGAAAACCTTTCTTCTAAAGATCTAAGGATTAAAAAGTATTGGGTACCGATCAACAAGCTTAATGGCACAATGAGAACTAAGGAGTATTGATGCTTAGTAATGCTAAGAAGAAGTTTATTAATAATGAGGATGCAGAAATTGATGAGGAAGATTATTTTGAAGAATCAGAGGACAGTGATTCTGATTTTGATATCTAAGATGAAGATTAGTTGGAGACAGAATACCAAAGATAAATGTTTTTAGCTCGATAAATACCTATGAAGGCTAGAAAAAATGAAGGAGTAGGTAGATTAGCTAAAGAAATGGACTATAATATATTTTTAACAAACTTTTGGCCAACTGTTTGCCATTAAATGTAATGGACCTAAAACTAATCTAAAATTAATCTATCACAAATAAATGGGATTACTCCAAGCTTATTATGGACATACATATATTCGTATATCAAAGGTTCAGCATCAGCTCATTAATTTCCTGGTCACTATTTGCCAGAGAGAACATTTATTTAATATATTTATAAATAGTCTATGTTGAAAACAGAAACATTGAAGGAAATATTTTCACTCTATATTAGATATGAGAGATGGAAATTGTAACATGGATATTATGATTTGATGGATGTTGTCAATTACATTTTATATTAAATGAATTAAGAATAAGCAAGAATCTAGAAAATTCATTACTTGATGATCGATGAAGTTTAAGATTTACCACATGCAACATTATATTTATTAAGTAAAGTAACAGAATAAGGATTATTTTTTTCTGGAGACACAGCATAAAATATTGCAAAAGGAGTTGGATTCAGATTTTAGGATTTAAGATCATTATTCTAAGTCCATAACAGTCTTGGTCAATTTGATTAAGTAAACTCTTATTAACTCACAACAAATTTCAGATCACACAATAATATATTACAACTTGCTAACTCTATAGTAAGTGTAATAGAACTATTCTTCCCTTAAACTATCGATAAACTCTAAAAGGAAAGATCAGACCTATTTGGACCAAAACCCATTATTGTTGAGAAGAATGAAGGATTATTCTTAATATTGAGAGGTGATGATAACAAAAATGAATAATAAATAGAATTTGGATGCAATCAAGTTATTATAGTGAAGGATTAGGACTCTAAGAAAAAAGTGCCTTAGATATTATAACATGCTTTGATATTAACAATTTATGAAGCTAAAGGTTTAGAATTTGATGATGTTATCCTTTATAATTTCTTTTGTGATGAAAGTATAGACAACTAATGGAATTTAATAAATTGTATGGATATTACAGATTAGTAAGTCGATAAGGATGAATTTAATCTAACAATTACAAGACATAACAAATAATAAGATCATGATGCTCATGCCTTAGATAACATATATGGATTTTAGGAGGTTAATGGAAAATTCATCATTAAGAAGTTCACACTTAATCAAAGATATAGATAAATTGACATTCAATAATTTAGTAGTCTTTGTAATGAACTCAAATAACTTTATGTAGCTATTACAAGACCTAAAAAGAGATTAATAATCTATGATGACATCCCAGAAAAAAGATAAAATATCTAACAACTTTGGTAATCTTTAAATCTGGTTGACATTTATTAAGAAGATCTACCCTATGATTAAATTTAAAATGTTGTCAAGTTAACAGATGTTTCAGAATGGAAAAAGTAAGGAATTAGAATGTTCAGAAATAAGTTTTATGAACAAGCAGTTAAATGCTTCACTTTAGCGAAGGAAGATACCTGGGTCACCAAATCAAAAGCTCATTAATTAGCCGAAGAAGCAACAATATTGATGGCTGAGATTGAATAAAGATAGTTATGTCAGCCACAAAATAAACAATTTAAATCAATCACCAAAGAAAAGATCTAATTGGAGAAAAAATTATTCCAAGAGGCATCAGATCTATTTTTTGTTCTAAATAAAACCAAACAAGCAGCATAATGTCTTTATTCAGCTGAAAACTATGAGGCTGCCTTAAAAATATATGAAGATGAAGGATTACTCAAAGAAGCAGGAGAGGCTGCCTTTTAATGTTAATTTTATTCCAAGGCTGGATAATATTTCTTACAATCTCATGATATGATTAGAGCAATTGATTCGTTTGAGAGGGCAGAAGATTGGGATGGAATATTCAAAACTATCTAATAACTCAAAGATTAAATCGATTATAAAACTAGATAGACTTATCTTAATAGATATATTCCTATGATATTTAATAAACTAGCTAATGAAGTTGGTTAAAATGAAGAAAAATAATAATAAAAGGAATAAAATAATAATATTATTGAAGAAGATTAAGAAGATGATGAATCTGACGAAGAGGATGACGAGAAATAACAATAACCCCAATTATAGAAGCATGAATAAACGGAGTAAAATGAATAGGATATAAAATTAGACAAATCTTAAATCGAAAAGTTATAAGGTTAAAGCTTTTAGATTAATTCATCATTCGCAGATTAAACCTTATAAATAGAGGATGTTCCATAATTAAACAAATAAGAATCAGATATGTAAGTTTTGGTTTCAGATGATGAAAACTTATAAAATCAGTCAAAACCTGAATTAAGCAAATAAGAATCTGAAAATGTTGAAATTATTGATAATGAAAAATAAGATAAATCTGTCAGTTTTATTGTTGATGTCACCAAGAAGTCAGATTAATTCTAAGTTGATATTAAGTAAGTTGAAGAATCATAAGACCTTAACTTTGATCATTTGTCGAATTATGATTTAGATGACTAATGGTTGAAATCAGATAGTAAATCAATAATAGAATCAATTCAATCAAAAAAGAGTGATCATTCAGATTTTTCAGCCATATCATTTGCTTAGATCTAGAATAACCCTAATATGTAATTAGTTAAAACTAAAGGTGACATATTCATTTAAGACTCTGTTATGTAAAATATTATTAGATATATATCAATGTTTTCTGATGACTTTAAATAATAATTGATTTAACAAAGAAGTTAATCTGCTTAATTATCAAATAAGGCAGCTGAAGAAATAGATTATATGGTTGACTTCATTTTAGATCTTGATTTAGTAGATATCAATTTTATTTACTTGGTTTTAGACATATTAGAGCAATTCAAAAGTCACAAATTATGCATATTTGTCTGTAATAGATACAAGTTAGCTGATAAGTTGGGCAGATTTTTAACCTCCATTGCAGCATCATATTCTCCTTTATCGATAAATCCAGCTAACTTTGATCCTTAAGTATTAGTGGCTGGCCATCATAGGACTAAATAAACCGATAAAGGATTAGTAGCATCTTTTGCTGTTCATAGTGTATTCGAGAACATAAACCCAGAATTTTTGAGAATTAAATATGAAAATGAACCTTTAACAAATATGAATTCTTTAGGATTATTGTGCTATCAGTAGTTATTGATGCTTGGATATTGGAAAAAGATAGTTTATTAACTTGATATCAAGAATGCATTAATAGTTTGTGAAGTCTTTTAAGACTATAAGAATTGGAAGTATTTGTTTTTCACAGCAAAAATTCATTAATTATAAGAAAAAATTAATTAAGAAGAAGATAATTCAATTAAGTTGATTCTTTAGGGATAATTATTAATCTGTTAGAAGAAATAGGAGGCATGTTTTAATTAATTCCCATCAGAATTATTTTATTTTGATCAACCTAAAGATTAGAGTGAAGTTTAATATTCAATCAATACATTAGAATAATTCTATAACGATATTATTAACCAATTATCAATTAATGATAATATATTTAGAGCCATATTCATTAGAACAGGAACCTTAGATTAGAAAATAATTAATTTGAATATTAAGAAAGTCAAATTACCCTAATTTTTGAAAAACACCTAAATTCTATTTGAAGCTATAATCAAAGATGAGGAGATTTCTGAAGAAGTCATTATTGATGTCTGTGATACCATCTAAAGCAAAGATACTAAAGGAATAAATTATCTGAAACTTTATGAATCAGCATTATTCATACTGGTTTTAGAAAAGTTTGTCTATAATTATCCAAATTCTAAATTATCAAAACAGTATGCATTATAGTACTCTAATAGTATAGCAATTAAAGTTAGAGACACATTACATTTAGTGATCAGATCATGCAAATATACATATTCAAGTTTGTAGGATTATAATTAGCTTTTGATAAGAGCCAGTCTATTTTTATTTAGATGCAGATTGCCCTCTGGACCTGTATTCTAAAATTACTAAGACATAGTATTTGTCCATAGAAGTTCAATCTTGATTTATGGTTTATTGGAAAGAAGATAAAAAACATAGTTAAAGAGTGGTGACCATATTATTCTAGATAATATGTATTTCGCTGATATAGATTATGAGTTCATAATAGCTCCTATTAATTTATTATTGGATGTAGCAAATAGAAGATTAACTAACGAAGTCGGAAATTTATTCACAAGAAGATTGGATTATTTAACTAATGTCTATACAAACAAATTAATCTTACAGGACTCTTAAGTAACAGAAGCATCAGAATAATCATTATTAATTTCTACGATAGCCACATGTTTATCAAGCAGAATCTATAAAATCCATAATACATAAATCTATTAACCATAAGAATAATAAAAGAGAGACATCTTAGAATCTTATGAGGCAATGGAAAGAAAGAAATAATAAAAAAGAAATGAAGATTAATTACTTGATCATTTAGATGAAGAATTAAGAGAAGAATTATAATAGAATGAATTAAATGAAGGTCTTCTTTTAATTAGAGATTCTAATTCTAAAACTAAAATGAACTTATTAAAGGAGCTTCTAAGATAAATAATGCGATCTCCATAATCTGAAGAAGTTGAGCCCACTGTTAAAGTAAAATTAATAGAATTAGCATTAAATTACTTCAGTAAAGTTAATGAGTATTCATCACCTAAAAGATATCATAATTATATCGTTAAAGGAATATTGCTATTTAATTATTTAGGACTTAATAACTTTTCATAATAATACTTACAAAAGACTAAAATACTCTATCAAAATCCTGACGTTTACAATAAGTACATCGAATATTTGGTTTGCAGAAAGTACAATATAATATCAGATGCTGCTGAATGTTACTTTTAATATCATGCTGAAAAATATAATTCTCTCTATATAGATGAAATGGCTAACAATCTTACAAACATATTAATTCTATAACTAATTTCCCACATTCAAGAACAAAACAGGTTTGTTTATTTACCATTTTTATTCCTCTCATATTTATAAAATATCTAAGAAGTGGTTAAAGATGGAAAAACAATATCATATTTATGGAAGGCACCAATCCATCCCACAAATGAAGATCAAATTCATGAGACAATTGAATGGATTGTAAGATTAATGGCAAGAAATTAAACCTTGAGAGGACATAATATTTTATTATTACTCACAGTCTACATACTAAATATGGAAGTAATACCACTTAAACAAATAAATTTATTAAAAGATATGAAGTATTAAATAGTGAGTATTCAATTCTTGGAAGTGATTAAAAGTGCAGAGTTATCATAAAAACAAAGATGGAATTAAATTTGTTTAGGAAATACTATAATATTAGATTTTGCCCATGAAATTGAATTATTTGAAATTAAAATTGAAAACACTTTGAAGTCATCGGACGAATTTGATGATCATTATTAGGAATGTTTGTTTGAATGGGACAATATAGGTAGGAAAAACAAACTACTTGAATTCAAAGTAAATAAAATTAAGAAATATTGGAAAATCATGAAATTGAATAACAATCTAAGAAATGATGCTGATAACAAACCCCATATATTCAAAAAGTTAAGTTAGAATTAGATATAGAATAGATTGATATGCCAATCTTAATGGTCCAACGTTATAGACTAATTTAAATAAGCCAGAAAGTATTATTTTTATTTTATATATAGTTTATTAATTACAACCATGTATTCTATGTACATCGATAATCCAGTAGATTTCCACTTTATAAGCTAATAATTGAATGAAGTAAGCAAGCAAGAGGAATAATATAGCATAAAATTATTAGATTATGTCAATTAAGTCATTGACAGATAAACAATGTTGGAAATATACACCAATACATTATAAGAGATTTAAGATTTCAAATTATCATTGGAAGAATGGTAAAAGAGTAATGTGAAATTTGAAATTAATATTAACAAATTATTGGAAAGAAATAGAAGAATGTTAGCAGTTAAATGGGCCAATTAGAAGGCAGGAATCAAATTATAATAAATTTAAAAGAGAAAGAAGGGATTGAAGAAGCAATAATTGCTACAAGATAAAAAAATGATGTTAAAAGGAATATGATATATCATTTTTATTGTTCAAATTTCAACAAATCAGCAATTTCATTATCTTCATCCTCTTCTTCATCTTCAACTTCCATTGCTTGCTCTTTGATTAGTGATTTAACTTATTATTACTATTATTGGGCCTTCTTAACATTAGGAGGTGGTCCTTTAGCTTTAGTAGCTAATGATTTTGGTATTTGTTATTATTGAACTCCAATTTTATTAAGTTAGGGTTATGGAGGTTATTATTGAGCTTGTTGAGCTTATTGAGGTTGTGGAGCTTAAGGAGGTGGTTTGAAAAATCCAGTTAATTTATCAATAAATCCTGGCTCTTTTTATTATTGTGACTGCATATTAGACTACACTGTTTATCTTATTGATTATTTCTCAACAACCGTTTGTAGTTTCATATTTTTAACCATTTCAGTTTTATTGACATGTCTGTTATCTTCATCCATATTCATGACCTCATTTGATTAAACATATTAATGCCAATTGTTATTATAACTTTGTGCATCATCATATTTCTTTCCTTTTGCAAATTTAGCTGTTTATTATTACATTCTCTTATGAATAATTTCAACTTTAGCTTCCTTTTCAGCCTCCTAAAGATCCATGGTTGTATCAAATTATTATGAAACTACCCTCATTAGTTTGTCTCCTGCTAAATTTTGATAAGTAATCTAAATTTAGAATGGAATCTTCTTAATTAATTTGAGATCGATTCCTAATTTCTTTAGTTCTTCCTCCAATTTTGTCTGATACTCAAATGTTTAGACAGTAGCAACAGTTACATTACCAATTTATCTATTAAGGGTGGTTGTTAGATTTGGGTCCTCTTCATTTCTGAACATTAATGCTCGATGTAATCTTACTTTCAAATCGACATGAGTTCCAACAATCTCATCCTTCAATATGTTGGCAAAGTCATTTCCTATTTGATCTGGTTAAACTCTAGTAACTGTTCCATTTGTTTTTTCAGATAACTTACTCAAAATATCCATTCTACAACCTTCACCCTTGATTGTGACTACACTGATAGCAATACCATTCTAAGCTGCAAAATCTCCTAATTCCTCATAGAATTCTTAAGCTTAATTTCCTTCAAGTGATCCTAAACCAAGATTAGCTAGACCATCTGTACAGATTATAACCATTGAACCTGGTTTACCTAATTTAGCCAGCTCTAAGGATGCTAATAAGGCAGGTCCTAATGCTGTTTAACCTTTTTCTTATAATTTCTCAAATTTCTAAATCAATTATTAAGCACAGTCCTTAACAGGTTTACTTAAAATTTACTAGGCAACACCTTAAGTTTATTATCTTATCTCATCAGCCTTAAAAAGTCTATCTCCAGCAATGGTTAATGGTTGTTATGATCCATCACCAAATAAAACCACTTCATTATTGAATGTCACTAAACCGACCATCTTATTTGGATGTGTTTTCTTAATATCTTCAATCTAGTTCTCAATAGCAGCTAGAACACATTGCTTCCTTGAAACATGAGTAATATTTTTATTCCATCCTGGAATGAATTAGTTCTCATCCCCTGGTTCTATGAATTGTTTGAGCATGTCATATTCCTCTTGAGAAAGACCATGCTTAAAGTTTATTTTCCCTTTAACTTCTGAAGTACTTGACATGCTTCCACTATTGTCGATACAAAACACCACAGTCTAATCTAATTTAATGTCCTGATTTTAGGCTTAGACTTCATGAGCAGACTAGATTAAATATACAACGTCTTCTGTTAAAGGTATTTCCTCCTTCTCAATTTAGAGATTGTTTTTATGATCACAAAATTCACATACCCAAATCATTTACTTTTAGAATTGTTCGGCTATCTCTTGAACTATTGAGTATTTGTTGAGAACTATTTAACATCCTTAACAAATAACAGCATCTCCTTAGTGGATCTTAACAACATTTTCTTTTAAAACATCAAATTTTATTTAAACAACATTCGTGTCGACCTCATCTAAAAATGTTTAACGATTATATACTTCTTAGATTATCTGATTGTTGTCTAGGTTTCATATAGGCTTTCTTTGAGCACATTGCCATCATGGTTCTTTAAAAATAAAAAAAATAATTAAATATCCTTATTCAATCCTATTTATGAATGACAAATAAGATATGGAATAATTTCTGATGAATTCAACTTTTTAACTTATTTAAATATGTTGATTTTCTAATATAATTAGATTTTGTAGATAATGCTAGTAAATGAAATTCTATATATCTATAAATTATGCATTTCCTTTTCATTTATTTTTCATATTATAATAAATTCAATAATTTTAATAATTCAAAGATGAGTAAAACATATAAAGAATCACATACACTAGAATAAAGGATTCAAAGAGTTAAAGAAGAACTATAAAAAAACCCTAATTTAATACCTCTGATTGTAGAAAAGAAGAAAGGATGCAAGTTAGCTGCATTAAAAAAAGTGAAGTAAATATTATTTAAAAGAGATTCCTTATCAATCCTGATTTATAATTCAGGTAATTAAAGAATAAAGTGATGGAAACACTTAGTTTAAATGATCCTAAATTTACATTATTCTTTTATGTTGGCACATCACTAATAAATGATAGTAAATTAATTAATGTTATAATTAGCATAATCAATCAAGGAGGTTTATGAATTGAAAAAGGATGAAGATGGATTCATGTATATTACTTACACAGATGCAGAGACATTTGGTTGATAAAATATATAAATTTTTTAATTTAAATTTATTAAAAAAAAAAATTACGTAGTAACTTCAAAGAAATGGAAATCATTCCCTATGATGGAGAAATATTTTATGATAATTTAGGGTATATATTTTGAATTATTAAACTATTATAATCAGAATGAGACTTTGGGAAAGAAGACATTAAATTTTAGATTAATATATTGATGCAACAAAATTACTTGAAATTGGCTGTAATGAGGGTAAATTCATTGTTAGATAATCTCATTCAACTGATATGGATCTAATTGTTGGATTAGATATAGATAGCGTACCCCTAAATTAAGCAATAAATGTATTCGAATAATTAATATATTCAAGAACATCATGGGTGATGGCTTACAAGAGTGTATTAAATTTCATAGAAAAAAACCCTGTTTGGTTAAGTTATTCTAAGGTGATGCTTTCATTAAATATCAAGAATTGAAGAATCTAGATTTTTAAGTAATTATCAGCTTATTATAAAACAAAAAGTGTATATGTATGGTAGAATTGATAGAACATGTTTATTTAGAATAACTTCCTTTGTTATGTGAGAATGTATTTGGTTTTCTGAATGCGCCAAAAATTATCGTAACTACTCCTAATTCTGATTTTAATTACTACTTTAAACTTAAAGACCCAAATTTCAAGTTTAGACATCCTGATCATAAATATGAGTTTACACAAGAAGAGTTTAAATAATGGGCTATTTAGGTCTCTTAATAATATAACTATGATGTAATATTTGATGGAGTTGGAGTGCATAAAAGTGAAGACATGTAATTTGGCTATGCATCTTAGATAGCCATTTTCTAAAGAAAGGGCCAAAATGCTGTAGATTATCAAGAGAATAACTCAGAATTAATAACAATTTTTGATTATTAGTTGCCCTTTGATGGAAGATCAGAAATATAGAAGTAGGTTGATAACTTAGTGTGTGATTACAATAGATTTAATGTTTAGAATCTTGATGATATAACAGAACAAGAATGGGATATTATTTTATAAATGAATGAAAATGAGATATTAATTAGAAATCAAAGTTTAGAAGTCAATCCCCAAGAGATAGTTAATATTGATCAAAGATTTAAGATACTTGATTAACATATTATACTAAATTTATAATGATCAGAATACTGACAACAATATTTTAGGTGTAATATATCTATAACCATCTTCATCTTTTACAAAGACGATTTCATGTCTTTCAACTATTCTCTCCAATTAGTTCAAATCAAGGTGATTAGGTACTACCACAAACTCTTTAGAATGAGCTTTCTTTGCTAGGTCTTACTATGATTCATAAATATATAAAAATACTTTGGTAACTTTCTTATTTGAAAGACTTGCCAATAATTTCTTTTAGAAAATCACTGAAACAATTTTTCCATTTTTACCTAATGGAACTCCTGGCAAGTGTTATAAATGCTCTAAAGTCTATTCAACTGTAGCAGTCTCAAGATCTAATAATTCAACTTTAGGAAGATTTAATGTGTTCAATGGTCTTCCAGCTAATGGATGTGATGGATCAATTAATTCATCATATGAATAAAATCCATTTTCAATCATCCAAGTCTTATTCAAGTGTTTGGTTAAATAATTTCTAATATTATCTGGTAATATGATAACAATCTGGAATAAAATAAAAATAATTACTCTATGTGTTTCATCAAAGTTTTATTTTTATGCCCAAGTCAAAGCACCATAAACTGTTGCTCCTGAAGATCCTCCACATAGAAGTCCCTCTTTTGCTAAAAGCTATCTGGCAACAGTCAAACTTTCCTTATCTGATGTCTTTACCCAATCATCAACTTCAGTCTATTTAATGAAAAAATAATTAATACTCTATCAAGAACTTTTGGTATGAAATCATAGCCAATACCCTCCACTTTGTATGTTGTAATATCAGTCTTATTGATTTCTGGTGGCAATGCCAAATCTGATCCATAAGGATCGACGGCAACTAATTTGCAATTAGGTAACTTTTCATGGATCTTTCTACCCACCCCTGTGACTGTTCCTCCTGTACCAGCGGAAATGATGACTGCATCAAGTCTATTATCAGTCTGATACAAGATTTCTTCACCTGTTCCTTCATAATGTGCCATAGGATTGGAGGGATTAGCATATTAATTCAATAAGATAATATTTGGATCTTCCTCAGTCATTCTTTTAGCAACTTATATCAATGATTCTGGCTCATACCATGCAGCCTCAGTTGGTGTTCTTATGACTGTAGCACCTAATCCCGTTAAAACATCCTATTTTTCTTGGCTCATTTTTTCAGGCATCGTAATAAATAATGGATATCCTTTCACAGCAGCAGCAATTGCTAAACCAACACCAGTGTTACCACTTGTTGCCTCAACTAATTTATTTCCTGGCTTCAATTTCCCTTATTTTTCAGCATCGAGAACCATCCTCATTCCAATCCTATCTTTTAATGACCCACCCGCATTCATAAATTCACATTTGACTAGTACTTCACACTTTAGACCATATTACTTAGGTAATTTATTAAGTCTAATCATTGGGGTGTGACCTATGGCATCTAAAACGTCATCATAAATTTTTTTATAAGGTACGAATGGGACCTAGACATGAGGATTATCAACATTTTATTAACCTCTTTTATATGGACAAGAAATCGTGTCTTTTGAGGTGTCTTGAATCATTAATTGAATTTTTAAATATTTTTTCTGTATTTAAATATCACCATTGAATTAAAAACCTTAACACTTATCCTAATTAAACAATTGTTCATATTCTATTTGTTTATGATCATCGATTGATAAGTGTGGTATTCAATGGATTTCTGAGAGTAATTTTAAATAGCATTCCTATTAAATTCAACTCTAAAAATCAGTATTCAATTTGATCTAAAACACTATTAATCACATATCGTGTTGTTTCTGCAATTAAAATTATATATTCTTATTTTACCGTATAAATCTTGAAGATTAGGTGTTAAAAATTTACAAATTATATAAAATTAATCAAATATAACTAATAAAAAATATTTAAATTATAATTCACTATGCATATATTAGTTTTTAAACTTCCTCCTCTCTTAGCAAATTTTATAGTTTTTATACAAATTTTAAATGTTTATCATCTGAAATTGCTGAATAGTACTCTATTGCTTTTTAATAGCTTTCAATTAATTTGCAAACTCCCTCTTTGGTGAGT
Organism: Sediminibacterium sp.; assembly: GCA_965279585.1. Classification (GTDB taxonomy): domain Bacteria; phylum Bacteroidota; class Bacteroidia; order Chitinophagales; family Chitinophagaceae; genus Sediminibacterium. The sequence goes on along the minus strand of CBDIIG010000002.1, from coordinate 402,380 downwards.
TACCCTTCTACTTCATCTTCCTCTTATGTAATTTTTTCTAATAGATGATCGATTTAGATAGTTGAATACTATTATAATGTAACCTCATTAACAGGTATTTTTCTAGTAGATGATCCAGTTTTGAATGAATTTATAGCATCAATAAACTAGTCAGGTTTGGCACATATTATTTATTACAGTCTTTCATTCTCATCACCTGTTTTCCAGATCAGATTTAATATATCATTTGTTTTAAAAATTCTAATAAGATCTTTTGTAGGAGTTGCTGTAAGTAATGTTATTGTTTTTCCCTAATCAAGGAGTAATGTGTAGGAATTCGATAATTAGAATACTCTATTTACTTATTTTCCATTTATAAATTCCTTCACTTAATAATATTCAACATCCTCTAAATCAAAATCAGACTCAAAATCACTATCGATATGGTATTTGCCTAAACCTAACAAATAATCTCTATTTCCTAATTAACTTCTTACTAAATCCTCTAATATTGAACAATAATTACGATGAATTTTGGTAATTTTTAAACTATTTCATATAACAAAATTGATGGACTCCATTATTAATCAATTATTTGATCTATAAAATCTCTTCCATCACTCATTGCTGGTCTTGTAATCTTTTTTTTATATTTCTATATACATAATTCAGCAAATGAACTCTAGGAAATACAAAAGGAAATTTATTATCTAAACTCAACAGAAATGTTATTGGTCTATCACTATTCACTTAAGGCATTGGTGGAATTTCTACCTTATAATAAATATGAATTCAATACATAAATATGCATCCCTAATATAGATTATTTGAGGGTTATTTTAAATTCACTTGGATTTAGCTATTCAAGCTATTGAAGTTCTATAATTATCTTATGTTTAATACCTTTTTTGATTCTCTTTATTTGAATTTCATTCTTGAACACTTAATTAATAAGGTTTTCTGATTTATCCATTTTTATAAAAAATACTTATTTTTTATAAATATGATCATACAATTCAGCGAGAAAATTCTTAGAAATTATATATAAATTGTGAATATATATGTGTTTATTTACGATCATATGTCTTGAACATTAAAATTATAATAAAAAATAATCAAAATATTATGAATCAAGATTAAATGTAATATATGGAACTTTTAGTACATTGGATCTATCAAGTATTTATAATTATCATCTGTAGATTGCTATTTAAAATCATTTAGATACTAAAACTATAGAACTCTGTGTTTTATACATAAAAAAATATTTACAAACTTTTTATCTTCATGAAGAGTATCTTTAACTTCTTGGTACAACAGCACTTTTAGTAGCAACAAAAGTATAAAATTCCTAAAAATTAGTTCAATGAGTGTCAATCGGAGATTGCTATGACCTTGGATGATTGTGTTAAATTATGTGAGAATAAATACTAACTATTTTTTTTTCAATAAATGGAAATAAGTATACTAGAGGCTTTAGAGTATAATGCTAACTTAGAAACAATGTCAGATTATTTAAAGGATGATACCTTTAGGGATCTCATACTATTCGTGACAATAGGTAATTTTATCTTTTTTATCATTTTTTTTCAGATTCTTAGTTTTTGAAAGAGACAAGAATATCACTTGCCTTAGCACTAAAAGAACACAAGGAACTAGATCCCAGTACTCGTAATACTAGTCCATTAGTTAGATAGATTAGCAGAGCCTTAAATAAGGCTGCTAATTAATAAATAAGTCCTATGAGAAAGAGGATAAGAAAATAAATTCCTCTTGCTAAAGTTAAATGATAATATTAATTTAAAATTACTCTCATATTTAAAAAAAAAATATATATAGTGGCAGTTAAAAATCTTTTATAAAACATTCATAACTCTGAAAAAAAAAGATTTGATTCTATTATTTTAATTAAATATAAAACAAATATATATATTCTTAACCTAACCATTTTGTGATATTATGAGAATCCGCGAATAACTTATAAAAAAATATTAAATTGCTATAATTAAATAAAAAATATGATTAAAAGCAAGAGATTCTTAGATAAATCATAGTTAGTTGAAAATTAGTATATAATTGAATACATAATCATGGTATTAAAGCTAAATAATTCATAGATTCAATACCGTTACGATATCAGTCTAAGAAGCGTTGAGCTCAGTATCATATATTTCATGTAATCCCTTACGAGATTCTCATATGAATCTTCAGAATTAGAATAGGCAATCATATTGACAATATTCTTTACTCTCTAAGTATTTGGCTTAATTATCAAAATAGAAAATTCAAGAAGATATTCCTGAATAATTTAAATAACTAATCATTCATTAAAATAATTAATATTTAATGGAAAAAATAAGTTAGTTTATTAGAAGTACAAGAAACTATAGTACTTTAAGTGATTTCCTTTGCTCTAGATATAAAGATATAATATTATTTGTTTAGTTAGGTACAAAATTAAACTATATAATTAAATAAATTTTAGAAACACAATTTTATTATGTATCGAAAAAATTATTATCTAAAGCAATAGAGGAAGTATTTCAATAAAATATTAAATCTAAGGTATTTTTTTTTGTAAATTAAATTAATTTTTATAAGTTAGCTAAGAGACTATAATAAAGTCTTGTAGATGCAGCTTAGATATGATAATAGATAAAAAAAACACAAACAAAAACAAATTTCTCAACAACACCTTCTTTTCTTTTTCTTACCATCTGTTAATATAACTGAGCTGGGATCTTTTGACATTTTTATAGCTTCTGTTACCCATGCCTTAACTAAATCATCTATTCCAGTTCTATCCTTAGCTGAAACAGGAAAAAAATAATCTTCTTTATTTTTAATTAAGTTTATTTCTATTTTATGTTCTTTTTCAGAGAATTCTTTAATCGTCTTTTATATAGAGGAATTAATCTCATTTTTTTTCTTCTCAAATTATTGATCTGAAAGAAGGTCAAGTTTATTTCCTACAATTAGGATAGGAGTTGATTCTCTAACAGTTTCTAAACATCTCTAAAGCCAATAATCAATTGAATCTTACGATGCTTTATCATCAAGAGCAAATCCGACTAATACTGATTAGGAATGCTTTATAAATGAAATCGTAAAACTGTTTTAATCTTATAAACAAGAACCAGGCATATCAATTATTTATAAATTGATATCTCGATTATTTAATTTATATTTTACATTAACAAAATCAGGAGCTAAAAATACATCAATTAAATACCAACTCCTACAGGAAGTGTTGGATAGAATTAATTTTCCTTAATCCGAAATATAATAGTACTTTTTCCTACATAAACATTCCCTATTACAGATAATTGAACTTTTTAATTATTTCTCATTTATAATAATTAATAAAATTTCATCATTTTTATGTTTTTCCTCTGCTAATGAACCCACAACAATATCCTTCATCATGTGGATCAGTTTCAGTTTAAATTTAGACCTTATTCACTTCTAATATTTTGTTTAACAATTCAGTCTAGCCTTATTTCATCTAAGAAGATGTTATCACAATCCTATCTACTTGAAAACCTTATCCTTAGATAGCTTCTTGCAAATTAGTTTCATCATATTGCTCAGCCATGTCAGACTTACAGCCTACAATGATTATATGCTTCAGCTATATCTAATTGATAAGTTCCTTATAGATCGATAATTCTGTTAGTGTATTCAATTCGCTTAAATCAAAAGCTAAAATCGCTGTTTTTACATTTTATATTTGGTTTCTCAAAATTCCTAGATCCTCTTCACCCAAATCTCCTGGTATATCATAGATTTATATTTTCACACTATTGTAAATTATCATTTTGAAATCTATCCCCACCCCAGAAGCTGGAGGATAATAATTAGAATCCTTACTGAATGACTCTATTAAGGAGGTTTTTCCAACTCCCCTTTGAAAATATTTTAATAGAAATACTTTTTTCCTAAAACTACAACTGAGATTGTTTTATTATTATTTTTTTACATAAAAATATGTAAATAATAATTCATTTAAAACAACCACAAAACCAAGAAGAACTCTTATTCTAGGTTATAATGGAATCTCTTCCTTATTCACAAATCTATTCCAATAGTTCATTCTATCCATCTCTATTGAACGATGAAGTTAAATATAGGTTATATTTATGAAGATTCAAATTCTAAATAGCTGAATATATGCTAGCTTCTTCCTTTTTACGGTTTATAGTATCTTTCTTGCATCCAACAATAAAAACAACTTTTTCTTTTAAGATCTCAAATCTAAAAAGTTATTTTTAAACATATTCTAAAGTCCTAAGATCTGATAAATCAAATGCTAAACAAACTATTTTAATATCCTATTTTATAATAAAAGCAAAAAAACCTTAATAATTAATTCAATCTATTCTAGATCTTTTTACTCACCTGCAAAATCATAGAACCTAATAGTAAAATTTTTGAATGGTATTTATTTAACATCTACTGTCACTCCTGAAGAGTAAGGTTTTTTTGCCTAGTTATTTCTAAATGATTCAATCAAAGTTGTTTTCCCAACATTTCTATTTTTGTTTTGAATTATAAATAAAATAAATATACCTATCCCCTATTATAGCAACATTAAAGTATTACGGATTTTAATTTATTTCTGTCTTGATAGACATTTTATGTTAATCCTAGAATATTTATATTTATAATTATAATATTTTTCTTTATTTATTTTTCCGCTCTTAGTAATAATGGATAAGAAAGAAGAAATCAAATTTCAAAGAATAAATTCAGATATGGTCCCTAAGTTTGTCGGGAAGGAAGTCTGTATTGTTGGAAGATATGTATCATTCAAGAATGGTGTATTATAACTTCAAGTGGATAAGTGTAAATTTGAAATTATCATTATTTTTAGCAATTGTAGAAGTAGTTGATATAGATGATTTTCCAGAAACCAAATAAATAGTTGAATTGAGAGGAAAAATAAATAGAAAGCATTAATTAGAGGCAGAAGAATATGCCGCTCTTGATGATAAATTAGGTACTAATATCATTAAATAATAGACGATGAATAATTTAGAAAGATTATAGAGCACATGCAAGGACCTTTTAGAAGACTATTTTATGATTGATATTTTAATTCACTCTAAATCCATCCATTCATGTTCATCTGTCTATCCCATATCTTCCTTTTCAATTTATCCTTTCAACTCTATTGTACCCTAATAAATCTCTTAATCTTGTTAAATATCCTGTAATTATAATATGCTGGTAACTAATTTAAGAGATTCTTAATTTTAGTGGGTTTTCCATAAACAAAATGCAAGCATATATAAATTTTCAGCACTATCAGCATTTGTATCTACAAGTTTTCTTGTTATATCCACACCTTCTACAAAAGATCCTACTTCAACCATTAATTTGGAGGTCTAATTAATTTTTGTAAATATACTTATAAAAGAAAATCTTCATCTGCTTCTTGTTAGTATGTGATAACTTATTAATGTATCATCTTCAAGTCTTAAATTGCTTATTCCTCTTATTCCTTATTCAAGTGATAATTAGCTAATTATAAAAATGCATCCAGATTCATAGGATCATACATAAATGCTTGCTCAATATTTTTGACGCAACCTTATTCAGATTCTTTGTGTTCCAACAAATCAGTTTAATAAATCTCAGCTATTGATGCATGTGCATCTCCCATATCCCTTAATAAGGTTTTATCTTAATTAATTTTAGGCTTCAATAACTATATACCATATTCATAATATTTTATTGCCTCTTCATATATAAGTTTATACCTAATCCATCTAATGTTTATGCAAATTTAAATAAAAATTTAAAGTTGTTCTCATATGCCATTATCAATTATTCATGAGGCAAATATTGCTGCAAAATTTTTTTCATTTCATCTATTTCACCCAGTTATTCCATACAATCAGTTAATAAGTCAACTATTTTAATATTTTAAGGATTTCTTTTAAGAAGAATGGAATAAGCATTCTTGGCTTAATCAAGATATAGAGACTCATGTAATTCATTTGCTAATTCTAGGAGCTTAGGGCTTTATTGTTTTATTATTTATAAATACTCATCCATTTGGTTAACCTTATTCCAATCGATATCATAGTCATTATTCATCATAATTTTAAGAATTATTTATGGATTAATAATTTGTATAAACTATACCTTGGCAGCAATAAGAATTACTATATGGTTTCCTCATTGCTCTTATAGCCACTTTCTTTGACTTCTTTATCGAAAGAGATGATTATGTTTACATTTGTTTCATCTTGACTCTATATTTTTTATACTTGATAGACAAATCTAAGTTATTGATGATCAAATACTATAAATAGAAAATGCAGGATATTATATCTAAAACTTAAGAATAGCATAAATAAGCCCTTCAACAAGACCTTAAAATATATATGAGTAGATAGAGACAAACAACTGTGTATTTTTATCTTTTACAATTTTCAATAATGCTTTTAACTATATCCTTGTTTTTAGAAGCAAATTTATTAGTTTAAAAAAATGTATAAAATATTATGATATTAGAATATATTAATATCTTTTTCATGTATTGCAAATGCAATATGGGTGAATATATCAAACAAACATTATAATGCAAACTATGTTTAAGAGTCATCCTTCCCCCCGCAAGGTTATCCTATTTAATTTGGACTGCCAGTTTTAGCACTAATTATGGGAAAATATGGAGCTGAAAGGATGTAAAATTAATGGGACATAGGATTAATTTATACTGTTTTATTTATGTCTGCTGGTTATACAGCATATACTTTTTCAAGATTTGGAAGAACCAGTAAAAGATCGTTTGTGTTTGTTATGTGTAGTGCTCTGTGTATGTATTTGCATATTTCACTTAATGTTCTATTGGGACGAGTTAACAGAGAAATGTTGGAGATTAATGCATTTTCAGCTGCATTATATCTGGGATCATTATTACTATAGGTTGAAGGTGTTTTACTACATATAAAGGCTATTAATGACTTTTTTTAGCTAACTCTTAAGGTTCGATATGGACATTGAAATATAATTAAAAATCTTTTTAAATAAAAATTACAAATGGTTGTGAAGAGTTTAGCCCACAAGAAAATCCTCCATAAGAGAACAAAGAGATTTGTTAGATTTGAGTCTGAAGACTATCCACATAAGTTAAAGCCAAGTTGGAGAAGACCAAGAGGTGATTAAATATATAATTATCTTAGGTATCGATAATAGGGTCAGAAGACGATTCAGAGGAAATAGACCCATGGCCAAGACTGGTTATAGATCTGATAAATCAACAAGGTATTTAGCAAAAATAATTAAAAGATATTTGGATTAATAGGGATTTAGAAAATTTTTAATTAGAAGCCCCAAGGAGCTTGAAATTCTTTTGACAAATAATAGAGTATTTGCAGGTAATTTTTCTAAATAATAAAATTATTTAATAGGTGAATTAGCACACAACCTATCAGCAAGAAAGAGAGCAACATTAGTTCAGAGAGCTGCTGAATTAAATGTCAGACTTACTAATGGTAGATCAAAGGTTAGAGCTGAAGAAAAGAAAGAATGATGTATAATAAAAATATATTTCATTATAAAAATGGACTCATTTGTTTTTGTAATTACATCAATTGTAGACACTCCACAAAGAACTAATCCCAATTATTAGACTGTCGTTCTCATACTATTCCTGTTTTTCATGGAAAGACTATCCTTACTGTTGCCTCACGACTAGTATGGTTTAGATTTAGCATCTGATTAATATGAACACACTGTAAAGTAAATAGTTGCACCATTTTCATTGACATCTATGTTATTTGCTGCTAAAAATGACATTCTAACTTCAATTTTTGTATATTTAGGATTGCTATCAGTCTACTTATTCACTTTTGCATTAATTTATTTAACCATAGCTTATAAATATAGACTTTATGATCCAATTTAACCATAGGGAATTTATAAATAATCTCATAAGATCATTTACAGTATATTAATGTATATAGAATATTTGATATTTATACCGATATCGAAATTATTTTTGGGTTCAGTAATGTGTGGTGAAAACTCTTTATATCAATAAGATTAGTGTTAGTTTTTTTTATAAATACCAGTTTATTTGGCATTGACATTAGTGATGTTCTATGTTACTTTATCATAGTTTTTCTTTAGATCCTACCAAATAGATCCACCAAACAAATTAAAAAGAAAATATAACGATTTTTAATTATTAGTGCCCTTTACAAGTTTATTATTTATTTGTGTTGATTTTCTTACTCCAACCAATCTTAATATTACTATAAGGCTAATTTCAGCTAATTTATAAGGCATTTGTTGGATGTACAAAGTATATGAATATAATCCTTTTGTTAGACCTTACAATAAATATGGTTTTTTATTTGCAGCTTAATATTAAACTTAGGTCGTGATATTTAGTTTGTTATTTATTGTGGGCATAGAGATTAGATAGCTTTTTTATTATCAAATCTTAATGGGAACACTGATGTGGTTTGTATTTCTTAAAATATATGATATTAAACTTTGGAAATTAATCATTCAAAATAAGTTTAAATCTCAATATCAAGTACTATATATGATTTAAAATTTATAATATCTTGATGATTATTTTCACTTAGAAAAGGAAGTCTAGATTTAATGGTATTACACAATTATTAACCATATGAACATATGTTAAAATGTATAATGTAAATTAGCAAAAGATAAAATAACCAGGTATGGAGTGGAGAATTAAAAACACTTGACTAACATATACATGAACTGTTTGATTATCAATGCTATTGAGACTTAACAATAAACTAAAAGTGATCATGAATTCTTATAAATTACACTAATTTGGTTTCAAGCCTTGCAATGCTAATAAGAATTGCCTGCATTCTTAACTTTAAGAAAGTATCAGAGTTTAACTCAATATCATTCATTTTATTTCAAATGCATATGTACAAGTATGCATGAATGGCTTAAAAGTTTGATAGTTAAAAAATAGAGATAAAAATAGTTTATTGTATAAGATGAGTATGACTATAAAGAATTAACTGTCTTAGATATCTACAATTGTTAGAGATATGATGATATTTACATTCCAAAATTTAAAGAATTGTTAGAATATAAGATTAAATTTTGGGAGAAACTTTTGACGGGATTTTAGAATGTGGTCGAATTGGCACAGTATATTATCAGAGTAAGTTCTATAACTCTAGCAATATCAGAATAATTAGAGAAGGAATTCAACATTGAGCTAACCCAAATAAATCCAAAATAATTATAGATAATTTCATAATTAAAACTATTGTCTTTTTATTTTTCAGCATTTTTGAACGATGAATAGAGTGTAATTAATCATAAATAATTTAGTGTTTATAATTAGAATAGCAGGCAGATGAAATACTCACAAACGAAAGGTCAGTTAGTTAGTCTTTTGTTACAAATACAACTTTGATAAATTCTAAAGTAGTTCTGATGCATATAAGTACTATTAAAAATAGAGGTAATTTCACACATAGTTCATAATTAACATAATTTTTTGGTTATTCATAATAAATGTTTGACTCAATATATAATATAGATTAGTTGATGCCAGAATTCATTAAGAAAAAGCATCCAGCAATACTTGATAGATATTTAAGTATTGGAGTCAGTGACAGGTTCATAACATCGCGAACTGTATATATTATTAAACAAAATGGGTTTCTTATGGCTGCTAACATCAGAATTAATAATTTTTTCTAAAGTAAGGAAGATTATGTGCTATCTGCCTCATTTAACAAAGTAAAGGAAAATTAAGATTATTTCCTTTTCAATTCAAAAGGAAAAATTTTGGGACTGACATAAAATATCTTAGAGTAACTCTAAAATTCAAACAATAACTTATAATTAAGAGACATGCTTTAATATGGAAATATATTTGTCTTATTTCCAGATCTCATTAAAACAATCTAAGATTAGAAAGAAGAACTTATTTGGAATGATTAAGAATAGATCTAATTAGAATATAGAACTAATATGAGATTGAGTAGCAATTTAATAGAAGAATTCACCAATTACAAAAAATATAGGGAAACCCATTTAAAAAATCCTAAAAACATCTAAAAATCTATTAGAGTTGATATTTAATATTAAAGAGCAACTGAAACCTGGCAGCAAAATAAAAAATCAGATCTAAATGATCTAAAATTAAATGATGGTAATTATATACTTGGTTGTTATGTCCAACTCTTAGATTAATAATTCATTTAGGGAGTCCATTAATTTAATCAGGGCCTAAGTTAGGATACAGTTCAAATATCTTACTACATCAAATATAAGATACTAGGTAATGGAGAAAACAGTTATCCTTATTTTTATTTCGAAATAAATGATTTTAAATTGATGGATGTCAATTATTCTGTTACTAATTCTAGATAGAACAGATAGAATGTTACATAAAAAACTAAATATTCAACAGTTGAATCATAGGCCATTCCTACTTTTGTTTCAAAAAATGAAGTTACATATCATCCCGAAGATGTCACCTTAAAATCTGAAAATGCATATATACAAACAGAGTTTTTAGTTGTTCAATAAAAAAGTTAAATCCAATAAAAGTAATCATTTTATATTTATACAGATTTGATGAAGAAGTGAATATAATGATAGATAGTTCGAGAATAGCTCCTTTGAGTTTGAGAGCAAATTTTAATAATCCATTATTGATATAAACAAAATTAGAGATTGATCCTCAATAAATAGATTAAAGAGATATAATTGATTTTTAGAATGATTCCAATAGTAAAGATATGTTCAGACCAGATGAAGCTTATGAATATTCATAGAAAATAGTTCTTAGCTCATAAAAGGAAGAAGTTATTAGCCGATAGTTAAAGACTAATATTATGAAAAACGATGATAGATAGTAAAATGAGAATAGATCTATTGTATCACAAGTTACAACAACATCAAATTCTAGAGACGCAATTTTCATGATGAGATCAATCAAACATAACTAGTCATTAAATTATAATTTAAAGATTATTTCAATTATTTTAGTAATAATCTAAACATTATTACTTGCATCAATGATAACAAAAATTACCGTTGCATAATAATACAATACCATAGAAGTTCAAAATATTTAAAATATTGTCTAACCCTATAATTTAAAAGCTAGATTCAATAAGATATCTGCTATCGGATAACATCATTTGCTTTATACTTACAATATAATCAATTCAAGTGAATTCATTAGAAAGAGCATTTATAATAATATATAAGAGACTGTTTATTAGCTTCATTCAAGCATTTTGACTGCCTATGATGTATTTATAGTGTTGGAAAATGAAGGACTTATTGATAAATTTGACATATATTTCATAGATGGGTAAGTCTAAAAATAACAATTATTCTCAAATTATTTTTTTTTAATCAGAGAATAATATAATGGGATTATATAAGGAGTTCAATAATAAACTATTGATTAATATTTCATAGACAGTCTATTCTTTATGAAATACAATGCAGAATAAGAATTTAAAATAATTAATTAATTATTAGAAGAAATATTTGCAGAATTTCTTTAAGTTTAGGATCTTAAAAAGAATTACAATCTTATAATATTTATGATATTCATCTGCTTTCTGTTATTAATTTTGGTATTATAAATGTAATTTTGGATGAGATTGAAATAATTCAAATAAAGAATACTTGTAAATATGACGAGGATAACTGAAAAATAAGCTTTATAATCTTTAGCAAAATATAATTTACTCAAAGAAATTCTAACTAAAGAATCGAATAATGATTGGAGGAAGGTTGACTATTAAAGAATAGTCTATAATAAGGCTGGAGATAATGAATTAAACAAACTGAATACAGAACTAGGAAAAACTCATCGATTCTAATATAGATTCTAAGCAGGGGCCCGAAAGTAAACTTACCTCAACTCACAATACGAGAGCACTAAACTGGGAATCACAAGAGAATTCATTAATTTAATATTTGTAATAGCTATGGTATTTGGTGTACTTTTTGGAGGTTATTTCTTTTAGTATCAATTAGATTAGAACTAAAGTCCTACTTAAACACTAACACTAAATTTTATTCGCTCAAGTTTGCTATATGAGGAGAATGTACTGTGTGCTTTAATTTCAAAATTAGAATACATTACTGTTCCTTTCATTAAAAACTTAAAAAATCAGACTGAATATCCTTATAATTATCTTAAACCTGATTTAACTGGTTACTTTGTTCAATCATTAAGTCGAGATGATTTTAGGTCATCATTTGATCTTAAAAATATTTATGATTCCATAATCAATAGTAATGATATTTCAACTGATATTAAATAACTAACATTAGACCTATTTTCTAATGATTTATGTGTTCACTTATCAAGTGAAATAGAGTTTTGTAATCTTAAATCGCTAGGCTAATAATAATTTATCTAAAAATATGGAAATTATGATGAAAAAGACAATAATTTACATACTGTTTAATCAGGAATTGTAGGTGAATATACAAATTTATACAATATGATATCTGAAAATTATGAGCATGAACTTGAAAATAAGATGTATTTATAAAATAAAACTACTTTGCTTGAATTTATTAATTCAAAGAATTATTTAAATTGCTTAATATAATATTTTCTATGCAATAGTAAGGCTCATTCACTATTTATCACATAATTAGTTGCTGCTACAATTCAATTACTCAATTCAAGTTTGACTACAATAGTTGTCTTCTATTCAGTATTCGGATTATTTGTCATGTTTGCGGTTGGAATCATTCAATATTATTAGATTTAAACATAAAACAGAAAAATCTACCTAATTAGATTGGGTGTATTAAACTTACCCATGGAATTATTGGTTGATAATTAGATGAAATAGGTTCTAAGGATTATTCAAAAGAATTGATTTTAATGAAAAAATATTTTATTTGTTTAATTATAGGGTCTTATCAACTAATTGAGAAAATCCCATATAATAAACAATTTCTTATCCAAGATTAGAATTTACTCCTATTATTTCAAATAATTTCATTATAAATTACAAAAAAAAAATGGATTCATTTATATTTGTTATGACTTCAATTGTTGATAGCTAATAGAGAACTTATCCTGGCTATTAAATGATAGTGACAATCCTATTCTTATTATTTATGGAAAGACTATCACTCTTGTGGCCACATGATCAGTATGGATATGAACTCACATCTGATACATATGAGCATATTTTAAAATAATTCATTGCACCATTTTCATTTACATCCATGCTTTTTGCAGCTAGAAATGATACTCTAACTAATATATTTGTCTATATAGCATTAATTTCAGTATATTTATTTACCTTCGCTTTGGTTTTTTTAACTTTTGCATATAAATTTAAATATTACAGCCCTATAACACCTTTTGGGATATATAAATACATTTAATCGGGGGTTTATGTGATTATGATGTATATTGAATACTTGATATTTATTCCACTTTCAAAATTGTTATTGGGAGCTGTAGTTTGTGGAGAAAATTCATTATACATTTCAAACTAATGTCCCTTTTATCTAATGATCCCAACATACGTTGCAATTGCCTTGGTTATGATTTATGTTACTATTTCATAATTCTTTTTTAGATCATATTAAATAGATCCATTAAACAAATTGAAACGAAAATTTATTGAATTCTAATTGATAGTCCCCTTTACAAGCTTGTTATTGATGTGTGTAGATTTCTTATATCCTAATAAAACTAATATTGTAATCAGATTGATTTCAGCAAACCTATAAGGTATTTGCTGGGCTTACAAGGTTTATTATTATAATCCCTTTATAAGACCATACAATAAATATGCATTTTTGTTTGCTACACAATATTAAACCTAAGTTATCATATTTTGTATCATGCTATTAACTGATTTGAGGTTCATCCAAATCAATTAGCTATTTTATACATAAATTATATTTGGAACCTTAATGTGGTATCTGTGTTAAAAGATTTATGAATTAAAAATCTGGGGATTAATTAAATAGACTGATTTTAAATCATAATACTAGGTTTTGTATATGATTTAAAATTTATAGTATTTAGATGAATTTTTTCATATTGAAAAATAGATTTAAATGTAATGGTATTACTGCATTATCAATCATATGGGATCTTGCTAAAATAAACCCTGTATGATTGCTTAAGCTAATATTGTTAAAGAGGGAGTGTAAAATTAGAAGCAGTTGTCAAATATTTTTATGAATTGCCTTCTAACAAATGCTATTGCTTAATAATAATCAACTAAAAGTGATCATGAATTTCTTCAATTAACTTTGATATGGTTTTAGGCTTTATAGTGTTAGTAAGAACTGCCCGCCTTTCTCACTTTGAGAAAATATCAAATGCAATCCAAAAATCATTCATTCTATTTTAAATGCATCAGTGATAGTATGCATGAGTGGCTTAAAGGCTTGATTATTAAGAAACAAAAATAGAAATAATTTATAGTGTAAGATGAGCATGATTATAAAGAGCTAACTGTACAGGATATTTATAATTGTTAACGTTATGATGAAATATTTTTACCTAAATTTAAGGAAGTGATAGATTAAAAGATAAGATTTTGGGAGAAATTGCTGATTGGGTTTGGTAACGTTAATGAACTCTAAGCATAAGTAATAAGACTGAGTGTTATGATGTTGAACTTAACTAAATTGTTGGAAAAAGAATTTTAAAGGGAGTTGAATACTATAGATCCTAAGTAGCTCACAATAATTGCTCAACTAAAATTATTATCCTTATACTATTCAGCCTTCTATAATGATTTACAAAACGTATTTAATTTTTAAATTATTAAAGTCAATTTAATTGGAAATATAGGCTGAGGAAATACTCTCAGCTGAGAGATCGATTGGTCAATAATTTGTTACTAATACAACATTGATAAATTCAAAGGTAGTATTGATGCATATTTAAACAATAAGAAATAGAGGAAATTTCATGCATAATTCATCATTGAATACATTTTTTGGTTATTCATCCTCAATGTTTGATTAGATTTATAATATCAATCAACTGATGCCAGAATTCATCAAAAAACGACACCCTGCAATATTAGAAAGATATCTCAGTATTGGAATAAGTGATAGATTTATCACTTCAAGAGCCGTATATATTAAAAAGTAAAATGGATTCCTGATGGCTGCAAATATAAGAATCAACAATTTCTTTATGAGTAAGGATGACTATATTTTATCAGCATCATTTAATAAGATAAAGGAAGGATGTGATTACTTTTTATTTAGTTAAAAAGGAAAAATTATAGGAATCACAGAAGGAATCTTCTAATAAATATAATAAGTTTGTGGATAAATAAATTTAAATTAATTTTTAGAAATAGCAAATGTATTTGTATTGTTTCCTGACCTTTTGAAAGTCTTAGTTAATTCAAAAGAAGAACTGATTTGGAACGACAAAGAATAAATATAATTAGAATATAAAACCAATTTAAGATTATCAGATGATTTGATGAGTGAACTTACAAGATTTTCATAATATAAATCGAATAAACTAAATTCATATAGAAGCGAAAAATCTCATAGGATTGATTAAGAATATTTAAGAGCAATTTCAAACAACTAATTTATTCCTACTGATAACAAAAATGATCCTGAATATAATGATAGCTGTCACTTATTAGGATGTTATGTGGCATTAATGGAACACAATTTTGGGGAATTAATGAATGAGTTTATAAAATCGTTAACCTCTACTGCGAATTTTATAAGAGTGTCTTATTTCATTAAATACAAAATATTAGGAAATGGTGAAAACAGCTATCCTTATTTCTATTTAGAAATTAATGACTTTAAAACAACTAATTATACAAAGACTACATATGATACTTAATAATAGTTTGTAACTGAGATTCACAAAACAATAAAATTTTCAACAGAAGAATCCCAAGCATATCCATCATTTGTTTCAAAGAATGAAGCAACTTATCATCCTGAGGATGTTGATGTTATTTCAGATGGAGTTAAATTTAAACTTGACCTCCATATGCAATAGAATAATGACATCTATAGGTATTTTGATTATATTTATATTTAAGATTCCAAGAAGATCATGATATACTTAAATAAATAGATTCATATCGAACTGGCCCAGGCCCAATTAGTAGAAGAGCATTATTCGATAATCCACTAACTATAGAGAGGAAGATATTAGGAGAAGAAATATTAGAATTAGATAAGGAATTTAAGGATATAATAGATATATCAAATAATGCAAGTGTGGAAAGATTAAATAAGAATAAAGACTTTGAATAATTTGAGGTAAATGAAAACTCAGGTTAACATTTAGAAAGTAGTAAAAAGATTGACCCAAGTAGATAGATTGTAATTTAAAGAAACGAGATTGATTAAGAAAATAATCGATCACAAATATCTATGGTATCTACCACATCAAATACAAGAGAAACAACAAACTTAATAAGATCTATAAAACACAATAAATAATTGAATGGTAATTTAAAGGTAATAACATTTATTACCCTGTTTGGGCTTTCACTTTTACTTATCTCAGTGATTGTAAAAATATAGGCTGTGAATAGTTATACGTCGATCTAAATAATTGATATTAATAACATAGTCTAACCTTATAATTTAAAAGGTAGATTTAATAAAATTTAAACGATGGGTTGGCATTTTTTTCTTGAATATTATCAATTCATTTAAACTAGCGAATTCATGAAAAAGAGTATTGATACGAATCTTTAATAAATGTTAGAGTTATTAAAAGCAAGTATTCTAATTAGCTTTGATGTATTTATTGTTTTAGAAAATGAAGGTCTTGTTGACCGATTTGATATATTTTTTCTCTAATAAGAAACACAGAGAAATTAATTGTTTTCAAATTATTTTTTCTTAATTCGGGAAAAATATAATGGTGTACTTTAAGGAATATAAAATAACCATATTGATGACTATTTCATATCAAGTTTATTCTTTATGAAATACAATGCAGAAGGAGAATTTAAGGTTATTAACCAATTGTTAGATTCAATATTCGCAGAATTCATTGCAATACTGAATTAAAAAAAAGAATTAAATCTGATTTTATTTCTAATATTTTTATTTAGTTGCACTGCTACAGTAGTATGTTAAATGTAGTTTTGGATAAGAATCTAGTAGTTTAAATAAAGAATATTAGTAAATATGGTAAGGATAACAGA
The DNA here is from genome assembly GCA_965279585.1 of Sediminibacterium sp. Taxonomy (GTDB): domain Bacteria; phylum Bacteroidota; class Bacteroidia; order Chitinophagales; family Chitinophagaceae; genus Sediminibacterium. The sequence goes on along the minus strand of CBDIIG010000002.1, from coordinate 385,218 downwards.
ATAATAAGCATTTTCTTAACTAATGAAATACAATTTATTAAGAGAATTGTTAAATAAAAATACTTAATATGATTGGAGACGAGTTGATTATTACAGAATTATATACTACCCATGGTAAGAAATAGATGTGAAATCATATAATATAGATGTTGAGGCTTTGAATAAAAATATCATTACTAAATAGGATAAAGTTAGAAAATAAACAGTTTTGACTTCCTAAATTTCTAATTCTAAACTAAGTTTATTTAAGGAATCTCTGGCCACTATATTATTACTCATATTGATATTTAGTTTTTTATTTGGAGGTTATTTCTACTAATATCAACTTGATGATAACTAAACTCCAACACAAACTTTGACATTAAATTTCATTCATTCCTCTTTGCTATTTGAAGAACAAATTTTATGTGCACTCATGGCGAGGATCGAATGGATTGTAATGCCATTTATAAAGACATTGAAGAATGGAACCAATTATCCTTATTAAAATTTAGAGCCAAATAAAACTGGATATTTTGTAGAATCATTAAATAAAACAAGCTAAAGACAATCTTTTGATATTAAAAGCATATATGATTCTATCATAAATGGTCATGAGATTCCAAATGACATAGAAAAACTTGTTTTAGACCTTTATTAGAATGATTTGTGTCTTCATTTAAAGAATGAAATTGAATTTTGCAATTTAGATAAATTGGGAAGAAACTTATTTATTAAAAAATATGGTTCATACTTAGATAAAGATAATAATATTAATAATCTAAAGAATGGCATTGTTGGAGAATATACTATTTTGTATAATTTAATATCAGAAAGTTTTGGCCATGAATTATAGACAGGCCTTTATATTTAAGATTAATAAATTTTGTTGGATTTTTTGAACTCGAAAGACTATTTAAGTAGCATTATATAACATTTCCTTAATAATAACAAAGCCCATAGTTTATTCATTCAAAAATTAGTAATCGCTACCATATCGTTATTAGAATAGAGCCAAAACTCAATTACTATATTTTACCTAACATTTGGGATAAGTTTAATAGTATTAGTGGGGATTTTATAATATTTTATGATAACCTCAAAGAATCATGAGTTATATTTAATTAGATTAGGAGTGTTGAATCTCCCAATGGAAGTTTTAATAGATTTGCAATTTAAATAATTACTCAAAATAATTGAAAAAAATTGATTTTAATCATTCTTTTTTATTTTTTAATTCCCATTTTTTCTTTTTCTCCTCCTCTTTTTATGCTTATAATTCTTCCTTTTTCTTTAATTTTTCCTTTCTTTATCTCTCCCTCCAATTATAATCTTCATTATTTTTTTATTGCCATTCCTCAGAATGCCAAACAGGTTTTGAAAAATATGATTTAGGTTTATATGGCTTAGCTGGTTTTACCTTAATTATCTTTCCAAATAATTCTCCATCATCCCAATTATCTATGGCAGCTTCAGCATCATCTATATCTTCATATTCAACAAATGCAAATCCTTAATTTTTTTCTAATTTGGATTAAATATAATACATGTTTCTTAATCTATGGGTAAGTCAACATTTTTAACTTCACCAAATGTTATAAATAGATGTTTAATCATATCTGCAGTCACATCATCTGGAAGTCCACCCAAATATACTGTACTAGCTAATTCTTCCCCAGTTTATTAATTCATTTAATTGAATTTTGTGATTAAAAAAATAATATATTAATTCATTTTTTCTTCTACTTAGGGTCTTTATTAAAAAAATTTTTAATGCAATACCTTAGACTTATACTTTCTTTTTATCATCATTTTTTTCATCCTTTTTTGGATTTTTTTTTTCATCTTTTCCACCATCTTTACCCTATTTTTATGGAGATTTAGGTTAATCCTTCTTAGGAGATTTAGATTAATCCTTCTTATCTGTCAATCCATATTAAGCTTTAAGTTTTTCATCTATTTTTATCTAACACTGAAATACTTAATTATAGTTCAGCCACTGATTTCTTTAATGTTTATTAACGAAACTGTTCAGCTTTTTTCTTTTTTTCATATTTCAAGACCATTTGAGCTGCATATTCATGAATATTGCCATTAGGAAATCCTTCTTTACATAGTTTTCTAAGAAAGTATTCATAAGCATGTAGAATACCACTTTTATCTAGAATACTTTCTAATATATATTAAAATAATAATACATTTTTATTCTAGAACATGTTTATCTTCACTGTCCAATTCTATCTGTGATTTGGCATCTAATTCATCAAAATTAACTTGTTTCGACATTTTTTTTTTCTTTAATATTAATTACAATAAGTTTTTTTTTTGATATATTTTTAAATGTAGTGTGAAGAGACCATAAAATTAGGAAGAATGTGTATTGAATATGAAGATGAGGTAGTAAAGAAAATTAGTGTATCCTCATAATCAACAAATATTTCAAAAAGTAGAGAGGATAGTTCTCCAAATGTAGCTTGCAAGTTAGAAGCATCAGACTTAGAAGAAGATTCATTTAATTTGGATGACATATTCTACAACTCCGATATCAGTCATATTTCAGAGAATGGCATTTCATGTGAAAAGTGGTAGGATGAGTCTATTGATATGATAATATACAAGAAAGAGATAGACCCTGAAGAGGAGCACAAGAAAGCAAACATCCTCTAAATCCTTACTAACATAGAACAACCTCCAATAGTTCGACTCCCTTAACAAATCAGAGATATAGTTCTTAACAATAAACTACAAGTTCACTCAATAGTTCCTTTAAGATTAGAGTGCTAATGGAATCACTTATGGGTTAGTGATCTTGAAAGCTTTGTACTGAATCCCAAATGCCCGTTATGCAAAACGCCATAATCGACGCCCAAAACGGGGAGTTGTCCCTAGCCCAATCAATCTAGATCTAAACAAGAATAAAAGAAGCTCAAACTTGAGAGTTAACGGAGGATTTATTAAAAGTAATTAAAGAAATTTTATATTAGGTATGAATAGGAACAAAATGAACTCTATGATGAAGCCACTAAAGCACTATCATTTAGAAGCAATAATATATACATTAATGCTTTTAGACAAACTGAGCAAGAAGTTGATAAGGCTGCTCGACAACATGCACTTAAATTTTGCACCAAGTCTCCGACAATAGATCAATCGTTTTTGAATCTAATACAAGCTGTCTATAAAATTCTACTACTGCCTGAGAAACCGCTAGAGCAGTATGTACGCTCTCAGAGTCAAAATATTCTGCGCTAAGAATATCGAACATATGCTCGACTTGTACACCCTGATAAAAACCGACACCCCCAAGCGGGAGTGGCTTTTAAGAAACTAAAGAAATATTGGTATGAGATACCCAAAATGCATTGATATCTAAAAATATAAAAAATAATATAAAAAATGGATTAAATAGGAGAATTTAATGATAAAAATCTCTTCATCCAAACATTATAGAAAAAGATATATGAAAATATGAAGGTAAAATTCTAGATACCAACACTTGCTAGAATGTATAGAAATTCTTTCTATAATCCAGCATAATCAGATAATGATATTAGAATGAAAGTTTAAAGCAAATATGAAAAGGCCTATTAACCTGCACATAAAAGTGTACAAAGTTAGCGTATGAAAATAAATTAAATTTTTTTAAGCTCGGTTAAAAGTGCAATCTAATCAAATATTAAATAGGATCTCTCCAAAAAGAGATTCTGCGTAGAAAGAAATAATGACTCTAGAAAACAGACCATTTTAAGTTTCCCCTACTCGAAAGAATGCCTTACCTCCCAATTATTCTGCTAAAAGAGTTACAAAATAAATCTCATTAACATAAAGACTCAACATAAAAGGAACTCAAACTCCCTTACTTCTTGTTAATATAAATCAATCAAAACGAGATGATTCTTTAGAATCTAAAAAAGAGTTTCGACTCATCAGGCCTTAGACGAAGTTAAATTTACTCCCTAAAATTTAACCTAGAAAATAAGTACAACCACTTCCAGTACCCATATAAGTCATACTTTCTAAACATTATGACGAAGAGAGCAACTAAACTCTTAATGGTTGGAGTGATGACTCAAATTTTTGATTATATTAATTATGGTCAAATTACTTGATGAAGAAAAGAAAGCTGTAATATTAGCAAAAACAAAAGAAATTAGAGATGAATTCTTTGAGACATATCAACCAGGTTTCAAGGATTTATTGCCAATAGAAAAGAAAAAAATAATGAAAAAGGTGCCTTGGAATGAGCATATGACAGTATCCTCAGAATCAAAAGTTACTTTTGATCCTGGTCTGTAGAACTAAGAAATATAAAGAGAAGTTTAAATCTATCAAATAACTATGGAGAATGTTTAGAGAGCCATAGGCTATCTTACATAAGAAGGAGTAATTTAATTAATAATAATTAGATTCCTGTTCAAAAGCCCACAGACTATGAAGTTGAGATGTTCAAATCACCCAAACAAATGAATTAAATATTTGGAAGATAAAATCGAAAAGAAAAAGAGATCAAGGTTAAATAAGAAAAAATTCTTAAAAAATAATCCAAAAAGCTTTCAAAAATAATGAAAAACAAACAAATGAGAGATGAACATAAGAATAAAAAATAAAATTATCAAGCAATCGAAGAATGGAAGAAAGAAATTAGAGAAAAGGGTTAAGATAAAGCAAGAGACCTTGATGAATTTATAAAGAAGAATCAATAATTAAAGAAAAAATAAAATATCCAAGGAGATGGAGTCAAAAAGAAGGGAGGATTTAAGAAGAAAGCATTTTCCCCAATGAATAAGAAATTTAAAAACTCACCATTCAAAAAAACAGGGCCATAAGGCCGATTTAATTAAAATATTGCAAGAGGAGGTTTTGCTGGTAGAGGAAGGGGAGAAGGAAGTAGAGGAAGAGGAGAAGGAGGTAGAAGTGAGAGTAGAGGTGGAAGTAGAGAGGGACCATCTAGAGGAGGTTCAAGTAGAGGTGGCTTCAGTAGAGGAGGTCCAAGCAGAGGAGGATCAAGCAGAGGAGGTCCAAGCAGAGGCGGATCAAGTAGAGGAGGCCCTAGCAGAGGAGGATCAAGCAGTTTTAGAGGAAGAGGAGGTTCAGCAGGAAGAGGATCTAGCAGAGGAGGAGGAAGAGGATCTAGCAGAGGAGGAGGTAGTTCTGACAGAAAACCTAGATGGACAGCAGAATAAAAGTAAGGTAGAAAAAGAAGATGAATTTGTTTTGTTTTTTTTATAATTGTATATTAAAAATTCTATTCATTTTTAAAACGATGCATTGCTGTCTTTTGGGCTAGCAAAATTTTGCAATTAGGAAATCTCACTCTATGGTTCATCAGATGATTTCTTTGAGAGGCAGAAGCAAAGAAAGGAAAATATGAGTTTGGTTCCAAATATAAGTACACTAGTGATAACAACTAATTTATCTATTCCTACTTCAGCAGTATATATGTCACTCCATAAGGGCTGTTTATTTTCTAAGTAAGTACGAAAATACCGATAAAAATATGGTAATCCACAATATGTCTAAACAAAATGAACAAAATGTAGTCACAGCTATCATCTTTAAAAACTCAGGATCTAATTCATTCAAATTAAATTTATAGAAAAATGCAGTAATGATTAGTATCTTTAATATAAAAATTATAATTACATCTAAATACATACATCTGTTTAATGAACATAGAGCGATAAGCAAGGATAAGAACGATAAGATATATTTGGTAATTGTAATAAGTTCCCAATTCTCAAATTAATCTATTATTGTTTATTATGGGGATCTCAATATCATCGGGCTTGGAGCCTCAGAACTTTACAAGTATGGAAATGGCCCATAAAGAATGTTTAAATCTGATATATAGTCTTCAAGAGTCTCTTCAAGTTAAGCTAATTCAGTGTTTTATTTGGCCAACAAATCTCTATAATATATGACTTTAGAAAATATCCAAATACCAGATACATATAAGACTCCACTATGTGGTTCCTAGCATTTTAATGTAACATTCAACTTTCTATTTTTTTAATTAGCAAATTCTTGAACTGAAACCTAACACTCTCCTATTTTTATGGTTTAATTTCCTTTATGCCCTTTTATGACTATATTAATTTTTTCATGCCCCGATTAAATGGGAAAATTATATTATTGATCCCAAGTATCATCTACCACTTATGTTTAATAGCTATTTTAATCACACGAAACTAAAGCATAAATTTTTATATTTTCAATTCCCTTAATTTCTGCCTTTATTAGATTAAAAGTTATAAAACTGTCATCCATAACTCCAAATTGATTACTATTTTCTTAATCCATTTTTCTTTCTAAACTTTTATTTGTTTCTTGAACCAATTATTCTTAATTAATCAATTAATCCTTGGTTTTATTTATTTTTCTAAGTAAAATTTCCTCTGCATCAAGTATGCTCTAAATAAAGCCTTTTATACTAACATATCCTTATTTAATTCTAGTATGTTATGCCAATTAGAATAAAACTTATTCATCAAATTTTCCATTAATCTTATCATCCAAGAAATCCTTTATTATTTAATCTTCGATTCTTTGATCTACTTAAATATTTAGTTTAGTAAACTCTTAGAATAATAATTGAGTTTTCTTTTAGGATTCATTCATCTGTTAGTATATAAAATAATAATATCAATTAATCACAACCGCAGAACTATCTACATAGGCTTTTTTTATAGTCGATAAGCTTTTTTCAGATTGCTTATGATATTTATAATAAATAAATTGCATAAGATGTTATTTTAGGCTTTCTGCCAATTATTCTTTTTCTCTTGAATATATTTTTAGATAGTAAATGATTTAATGAATATTTTCTTTTCTGATTTGTAGGTTTAAAGGTCTTTCATATCTCAATATAGTTAATTGTTCGCAAATTTGGTCATTTATTTGATTATTCCCTAATAAACCTAATTTATGTGAATAATTCTATTGCTTCTTTAATAACCACAAAACCTAATTTAAATAAACATAGTCTAAGAAAAACTTTTTGAAATCTTCATCAATATCGGCTTAATCAATCACAAATTTGATCTGTTAAAAGTTTTAACATTTAGCTTGTAGTTTTTATTAAATAAAAGCAATTGTATTAAGTGATCTATTCTTCATATATTTGGATACCAAAGGATGATGAGCTATTTGATCAAATGTAAATCTCTTTTTTTCATCAGGCTCAATCATTGACCTAATTAAGTGTATGCATTCTGGTGAAAGATTTTGATTTATCTTTAAGGTTTAATTGTAACAGTCAACCTATGAAAAAGAGTACCCATGAAGAAGCTAATACAACATAATTCCCATTGACCAGACATCATTTTTTTCTAGATCATATCTTTTATTATGGTAATTTTAAGGGCTCATATAAATCGCTGTACCTTATTATTTAGTAAGTTTTTCCCCCTCTTCCAAAGTTTATCTTGATAATCCAAAATCTGTTAATTTAACTTATCCTCTGAGCATTAATACATTTTTTAGATTTAAATCTCTATGATAGAAACCCACAAATATTTCCCCTTTTTTATTATTAATAGTTAGTGTTTTTAAATATAATGTTGCTTCAAGAATTTAACAAAATATTTCAAATGCATAATACTCATCAAGTGTCAATTTATCAAAAATGGTTTTTAAACTTCCCTCACAAAGCTCCAAATATATATCAATATAATTCTCTTTAACTGTGTGACCATAATATCTGACAATGTTTTTGTGGATAGATTGTTCATAAATTCTAATTTCTTTCATAGTTAACTTCTTAATCAATTCTTTTAAACTTTGTCCCATCGGTCTTCTATTTAAAAAAATATTAATAAGATAAATTACGAATTTTTATCAATAAATTCAATTCGCTTAATCGCTATATCAATATCCTAGATTATTCCATTTCTTTCAGCAGTCATTTTACCTTTGAAGACACTACCATAACCTCCTGCTCCTAAAGGTTCATCTAAAAATATTTAAGGTTCCCCAATTATTCTATACATTCTTTTAAATTAATATATGTATTTTAAATATTAATATTTTTCTAAATAATCGATATTATAGAATATCATTATCTTTGTATATTAAGAACTCCTTTATGGATTAAAACTTATAATTTTTACATTAATTAAGGATCTTTCTAAGCTATTAATTACATATCGATTTTTCCATTTTTTTACAAATACTCAATAAATGCTAAAACTTTTTGATCCTAAAGGCATGACCTAACCTCAGGATCATTTTATATTATGTCTTATATTCTTTCTTCTTCAGTTTTTGGCTTAGGTTGCTATTTTATATTAGAAAAATGTTCTCCCATCGTTCTCATATACTCCTCCATCAATTCACCAAATTCTTTGTTGTTCTAAAACTTTTTCATAACTTCCTTAGGATTATGTTACATAGCCTATACTGCTTATAGATATTCAGGATTAGTAAATAATTTTGATAATTTAGGATTATTAGCTATCTAAATTTATTTAAGATCATACCTTCATTAATAATTCCTGATTTAACCATTGATCTTTATTTTATTCTAAAAAGCTGCCGACAGGACTTTATTTATTCATATTTTATTAAACTTCATCTATTTCAAGGGGATTTTTCTTTTCTTTTGGTTTAATAATTTCCTATTCCTATTCTTATTTTTGTGTTTATGTTTATTTTTTATCAGAATTATTAAAGAATCCTTTCTTCAACCTATTCAATCCATCTTTAGTTTATTATTACTATGGTTAAGGTTAAGGCTAATTTGCCTCCTTAGGCTTAGTGTAATCACCTAAATCTATCTAATTAGATTATTTTTTTCCTAAGACTTCCTCAAAATCTTCAAGGTCTGGCATATCATCAGACATTCTTTTTTCTTTTCTTAAATAATTTATTGAAGTTCTTATAAGCAAATATTAAATAAATTTAATTTGAGAAGCAATGTCTTTTGGGTATAAGTATAATACACGGGGAGCTTATTCAAATGATGACAAGCCAGCTTACAGCCGAAACATGAAAGAAAAACTTATTGGATCATATAGAGCATAATTTGCTTAATAGAAATTGGATCACATTAAAGACAACTCACTAAGACCATTGACTTTCTACTCAACAGACATATTGTGCTAACCAGAATATAAAGATATGGTAAATATATTAAATATATTACTTTAGAATTCAGCTAGAATTCGATGCGAGGATTATTTTTTAATCAGCTAAAACCTATTAGATAAAGAAGGCTAGAATGTTGTTGTAGAAGCCATGAATTAAATAAGACCTAGATTTTCAAAAAGAATTTTTATGAACTAGAATCCAACAACCTAATAGAAACCACCATGTTCTGCAAAATTCGAGATGATCTAATAGTACAAGGAAGCGCCACGAGCATCCACATTAAGATTTATCAAACATATTTATCCATAAGACGATTCGAAGGCTTTTGAATCAGATAATAATGGAAACAAAAATGAGCTGCCAGATACTAAATTTAGGGAGGAATTAATTGTATGCACCTTAGGAAATAGCTATAAAAATCCAATATCAGGCATAGATGAAAAAAAATTTGAAGTCATTGTCAAAAAAGTTGTCAAAGAAAATTAAAATGCTCCTTAAAATAGAGGCCAACAATAAAATGCTAACAATATTTATGGAAATCCAACATGTAAGCCATTATATATAAATTTTTAGATTAAAATGCCTATAAGTAACCTGATGCTCCACCATACGGATAGAATCCTCCACTCCCATTGTTTTAACAGACACAAAATTTGGCGGCAAATCAATCAAATGTTCCACAAATATTTTAGCAAAATAATGCACTACCCCTATTTAATTAGAATGCTAATCCTCTTGCAGGTAGCTAGATTAAGGCACCATGGAGTACAAATAATAATTTGAGATCAAGCAAGCCAATTAATATTTTTGATAAAATGAATTCAAACCAAAATACCATGTAAAATAACCCAGTACCCTTATTTCAGCAAAATAATTAATATGGAAGTAATTAAAACTAGAACCCTTTTGTTTAGTAACAATACTAGAATCCTTTTGGATAATAAAATTAATTTGCTTAATAAAATTCTTTGGGTTAGCAAAATCCTTTTGGATAGTAAAATTAAATGTTCAATTCGCATGGTAATCAATAGAACTTTGATAGCAAATATATCTTATCAACAAACTAGAAGGGCTTTAGATAATTTGAATAATTCTATAATGCAAACTACAATTAACATAACTACAATGATGAGCAAATTATGGAAATATTCAAATAAGTTGTGAATAAGTTTAGTGAGGCAGATTCTAAATACAAGGGTAGTTTAGTGATGAATAAAAACAACCAATAAATATTTTAGTTCCATCCTGAAGATGATTTTGATGATTATATGAGGGCTGAAAAATATCAAACACAAGCTTAGGCATTGAAAATGGCTATAGAAAATGTACATAATTAGCCACCGCCTGTTTATCATTGTAATCCTTAAGGACTATAGTCAATTGAAGTACTACCATATAATGGAACATTTAATTTGGAAAATTAGAGTTATATTGTAGTTCCTGACAGCCTTGATCCAAGGAAAGTCAAATTAGTCCCTACCGAAGAAGTTTATAAATTTACTCAGAACTTAAGCAGCATCCATTAATTGAACAAAACACCAGCAATTTCAAAGGAACTTAAATACCATAAATTGGAATCTTTTGATAAGAGAATTATAAAGTTTGATGATGAATGTGAAGGGGAAGATCTTAATTATATGAATTCTCTCAAATAGAAGATTTACTAAGAGCAAAAGTTGGCACAAAAAAATACAAAAAATTAATAATAAATCTAATAGCCATCATAAAATTAAAATGTAAAGAATTAACTAATCCAAAATCCATTGAAATAAGAAATCAAATTAGTGGAATCAAAGTAAATTGAAGATATATCAGAAGAATAATAAGATTAAGAATAGGAGAGAAGAATAAATTTAGTTGATGATAAAATAAAAAACTAGAATATGGTTGAAAGTAGATTAATAGGTGAAATATTTAAACATGATAATGACTCATCATCATAATATGGATTTTAATCCACAAGAGCTCATATGGATGATAGACAATCTTTGTAGGAAGAACAAAATGAAAATAAAATAGAAGAGGATGTTTCTAACTTTGAAAATGTAATTTAGGATGAAAAACGAGAACAAGAATAAAAATAATATGTCTATCATTTAAAAATAGTATTGCAGTTTGTAGAATTTGAGAAATCATTTAATTCAGAGTTTGTCGTTATAGAAGTCCCTCATAGTACATAATAAGTATTAAATTTTATTGTTGATAAAATATGGTAAAACTAGTAAATTACTGAGGAGGAAAAACAACGTTATAAGAACTACTCCAGATTTTATCATCAAAATAAGTTGCTTTTAAATTGTGAGGATATCAAATAATACATGAAGGAAACTGAAATAAATGATTTTGAAAAACATGTTAATCATTTCAGAATCTAAATGATTAGAGCATCTCCAGCTATATTTGATCACAGTTTTAATTATGTCCCATAATTTGAGTAAATTGAAGATTTTACTAGAGTGCCTTATTTATGCATATCTAATTGTTATGGAATGGTTGAATGGTAGGATGTTGATATATCTTTTATTGATTTTAAAAATTTGTTAGTCATTATGCCTGACTCTATATCAATGTATCACAACATAATGCCATATTTGAAACCAGATATAGGAAAGAAGCTAAATACAAAGTGTAAAGTCACATTTTTTATATTCTCAACCCAAAAGATTAGAGACGAGACAATAGCTAGATAAAAATGTAGATAAAGAGGACATGAGTATGTTGGTTTGAAAAAGATAAATAATTAAGATGCTTATTAGGTTATATTGCAACATTTCTCAGAACATCAATTTTATTATCTCTATGAAAATGATGATGAAGAAGACCAACAGTAAATGGAATCATATGAATAAAGTGAGGAGGAAGATTTACCATATATTGATTAGTTTTAAATAAGTGAATCTGAGACCAAGATTCATAACAAATACTTACCAGATTTAAGATTATTCTAAGATTATGAGAGGCCTTTTAGACGAAAAGCCCCATAGAATGAAGCTCATTAAAAAATGTTGCATGATCTAATGGATACACTTTGTTGTGATGATTAAAACTTAATTGACAATGGTGCCGAACTGTAGATCTTATAATAACTGAATGATATTTTAGATGACAAAAAATAGAATAGATAAGACTAATAGTTTAAGCAAGAATAATAGAATTCTAATTTGGAAGAAACCCTTAAAAAAGATCAGTTATCGAAATAAGTTGCACAGGAAGTTCTAGATCCTGAATTTGAAGTAAATAAAGAGGATGACTATTCTGAAATAATTGAAATATTAGAGAATGAAATTAAACTTACATAAGCTTAATTAAAATATAGGGAAATAGAGAGAAGAAAATAAGGTAATTGGAACAGGGATTTATCTTTTATGAATAACTACAGATTAAACTTTGAGCCTTATGAAATTGTTTTGTTAGATCAGAATAAACAATAAACAGATCCAATATCTAAAAATATTTTAATCCTATTTTTTTAGGATGTTTACAGTGAATTTGAATTCCCTAAATATTCATTATCAAAAGCATGTATGAATATAATATACACCTTAAATAAATTACAAGAGGAATATACCGAGTATGAATGGAGAAATAGCATTTACAATGATTGGATTCCATGCGTTGAACTCTTGAATATATTATTTGGAAATTCATCGCTAAATTTAATTAAAACTGCTGAAAAGATGGAATTAGAGGAAATCTTAATATATTAGGAAGATTTATTTGGAGATACAAACAATTTAATATAGAGAAAAGTGGCATTTACTCATTGGTGTTAAAGATAACTATAAATAAGTGACTCCAAATAAGTGGAGAATGAATGGCCATTTAAGAAGGAATAAGATATGGTGAAGAAAAGAATATCAAAAGTTTAGAATTAATCCTGGTGGGATGAAGAAGAGATACCATTTAAGAATACTGCAAATCTAAAATAAGCGATATATGTTTTATTTAGAGAGAGAATCTCAAAGAAATGCATCAATCCCTATTTAAAGGAACAAGCAATTCAATTTATCATAAAGGATTCCACACCATTATCATATATATTTTGGTTTATTTTAGCTAAAGAATAATAAGTGACAAAAGTAAGTAGTCTGGCTAAAATCGAATAAATGTCTTAATTTGATGGATTATAAGATATTGTTGCTATGTTTATCGATGTTCTAACAGAAAAATGTGAAATATTTTCATTAAAAGAAAGAGTTAGGATCAGAGAGAGAATCGCATTACATTATGGATCAGGAACTGAAAACTTATCTAAATCACATTTTATTGGTTATACATCAGAAAGCAGAGAATTCTCATAAAAGGCTTACGATATGAAAGATGTTCCGGGACATGGATTGATGGTGGATTAATATATTCTACCTTATTTGGCTTGCTATGATTTGGAACTAGCTAAAGAAATTGCTAAAGAGTGTACAGAATCAAATATTGCTACTTAAGCTTTAGTGAATGGAGAAGGCAATGTTAGAGAACAATTATTGTCATGGCCTAAATCAGATGTATTCTGGTAAGAATTTAAGGAAATAATGATGAATTTATTATGATGTTGTTTTATATTTTTGGATTTTTGTATATTTTCAATCAAATTTGGGAACTCTTGGACCATAATCTTCTAAGTATTCATCCTCAATTAATGACCAATCAGCAACTCTAGTTGCATAAGACCATGCAAATACTGTTGTTACTGCTGCAAGGAGTTTGAATCGTTTAATGAATTGTTATCTAACAGCTCCTCCATTTGATATAGCTACTGTATATGGTTTGTAGATGAATGGAATTCCAAAATAATCAGCTCTATAAGCATATGAAACTGGGATGTACTTTTGAAATATTGAATGATGATTACAAATAATGTTCCAAATATTAATCCACTATAGAAAAAGTTGACCCACCAATTCTTTCTGAATTTATTATAATTTTCTGCATATTCCATCTTTCTTGTTCTTAATGCTTCATTCATATATAATTTGTATAATGGTTGAGCTCTGAATGATTCTTCAACTTTATGGATGTATCTTAATTCTTATTATCTATCTGGTATAGGAGGAATCGCCTCTTCAAATCCCATTAATATTAATATTTTTTTTAATTATCAAAATGTAAATAGGAACTAATTCTCCTCTTTTATAAAAATTGATTGATTTGAAATCCAATAATCCTCCAACTTAGAAAACTTTAGATGGATTGAATTTACTCCTAAAGATATTCTAGAACCTTAAATTTGATGAAGAAAAATTTAAACTTCTAAAATATACAAGCATAACATTTATGAATAATGTTATAAGCCTAGAAGGAGCTCATGAGTTTTTATTGGCCTCTGGATTTATTTTAACAGACTAAGGGTATTATTATAGAGGCACAAACGATTATAATTATATATTATTTATCTTAAATTAAGAAGTCGGCAGCTTTGAGGTATATCCAGAGTAAGATCCTAAAGTATAAGCAATCGTCAATAAATCCAAAGCAGAATATTAAGCAAAATTAAAATACAAAGAAGAACTTATTAAAGACTTTGAACTTAACAAGAAGGAGGTTTACAATAAAAAAATGGGTCTATGATTTATCAATATACCAATCTGAATATATCATTATGGACATATAAACCTCCCTAACCATTTGGAAGTATCTAAAAAGCCTGGCTGAATTTATATGTTTCAGCATCGTCCATTTGTAAGGATCCTGTAACAAAAATGAATAAGGAGTTCTATATTGCGCCTAGTTACACATCCATATCATCTATCTTGTAGACAATCTTGGTGAAACCTAATGACTCTAATTTATCTGATATTTGTTTCAATCCTCTATGTTGTTCGCCACCTAAAAAAAAATTAAATAAAATTGATTACCATATGTCATACTGCTTACATCAGTATAGAATTGGATTAGAGTAAGTTTATTTGTCATGAGGGCTTGATAATATGATTGCAAGAACTATTATGCTACTTAATTTTCCATTTTTTTATTTAAATTATTTAAATTTTAGGGAAAATCATTAATCAATTAAATTTGCGTGATGTTTTATTTGGAGCCTATGTTGTAAATCCACTTAAAACAGATTCTAAATCTGTTTAGATATATGATTTTCCATAACTACTCAAACTATTCTACATCTACACTCTCTTGTACATCTCCTCAACTTTCTCTGGAATTGAAGAATTTCCTCGCCTCATACTTCTAGCAGAATTATTAGAACTATAATTTTTATCAGGGAAACAATCTTAACTAACATTTGTGACTGGTCTTTTAGATGATGTTGCTCTCTTTTGTTTCAGATTATCACTAATAAAATAAAAGTTCTCAAACATAGGCTTAAACTTATTATCTTCGTTTTGATTAATTTTTTCATCTCCTGCTTTAAATTCTGAGGGATCAAAATTAAAGCCCAGCAGACTAGGAATAAAAGGAGGTTTTGTTCTTAATTTTATAACATCCTCCATATCAAGTGGGCTGAACCAAGGATGTTTGAGAATCTATTCAGCTCCTCCATTAAAGCCCAGTCTTTACTCAGGATTTTTAGCCAATAGCTTTCTAATTAAATCCTTGCATTCTGGACTTCCCATATTTGGAGGGAATTAGACATTTTCATGTAAGATACTTTTGAAAATTTAACTTGTATCTCGAGAATAGAATGGAGGTAATCCAGTTAGAAGTTCGAAAAGCAGTGCTCCAAGACAATAGTAATCGACAGCATAAGTATGGCCTTTTTGTTAAAGCATTTCAGGTGCCATATATTCTGGAGAACCACAGAATGAATATGCTTCATCTGATGACGACATATTAGGTCTTGCTAAGCCGAAATCGGCTACTTTCAAATGACCATTTTAGTCAATCAGAATATTTTCTGGTTTAATGTCTCTATATAAAACATATTAAGTATGTAAGAATCCGATAGCAATGACTACTTCTGCAAAATAGAGTCTAGCCTGATCTTCAGTCATCTTTTTTACTCTTCTTAGCTAATTGAATAGTTCACCGCCTGGACAGTATTCCATTCCAAAACAAACCCATCCTTTAGTTTCAAATGCACATTCTAATGAGCAGATGAATTGTTTTGCTACATGTTAATCAACTAAATTCAATTAAACCATAACATCTCTTTCATTTTGGACAATTGTTTGCTTTTAATTCTCTTAAATGAATTATTTAGATATTAATTTAAGCGCTAAGAATCTTCCATTTGATTTAGATCTTACTAGATAAACTCGTGAGAATCCTCCCATTCCAATACATTGCAATATGATAAAACTATTAAGAGTCAATGACCCATTATCTACTTCTTTGAATAGAGGTTCTAATTTGATAGTCTATCTATCTAAGGGAATCAAATCTTTCTTTTTCAAGCTTAGATAATAATCTATTGCAATATTCTTATCTAGAGTAGCAAAGCCAATAATATTTTAGCCTATTTTTAAATTGGATATAATTACTATTTTAGCATTGAAGGGTAAGATATTAGATTACTTGATCAGTTGTTCCACAAGTTGAATCAAATTTATATTCTGTAACATTCTATCCGTCATATAACTGAATGAGTAGATATCGGCCTTGATAAAGTGTGCGATCTGTTTGGTATCCTGGCTTTGATTTAATGGTTTAGTGATAATTATCAAGTAGTTACTTAAAATTAGATTCTACTGACGATTGAACAGGACTTTTTGATCTGATAGGTTCTTTTATCTTCTAGATTAAGCTCATGATATTTTATGTTGATAGACTCTTATGATTTTAACTAGGCTCTGTTTAAAGTTTAGCTTGTTTGTTTTCTGTTGATTTAGGTTTTTAAGGCTTAAGTTATTCTTGATCAAAATTATTCTTTCTTTATGACAATTCTTTGGATGTCTATGTTTTTGATATCGAACTCTATTTAGTCTACATAAAATTCTAATAGTATCCAGGTATGTAATTATTATTATGAGGGTTTGTAAATTTTTAAGATGGTATAGGTTTCTTTTTATTTAATTCAGAGTAGTGAGTTCGACTATCTCTTTAGGATTGTGCTCCACTTGGTAAACCATTCTTTACCAAATTGAGTGTCACCTATGAGTTTAATTTTATATTGATGGCTGGTACGACTACTTTCTTCTGCTAAACTCCAGGTGATCCTGAATGTAGATGCTTTTGTTATGTATAAGGTGAACTAGATATAAAGTGTTTCTATGACATTCAAATATAACGATATATAATATTATTCACTATTTCTTTACCAAAATGGGATTGAATACTTCTGGTGCTATTATCCACCCATATCCAAAATATGAAAATACTGAATTTCTAACGACATTTAATGGACCTTCATATAGCATATGAATTTACCTTTTCTTAATGCAAATACAGTTCCAATAGATAGCAAACCTAAAATAATTAGCCTATTATTTTCACTTATATTATCAATTATATCAATCTTTACATCTTATAAATATAAATGATAAATTACTTGCAATATCAGATGGGATTTACTTATCATAATGACTAATTGTATCAGATATGCATTTCTTATACTCCCATATTGGAATTGAATGATAAAATTCACAAATAGGAGACAATACATAATTCACACTAGATTTTGCTGAATTCTAAATATTAAAACATCCAATACTATTGTTGATTTAAAATCAGTCACCCAACTAGATTAATTAGATTGCTCAGCCATATAAAATTAACAAAAAATAGATAAAATTATATATCATAAATCAACAGTTCTATATTCATCATCATCTGAATCGATATCATCACAATCACCATACTCATTGCAATCTGATTCCTTTTCTATAGGTAAATAAAATAATCCTGCATAAACCTTCCATCGTGTTTCTGGAGACTTTGCCAATGAAGCACTTATTTCAAGTTATCCTTCTATCGGGCAATGATAACCACAATTTCTCTAATTATAAATATCCTTTCTGCTAGCTCTTAAATATTTTCCTGTCATTTTATGTTTGAGCTAAAACCAATTCTTTGCACTCAATTAACTTTATCCATCATTTGATACACCATCACATTCTAGTATCCAATCATCAGCTATTTTATAATTTAAATAAGTTTACCTCCATCTCCATTACCATTATCTCCATATGCAGAAACTTCTTAATTTCCACTTATTGGTGATTAGTGGAAATGCGAATGCAAATTTTTAGTTGTCAACATATGCTCCAATCTAACACAATCTCCACACTTGATCTAATCATCTAGAATAATATAAAAATTTCTACCATATTTTTTTAAAGTAGTATTCCAACATTCCTTGAATGTCCATAAACTATTATAATCGTGATCAGCCCTCATTCCAGTGACTGATTATTGTCCAGATCCTGATCCATATTAAACTTGATGTGAGTGCAAAAAATATTCTGATTATTAATGTTCCAATCGAACAGTTGATCCGAAATATAAAACCTTTTCATCTTATATTTGTTTTTTAATAAAATAGTACTGATCTCTTATTCTATCTCTTGGGGAGTTTAATGCAAATCATATGAAGACACAATTGCCACGACAATTAATATAAACATACTCATAAATCAACACCAATTTAATCAAAATGCTAATCAAGTTTCTTAATAGCATTGATATAGGCTGCCAACCTCAATGACACCTTGTATTCTCTAGCTGTTTCTTAGGTTCTCTTCACAGCCTCTATCATGTACTCCTCAAGAGCTGAAAATACCAAATCTTTCTGTAAAAATAAATTATATAAATTACCTCTGATGGTCCCTCAAGCATTTTAATACTTCTAGGATCTCTTCTAACATCTACATTTAACCCTGTACTTAATTTGATGGCTTCCAATAATCTATATTTAGCCAACTCCTCCCATCTTTTTGTCATTCTTCCTGGTCTAATGTGTTCCAAATTCTTCAACCATTCAAAATATGAGACAGTAACACCACCAGCATTCAACAATATATCAGGTAATAATATTATTCCCTTTTCCAATAAAATTTCTTCAGCGGCAATAGTTGTTGGACCTAGAATAAAAATAAAATTTATTTCTATTTGATACCATTAGCTCCCTCAGCAATTATTCTGCATTTAAATTTATCAGCATTACTGGTGTTCAAAGTCTTTTCAAAGGCTGCTGGTATAAATATATCACACTCTTAGAATATGGCAGTCTCATCATTCCATTGTTGTGATGCACCTTAAAAGCCAACAACACCACCAGTTTTTTTCTTATAAACTTATAATTCATATGGGTTGATTCCTAAGGGATTAAATATTGACCCATCATGCTCGGCAACTCCAATAATGCGACCTCCATAATCGTGAATGAATTGAGCAGCAAAAGTTCCAACATTACCATAACCCTAAATGATTATTGATTTCCCCTTTAAACTTGGTGTTATTCCATTCAACTTGCAAAATGCTTCATCATTCAATATTTCTCGTACAGCAAAGAAGATACCTAAACCTGTGCTCTCCTACCTACCTGTAATACCACCTTAATTTTAAGCTTTTCCAGTCACACAACCCTATGCATTGATGTCAGAATGTCCCTTAAATCTCTAATAAGTGTCTTTCATCCAAGTCATCTCTTATTCACCAGTTCCTAGATCTGGTCCTGGAACATCTACACATGCTCCTATGAAATTTTTTTTGGCCAACTCTAAAGTATATCTTCTCATCAAAGTTTCTACTTCTCTTCGTGAGTACTTTTTGGGATCAATAGCAATTCCTCCTTTTGCACCTCCATATGGTAGATCCAAAATTGAGCATTTAAGTGTCATTAAAAATGCAAGAGCTTCTACCTCTTCACTATCCATCTTAAAGCTTAATCTGGTACCACCTTTAGTTGGTAATCTATAAGTTTTATGTTAGGCTCGATATGCAGAAACCTTTAAAAAAAAAAAAAAAATTTGTGTAATAGATATACCACTTTGATTGTCCCATCGTCCCTAACTAATGGAATGTTAAATTTAATGATTGTATCACAACTTCTATAAAAACTAATTATGGTTGATTAATGTACTCAAGTTTGTCCTAGGTGATGTTGGTGTATTAGGAAGCTTTTTCATAGTATTATTGAACCTATGAAAGGAAAGAAGCCTCTTTTACAGTGCAGAATCGTTGGGCTAATCTTGAAATCATTTTTAATTTAAATCTCTTTTTAATTAAGACGTCACTTTATTTTATAAACTCAGATAATGAAAGGCACCATTGCTTTTCGTTATTTTGGGTATTTATCTCCAAATTCTTGTTTATATCTCCTATGCTTATCTTATGCCCAGATTAACATTTATCCAAAACTAAATATGGTGAATCCTATTGCTAATTGTATATTTGTTAATAGAAATATATACATGCATATGAACCTGTGAAAATACTAAAAGATACCCATGATAAGACTTCCCAAAAATAATTTGCTGATGATACCAAATCAAATCCATAACCAAATGGAATTGCTCTTTATTTGTTCAAAGCAACATACTCTCCTTAAGATTATTAGGGTTTTTTTCTTAAATTTGAAAGTGTTATATGGCACATTAAATTCAGAAATTCGAATACAACAAATGTAGCTAATGGTACAAACTTCCATAAAGGAGTCTATTCGAAGGATCTAAACAAATAAAGTTCTGATCCAATAGCCAATCCACATAATATCCAATAGTGGAAACAATTAATTAATGCTCGCCTAGTAGGCATAGAGTCTCTACTAAATATATGTACAAATCTAGTTTCCAATATTCTTTTTAGATAGTGCCCTATTATCATCCATAAAGCTGATCTTAAAATAATATAAATTGTTTATACTTCTATGTAAAATTGTAATTTTCTCTTTTCCCCAAAAAATAAAGCAGAGCAAACATTATAATAGGCCCAACATACTCACTATAAAATACTACAACCCACTAAAGTTAAGGTCCTAAATCTTTAACTACAAGGATTTAGCCGCTTTTAAGATTCAATATATTGATAGGTTTTCTATTATCATCAAGGACAGTTTTTAGATCATCATAAGTAAGCCATTGTCTTAATGGTTCGATTCTTGCTATATTCTAATATGAAAATATACTTTATTTCTGTATCAGTTTTTTCAAATCAAGCACGGTTAAGCTAGAATCGTTTAAGTTCAATTAAATTTCTAGACCATCGGGCAAAATATTCTGTCCCCTTCTTTTTTTGATGATCAATTTGTCACTCATTTAGTTTATAAAATTAAATATAATGTATTCTAAATTGTAAAATTTATTAGAAAACTCTAGAAACAATTATTCATTTATATGGTTAAATTGTATTGAGTAAATGATAGAATTAGCTAAAAAGAATTAATCCAAATAAAATTTAAGTTTTTGTTACCAAATCTTATTTGATAGTTAAATGATACAAAATAAAATGTATAAAACTTATGTAGTTTGAAATATAGTATTACATATATATTACAGAATATGTGATTATAACAAACAATCCTAATAATTTTCAATTAGAAAGACTTTATTCAAGAAAACCTTTAATTATATTAATTGGCAAACCATAATTAAAGTTTTTTTTTATGAAAATAACATTACATAATTAATCTAATTATAGTTTTTTTTATTATTTAGAGTAATTTTTAAAAGAGTTTCTATAAATAAATATTTTCACAATTTATTTTTTATTTATCAATGGGATGTGTTCAAACGGCATAATAATCTGAACCTATAAAGGTTCCTATTCGTAAATACAACATAAAGTCAAAAACAAATTGCGGTGAGAAGCTTTTGAGAACAAAATTCATAGATAATAAAGGATATACATTTTGCTTTGTTTCCTAAGGCTCGAATCTATAGCGAGTGCCTATCTTAAACTTAGATGAGAATTTATTGATGATGAGAAGAAAAACAACAAGCGAAAATATGGGTCTACCTTTGTGATATAATTTTATTAAGAATCAACGTAAAAAAAATCATTCATTCCCAAGGACCAATATGAAAATCATTAGAGACGAACTGATTTTTCATTTTTTATGATGGTTCCGTTCTAACTCTAATACTTCTTTTTGCCACAGTTGGTTCATGACTAGTTCTTATAGGTGAAAATGGTTTTTCATTTATAACTATTAACCTCCATGGGCGAGTTGGTAACAAAGTCCTTTCTATTTTTTCTCTTATAATTGGTTTTTTCAGAAAAGTTAGTTTATTCGGTTTAAAATATTATAACTTTCTAACTTCCTATCTACTTTGAAGGTATGTCCTAGATTCACTAACACTTGGTGCTCGTGGGCCATATTACTGTGAAGTAATTATTTTACAAAATTTAGACTTTATCATATTTTATGATAAGAAATACTATGAGGTACTTTTGCCTATAAAAATAGCAAAAATTAATTTACAAGGATATTTATACTCAAATCGAACATTATTAACCATCCCAATTGCTTTCGAAAATATACTATTTATAAAAGAATAGTTTGATTGATTAGGATATATGGAATAAAGCAGAAAATGGATTTTTCAAATGGGCCCATAGACTGAATGAAAGAGAGCTCACATATTTTGGAATTGTTATGAAAAGATCATAAGAATACCTATCATAACGAGCGAAAGCTGTTTTGGAGCACAGATTAAGATTAATAAAATTGGATGATGCTAATGTACCTCTCATCATTTAATACACTTTTCCATTTGCATCAGATAGTTTTAAATAGCATATTATATTAAAAATACAAAAAATCAATTATAGTGATAAATTGAGATGCTTAATCACAATTTTAGAAACCACTTCAACATTACAATAATTTGTCATACAATAATTGGAAGATATTTAAATATAAAAAATTCCGGCAGAGATGCTAACACACTATTTTATATTATTTTTTACAGATAAAATTGATAAGTGGCTCGAAACCCTCAAATCAAAATAATAAATATTCAATAGCATAAATGGGATAAAAGATGAAATTGTATATCAAGTTAAGAGACCCTAAATCAGTTATTTCATTAAGGAATTTGAGGAGTAACGAAATTAAATATTAGAATTATAGCTGCTTATGATTTATTTTCAAATTCTAAAGTATTCCAATGAGAAGGGTTTAGACTTCAAATTTAAAGATGAGATTGTTTAGTTAATAGAATCATAATTGAATAATATAACACCCAAAGAAATTTATAACTTTCTAATTGCCACTAAAACGTTTCTAGATATTAACAAAATAGTGGCCATATTAAAGGAATATATATAGATCCATGATATTGATGAGAATGAAGTTCTTATTAGTTTGATTTAAATAGTACCCGAAGGTAATCCGTTATTTCAAATAGAGATAATGAGATTGTTCAAATAATCTCAAACCGCTTAAAGTTCACCTTAGAAAGTCTACCTATTGATATGTTATTGAGGCTTAAAAAATTGAATATCCAGTAATTGGACAAAAAGATAGATGAATTATTCATGACGTATTTGAGAATTACAGAAAAAATTCCAATAAATCTAGCATTAGGAATCTAGGATATTTTGAATATTGGCAATAACTAAACAATTGTATTTCTACAAAATATTTTAGCAATTGTGGGAGAAAGTGGAAATACTGAATTCTCAAGAAGTTTTATAAATAATTTCTGGAATATAGAAATTGGCCAATCCTCAAAAACAAATTATAAGTGGGGTTTTGAGAAAGAGATTCTAAATAAAATGATATTATTTCATTAAATAAGGCAACAAGCCGATTGTTATTGTTGTTCATTTACCGTTTACGTCTTTTGTACTTGAGGTACGATGACTTCAATTTGGACTTCCGATATTACTTGTTCTACTGGTTATTCATCTGAGATTGATGAGCAGGAGGAGTTATTTGATTCTTCATCATTAGTCTAAGGTGTGCATTGATCAAGGGACTTGAATGTCACACTATACGAGCTGCCTTTCATTATCTTTTGACCTAACCTATCTTTTCTGAGTTTTTATGATCCAATGTTTGATCCTTTCAAAATAGAAACAATTGGAGATTATTCTAATTTGAGACTTAACTATTTTTTATGGTGTAGTGACATTTTAAAAAGTATTTAATGATAAATATATAAAATATTTTTTCAAGGATTAAATAGAGTTTCTTTCATGTTATAACACGGATATTATTGTTATTGAATTCATTAGCTAGAGGCCATGACTAAAGATAAAATAGGGCAATTAAGTTGCATAGATAAATATCTGGAGGTTTGAGATAATAAGATTCACTTACTCTTGTGATAGAAATAATTGGTGTGCTTTTATGCATTAAAAATACTCAACAATAAGGATCAATTCCTTTTAATTATACAAATAAGGATAATAAGAAAAAGACAAAACACATTCTATTTAGAAATTATGTTAAAGAATTTATAGAATCAGTTTCAAAAGATTATCATATTGTGTTATTTACTCAGCATCCCAAGGACTATATCGAGTAACTATTGAAGACATTAGATTGGGATTTTTTTTAGCAAAATTTTTACAGATATAAGTAAAATAAATTTCACATAGCACTGCATAAAGAATAACGTCATAATAAAGTCATTGAGTTACATAAGAGCC
The DNA here is from genome assembly GCA_965279585.1 of Sediminibacterium sp. Lineage (GTDB taxonomy): Bacteria > Bacteroidota > Bacteroidia > Chitinophagales > Chitinophagaceae > Sediminibacterium. Next base: position 360,666 of record CBDIIG010000002.1, on the reverse strand, counting down.
AACCTAAAAACAACTGTTTATGTAGATTGTGACTTGAAATAGGTTAAAGGTATTAATTATTTTTTAAAAAACTAAATTATTTTCTTTTTTTTAAAAAAAGTAAATGTTGGCTAGTCATTACATATTAATGAGTTCAGTGGAAAATAAGATGATAAGTTATAAGTATTAATAGATAAATTGGAAGCGATTGCTGATGGATATAAGTATGATGGTGAGAGTGTAGAAGAATAAATTAAAGCAATCTCCGAGGATTATTCAGATGATTATTCAGACGATGAAATACAATGAATAAGAAATTTAAAAATGTATATTAATTATAAAAAAAATGAAATAAACCTCTGAGATGATTAATACTGTTGAAAAGATAAGATTAACAGCATTTGTTATATGTTTTGTGATAGTTGTAACTATGTAATAGAATATGGAAAAACAAATGTCATTTAATTCTAGTATATAAAATGCATTCTTCGGCAACATTTCAAATCCCTTAATTGATGAATTTAATTTATTAAGATACCCTATTTGTGAATGGTTTGAAACTAGTCTTTATACAGGATATAATTTAAATTATTTAAAATTGGATGTATATTGTTATGTAATTTTTAGATAAATTACGATGTAATGCCAATCACATTTTTACAAATACAGTCTAGTTACATTATGAAGAATAAAGAAACATTAGTATGGGGAAATAAAGAAGATTTTTCAGATAAAGGTCCCAGTGGTGAATATGAGTATCCATATTTATTAAATTTTACTCCTTATGCTGTTTGGAAAGATGAAAATTCAAATATATCTAGATTACCAATAAATGATGATCTGTCATTAGGTTTAATTAAGAATGGATATTTAAATTCATAAATAAAATCACTTTCCGCATCAGCTGGATATTATAGCAGCAGCTTGCAAATGATTGGGCTATTTAGAATTAACTTTTAATTTTCTGCTTCAGGTAAAACATATGGTTCATTGAAATTTGATTCATTTAGATTATCATTTTATGGTGATAGCAAAGATACTGTAAGAATAGTATTCGAAATCTTTTTTATATTACTTTACTTAAATTACGTTTATATGGAAGGATACAAGATATATTATAAAATCCAATAAGCTCTATTGTTGGATGATGAAGAATAGAGATAAATTGAGGAGAAGGCAAAAAAGCATAAAAATTTGGATGGGGACAGTCACAGAAATGAGGAGGTGTAACCACTCAAATCGAAAACATTTAGTGCTCAAGAATAAGCAGATAAAGCATTAAAAGCAGCTATGGATTTAAAGAGGAGAGCTGAAATTGTATTTCATACTGTGAGAAAACATATATAAGATATATGGAGTGCTCTGGATGTTCTAATTTTGGTACTCATTACTTTTAGCATATCAGTTTATGCTAACTCTGTATTAAGTCCATCTTATGAAAGGTCAGATCCTCACATTCCTAATTTAACAAAAATATTTTAAACTTCAAAAACCTATTAGGATATATTTAAAGAACCAAATACTCTTAATTAAGATTTCAGCACATAGGCTGATTCCTTAAATTTGTATAGAACAATTAATGCTGTAACTATGTTAATTATGTGGTTTAAATTACTCAAATATATTATTCTCACATTTAAGAAATTGGTTGAATATTTAGATATAATTATAAATTCTCTTGAATATATGATATTTTATTTAGTTTTACTTATCTCAATTTTGATGTCATTTGCACTATTAATGCATCAGCTGTATGGAAGCTCAGTTTATGAATTTTCCACAATATATAACTCTTTAGTTTATATATTGGGATATATGATGGGTAATAATGACAAAATGTAGAATCTTTATCAATATGACATAGGTTTTGCATTTGTTTTTTCAATTATATTTTATGTCATAGTGATTATTATTTTGCTTAACATGTTTTTTGTGTTTGTTAAGTCAGTCTATAATGAATATTAAGAAAATTTAGAAAAGTAAGAAAACTAAAAAAGTTCATCTCAGAGACATAATGAAATAGTTAAATATCTACATCCTTATTGGTAGGTCTATAATTTAGTGGAATAAATAATATTAAGATTTTGGTTTACTTTTACAATTCAATAAGAAAAATACGAGCAATATATGTATGCCAAAGAGTAGACAGAAAAAATGTATCAAAGAGAGTTTTAAGAAAATTAAAATAGTGTTGACTTCAATGTCGATTTTGTTAACCTTATAAACATGACTCTTGAAAGCACAGATAATTAGAAATTTCTTGTTGAGGAGGAGAAAGAAAGATTGTTGAATAAATAAAAAATGGATTTAGTTAATTTAATATGGAAAACCATCCTTTTATTACTTATCTTGACATTAAATTTTATTCTAGTTTAAGAGTTCTATGATCCTACTAATGCCTTTCAATAATCAGACTCTATTGAAAGAAAGATATCTCTATAACAAGCATAAAATTAGGAATATTAATAATTTCAATAATTGAGCACTAAAACTGATCTATTAGGATGGCTATAATATGGTCTTGTAGATATATTCGAACCAAATTTATTGGGTTAAAGAGAAATATAAAAATTGAGGAACGAAAAATAAACTGATTATGTACTTGATGAAGCAAATCAAGAACTATAATTTTATAAAAAGGAATATGCATTTCTTCATTTACACAGAGGATATTTCATAAATAGTTTTAATGTCCTAGTTAATAATAATGTAAGAATGACAATAAGAAAGCCAAATGTTTATGACAATTCTAATGAATTATTCAAGAATATATTCCCTTAGATGAAAAAATTATTTCCAAGCACTCCAACATCAGAAGATGGATCATCTTTTGAAAATACAACTACATTTAATAGTTCAGCATTTTCTTCAGTTGGTCGATTAACAATACCGTATTCGAAAGGATATAACGAATAAGGAGGTTATGTGTTTTATATTGAACCAGCTTAAGTGTAAGGATTAATCTCAACATTATAGGCATATTAGTTTTTAGACAATATAGCGACAGCTGTGATAGAATTTGTCACTTTTAATCCTATATATTAAAGATCATTAGCATATACTATCATTTAGTTTACTGTTAATGAATTTGGATCACTGGAGACAAAAGATATCAAAGTAACTAGCATCAAAAAGAATTCTTTATAAACACCAGCAGAAGTTGCAATCTTAATATTATGCGTTTCATTAAGTGTTGCATTATTCTATTATATGAGAGTTACAATTAAAACAATTCTGCATAAGAACTTCTCCTATAACAGATGGCATTCTACATTTATACTATTGTCATTAAATAAGTCTTAATTATTTATAAGGGAAAGACATATGCCGGAATTCTTGAGAAAAGGCTTATATTTGGTTGATATATCTTAATTTTTAAACTTTTTATTTTTAGCCATGATGGGTGCATAAATTTCTTTAATACTATTGCATTTTTTGAATGTTAATACTTTATGTGCTACTTCAACAATATTTGATTAACCTATTGGGAATTTATTAGAAACATATTTATTCTCATTAGGAACTATTTAAGACGAAAACTCATACTTTAATGCAGCATCAAATATCGGATATCTTATGGATATTATTGGTGTTTTGGCATCTTTAGCTATATTGACAGTATGTTTAGAAGTAATATATTTAGTTTCACATAATCGAGATTTCTAAATGTTAACAAATTCAATCAAATATACCTTATCCCATCTTCTATTTATATTGCTGGTTTTGTTTTGTTTCATTATAGCATTCACGTGGATGGGGCACTTACTGCTAGGTACTTAATATAGAAATTTCGACACATTTTTTGGTTCATTAGTTGAATTTACAGATTACATATTTTCCATTCCAAATATGGCTGTTTACAGAAAAAATGATAGAGCTTTAGAATTTTTTATGATGATTCTACCATATGTTTTAACTGTGAGATTTATTATCGTCAATATATTTTTTGCTGTCACATTAAGAGGATATTTGCTAACTAAAAAGAAAGCAGATGCAGAGAATAATGAGACCAAAATTAGTATTAGTTTAACTGCTAAAGAGTTTGTTATACTTTCAATTGATATGTTAAAGTTTAGGGAATAGTTGCCTAAAGTAGGTTCGGATTAATACATTATGCAGATAATTAAACAATTTGAAGCCTATAAAGTATATTCTAGCATGAAAGAAAATATAAGAAATGTGACTAATTTGACTGCAATGAAGGCTTGGGCTGAAGAATGTGCAAGAGAAATAAAATCAGAACATGAATTAAGGAAACCATTAGCGGTTGCTTGTAATGAAATTCTATAAGCATATATTGATATGAATAATAGAGGAGAATTTGATATTTTAGTTAAATTGGATAAAGACCCTAAAAGAAAAGTAATTGAATACTCCCTTAAATTGATTTATCTAGACTATTTTAGGACTTCCACTAATTAATTGGATAAATTTAATACCTACTTTATGGCATCTAAATAGAGGATGGCTAGGATATTGGGTAATGATGAGAAGGCTTAAGACTACGAAACTCTCAGATATATATGTCTATTGGAGGCAAACTTGGAGGAGAACCTTCAAAGCATGAATTTCATCAGAAATGAATTATTGGCTCTTGGCTTTGATATAGATGCTGATGGAAATGTGGATGATAGAAAGAAAATTGAGGAATCTAAAGTTAAGAAATCCAATATAAGGGGCAAACAGACATTCAACAATCCATTTAAAAACAATGATCCTGACACTTTTAGATAATGATTTATATTAATATAAAATGTCAAATCTCAACAGTGTAATAGAATTGCTGAAGGGATAAGTGCAAGACAGAGAGGATGAATGGCGAAAAGAGAGACAGCAATACTAGGTAGAATTACAATAAATATATTAAAAAAGTAGGTCATCTTCGATTTAAAGACACAATTGGAAGAATAAAAGAATATCAATAAAGTGTTAAATGAAAGACTTAATTCTATTAAATTTGCATTTATGCCTATAGCTGATAATATTCGATCGACTAAGAAAAATCATCATAGAGTAAAAAGTGACACATTGACATTCCTTAAAAACGAAGATAGAAATATTACACCTAATCTAACTCAAAAGAAACCTTTATTATTAAAGTATATATAATACTAATTAATTAGTTTCTTAAAGGAATTGGAGGAACAACAATCAGAATCTCATATAAAATCGACATATCACATGACACATGGAAAATTACACCATCATTAACGTTCTAATTCTAATGGTTAGGGTGTATTCAAAAAATAAACAACGATTACTATTGAGTCAGATAGATCATTAACCGAAAGAGAGATAATTGTTGGGAAGGATTTATTTGAAGTAAAAGGATAGTTAAGAAGTCATCTTGATGGTGTTAGAGCTATAGTGTTTGAATAAAATATAATGGCAACAGCTTCAGAAGACTGTACTATTAAACTTTGGAGTGTTGATTAAATTAAAAGTATTAATCCTACAACTCATGTGGAACCAATAAATACTATTAGATGTATTTTTTTTAGATATAAATAGAACATCTAGGACCTATATTTACGATGACATCTTTTAGTAATCCTAAGATTTCTTAAGCAATAAATTTTTATTCAGGAGGAGTCGATGGAACAATTAGATCCTATTCAGTTGATCAAGATATACAATTTTCGTGGCATGCTCATACCGATGTCATATGGTCTCTAAAACACCATCCCTATGATCATAGATTACTTTCTTAGTCAGCAGATGGCAGTGTTAAAATGTGGAAGTCTCTTATTCCAGATTAATTTAAAATGAATCATGAAATGTTATAAAATCCATTAGCTAATTTTACATTCAGGAAATCGATGAATGGTTTATCAACACCAACAGCCATTGAATGGATAATCAAAGGCTATGAGAATATAGCATGTGGATATAGTGATTCACTATAATATGTTATATATGATGTTGCAACTGTAAGAGCAATACAATAAATAAGATTTGAATAAGATTTTGTAAATTAAAGTGTGCAACCAAACAAGTAATTTTATTCTTATAAAAAGATTGTTATATAATAATGATCTAAAATATTTAGTTTCAGGTCATGAAGATCATAAGATAAGATTTTGTGATTTAAATACAGGAAAAATATATAAATCATTAATATGTCATACTGATGCTGTAACAGATCTCTGTGTTTTACAGAATGTGTATCTGTTAGCAAGTGTTAGTCATGATGGAAGTATGAGAACATGGGATATTCGTAAATTTTAATGTCTACATGAAATTCCTGTAATTTTAATTAAATTTATTTATTTTTAATTAAGGCTCATAAATAGAAATATGATGAAGGAATTCATGCCATATAGAGTTATGGCAATCTAGTTGCTACAGCTGGAGCAGATGGAATAGTAAAGATATTCAATTATTTAATTTGAGAATCCTTTTTACTATTAAAATTTTTCATTTTCATTAATTAATTTTATTATATTAAAGAAAAATTTTACATTTTTTTATAATGGGAATAGTTTGTAAATCTCCTAAGCCTAAAACTTCACTAAACGATATCTAATTCGGAAATTAACAATTAGAATACTCTATTACAATAACAAACATAAAACTGAAATACTATTAACAAGATAGCGCATATATCAGTTTAACATCTCCATACTTCAAACATCATACATATATCATCAGATATACTAAAACACCTTAGGTAAAATTATATAAATAACCATTTTAGTGGAACCAAGAATATACAGAACATATCTCTATTGATTCGGAGGAACTTAAAACAAAACATCTTAAAATTGTAATTTATACATAATATGATTAGTAAGTGCTGAATGATAAACACATATCAAGCTACACTAAAAGATTATCCTTTTACTAGATAGCTGTAGGACCCTAGTCATACGACTACGATACTATCTCTTTCGATATTATAATGTCTTAAAAGATATCCATCAAAATCATATCTAAGGAACTAACATGCCATTTAAATTAATAACTGAACCATATTGCATATACCTTTAACATAGGATTGAAAAATAAGTTTGAAAAAATATCTCAATTATCAAACAAATACTTAAATCCAGCATTCTAAGAATAAGCTACCTCTCCATATAAATATAAAAGTTTATGCAAAGAAAAATTACTTAAACCACTACATGATTTATAATGGGAATTCAGAGACGATCCACCATAATTAGAGGTGGATCTTCATCATAGCGATTTCTAGACCACTACATTTATAATTTAAATTTTTGCCTATGATAATTAAAATTACATACCTATTGGTTAATCATACATAAGTTTAATTCAACTACTTAACTAAAATTCCTTTTCGATAGCATAAACAAAGATGATGTCTATAACAGAATCTAAATTTACAGAAAACTTAAAAAGTTTAGGTAATATTATTGGAGAAATTAAAACAAAGTTAATATTAAGTACTAATCAATATACTAAATAATGTACAGGAATAATGACTCTCAAAGGAATCGTAAACTAATCAGAATATATGATTTAAAAATATAAAACATAAGATGAACAACCCCTATTGATAGCTCTATAGCAATTAATTGAGAAGAAAATCACATAATAACAAATATTAGACATTTTAAAGATTATGCGTAATTAGATACAGAATCCTAGATAATTAATACAAGTGATGAAATTTATATTAAATTAATATAAACAATAAGTTGAAGATAATAAAAAACTATTTCTTACTGTTTTTATAGAAATTATATACAGAAAAGAATTAGATCTTGAACATTTTTTAGCATCTAAAACTCCATAGATGCTAAAAGTAGCATCATAATTTATTAAAATTATTTATAAAGCTTTAGATTATTCCCTTATTAAATTGATTGATGGAACTTGTCATGATATTTAATTAGAATGCTATTCTAAGATTTTGGTGAAGGCATTCCATATAATTCCAGAATTTAGAACTTAATTCTAGAACAATATTGGGTTTAATGAAAAATAATTTTATTTAGAATTCTAATTTTATTCATGGTTAAGCACAATATAAAAGGGATCTTAATTAATTTAAGAAATCAAAAAAACAAATTACAAAATACCAAAAGAATAGGTGTTCGACTAATTCATATACTACTGGATTGATTACATACAATTAAAATATACTATGTAATAAGAGATACTAGGATATAATGAATTAACGAATGAGTTCATTAATTCCTCAAACTAAGGAAATTTATGCTTAAAAGCATCAATAAAATTACTAAAAAATCCTATGTTGTTGAATAAATTTGTATTTCAAATCTTCTCAACAACTAACTTATATAACCCTGCACAAGTTTTTGACTCGCTTGATTTTATTAATAGCATTACAATTTATGTTTGCTAAGAAAATTAAAAATTACCTAGCAATTTTGATTTCAATTATTATATAAAAGGATTAAAGATGGTGTTAGATAGCGACCATGCACAATCAATTTGTAAAGCACTGTAACTCATTTATAATATATTCTAATATTTAACATCTGATTAAAAGCTAGAAGTTAGTGAACTTCTTCTAGGAGAAATATTTTTCACACTTTTTATTCATTGGAGTTATTCGGTCAGAAATTGCTTTATACAATTATTGGTCTTTAAATTCTAGCATAAACATAAATAATTAAAATCAGGGCTTGATAGTATAGAAGATCTTAACAAAGAAATAAAAACAATATTGGTTAATCCGAATAAAGTATCAAAAGAAAATGTGATAAATGATCTTATATTTATGAAATATACTCAAAATTTAGATATTATTGAGGGCCTATACCAGAATTAATAAAATTAGAAACAACATGATACCACTCTTAGGGGTAAATTAACAAGAAGAAAGTTGGAGCAAGAAGAAAGTTTAACTTTAAGATGTGTAACCTAGGAGGATTAATTAAGATTAAGCACACATTCACATTCAACTCCTGAGAAAGGATCTCTGATTAGATTTTACAGTTTGAAATAGGAAATAAATAGAAATACTACATACTTATTATAGGCTTATAAATAATGGAATCAAACACAATTAGCATATAAAAAATGGCTCAAAGGAAAGGATTCACAAAATGACATTACACCAACTATGAATGTTAGAATTCAAAAGGATGAATCTAATGTTGAAGCTTTATTTTGATTGAAATTAGATATTCTAATTAATTTTGATTTTGTATATTAGTAATATTTTTTCATATTTAATAATAAAAAAAATTAATAAAAATGGGTTGCTTATTATCTATATTTAACAAATAAGATTAACCAAGTGAATAATTGTTATAACCCATACAATAAGATTAGTATGGACAATAGAATAACCATCAGGGTACTGATTACATTACTCCAGGAACATAATAGTAATATTCAGGGAAAGAAAAACATTATATTTAGAGAGCTGTAATCAATATTTTTTTATTTTAGACACTTGGGGATTCATAATCCGCTAAAGTGTTTTTAGTTTAACACAATTAAACAGGATAATATTATGCTATGAAATATTTACGAAAGGATACTGTGAATTCAAGAAACTTAGATTTCCAATTAAAGACAGAATTAGAAATCCTTAAGATTGCAAAATCTCCCTTCTTAGTTAAATTTAAAGAATCATTTTAGACAGCAGATAGATTCTACTTTATAATGGAATTTGTGCCAGGAGGAGAACTTCGTAGATTATTGCATTATAAATAAAAATTCGATGAGAGAACAGCAAGATTTTATATAGCAGAAATAATTATAGCCCTCGAATATCTTCATAAGAATGAGATTATTTACAGAGACTTAAGGCCTCACAATATATTGATAGATGAATATGGACATATCAAATTGATAGATTTCGCTATCTCCAATATTGGCAGATAATCTACTGAGACAGCAGGTAATGTCTATTATTAAGCACCCGAAATTATTATGATAAAATATCATAGTATGGAAAGTGATTTTTGGGCATTAGGTGTATTACTCTATGAGATGTTATTTGAAATCACACCATTTTATGACGAAGATAAGGAACTTGCTAAATAAAAGATCATAGAGGGTAGATTCCAAGTTCCTGAAGTAGTCTCAAAAGTAACACGAGATTTCATTTGTAACCTACTTAATGTTTGTGTAATTATAAATATTCGATTTAGGTTAGCCAGAAAAACGATTAGGTTATTAAGGAGCTCATCAAATCAAGAATGATCCCTTTTTTTAAGGAATTAATTGGCATGATGTAGAACAAAGGTAACTTCCTCCACCATGGGTTCCAGAACTAAAAGGAAAAGACGATTATTCTTATTATACAGAATAAGTTTAATTGGAATAGTCATAAATTATGATTGGGAGAAAATAAGAGTATCTTAATTAGTTTTCATATGCAAATCAATCATTATGATATATTTTTTTTTTTATTAATCATTCATTAAAAAAAAAAATTAGAAAAAAAATAGAAAGAGAAAATGGGAAACTTTTTATGTCCTCCAACCTAGGATTAATAATTGGTTAACGATAGATCTATGATAGCGCTGGATTAAGATTAGGCTAAAATCATTTTAACAAAGAAGATAGCAGATGGAAGAATATCAAAAGTCTACAAAGATGATAGCGAAGAAAATTAAGCATACAAAGTTATAAGATAATAATTTAAATTCCAATAAGATACTTAAATACTGAATGTAATTTGTGTCAATCCAAAAAATAGATATATTGGAAAAATCATTAAAATGTTAAGAGGATTAGATTAAGTTTTTGTTCTTAACTATTACGGTGGTGGTACTTTAAGAGATGTAAACCTAGATCCCAACTCTATCCGAATAGTTATTATGGAACTTATATGTGCTTTAGATTATATTCATAAATTGAATCATACTCATAATAATTTATCCCCAGATAACATATTATTTGATGATGATGGACACATAAAATTAGTAGGCTTCAGTAAGGTTGATTAAGTCAATACTGAAGAATATCGATTCGCAGCTCCTGAGAATTTTACTACTTAAATAATCGGCCCTCATTCTGATTGGTGGGGTGTTGGTGCTATTCTTTATTTTCTTAAACATAAGTTTGAACCTCATTTTAGTTTAACCGATGACAGAAATGAGTTGATCTAAAGAAAAATAAATGGATCTCTATTAGAGATAAGTGATGAAATTTAAATGGAATGTAGAGATTTCATTAATAAAGTTACGATAATTGATGTATTATATTCAAATTTTTTTTTTTTTTTAATTAGCCCAAATAACGATTAGGGACACATGATGTGAACGAGATCAAGAATCACCCTTATTTTGCGGGTTAGGATTGGAATGAGATAGAATAGTGTACGCATTCTGTCAAAAAACCTTAATTCGTTCCATAAAGTTTTAGAAAAAGCCAATTATCTGTCACATTGAATTAATGAGTAATATATTAAATAATATGTATTATAATTCGGTAATTTAGTGAAAGTACGACTTTAAAATTAATTAAAAATTATATTAAATAACTATAAAATATTTAGAAAATATCATATAGGAGTATTTTATTGAGAACTGTCTTTACGAAGTCTTCGAAGTGAGCTAGTTTCAACATCTAGAGAAGGAACAGTTCGAAATCTTTTCAGTTTTTCATCAAAGATTTCGTAATCTAAAGAAGATCCTGCTCTAGTTGTTGTAGTAATTTAACTGTGTTAATTAACTGACTAGTTCTTAAGCTTCCTAAAGTATCGTCTCTCCATTGTTTCTTGGATTTCTTCATCATCTTTCACACATACAGAACCCATTTTTATAAAAATGAAAATTTTAAATCTTCCTTTCCAATTGATTATATAAAATTATTTTTATATTATATTTCACTTGTTCGCTAACTATTCCCTCAATAATGCGTTCTCAGATAATAGTTTTCTCTAGTTAATGAAGAATTATTAATAAAATTTTTTTTTTTTTTTTTACCTCTGATTCTTGTAATAAGTCAAAACCCTATTATAGATGTTCAACTCTATATTCAAGACGTCTCACCCTATCTTTCAATTCTACAACATCTGCATTATTCTATAAATCATATAATAAATTAACATCTTATGTTTAGACTTTCTACAATTGTTAGTTGAATTCTTCTCTAATTTCGTATAACTTTTCAAGTAATTCTTTCTGAACTTCTTAGACTGTTGTCATTACTCAAATTATTTTAATATTTAAAATAATTCATCTTTAAGTTTTTCTTAAATTTCTTTGGAAAAATTGTGAGCATTATATCTCTTGTAGATATCTCTTTATTACAATTGAACACGTTAACTAATACTCTAGACTTCTTTATATGATCTCATAGGCTTATTTATTGACTATTTTCTCTCATGTTTGATAGCATCCTTTATTTTTGGCAAGAACATAGGTAATGCTATCTCTTCATTTATTTTTATATTTTTTATTTCTATTTATCTGTTCATATTCTCAATACTAAGAGACTTACATTAAGATCTCTATAAATCTCCTTTCTTAAAGTCTACTTAATATCGTATTCCAGAATTCAGTTCTTATTCATATCCCCTCTAAATTTCACTGTATTGCTAATATTCAGAAGCGGCTCTCTTACGTTTCACTTATTATATATAATAAGAATTACTTATAATTATTTCTCTCTAAATGTCCAATTATGGCATTTTAATTTATTTAAATTTGTAAGGCTTGCTTAAGTTTATGGATTTCTTTAATTCAGTATTAGAAATTTTCTTAGGAGGCAATCTTTTTTCAATAGGAATATTAACAAAGTTTTATAACAAGTTGCCTTGGCTAATTATTTGAAGTTACAAATTTCTAGCAGGATATTTCCATCTTATATCTTCCTAAATATCTTGCTCTGTCATGCATATAATTAAATAAAATAGTAATAATAAAAGAATATAAAATGGAATAATTACCTATTTAGATTTAGATAAACTTATTCACTTATCTACCCCTTAAAGAAATATATCTTTCAATTGGACTTTTGAATAGAAATTTTAATAAGATAATTAAACATCATTATTTGTTAAACAAACTAATAGAAACTTATTTTTTAGGAAATAAGGGAGATTTAAGAAATGCTCGCATTGTCCAACTACCATTTTGGGGTCATAGAATTTAAGGTTTTTGCCCTAATCCCAAATTGTGGGTTAACAATTTAGCATCAAAATCAAAAACAAAGAGAGTTGAGGTTTAAAATTGTTAATTTATATAATTGACGCTCTCAGAACATGAAGTTGAATTTAGGAAAAAATTTAAATAATTGATATCCTATCATAAAGATATTGATCCATAATGCAATTAAAAAGACCTATAAATCATCTGTACACATTTGGCAGATTTTATCTATTATATGTGTTAGAGTGATTAAAGAACCAAGCTTAAGGACTTAATTTCATACTTTTTTAACATGTTTAAAGCAAATATAAGACTCACTTAATCGAATGGAGCAACTCTCAAAAGCGATTTTTAGGGCATAATTAAATACTTGAAATTAAGAATTCATAGAGATAGTTCTCAAACTCCCACCTATATTATGATTTCAGAATCCGAAACTGTACGCTCATGTGAATATCCAATTATAAGATAAGGATAAAACTACGAAACTTACAAGGCTCCTGGGCCCTTGATAAATATAAGGCTCTAAGATAAAAGTTTATTTTAATTTAAATTCAAATAAAATGAACTTAGAATAGTAAGCACACTATATATTCATATACTTGGTTCTCAGAATTGCGGAAACAACCATGGTTCAGCATTTTCGTACGTTAGATTTTATGGTTACTTATTATGATATCAATAATCAAATAATTAATAACCACCACATTCTTTGAAACTCCAATCACACAAATCTTTAAGTACTCTTGATGCATAAATAACAGGAAATTCTTCCATAAAAGATGGCAAGAATATTAAAAATTTATTTACAACCAAAGGAAACGTTTAAATAGTCATAGTTTCATGAAATCTATTACCTTTAGGAGGGATTATCTATTGTTATAATTTCAATATTTACTCCATAATCTTTTATATCAATAGTTTCTATCAAATCATCCCTTGCAAAGTGATCTATATAGAATATCATGGCCTTAACTAGAATAATCATAATTTTTAAGAATTATTCATCAGCGATCTATGCAATATTAATAATATAAGCAGTAAGAAGGTAGAGAATTGTCTTATTCTTTTCTAAATAAAATTTCTTAATTTCTCCTCCTTCTGTTTATTTTATTTTCTCTAGAGTTCTCAAAATATATTATTCTTCTAATTAGGCAGTCAATAAATTCTTATCCTTATCAAGTAATAAATTAATAGCATCCTTCACATCTAATCGAGTACTCAATAGATTTTATTTATAATGTTGGATTGATTAGCAATCGATTGGAAATGTATATAAGGATGAAGGACGATCTGGCTTTTAAGGTTATTGATTTTCCTTTTTTTCCCACTCATGAAACTATTCACTTGGCTTAATATTATCTCTTCTAGGTCTTCCTCTTTTTCTTTCTCCTTCAGTTGTTGGCTTAAAACCATGCTATTTTTTTGAATGCTCCTTAAGCGCAGGAAAGGATAGGAACTTCTTATGACACATTTTGCACTAAAAAAAAATAAAAAATCAATTTTAAACAGAGATGATCTTATTCTTATTTTGCTTTTATTTGTATGCATCATTCATTTCCCTTCCTTAATCGGATATCAGATATTTCTAGGTTATATCCTAATAATCTAAAGCTCTCCTCTAAATATTTTTTAGCTCTTAATCTAAATTAAGAAACATATTAATGTGATATTAAATAATCAAAAGCGTTAGGGAAAAAAAAAAAAAATTGCACACAGTGAGATTTGAACTCACGCGAGTATAACTCACCGCATCTTGAGTGCGGCCCCTTAGACCACTCGGGCATGTGTGCTTTTGTCATAAATAAATATATAATAATTGATTTATAATGGAAAGAATATAATACAGAAGGAGAGTATTATTTATTCCTACAAGAAATTTAGCACCATCACATCGTCATTTTATGAAAGACTTGATGTCTATTTTACCAAATGCAAAAAAAGTATATACTTAAAAAAATATAAAATTTTAAAGTGTGAGAAATAAACCATAGAGCAAATTCCTTCGAAAATTCATGCTCTCTGCTAATAAATACATAGTTTCATTTTATTTGAGACTAAAGGAACTGAACTTTTAATACATTGTGGTGTAACACCAAGAGGACCAACAATAACATTTAATATTCTTAACATTCATATGATGAAAGATTTAATGTTAGCAGGGAATTTCTCAACAAAATGCAAGCCTGCCTTTGCATTTGATTAAGGATTCAAAATACCTAAATACCATATTGTTAAAGAAGTTTTAGTAAATGTTTTCGATGTATAACCAAGATATCCAGATGGCTTAGATAGGTTGATTATGTTCGCCTCAGAAAGTGAGTAATCCAATAGAATTTTGTTTAGATAATATGAAATAGTTGATCAAATTATAGAAATTGGGCCAAGATTTGCTATGGAACTATTAAAAATTCAGGATGGTTTATTTTAAGGAACCATTCTGTATCAAGGTTCCCTGATTGAATCAGTTTAGGAGGATAAGAAAGTTAAGAAACTAAAAAAAGGATAAAAGAAAATAGAGTAAATAATTTAATAGTTGAATGAGGATGAAGAATATTAATAATGAGTTTTTAATGTATAATATTTCATTGTCTAATCTCATTATTAACATAATCAAGATATTTTTTAATTTTATTCCTCTAGTTATCATTTTATGCTCTATTTAGGTATTCATTTATTGTTTTCTAAAGTATATAATATTTATCAGCAATAAAGTATTATATATGTTAGATGAAAAAATCATATAATCCTTTCTGGTTGAGCTCAAAGACATTTTCATTACCCTTATAATTTATTATTTTTCTAATTTCTCTATTTAAATCACGATAAATATTTTTTCCTTTTTAAGGTTTTTATATTTATTTATCAATTTATAGTGCATTAGTCTTTGTTGTTTTACGGTTTTTATTATTAATTTTATTTTCAAGATGATTTTCTAATTAATTAGGAGGAAAAGGCTCCTTAAGATATTGCATATACTATGTTAAATTTTTAGGTTTATTTTTCATAAAATGTAGTGGTGCATAAGTACTTCTATAATCATTTACTGTCCTAATAAAATTTAGATTTTAAGTTTTCAATAAATCTTTGATAAGTTTTATTCCATATTTACATCTAACATTTCCTTATACTTTAAGGTTATTAAACACATTATCTACCTTTTGATAGAGACTTCTTTAGGAATACTAATCCTTTTTATTTTTTAGATACTGTTCATAGCCTTTCAAAAATATTGGCAGAAAATTTTTCTTATATTTCTTAAAAACCTATTCTTCTATGGTATTATTCTAAATTGTTTAATTATGAAAGTCATTATTCATTAAATGAAAATAATAGAATTTTAATTTTCTATAAAAAATACTAATTAGTGTAATTGTTTAATATTTATATTATCATTTGATATTTCCGTCCAATGTTGGTAATAATGAGTTCTCTGTGGGCACTGTTAGAGATTATAAATGTTTCTTTCTCTCTCTTATATGTCCTTCAGAAATGCTGTAGGCTAATCATATAAATTTCCTTATTTCTCTTATTCAGAATCTTTCTTATTGAATAAATAAATAAAATTATTGAAGCTGGGCTAAGATTAACACTGGAACTAAAGGAAATTAGAATAGTTTCTGATAAGAAACCAATTATATCTTCAAAGCAATTCAATTGAATCATTTTGGAGTTTAGGAAAAACCTATTAATTTATAATGAGCTTGAGGATGAAAAATATGAAAAATTTGAAAAATTTGAAAAAAATGATATGATTTTTTTTACAATATATGGATAAAATATTTCATCTGCTTCATTGATTATTGGATGACTAGACATAATCAAGAAACTTTTTTATTTTATTCATCTGATTGTTATTTGATTCAGAATTTAAGGTTTTGTTAATTGTATCAACTAGTTTTATTTTTGGATCAGTAGTGAATTCACCTTTGAAAGAATTATAAAAATCATATAATCCTTTGAGGTTTAGAGAATAATAATTGGCATCTTATTTATTTATGATTCTCCTTGTTTCTCTCATCAATTTTCTGTAAATATTTTTATTATATTGGAGTTTTTTTTTGCCTTTGTAGTTGTTTTCGTCTTAGTCTTTGTCTTTATCTTTATTAATCGCTTTTTTTATTTTAATTTGCTTATTTTAAAGATGAGCTTTTAATCTTTCAGAAGGAAAAGGCATCTTTAGTGTTTCGATATATTATATCAATTTGTCTTTTCTTCCTACATCAACAGGAACTTTTTTCATGAAATAAAGTGGTGCATAAGTTCTTCTATAATCATTAACTGTGCTATTGAAATTAAGAAGTTTAGACTTCTCCAATAGATTGATAAGTTTTATTCCATATTTTTTTCTAGCATTTCCTTCTATTTCAAGTAATTTGAACAAATTATCTACTTTTGTATATAAACTCTAACAATTATTCACAAATCTAATTTTTTTTTTTTTCAGATACAATTCATAGCCTTACAGAAATATTGGCAGAAAATTTTTCTTATATTCTTCAAAATCTAATTCTTATTTGATCTGTTCTTCAACAATTTAGGATGATTGATGATGTATTTACTCATCTTAAGGTCCTTAATATTAGGATGATGTAATGTGATTCGTATTCTGTACAGAAATACTAACACTATTTTAGGTAAATAATAATTGATTGAAATGGCTGGTGTTACTGAAATTAGGTTGGAACATTTGAAATTAGTTTGACCCAGCATCATAATGACTGAAAATTTCCGCATCCATTTGTAGATTAATGTAGAATTTTTAATTATATAAATCATTGATTATAACTATTATTCCTTAATAATGAGTGTTAATATTATTTAAATCCTATTAGACTATCATTCGATATGTTCTCCCCTAATATAGGTAATTATTGCATTTGAATTTCTTCCCTTGGCATTTCTTATTGATTATTTTATTAAAAATTTCCTTTCTTTCTAGATTATATTTTCTCAGATGACAAATATGAATCAAATGGTTTGAGTTCATACATTTCTTATATCATATTCTTGATCTCTGATATATATTTATGCTAAATCATCGTTTAAATATGTACCTTTTATTCTATAGAACTAATTTTATTATAGTGAATTATTTGTAATGTTGCCTCATTTTAGAGAAATTAAATAAATAAGTTCTTGAGCAAGCTTTTACACAGTTTTGATTCTTTAGGCTCATTTACTTAAACTTAAAAACATCTTTATAAGTCCCCTAGTTCAAACCTTTATTATTTGGATGTCTGATGTTTAATTTTTATTTTTTTTACTTTTGAATCTTAAACATTTTATAAATATTTATATGCTGGCTCTTAATCCATCATTTTAGCCCATTTTTTAAATCTTGATAAAAAGAAGTGGGGAATTCTTCTTCTAAAATCTTAATCCTCTTTTATATCTGCTGTTGGCTAATTATTAGAAATTCCAGCTGATCTTTCAGAGTCAGAATCTTCTATTAGAAAAAATGTTTTTACATTGCTGCTTGACTTATTTTCTATCTAATTTTTGTTATTTAATATCATCATGGAATTTTTAAATCACCATTAATGCTTAAGTAAATTGATTAAATTAATCCTCATCAGTCTCAATTATGATTTTCTTATTTTTATTCTCTAACACCTATCGATTAAGCTATACTTACTCTATATTTAAAGGTTTGATCTGATGAATGCTATTTCATAATAAATATTAATAAATTTATTATTTTTCTACAAATTTTATATGAAATTCCACATAATTGATGTGTTCATAATAATATCAATCTAGTAGAATTGGGTTAATTAGATATGATAGTGTTTTCAAAATATTAGAATACATTTATTAACTTATTATTTTTATTTGATGTTCTAATATAAACAATATAAATAAGAAATTAGTTCAAATGAAGATTTTTCCAAAGAGAGAAAGGGAAAAGTTAACATTTGATAATATAAGATATCATTAAATGAATATTGGTTTATATTCAGTCATAAAATTTTACTATAAATTAATCTTCATTGGAGTTAAAATAGTCATAACTACATATTTTTTATTCAATCTGCCTCTATTTATCTTTAAGCAGAAATGAACAATCATCATCAATTAGCTTTTGGGACTCACCACTACCTTTTGATGGCTTAAAGCTATAATAACTTTTAAAAGGTTATTCTTATTTTAGCTCAAATAATAGTTATTCAATATGTTCAATATATTATGACTAGTTAAATGAAGATTTACTTTATTTTTTTGATTAGCTTTTTTGTTATTTATAATTTACTTAGGGGCCCACTTTGTTAGGAATTCAATGAATAATGGTTTAAGATCTATCACTTTATTTTCAAATCTATGTTATTTTGAGAAGCAATCTTTTAGACCCCCTAATTCAAATCGAAGCTATTTTGATTTCTATGATAACATTATTATAAACCTTGGAATCCCTTATTTAACATAAAAACTTGCATTCGAAATAGTGTTCTTTTCGAGCCAGCCACTTTTTAAACATTGACAAATAGAAATTTGGAACCTTTCTTAAAAACTTTCTGTGTTATTCTTCTTTGTTATGGCTATTGTTATTAAAGGAGTCCTAAATTAGGTCTAAATATATTCACATTATATACCTTCTTGCTATTTGATTAAATCTTGATCAATTAAATCTTTGCTATTAGTAGATTTTCTCATTAAATTACTCAAGATTTACAATTACTCCTTATTTAAAACTTATTTGACTTTCTCAATGACTAAGGCCTTAATTATAGGCAATAAGCTACTTCATTCTCTGTAAAATGCTCTTAGCTCATATAATAAAATAATGTAAGTATATTATAGATTAAATTTTCAGATCAATTATTTCTTTTCTACATTTTTTTCTATAATTCATGTACTTCTTCCCAAAACCATATATCAGATGCACTATGGACCAGTGTATCTATATTTTGTTCTACTAGTTGACCCCAATATAAAGAAATCTTTTAAAATCACTTTCTTTTCTTTTAAAAATGTAGAAATGACAGTCGAATTATATTTTATTTTTATTATTTTGGTTATAAAAGAATCCTTTATATGTATTCTTCATTATATATACATTTATAATTATTAGAATTTTAATCACCAAACGCGAACAATCTTATTTTATAAAGTATTAAAAAATAACTAGCTAAGAAGTTACTGAATAATATATAACAATCGTAGTATTGATTTAAATTTAAAGAAAGTTATTCCTGAAAACTTAGTTATTTCGTTTATATTTATACTTTTAACCAGCTGATATTATTTAATTGCCTTAGATAGTTTAAATATCAAATTTGGAGTAAGTCATGAAGCATTGAACCTATTTATATTAAATTATATCAAATATTACCTAAGATTATTAGTTCTTTTGTTTGTTTAAATAAAAGATTTGATTAATAATCAGTTATCCATTCATATCTATTATGATGAAAATGTTTGTACAATTATGTATCTTACATTTTGAGATAAAATTTGAAAAATAAAGAGATTTATAAATTTATTATTAAAATTCTATTAAAAAAATGATTAAGTATTAATTAGAATTAATTCATTCCTCAAAGTTAAATTCAAAAGGATCGTAGAAAGACTATTATAAGTAACTTGATGATTATTCGAAAATCGTCTTTTTTGTAGATTAATAAATAGAATCATCCTCTTTATAATTGCTTTTCTCCTTTTCTTATGGCACCGATTTATAGTAATTCTTAAAGGGTTCTTCTTTTTTCAGTTCTTACAATAATTAATCTATGTGTTCAATGTATTTCGACTAATTTTATTAGAGTAAAATTTACTTTATTATTATAGGATGCCTTATTATTATTTAAAATTTTGATTTTTGCCTACTTAGTTAAGAATTCTAGAAATAAAGGTTTAAGATCAATCAATTTATCATCAATCATATGCTCTTAGGTGAAACAAGTCTTTAGATCACATAATTCAAAACGGTGCTGCCTTGATTTCTTAAGGGATAAATATACTTAGTTACCTTTTAATTCCTTATTTTTTCAATGAAATTGTATTCAAACTCAAATCCTTCTTGCCTTAACCACTTTTTAAACATTGCTAAAAAGAAGTTTGGTACTTTTCTTAAAAAATTTCTATATTATTCCTATTTTTAAGACCAGACTTGCTTTTCAGAATCCTCATTTTCATCTAAATTTTACTAATACACATACCTCCTCTAGATTTGAATATAGTTTAATCCTTAATTCTAGTAGAAGCTTTGATCAAATTTTTTAAAATATCTAGTTCTTTCGTATTCAGAATTATTTTGACCTTCTTAAGAATGATGTCCTATGATTATATAAATGGTTTACATGAGTCTCATTATTCTATTCTAAATTCATCAAAATACTTTAATATTAGAACAAATTACATTTAAAATATTTATGAGATTAATTTTGTATATTCCATATTACTTCAAATTAAGGTTTCAAAAGAAATATTAAATTCTGATACATCAAATCTTAATCATATTTTTCGAAGAATAAGATTATGTGTGATTAGGTCAAAGTTTTCCATTATGATTCAGATAAATTTATTCCTATCGTTTTGTAAAATAACAAAAAGTCAAATATTTAAATAGATTCTTTTAACTAACCTTTATTATGAGATATGAATAATTCAGACATTGTATAGGAAATTAAAAATATGTCATAATATATAGACAAATAGAATATCAGTTTATTACTTATTTTAAACATATTCATTAATCATAAAAATCTACAAAATACTAATCTCCTGTAGATTGGGAAAACATTTAAAAGCACCTTTTATTCTTTTTAGTTATTAGATAATTAGAACAATCATCATCACTTATTTTTGATTCGCTATTAGATTTTAAAGGCCTTGTTGGCCTTATTCTGTAATAGTTTTTGAATGGTTATTCTTCGCTTAACTCAATCAAAAGCAATTATATGTGTTCGATGTATTATGACTAATTCTGAGAAAAAGTTTTACTTTATTTTTATCTGTTGCTTTTTTGTTATTCATAATTTATTCAGGAGCCCACTTGGTTAGGAACTCAACGAAAAGAGGTCTAAGATCTATGAGTTTATTTTCAAACATATGCTATTTTGAGAAGCATTCTTTTAGGTCATTTAATTCAAAACGCTGCTACTTCGATTTCTAGGATATATTGTTATAAAACCTTAGTATCCCTAATTTGTGCTAAAAACTTGCATTCATAATAGTAACTTTGTTGAGTCAACCATTTTTTAAACATAGATATATAAAAATTAGGAACCTTTCTTAAAAATTTTCTATTTTATTCTTCCTTTCTTTTCCATAAATCTTAAAAATCTTCACTTTTCTCTTAAATTTTCTATATTATTTACCATCCTAAAGTTTCAGCTGATGATTATCAACCTATAATTACCAGATTGCTCTAGTTCTCAATAAGTTGCATAGAATTTATTGTTCCTCAAAGTTTAAGACTTATTTGACCTTAGCAATTATTGATACCTTATGATAATAAAAAGATTACTTCTTTTTCCGTATGTAATTTTTAATTCAAGTGCATAGAACACTATAGAATTAAATTTTAAAATTAGATTAAATTTTTCTATAGACCAACTGTATTTTTCTAGTATTAAGAATCTTTTTTCATAAAAAGTATCTTGTATCAGATCATTATCACAGTCAATACTACTTATGAATTTAATCTATTCTATATTGAACTATTAAATGTTCATATTTTTTTTTTAAATAAAATCCTTTATTGAACATATTTATATGAATATTTAATTTATTGTTTGATGTTTATATTCCCCTATGCCAAAAAAACAAGATAGATTAATGATTAATCTCTTATTTATTCACTTATAGTGCTTATTTCGTTCTTTGTCCTTTAGTAACTATTTAAACTTTTAATTCCTTTTTTCCTCCTTTAAATCATACAAAGTCGCAGTATTCTTAAAAATCTCTTTTATTTCTTTTAAAAGATGATTATCACCTCAATCGAAACTCAATTCAAGGTTTTAAGTTCCTTTATATAAGGAATGTATCCTTTCATATTAGAGAAATATATATTGCAATTATTAAATTAAAATTAAAAATATTTTTATTAAGAAAATATATAGAAAAACCAAAACAAATAATATAAACATTCAATTAAAGATTGCATCTTGTGGCTCTACTTCTTTATAGGCTTAGAGAATTTCTTGAAAAATCTAAAAGAATTATATAAATTGTACAGCTTTAGCTAGACCAGGCTTATATTTTTCTATCTTTCTAATAGTCCGCTTTATTTACAAATTGTTATATTCTATATTTTCTTTTTTCGCCCCATTTGGATCTATTTAATATGATGTTACAACCCTATTATGCATATATACATGCTCCTTTAAAATAAATAATAAATCTTATACTTATTAATTATCTAATGGGTATTCACCTCTTGACAGGATGTATTTCTCATAAATATCATACATCAATTAAGGCTTTTTGGCTGCTCTTATAAAAGGATGATTCATTAGTTGATTTATGGTTGGCCTTTCTTCTGGATTATTTTTTAAGCAAGAGTTTACAAAGTCCAACATTTCTTCTGGATAGTTCTTGAGTTAAGGAGGAGGTCCTTAGACTATTTTGAATATGACTTTTTGGGGCGGAATATCTTCATATGGAATTTTTCCTGTAATTAATTCATATGCAGTTATTCCAATAGCCCAAATATCAGACTTTTGATCTGATATAGATGATTTTATGGTCTTAATATACATAACTATTACCTCTGGAGCCAGCCAATATGGTAAGCTCAAAATTTGACTCTATGACTTATTTATTGTGTCAAAAAATTCTTTATTGGTAGAAAAATATGACAATTTGATCTTTCCCTTTTCAGACAATAATAGATTTGCAGCTTATAGATATATTTGTGGATACATTTGATGTGTCTATGAACTAAATTTTCTTAATGAATTTCTTAAACACCTAACAATAACTCTTTCAATATGACTTGTATTTCCTCGTTAGTCAGAGTTTATTGCTTTTAAACAAAAAGTTTAATTAGGTCTTTAAGTGATCCACCTGCAAAAAATTCCATCACAATAAATAACTTTCCATCTTATCCAAAACAAACAAAAACTTAACATATATTTTTGAATGGTCTTATTTTATATGTGGAAAGCGCAATAGCCAAATCATTCTAATTCTATGTTAATTTTTCTTTAAAAAACAAAAAATATACCACAAGATTGATCACCTTTATTGCAACAATTCTTCCCGTCTTTTTATCGATACTAAAAAAAAAAAAATATGAAATGAAGTGTATACGCCTTATAGACTGAAGAATATTATGTAGATTAGTCGATTGCACATAATATGTCGTAATCATCAATACTGTGAACTTTATGATCTAAACTTATAAAATTCATGTCTTAATCATCATATAATCATTAGCAAATTCCTGTAATCTCATTATCTTCCTTTAACGTCTCACATTCTCACTGTACTGCAGGTAGAGGTCTTTACATCTATTGATTGCCGCCTACATATGTCGATAATATGTTGCATGAACTAGTTTATGATTCTGATTTGGTTTTTCAATAAATGGCTATGGACCTACTTCTAGCATTAATTATTTAGTGTGCTTCTTATCTGTACCATTAAGTCTAGTGGATTGAATGTATTCATTCATTTTATAGATTCTGAATTATAACTTTATGCTATCCGGAGAACTGTCAAATTAAAACACAGGGAATGCTTTAAGTTTCTCTAAATATGTATTAATCTTTTAAGTTATTATTGCTTGATTCCATTTAAAAAGGTAACTAAATTACCTGCTAACCAGCCTCATTTTACATATTTCTTCAAGATCTAAATATTGTATTACTAATGGGTATGCTATTTATATTTGCAATCTTGAGACATTAGGCTTTTAATTTTATTTTCTTTTAACCTTCTAGACTTGCTCCTTGAGATCAAAGAACTTATGTAATAGGGCATTATATTGATCCTGCCGAAGAGACTACTTGAGATTGAGTTAATTGAGTTCTGCTAAAATTTATTCAATCATAAAAATTATGAATAATGTTCTTTCACTTGTTAAAAGTGGATTTTAAGAAAATAAAATAATTGTAGTGGGGGCAAGCATATTCGCTGGATTGATCCTAATAGGAAAACTAGTGGGTAAGGAAGAGTAAACTTAATCAAACTCTTAAAATAATACAGAGGAGGAAAAGAAGAATTCATAAGTCAGCGAGGAGAATGATGAAGTTGATATTACAAAACCTCCCACTGTTAAAGTTTCGAAGAAGAAGAAGAATAAACTAAAAGACGTATTAAGTTCAAAAAAAAAACCTGCATTCTAAACAGATATTGAAGTAGAGCCTACATAGCCAACAAGGCCTAAATTGTAGAAAGCTGAAAAGTCGAAAATAAGTGATTAAGATAAACTATTTTTTCATATTCTTGGTTAGGTTAATACAAAAGAATAATCTTAAGAGGATTCTTGATTAAAAAAAATTATTATATGTCATTATTTAAAATTAATCCTTTAAAAATCATAATTCATCTGCATAACTTAATTAAATATTATATTACTTATGAATATCCTCACTTGATTTCGATGGATATATTCTTGTTCTCTTTGTCATTAGCTATTTATCGTCATTTGAGTGTTAAATTGGACTTGTTAATTACTTTTATAAACAATTCTTTATTACCATCTTATTATCTTCAAACATTTTGTTATCTGTTGAAATATTACTATTTCCAAGTTGTAAAAAGTTATTTTATCTAAATTATATATTTTAATTACTTCTTAAATTAAATAATAAGTCTGGCCTTAGGTATAAGATAATCTTTTAATTTTTTAAATCTTTCTTTTACTCTTTTATTTTTAATATCTTGATTTTATAAAATATGCTATAATATTGGGTATTATAAAATATTGGGATATTTTTTAATTATATTTTCTTTAAGTAAATTTATTTAGTTTTATAATTTATTAGTATATGCCTCAATCAACAAATAAAGAATTTTTAAAACAAACAATATATTAATAGTAATTATTATTAGATAAAAGGGCCAAACTATTTCTTCTAACTTAAATTGTTGAGCTGTAAAAATTGTAGTTGCTAATATAACTGAAACTGAACAAACTATTGTTGATTATGCATCAATAGTATTGAAAGTACCAGTATTATAAGGTCGTTTAATATTAGTTAGATAAGAGTAGAAGAATAAACATAAAAAGACTAATGCAGCTTTGATAGGAATAAAGTCTTCATAGTATGCAAGCACAATAATTATAAATTCTCTTTAAATGATTTTGATGGTTTCCCAATAATAAGATTATTTTCTGTATTCATTATATAGATAACCCCAAAATTTTTTGATTCCAATCGATTCCAATTTTTGTTTATTACTATATATTCCATACCAAAGAACAAACGGTATGGCAAAGCCAATAATAAATAGTAAAGGTACAACAAATGATACTAACCATGTAAAATGACTTTTAGTGTCATATCTATAAGATACATTTCCTTATATCCAATACTCATTTGAAATAAATCTGTAGGAAATGAGAGATATAAGACTCCCAACCATATTCGGCTATAAAAATATATATAGATAAATGAAACAAGTAGTGATCACTGTAATATTATATTTGGTTTTTTCAAAATATATAACAGCAGTAAAACCAATCAGGAATATTAAAATATACATAAAAGCTACTAATAAACTCCAAATAATTCTGAAATAGATAATATTTATGGTAGTAATATCGATTAGAAAACAATCCAAACTGTAGGCCATCGCTTGAATCGGGTTTCCAACACTATTAAATATTGATGATATTCCAGAAGGTAATTATAATTAAAATGTTGAAATAGTTGAAACGATTTATATGTAATTTGTAAATACCTTTATAAGTACTGCAGGAGATGCTATTAAATCAATTATATATTACGTTTAATATCTGTAATTATGTAACCTAAGGATTTGAGTTTTACTTTAACAATATGATCATCGATAATTTCTACAGTACTATCAACTGACATCAATATAGATATTAAAGTCCTTTATTTAAGATATTAATAATTACCAAATCGATATGAGAACTATAGTTAATGCATTTCCTGCTATTTAACTGCAATCCCCACAAGAATATTATTCACTTACTGAAAATGATCCATAACCATTGATATTATATAGATCGCACTATTCGCAGAGTGCGCCAACATGTCCTAAAGCACATAATTTATCACCAGTTCCCCAACCTCCAATGCAATTATCTTTCAAATGATAACAATTATCTATCACTTTACTATAATAATATGCTCTCCAAAATCCTTTTTAAATTTTTAATTGTGCTTTGTTGACTTCTTGAGTAGTGGTATCATCTTTAAATAAACAAACAGTTGATTGATATGATACTGAATAAGTATTTTCACCACAAGGAATACATGATTAATTTGTTTAATTATAATACTCCCCTAATTAACATAGAAATGTTTTAATTTAAACTCTCAATTAATAATTTTTTGAATCTATTTTAGTAAATGGTGGATTAGTATCGTAGATAGGTATTGATATATGATTACATTAAAACATTAATTCTAAAAAATCATCCAAATAAGGATTAAAATAAACAATCAACTAATCCAAATTAAAATCTTCTGAAGTTTTATTGTAAATAAATTTTGATTATTTTATGTAATCCTAGAGAAAGTCCCCTTCTCCATTTTTTCGCGCTAATACTGTCAGTTCGCTACCATTCATATCATAAATTCTTTGATTAAATCTATTTACAGGCACAATGCGTAATGATAAATTATAAGGTATATATTTGGACTTATAAGGGTCAAAATAACTATAGCTATTAATTGACTAGCCTGCAGGAAACATCAAATATTATGTCAAATATTATTGACCTAATATTTTATATGGGTGAAAGTAGACTATCTCAGTAAGATTTGAATCATTTTAAAATGTCATCTTCGATAATTGATTCTCTTTATAGAATAATACTAATTTTTAAGGCAATTCACTTACATCTTAATCCCCATTATCTAGTATTTAATTTCCCATATCATCTAATTTAGGTAAAGAACCTTACAAATATATTCCTTATCCTGAGGTATTATCTGCCAAATTATTTATGAAAACATTTTCAATTAAATAGAGAGTAGCATATTATGGTCCGAAATATAATCCTCCTCCATACTTTTCAGCTGTATTTCTCATGAATATACATTATCGTAATAACAAGACGATACTCAGTGAATAAATACCAGATCCATTTATTGCACTATTATTGATAAATTTAGAGTATTATACAGTTGCTAATGCAGTAGATTAATTAGCCAAATCCTAAAAATTATATAAATTTCTTCTTCTCATTAAAACTGGATCAAATTTAAATTCTATTTATTGAGTCTCCCAAGCTAGTAAAAGACATCCCACGGAATCACACTTATTATTAGTCATTTCCAGATTATCTATTAATATAAGATTATTATCATAATTAAAATCTCTAATGCTAAGAATACCATAAGCTAAAACATTATAAGTAATGTAATTCATGGATAAATCTCTTATATTAATTTTACTTGAATTAGTATTGGTAATTTAAAACATTCCAATATAATGGCTTTCATACTTTCTAACTTTCCTTTAAAAGCAATTAAAATTATTTGATTTGTAATCATCACTGAAATAGGTGAAATAATCAAAATAAGTTTCTGAATCGTTTATTAAAGTTATGAAAAATAGACATCGATATTATGCATTGAATTATAATATTTTATTTGAGTCACATTGTAAATTGGGTTCATAATAATAATTAGTTTACATATACAATAATTGTGTTACATTATTAATTTATAAATTATTTATGTCCAAAATATAACTTTGTTATGATAAATGATTTATATTTATTAATGGCGTAAAATATGGCTGGTAATCGTAAATTAAAGAGTTATTAAATATCAATCCAACTTTTCCCTCAAAATAGAGTATTCCAAATATTTATCCATCACTAACTTTTAAAGAGTTTAAGTATAATTTCACCTAAGTCAAATATATCAAGTAACTTGAAAATTGAAGAATTTCTACTTCTTCATTTGTTAATTCAAATATATTTTGACCAAACCATTATATATCAGGATTTTATAAAGTCAAATTGCTAATACTAACCATAGGATAGGTTGAAGTTAAAGTCTTATAAGCAAGATACATGAAGCCACCATTTATCGATACACAATTTATGCATTACGAATTCTATATCAAAATTTTATTTTATGAGTCTGATAATGTTATGTACAAAAATCCAGCTAAGGTTCTTGATTTTACATATTAAATATCGTTATTATCAATCAATAAACTCAAGATTGACTTTGATCCATCGATATAAAAAACTCCTCCGATTGTGTTTTATAAATCAGATGTAACTGATAGTTTAAATTAAGAGTTAGTTATCTAAATACTTGCATTCGCTTGTGTTGATATAAAAAATGAGCCACCAGAATAGCCATAAGAACCATCTACATTAATATTATCTAATACTAAAGATTACGTTATAAATTGACCAGAACCTCCGTTTGATTAAATTTTAAAATCTTAATAGTAAAGTTACTCCAAACTAACCTATTAATAATCATAACCCCAAACAATATATTTGGAAAATAAGTCAAAATTAAATACATTGTTATTTTTAAATTGAGTATAAGTTATCTAAATATATTTACTCTATATGAATAATGGAGAATTAGTCGAATTAATGAGAAAATTAGCTTAAAATAGAGAGTCACTTATTTAAAAAATTCCTTGATCTGATTCTATCATAAATGTTGTTGCAGATTTTTTCGATAAATCCTATTAGTATTAATCTAGAATATTTTCCTTCATTACTATATTATACATTTCAATGAATTAAATTTATTATGATTTTATTTGTACTAAAGCAGTCTCTTTATTATTCTATGTTATTAATAGGATATTATTTTGAAATTTAATATCTTACATAATAATGGTCTCTGATTATTATTAATATAAAACATTTGATGATTAAATCATTATTGCTGGATAATCAATTATTATGAATTCTTAAAGATAAATACTTTTCAAATACAGGAAATTGAAATCATAAATATATATGATGAAATATAAGTCCAAAAAGCCTTTTAAACAATTAACATCTTTTGTAATAGCTTAATATTAATAAGAATTATGTAGTTAAGCATTAAAATTATGTATCTCTATTTATTTAGTCTCCAGTAATGCTAATTCTGGATTTCCAGGAGCCCTCTTTATAAACACATCATTCATGTAGATATAATTACACTAAATGTAAATTAATGCATTTTAAAAGCTAACAATACTTACAAACTATGTATTGCTCTAAACATCTTAGATATAATTGTTGTTTAATTACAATTTTTAAATATTAGTAGTAATATTTTGATTAGCTTATTTTATTTTAATAAAGGAGCTTTATCCAAAATAGGAGTTATCATAAATTACGATATTATCAAACTACAAATCTATCTTCTCTACACTTGTGTATTCTCCATCATTAGTGAATAATGAAGATTAATTGAAACTACATTGTTAAATTATAACATCTTCAACATTTAATACCACCATTTTGAATACGGTCGAATTTAATATTCTTACATTTTAAATGTGAATATTTTTTATTTTAGAATCCTTTAAATTATTCCCAAATATTACGATTGAACTATCAACTGTTGTGTCATTTATTGTCAAACCATCTATAAATATACTTCCCACATCATTTAATGATATCTTGAAGTTTATGAATGAAAATTTAATCAAATTGGATGAGGAAATCTACACATCTTTACAATCAATCAAAATCAACTCCTAATTACTAAATTATTGATAGATTTTAAATATATTAACAGAGGATAGAATAGTCTTAATAATTATAAATTGATTTAATTGAATATTTACTTTTTAGGTGGCTTGGGTAACATTTATCTAAAATAATGAATCTACATCTTTAATATTTTAAGAAATTATGAAATTATTCATCACCAAATTTAATGGATCAATTATTATAAATAAAATAGGATATGTACTCATATTATGATCGTTACTTACTATTTGAATATTTTCTAATTTTAAATTTAATTATCTTAAATATATAAATAATAATTACCTTACAGAGTGAAATAGTATTGAGTTAGTTTTGTAAGATGAAACAAATATAATGTTTCTAAATTCGAAATCAGTGAAATTCAATAATAGAAAATATCCATTTACTTATACTAAAGCATTTTCAGATGTTAAGATTAATTTGGACTAGGTGAGTGAAAATACGTTTTAACTCATCTTGGCTATCAAACTTTGTGGTTATAAAATACAAATATCAGCCTAGCCCTATATTAAATTTAAAATAATCTCAACTTATTTTACAGTTTTTTAATTGAAAAAATCAAATAATTGCTAATTTTACAAAGTTTCAATGCAATTGTTTAATGAATCAATAAAACAATTCTCCTACTTAAATTAATTTGTAAATCCTATTTTAAGGCCTTTTTAGGAATAGTCATCATTATTACAAAATACATCAATAGATATTTGAACTATGTTGTAGCACTTTTCGTATTTTTAACAAGTGACTACTACTCCCATCTCATTATCAAGAAAATCTTTTTCATCAAATTTTTTATAGCACTAATTTGAATAATGTTAAATTGATTATTAACTATAATCGAAAAAAGGATTCATATATTAAAAATCTTATTGATTTCTCTAAATGCATGCTTAACATTTATATGGACAGTTTAAACAAACATTGTCATTAGTACTTCTCATTATTCCAAAAGTAATTTGATGGCACTTAACACATTACGCTACTCCATTTATTACTTGACATTCTTAGCAATTCGGATCACAATCTCTTATGCATAAATTATTGTATAATCTTTATCCTAAATTGCAAGATGTACAGACTACCTCATTTAGTGACATATCAGAGGCAAAGAATTCTCCATCAAGTTTTTCTAATAAATTAGATTTAAAAAAGTAGTATTAGAATGCTCTTATATCTCTTCTCCAGGCATCTTTATGAATTCTATTTTATTCCATACAATTAGCACAATGTTAAGGGCACTAAATACACTAGCCTTATAATAAACTAGCATAATATCCATCAGCACAAATTGTACAATAATTGCTAGATTCTTTATAATTTCTAATGCAATTTAAGCAATTGGACTCAAAGATGGAGCATGTTGTAATTTCAATAGAATTTTCTCTCCCAATTAGACAATTTAGCACACTATTTATTACTACACCAGTAACACATCCATCAAAGGATGAGGATTGAATCTCAGGCAATTCAGATTATTTCAAGCATTCATTTTCTTTTAAATAGTATTAGTCTTAACATCTTGCACAAGATGTTATTATATTTATGTCTGTGATATCAATAGGATTAAATTCTTATTATAATGTAGAGTAAATTTAGTCCCCTTATTAATAATATTGAAAGCATATGTCACAATTTTATATGCTACAAGTTTAGCAGTTTATCCCATCAAATGAAAGAAATGTGTTAGGCTGACATATTAAGCACTTTTGAAATCCACATGAGTCACATTGATATCCACACTAAATGCATTAATTTTAATAATTTAAATAATATTGACTAAATTTTAATTAATATTATACCTTGGACAGTTTTTACATTCTAAATTATTATTATACTGATTTATAAAACACTAAGAGCATTATTCACATTTTACACAAACCATTTTATCATCATGATATACATATCCTGATGAGCAGCTGTAACATTTTCCATATTATATACACAAACATCCCTCTCCACAATAATGACATTCCTCATCTTAGTAAAAATATTCATCTTAACAAAGATATTTATATTTCTCAATTCCATAGGAAGTTGTATTGGTGCAAAGTGGATTACAAATTTTCGAACATCCATAACATTATTTAAGTTGGTAATTATTGTCGATCAAATTGATTTCAAATAATACTGGATTTTTCCGAGAATTGATTTTTCGAATAGTATTGATAAACACTTATTATGAATCAGATGAAAGTAAATCAGTAGAACATCTAAAATTCCAATCATTTTGATTTAAAATACAGTCACTACAATATATACTCAAATTATCTTAATTAAAATAAGGACTAGATTAAAAGTTTTATAATACCATTTTATGCATTTGCCCTCATATTTAAAATACCCGAAACTGCATACTATCTTGCTTTCACATTAATCATAGCCTAATTGCTAACACGGATATTCCATTTCAATTAGTTTTATAGAAGGAAATACATAATCAATGGTTTAACAATCTTATTAATATTCTAAATAGCCATCTTAACACAAACATTAATTTTGTTAGAAAACTCTATAAAGAGGACATGTTAGACAATCCTCTTATGAAGGTCCTACACATGTATCACAGGAATAATGGCATGAAATCTAAAGGGTCATATCCTAATCATAGCAATACATTAAGTTGAAGTTCTAGATCATTCCATAGAATCCTTAATTATATGAAAAATATCCACCAATTTAGAAATAAAGTAATGAACCGGAAAAATAATAATTTTTTCTATTCCAGTCTATCATTTTATTGTAGGATAATTTAGGGACAATAATTGTGAATAATGTATTTTTATAAGAGCTTCTTCCAATTTCAAATTAAATAAAATGCCAATTTGTTAGTCCTTCTTATAGTTCTGAATCAAATATTGATTGAGTGTCATAATCATCTAATAATGAGGAATCTTCTGTTGGAAATTAATATGAATATGTTTAAACAAATATCCCCTTCACTAATGGTTAAGTATATTATAGATATTTTATAACCAAAAGCAAATTATTGATATCTGCATCAATATATTTTTAAGTCTATGAAACCCTTAATAAGAAGCTACTCAGATTTCCATTTTTCACAGGATTCGCCTTAGCCCAGAAATATAAAGTTATTCTACTTTAATCTACTGGCACACCTGTATCATAATAAAAATTATCATTTCCATTAAATGATGCTTTATCAATTATAATTTCTTAAATCTTGCTCGGACATAGATTTAATGGACCACAGGACTAAATAATTTCATCAAAATTTTTTAATGTAATTTATTCAGAAAATATAATGAAATTACTTAGTTTTCCCTTAAATTAGTTAAAGCTCATTGAAGTGTTATTATATCCATTTATTAATGTCCCATAGTAACCTAAATAATACCTCATTTTAATTGTTTTCATAAACTAGTCTTAAATTGGATGGATTATTAGTTCATCAAGATAAAACAAGACATCAATTGAAAGTAGATTTGACTATATGCCAAAAAATATCCAAACACCCTCATAATTTAATGGATCAAAATCTTGCCTTATTATTGTATAAATTGTTTATGAATAAACTTCTACAAAATGACTTATAATTTATTTCTTTTTATCAATATTCAAATAATGAATTATCGTTAAGGTGAATTAATCATAAATTTCAGCACTTATCAGATAGTTGGTAGGTTGTGGTTCCGTATTTTGGACTGATTATGTAAATTAAATTCCTGATCCAATTTAGATTAATGGCTAATATTTAAACCAATATCCATAACCTACCCCTTAAAATTCATCCATATATATAGATGAATTAGATGCGTCAAGAATCTATCCAGGAAAATTTCGATTATAGTAGCAACCTGATTAGTATGCCACATTTATTAAAATTATAAAGAACATAAAATAATTAAAAAATATATATCATTTATCCTATTTCTCTTAAGTTATTTTAATTTTATGAGGATATTCTTCTCTTATAGGAAAGATTTTTGGGCTAGAACTAAATTTATATTTTTCATCATCCGATCGTATAGATGAGCTTTGAAGTGGACTAGAAAGCATCTAAAAATTGGATTACTATAATACAGATTTGTTGTCTTTTGGAAATTTATGTTCAGAATCTTCATGTGTAACATGTCTTTCTGATAATGAAATTCGATTATCTCTATAATTATAAAAATGTAATAATTACTTTTTAAATTGTATTATGAGTTTTGCTTATGGCATCAGATAGGCTTTAATTTAGAGATATCTATTGTGGATTCTCTTTTTTCTCTTGTCTTGATTTTCTAGAAACTGTTTCAAAAATGGGTATCTATTTAATAAGTCGGGAAACTTTTCCAAAATTTTATCCTTTATCTTATCAATATTTTCCTGTAATTTTGATGTGTAGGCTTCAATGAGGCAGAACAGAAGCTTAAGGACAAATAATGTATTCAATATAGCTATAATCAAATAAAAAGGCCATATAATTTCTTGCAGATTAAATTATTATGCTGTATATATAGTAGTGGCTAATATAACTGAGACTGCACATACTATTGTTTATTGAGCATCCAAAACATTGAATGCACCTGTGTTGTAAGGCTTTTTAACATTTGTAACAAAGGAGTAAAAAAATAAGCATAAAAACACTAGAGCTGCTTTTATAGGTATGAAATCCTCATAATATGCCAAAACAATAATAACATATTCTCTTTATAAGATTTTAACAGTCTCCCAATAATAGGCAGAACCTCTATACTCATTATATAAATATCCCCATCTCTTTTTAATTTTGGTCACTTCCAAATGATCTCTATTTTTATGAACTCCGTACCATAGTAAAAAAGGCATAATAAATCCAATAATCAACAATAAGGGAAATACAAAACTCAATAACCATTTGGCATGGTCTTAAGTATCATATCTAAACGACACGTTTCCTTGTATCCAATATTATGATGATATCAAACGGTAAGAAATCAATGAGATTAGGCTACCAACTAAATTTGGCTGTAAGTAAATATATATGTAGATTAAACATGTAGTTATTACTGTAATATTATATGATGTCTTATTTATTTAAATGGCAATAAAGAACCCTAATAAAAACACTATAATGTATAAAAATGCTAATAGCAAACTCCAAATTATTCTAAAGTATATAATTTTAATGGATGATAAATTTACTAAGAAACAATCTAAACTATAAGACATTGATGATATAGGATTACCAACACTATTAAATACCGTTGATATCCCAGTTGGCACCTATAATTAAAATGTTGAAATAGTTGTTATGATTTGCAAATAATTTGTAAACACCTTAATCAAAACAGCAGGTGAAGCTATATAATACAATAATTTATACCTCTCTAGTCGACAATTATGTAGCCTAATTGTTTAAGCTTTACTTTCAATATATGTTCCTCAATTATATCTACAGTGCTGTCAACTGACATTAGTATGGATATTAAAGTCCAAATTGATATTAAAAATATAGTCAAGGCATTTCCTGAAACTTCTGCACAAGATCCACAAGAATAGGCAGATGAGACTGAGTATGATCCTTGACCTCTTACATTATATAAATCGCACTACTCACATAGTGCTCCAACATGACCTTTCGAGCAGCTTGAATCACCAAATTTCCATCCTCCTAAACAATTGTCACTTAAATGGTAGCAATTATCTATTATGTCACTATAATAGTATGCTCTCCAATAACCTGATTATATCTTTAACATAGCTTAATTTACTGCAGATGTAGTCTTATCATCCTTAAAAGTACAAGATGTTGAATTATATTCTACAGAATATGTACTTCCAGTGCATAATAAACATGTCTAGTTTGCACTATTATAATATTCTCCTAGTTAACAAGGGAATGTTTTAACTCTAAATTTTAACTGATAACTTTATTATGTTTCTGTATCATATGGAGGAGTTGAGGAATAAACTGGTCTCGATATTGCAGTACACTCTAATGTTATTTCAAGATATGAATCGCTGTAAGGATTAAAATATATTTAAAAATAGTCCAAATTAAAATCTTAGGTGGTTGAATTATATTTCATTTCCGATGAACTTACATAAGTTATCGAACTATTAGTATTAGTTTAATTAAATATTTCAGCTGATATTTTTAATTTGAAATCATTTAGATTATATAATCTTTGACCACTCTTATTGATTGGAGTTACTCTAAGAGATAAGTTATAAGGTATATATAATTATTAGTAGGGGTCAAAATATTGATATTATGATATATCTTAGCCTGAAGGCAGCATAATATAATTTGCCTTTTCTGTTTCTCCTAAAATTTTGTATGGGTTAATTTATATCATTTCTACAAACATACTTTGGTTGTTAGTGATGGTTGTTTTATTCAAAAAAGTCTTAATCGAATCTAACGATAATTATAGTGAATATGGCAATTCATTAATATCTTGATCACCATTATTGTTAATATAAACATCTAAATCAAATATTTTTGGCATAGCTTTGTCAAATAGGTATATTCCAGAACCTGATGTCTATTAAGCGTAATTATTAGAAATAATATTTTCATAGAGATATAAATTTGTAGTTGAGTCACTAAAATATATAGCTCCTCCAAATTAACTAACATTGTTGCCATAAAACTTACATTATCTTATTACTGTATTAGTACTTAATAAGTATACTCCAGAGCCATTAACGGCTGTATTATTAATAAAGTTTGATTAGGATATGATTGCTGTGAAAGATGATAAATTTTATAATTTATCATAGTTTTCATTTAGTATTCTTCTATTTAAAACTGAAGTTGTAGACAGATCAACAGGAATTAAACCCGAGTCTTATGCAATTAATAAACATCCTGCTCTATCACATTTGTTGTTTAATAAATTTAAATTGGAAATTTTAATTGAGTTTGACTAACTAGTGTAATCCCTGATACTAATTAGACCATAAGTCAGAAAGTTATATATCACATATTGCATAGTTACATTGTTAATTTTTATTATACTTAGTGTTGAATCTGTTATCTCGAATACTCCAAATTTAGATTGTACACTTCCATAAATTTAATTAGAATTACAATAATAATTGTTTGTTTAATATTTTGTCGAATAATATGTAGATGTTGAATAATCGCTTGAACTATAATTTATATAAGAACAAACATATTTACTCGAAAAAATCTATTTAAATGTGGTGTCACAATTAGATTATTGACTAATAGTACTCTAATGAATAATATTATCAATCAAAATATTTTATAGATTTATTTATGCAAAACTAACTGTACTCTATGATATTGAAATTAGAGGAGTCTAAAAAGGTTTATAATCTAAAATAGAAACGTAATTAATTGATACTCCATTTACTCCATCAATATATAGTATTCCATATAAACTACCATCATATACATTAAGATAATTCAATTGAAGGATTATTTAACTTAGATATATTAGGTATGAATTCGACTAAATTTTATATACCTCGTTAGTAGTCAATGAGAATGTACTTTCAAGCTACCATTTTATTTCAGGATTAGTCAATGTGATATTATCCATATAAAGTGTTGGATATTCAATAACTGTTGATGAGGTAGAAAATTCAATTATGATGAACCCTCCAAGAAATGAAAAGCAATTAGTGCATTTTACATTTTAAATTTAGATGTAATTATACTTTTCAGAGGGATTTAGGAACAAAAAGCCTCCTTATGATCTAGATTTTACATATCTAACATCAATATTATTAATTTCTAGATTCAACCTTGACTTTTGTGCATCTATATAAAATAATCCCCCATTTGCATTTATTGTGTCTGCTGTTTGCGAGTTACTAAAACATGAATCAGCTATAATTATTGATCCATCTCCTTATGAGGAAATATAAAAGCCTCCACCTTATAATCCATATGAACCGTCTAAGTTCACATTCTGCATAACTAAATATTAAGTGATAAATTAACCTGAACCTCCTGATGATTAAATTTATAAATCTGACTAATAAATCTGTTCATATGATACATTATCTTAGTATCCCCATATTATAAAGTATTTAATTATATCAAAGTCAAACACATTGTTATTAGTAAATTTTGTATTACTCAGATAAATGCTCTGAGATTGAATTTGTAAAGGGGAATTAGTGGAATTAATTAGATAATTTGATGTGAATTGACAATTATCTATATTTAAATTGCCTTAATCAGACTCTATTTGAAGAGTTGATGAAGAATATTTAGATAAATCTTAAACATACTAATTTAAGATGTTGTAATTAAATTAAAGATTTTTCAAACTTATTATTTAAACTTGCTATGATTTTATTTATATTATTCCAGTTTATTTATTGTTGTTTTAAATTAGCATATAATTACTAATAAAGATGCCATCATTTATATTAATAATTTCATTCTATTACTTTGATAACAAATTTGCTGATTAAAGGACAATTATAGCATAATCGAATGAATATACTGATTTTATGCTAATTTAATTAATTGTAATTAATAAGAAGTCATATATAAATAATGAGAAATAAAAGTCTAAATATGATTATTATTGAAAGCATTCTATATTAGGTGATAAAATCTTAGATCTATACATACCTAAAGTGGATATTTATAAATTAACTATAGTTAAATTAATTGATTAAATTATCGAAATTTCAGGTAACCCTGGAGCTCTATATATTTACATATCTTGAATCCAAACTTGATCAGCATTAATGTATATATTAGAATTAGTATAACTTAATGATTAAAAGTTTTAGTAGCCCAAGGAAATTTATGTATATGAATTATTTATCATTTGAATCGATTGCATTTACACATTTAAATTTTAGTCAGATTCTTAAATAATCTTGATAAATATTTGTGATCCAATATATTGATTGCAGTTGAATATTATATTTTAAAATAAAACTTATTCTGTAGGATCTATTGTATAATAATTTCCCACATTCGAAAAAATTTAACTGTTAAAGATTTAATTGTTCAATATTTGAGCATTAGTGACTTATAGAACTACAATCTAAAATAATGATGATTGATTGATTGCTGAATTTTAAATAATTAGGTTATTTAAAGAGGATGAATATACATTA
This sequence comes from Sediminibacterium sp., assembly GCA_965279585.1. Classification (GTDB taxonomy): domain Bacteria; phylum Bacteroidota; class Bacteroidia; order Chitinophagales; family Chitinophagaceae; genus Sediminibacterium. The sequence goes on along the minus strand of CBDIIG010000002.1, from coordinate 320,769 downwards.
TTCGCTAAAACTATTGAGGATTTTAAAAATTAACATTTATCGATAATTATATTATCTAAAAAGATATTACCAACATCTACCAATGCCTTCTTTTAGTTGAAGAACCTAAACCCTTCATAAAAACTTGAATTTATAAATTGCATATTAGTTATTGTAGTTGTAAAAATGAGTTAGTCCGAAAATTAGTAATTAATTAAAAATATATTTGTATTATAAAATTAGCTTTCCTGAATTATTAGTCCATCTATCAATACTTATCCTTAAATTACATACTCATCATTATATTTAAATGTGAATATTTATGCATCACTAGCATAAGCCTAATTGACATTGAGAGTCAAATTTTTAATGGTAAGTTTTAATAAATTTTCAAAAAGGAATGACAATACATCAGATCCATTCATTACATAAGAACAATTTATTATATTAACATAAATTGGCTCCATCGCCTCTAAATAAATTGATGATTTTGCTTATCCAACAAAATTTAAGTTACTAAAAGTTATATTAGAATAATTTTCTATTTTTAATAATTAATTTATTTGTAATTTGGCTGAGTTATCACTAGTTATCGTTAGAGAAACATTTAACAATGAAAATACATATTTACTTATTAACTGGTTTAAGTTGACTGTATTAAATTAGCAAACACTAGATCTGCCTTAAATAAGATTGATTATTATATCTGCCTATTTTATAGCAATCTTATTTAAATAATCCAATAACCCTTGATCAAAATACTAGCTTATTTTACTTTCTAAATCGTCGATATAACAATTAGATTAAGTGAAAGACAATAGAGATGATTAAGCAAGGAACTATGAGCTGAAGTCTGTTTAATTACAGAATGCATTTATAGTAATACTTATCGAATTATAGCATTTTTTATATTTTGTACACTTAACTGCCACATTAATTTCATTATCTAAGAATGTACCAGTATCATATTGTTGATAACATTAATTTGAGTAGCTATTGTCGTCTACATTATCATAGTCATAATATAAATTTATTTTATTAGATGCTTCCTTACCCCTTATAATACAACCTGAGCATCTATAAGGGCAATCTATGCAGAATTCTGTTGAGTTTGTGCTCCTAATAAATCCAAAGGTATTCTATTTGCACTGCATACACTTAGCTGCCCCATCAATAACTTAGCAATTTTAACAATTACTCCCACAATCTGTAATGCAGCCTCCATTATAAAGTAATTTTTCTTTAACACATGACAAACAGACTATTTCATAATTACTGATATCTGTATCTAATGCATAATCTTCAAATAAGTGATCTCCATTTGAATTATAAACCACTTAATAATAAGCTCTAATTAATCTTTTCCAAGCATCCTTATACACTTTATGCTGCTAAACACAAGTGGCACATGTATCAGGACATTATTAGCAGACTCCAGTATATATATTTACGTAAAATCCATTTACACAAATAATGCATTAGTTGCTTGAATCCACATAATTAGAGATACAATTTTAACAATTACTTACCTTAGTGCATGAAGAGCTTTCCTTAGCAGTATATGATGAACCTATCAAGCATGTAATTGCATTGTTTATTACAATTCCAGTAGTACATTAGTCAAATACACTGGTTGGGATTGTAGGCATGCTTCCAGTATTTCCTTATGTAGAACCACCGGTATTTGTAGTTGTCGTGGATGAAGAGGTTGACGTTGTACTTTAAGTATCAAATTATGATAGAGATTACTAAATTGCACAGTTTCCTTCATAAATGTAATAATTATCTGAGCATCTTGCGCAAACAGTTTAAACATTATAATCTGAAATCTCAACATGAATAAAATTCAAGTCAATTGTTTGATAGGTATCTCCGTCATAAACATAATATTAATAACAAACTTTACAATTACTCAAAGTGCATTGCTGACAATTTATTCCATCAAATGTGTGAAAGTATCCACTAAAACAGTACAGACATCCAGTTAAATCACAAGATGAGCATCCATACCCACAAGGTATGCACTATCCTTAAGAATTTAGGAAATACTAACTACAATTTATATATTAAAAAATTACCTTGGACAATATGAACAAATTAAAGTTTCGGATCTATATAAACAAGATGAGCAAATATTACACTTATCACATTTCTGAGTAAATAGATTAAATGCATAACCAGTTTAACATTTTTAGCAAGGATATATATCGCTACAATCACAACCCTCTCCACAAAATTAACATGATTCATCCTCAATGTAGTATTCTTTTTAGCATAAAAAATTGGTAGCAACCGATAATGATGGAATTGTATAATTCAATTGACATTTAGGACTACAAAACTTAGAATACCCCTCACAAAACTAAAATTCATACTATTCACTTATCTATGTTAAATTATATAGATTAGGTTAAATTTTTAAGTTAGGAATAAAGACCTAATTAGAATTTAATGAAATCAAATCATAAGTACAGACAAAATTCCAACTTTTTGGGTTTAATAAGCATTCCTAACAAAATAAATTCTGACTCAGCTCCTTATTTTATTGCTCAGGACTAATTATAATTATAGATACCATTATAAGCATTGATTCTAATAGAGAAAATATCCAAAACTACATACTATTTTATCACCACATTAATCATATCCCACCAAACTGCAAGGATATTCATTTTCCACAACTTGTAAAGAAGGGTAAATTTAAGAGATATAATAGCATTATACATTCTAACCAGTTTCCACAAATCCATCTTTGCAGAGACATTAACTAAACGAGAGTTCCCTATTACTACTCTAGAAGCAAGTCAGGCAGTCGGTAGATGTAGGCCCAGAACAGGTTTCACAAGTATAATCGCATTTATTTAATAATGATAAATCTGAGCTGAAGCAAGTCAATAGAGTTAAATTGAAGACAGTTCCTGAAAACAAATTCTCATTTTACTATGTACCACCTCCTATATAAAAGAATAAAGAACTTCCTGTAAAGTGATAATTTTTCCTTTTCCAATCAGCTGTTGCTGTATATCCTATTGAAGGGACAAACAAATTAAATAAAGAATTATAGGTTGTTGTTGTTCTCCCGTATTCAAACTATATGTAATGCCAATATGTTAAACCTAATAAAAGAGCACTAGAATTAATTTGGACCTTATCTGCTATTGTTATTGTATATGGTCCATCTGCTGGAAAACTATAAGAATAAGTTGTTATATTAATTCCATTGAGTGTTGGTTGAGGTGATTGAACATATTCTATATAAATTTCCTTATCACCAATTTTTTAATCTGTATAAGGTTAATTGAGAGAGATTCTCAATAGTACAGTTGTCAGTGTACCTTAAGCTAATTATGGATTTACTTTTGCCCACAAATATATTGCATATCGATCACCATCATAATAGGTATTAAAATTGTATTAAGTTAAACTTTCTGCTTTAAAAACACACTAAGTGAATATTAAATATAAATTCTAGCCACTACAATAATTTTTTTAAGCACAATCGCTTAGTAATGTATTTTATTTATTCTCCTATGTGATGAATTCATTAAAAATTATGAAATTAGTCATTCTTCCATTAAATTGTGAGAAAGTTAAATATGAATTATTATATGAACTTTGAATTGTTCCATACCATCCTAAATAATATCTCATATTTGTAGTCTATCTTATCTAATCATCAATTTAGAATACAGTTAGACTTTCTAAATAGAATAGGACTTCGATTTTTGTGTCAAATTGTATTCCGAAGAAAATCCACCTCCCTTCATAATTAAGGGGTGTAAATGTTTTATTAATGATCTGATATCTATTTTGAGATAATACGTCAACTTAATGTAAAATAGTTGATGATTGAGAATCAATGGTAACATAATGAAATATTGTGTATGTGGTCCGATTAAAGGATTCCACACTCAATAAGTATTTTTGACTACTTGATTTTGATGCACCTGAAGGATATGTTTGCATTGATGTAAACTCATTACCCATATTTATATCAGTATAAGGCTGATATTTGAACCAATATCCATAACCTACTCCTGAAAATTAATCCATTTAACTATAAGGTGATGTTGAGTTTAGCATTTGAGAATTATTTTAATAGTAATAACAAGCTGAACCACCGAATATTGTTTTGAAAATGAGGAATAAAATAATCATAATAAAATATTTGATTTTACATATTTTTGATCAATTATATTCTTACTCATTTTAAATGATAAAAATATCTCACAAAAAAATTCAACACAAACAATAGACCAGATTAGTGTAAAGTTTCTTTTTTAATATTTGAGAAAATAATATTTTAGAATTTAATAAGATTATTTTTTTTAATTATCTATAAGGTAACACCGCGTTGCCAAAGGGGAAACTAAATATGAAGCTTTAAAGGAACCGATGTTTGTGGATTCTGTTTAAAACTGGTGTTAATAAAGTAGCTTGCTAATGGGTCAGAGTGGGATGGTTGAGCCAATTGACCCGAAGGACCGAAGCCAATCGAACGAAACCCAAATTAAGATAATAAGAATTTTCGGTAAAATCTGAACCTACCCCAACGCTGCCACCAAATAGTATATGCTCCTTATGCTCATAAACTAACAAAAAAACTTCTAAAAATTTAATCAAAATATGAAATTTTTATAAAATTTTTTCTCTTTTTTGTCATAAATACTTAAAAAAAAAATTTCTCCATTTATTTTTATTTTAATTAAACTTCCACCCTTATAAACATATTTTTATTTGGTTATTGTTAAAGATTAATTATTTTAAAATCTTTTATTCTTTAATTTGCTTACCAGCCTAATTAAATAAGAGTTTTTCTGTAATAATTTAACTATCTTATTTTTAATAAAATGTTTCTTATCTTGTTATTATATTGCAGATGCAAGTTTTTATATAAAATATTTTACTTATTTTCAATATAAGTGAGTATATTAGCAAAAATACTAGGTTGATAGTTATTAAATGTGAAAAATGATATAAAGATCATTTATATAAAATATCGATTTTCTAAAAGATTATTGACAATTAATAATGTTGATTCTTTATAAATATGTGAATCGAAACAATAATATGATTTGTTAAAGAGTCTCAGTAAATCTCTCAATCATCAACTATAAAGATTAAATCACTCTAATCATGTTATCGCTAAAATTTATAATGTAATATTTATAGTAAAAAGAACAATTGGATAATTAGAAGCGATTAGAAATAATTAGGTATTATCAAAAAGTTTATTATGTTACAGTTAATCGACTATAAGGCAATTTTAATTATATATATTTTATATTGATGAATATACCTTTAAAAGTTCTTCTCTTAGTATGAGTATTTAACAAAATATACCTTTCATAAAGATAATTCTGCAATTAGCAATATTTTAGGGCTACACATAGTTAGAAAAAGTTGAAAAGGGAATCTATGAAATCTATGGATGAAGCAAAAGTAATGACAATAAAGAATATTATATTCTTTAATACAAAAACCAAGAATTTTTTTAATTTTTCTAATTAATTATTATCAATGTTTATCATCATCTTGATTTAAAACATTCTTGCTTAGTATAATAGAGTACTTTTGATAGATGCTCCCCCTATTGATATGAATTGCTTGGCTTCTACTAATGGAGGTATGAGCAATTATATGTTATAGGAAACAACGGATTTTTCGGAACATAATTCTTCTACCCGACCTTATCGAACAATGGTGCTATAACTTCATTTAGCGAAGTCACTTTCACAGGTTTCATTTGGTTTAACAAGTTTAATACTGTAAATATTTTTTTTTATTTATATTAGTTTGGAGGGAAGTAGGTCGTCTTCTATTTTATGGATGGGTATCAAAACACTCTCAATGTATAGCCCTACGTTAATTTGGGATTGTCCTTTTATTATTGGAGAAGAGTGCTTCGATTATAAGTGCTTTCGGGAAATCCAATAGATAACCTAGTTGTTTAAGAACTAATGCTATTAAGTAACTAAAACACGGATTCCATGGTTCAATAATGGTACAACTTCGTGGTCAGTGTGAATATCTAAACAGATTAATTGCAATTTTTAAATGTGAAACTGTACGGTATGTAAAATGGAGCATTTTGGAATTATTAAACGCCGTATATTTAAAATAATACGTAATAAATTTTATTAACTTTTTATCCTAGATTTGCCTTCTAATTCTCATCCTATTCAAGAATAACAAATGAAAGGTTGATGGGATAGGATACAGACACAAGACTATGCGGGTCACTTGCAAAATTTAATATATACATTGGCTTTTCAACAATGGATTAAGAATATTATGTAGATTATGAGGCTGTTCCTTTACATTTAGTAAGAGGAATAGGTTCATTAACATCATCATTATCTTTACAATTAGCATTAAGTTCTGCTGTTAATAATTAGATTTTAGCAAGCCGAGGGATTCGTATTTTTAAGAACACATAGATATAATATACATTTCCTTAAAATTATGATAATTTAACGATATCATTTTGGATGTTTGCAGCAACAACCGAGGAATTCTAAATATTATCTTTATTGGAGACAGATAAATAATCAATCAGTTTAGGTTTGGGAATTGATCCTTAAGGAAATTTATTAACTTATTCATAGAGTTCTAAATTTAAATTATTCTAAATTGGCACATAGAGATGGTAACATGTTGGTTTGAGTTTTACAAGAAGAATTTATTCTTCAACTTTTCAACCTTAAACAGGATAGACTATAATCAAGGTTGTGCTTAATGGAAGAAATTAATAATAATTTTATCAATAGACTTATACAACAGTTACCAATTTTCAATATCTGAATCTAGGTTCTGTTACGACACAAATTCGAGATTCTTAATATGTTGATATAAATGATTTGAGAATTTATTAAGGGTTTTCATTTATATAATGGATTAATTATGATTGCAATATGTATGTGTCAATAGGAAATAAAAGCCCATGCATTAGGTGTGGAACTTAAGGCTCATAGTTTTGTTTTGAATCACCTATACCATCTAGCATGGACATCGCTGTGTTTTATAATTGCCCAGCTGGCTATAGTGAAGCCACTGGATGCCCTTCTGTTGCAATAAGTAATTGTGCCAGGTAAAATGGAACAATTTGTAATTATTGCAATTTTGGTTATACTCTGGCAAGCAACTAATGCACATAATAGGCTTAAACCATATTAAGTTAGCAGGATTGTACTAATGGAGCGATTTTTTGTTTAGTTGTAAATTCACAATCTCAAGTGTTGGTTTGTGGTAATGAATTGTAATATAATCAAAATAAATGCATTTAAAATAATACTTATAACCCTGGATAGTGCAGCCATGTTTATTAAGTTAATAGTACATTTTTAGGATGTTATAATTGCATATTAGGCAGCTTAAATCTAAAATTTTAATGTGTGGATAATTGTGCAGATAAATCAGATGGAAGTAAAACATACAAAATAGCAAATTCTAATTGGTGTTCCCAAACCTGCCCAAAATACTACGATTATATGAGAAATTGCACAATTAAATCTACACAAATAAAATGTGTCTCATCATGCACAGGTAGTACATTATTGAACAATATAAATTGCTTATATCCTAAGTAAACCACCACTGCTAAAAGGACAGAAAGTTGCTGGTTTACATATAAATCTGTAAATGAAGTCGATGAAAATTGGCAAAGAATTCTAGATTGTGATTCTTCATGCAAGTATTGCTTTCATTCCGGTCCCGGTTCTTGCTTGTCATGTTCTAATACTAATTTCTATTATGATCCATTCCAAAGCAGGTGTTTAAGTTAATGCGATCCAACCTAAATTTTACCTTATTCAGATGTAGTAACTAGGTAGTGTGTGAGCTCGTGTGGCCCTACTAGATTCATAAGCGGAACTTTTTGCTATAGTAGTTGTCCTAATGGTTACTATCCTTTTTTTAAATAATGCGTAATCAAAACTTAAACTCCTTTAAATGCTTATTTAGATACGTCGGTAAATTAATTCAAACCCTGTCCATTCCTTTGCTACACTTGTCTTGATGCCTTAACCTGTACTAAATGCATGACCAATTATTTTCTAGTTAATAACTAATGCTAAGTAACTTGCACTCCATTAATTTACTATGAAGCGATATCTGATTGTGTTAGTGCGTGTCCTGCCAATTCATATTAATACTCAAACCCTAATTTAAATGGATATGTGGTAGAATCTTGTTTTTTAAGTGGATGCGGATAAGTCTGGGCTGGAATACAAATTTCCACTTTTTTACATCATTCAAATCCTTTTTAGTGCGTACTAAGCTGTGATCCAGGATATTTTGGAAATAAGGTCACTGCTACATGTTCTCCTTGCACCAATAATTGCAAAACATGTTAGGGCTCCGGTACATCTTGCACTAGTTGTGTTCCAGGTGTATTTTTAATAGGTAATTAATGCTTTAGTTCTTGTGCTACATTTGCAGATTACATAAATTGGATTTGTGTAACATCATGTCCTTCAGGTTCGTTTATAGCAGCAAAAGCCAAGGCATGCCTCCCTGCTTGTGGATAGTATTTGCCTATATATAATAAAGTTTACCTCAATAACTGCTATGATACAGCTCCTGCAGGGATAGGATGTGATGCTACTAATTAGTGTTATCCTTGTCATGCTGCTTGTATAACTTGCAATGGTCCAAATAATACTAACTGCCTATCCTGTTATCCAAATACCTACCTGAATAATTAGTTTTGTGGTACAGATTGTGGTTCACTATAATATGACATGAAAACTTGGCTCTGTTCAGCTACTTGTTCATCTGGCACATTTAAATAAGGTTAATATTGCTCAACGACTTGCTTATCTGGATATTATCAATTTGGATCTGCTTGTTTCGAAAGCACACCCACTGGAGCATATTGTTTATATTCTGCTTAGAAGCAAATGTATTTATGTGATCCTTGTTACAAAGGTTGTAAAACTTGCACAGGTAACTTCCCCAATCAGTGTAATAGTTGCTCTTCAGGCTACTACTATTACTAAAACCAATGCTACACCACTTGCCCGTCTGCTCTACCAATAATGGACAGCTTTACAAATATTTGCACTAATACTTGCGCTCCTTAATATTATCTATATGATAATGTTTGTTAAACGACTTGCACATTATGGACTTACAAAGTTTCAGGCTAAAATGTGTGCTTCTCAAAGGCTTGTGGTAATGGATACTATGCTATTTCTGGATAATCAGGATGTTTCGCTTGTGACTCTTAATGTTCACTTTGCATGACGACGAGTAATAATTGCTAAGGCTGTAAACCAGGTTATTTTCTAACTGGATCGTCCTGCATTTCCTCATGCCCCTCAAATACTCCATTTTTAAATTAAGTAACATGGTAATGTGTTGCAAAATGTTAAACATCAAATTATACATACATAAACACAAATACTGGACTTTAATATTGTATGGCCTCATGCCCAGATTACTAATTGGGAATGTAATGCTTTGATACATGTCCGATCAGATATTATCCGAATCCCAAAATTTGTGAAAAATGCAATCAAACTTGCTCATATTGTTCTGGACCATCATCAAGTCAATGCACACAATGCATTTCAGGCTATTATTTGAATGACACAGCATGTGTTACTCAATGCCCTCCAGATAAACCCTTAGATATGGCTGCAGGTAAATGCTCTGATTCATGTTCTGGTTATCTGTACATAGCTCAAGGAGTTTGTTTAGCCACATGCCCCTCATATTTGTTATTTTACACAATAAACAACAAGAAATAATGCGTCTAGATTTGCTATGAGGGTTCTTATAATAACAATCAATACTGTACAGCTTGTGCAACGGAGTGCATAAATTGTTTTGGTACCTTAAATACATAATGTACCACATGCACTTCAGGATATTTTATGCTATAAACCTCTTGTTTAGGAACTTGCCCAAGTGGCTACTTTTAAGATATGGTTTCGTATTCTTGTGTATCCAGATGCTCCTTGTCATAGTTCATAATTCAAAGTCTAAGTTAATGTGTTGCTAGATGTCCTTCTAACATGTTTAGCTACGGATAAAACTGTTTATCATAATGCCCCTCATTTACATATATTAGTGATAAAGCTTGCTAAGATTGTGATCCTAAATGTCTTTTATGTTTCGGACCTTCACATTAAGAATGCACTTAATGCACAAGTTTATTTTATCTTTAGGATAATACTTGCTCATCGAATTGCCCAATTTACTATGATGATTCAATAAGCAAATGCGTAGAAATTTGTTCAGATACATAACTTTTGGTATTTGATACACTAAGGTGCGTTACATCATGCCCTTCATAATATTTGACATCAAATACCAACTGCGTCTATGATTGTCCTTTAGGATAATATGAATAAGGTAGTGATTGTTTAAATTGCGATCCAAAATGCACCAATTGTATCGGAAGTGCTACATTCTGCACATCTTGTGCTACAAATTTTGTCCTAGATATAAATTAATGTGGTTCAAATTGCGTTGATACTAACCTTTTCATAGATATGCAAAATCAATTGTGCTAAAGTAGATGCCCTGATGGACTTTTGCATTATTCTCCCCCAAAAACCACAAAAAGATTTTGTGTGACAACTTGTCCACTTTAATATAACAGTTTTTGTATTGATAATTGTCCAAGTGGATTATATGCTTCAAGTGGTAATTGTGTGGCCTGTCCAACAATATGCTTGACTTGTTTGGCAGCAAATAATTGTCAAACTTGTGCTGAAGGGTATTATTTGAACACTGTTAACAATTTATCATAATGCTAAACTACTTGTAATACAAGATTAGAGGACGTAACAAGCATGGTTTGCGTAGATTAGTGTCTGCCAACATAAGTTAAATATAATAATTAGTGTTTATTAAGTTGTCCAACCCAACCCCCACTTTTGCAGTATTAATTGGAATGTGTTATCGATTGTCCTAAGGGTTCATACAGAGATTTAAGTCTTTGCAAATTGTGTGATTCCTAGTGCACTGATTGTTTTGGGCCTCTTTCTACATAATGCGTTGCTTGTGGTTAAGGGTTTTATTTAAACGGTAATGAATGTGGAACTTCATGTGGATCTGAATTATAAGATGAAGTAAATCATTTGTGCGTGACAACTTGTGGACCACTTTAAGTTCAAAATGGGTAAACTTGCATTGCTGGGTGTCCTATCGTTCAATATGGTTAAGATTGCTTGACAGAATGCCCTAAATCAACCTTCTAAATGGGGTTGTATTGTGTAGTTTGTTAAGTCGGTTGTGAAGATTGTAATATTTAGGGCTGCTAAAAATGTATTTCTGGGTATTTAAGCAATAATGTTTGTGGAACATTTTGTTCACTTTATTATGATGATGTAAATATGGTTTGTGCTACAAGTTGTCCAGAAAAATCAGTAACTCTTTTTGACCATTGTCTCTAATCCTGTCCCTTACCATATTACGAATATTAAGGAAACTGCTAAGTTAATTGTCCTTTATCAACCTATTCAGATTCGAATTACAAGTGCAATGATTGCTAAGAGAGATGCTTTTAATGCGATAATAACAATAATTGTTTAATTTGTAATGAGGGTTACTACTTATATCAATCAAGATGCGTCGTTTAATGTCCTATCTCATTAAAGTTTATGGATACCCTCAACGGAGTTTGCAGATCAACTTGCCCAAATAGTTCTTTTACTAAAGGCAATTTTTGTGTTCAAAGCTGTGATTTATTGATTTTAAATACATAATGCATAGCAAATTGCTATGATGGGTATTATTAAAATGGAGTCATTTGTGCATAATGCTAAAGTTAATGCTAAACATGTGATACTTAAATAAAATGCACCTCCTGCAAATCAAATTATTATTTGAATGGAGCTGAATGTAATTTAACATGCCCAAATTTAATGAATCAAATACTATGGGAATGCACTGACGATTGTACTGGTGTTGTTTCGGGTAAATATTGCCTCACCTAATGTCCTGTCAATTCACTAGTATACTAATCCACATGCATTTAATAATGCCCTAAAGGATATTTCAAAAATAATACTGAATGTACTGCATGCCCCTCATCCTGCCTACTGTGCAATGCCTAGACTAGTTGTTCATCATGTTCAGTTGGATATTTTCTCAATAACTAATAATGCGTTTCATCCTGTCCAATTGGTCTCTATGGAGATCCAACCAAGAGATTATGTGTAAATGTGTGCCCTTTGGGAAGCTATAAATATCTTACCTCATGCTTATTCTAATGCCCAAAACCTTATGTTTAGAGTGATGACTTATGTGCCACCCAATGTAAAACAAGTCAATACAGAAGTGGATACATTTGTTATAATTGCTCAGTCGAATGTGATTAGTGTTCAGATTTTGGAAACGATAAATGTGTTAATTGTGCCTCTGGATTTACAATGGATTCGTCAAATAGGTGTGTTGGAGCATGTCCTTAGGGTTATTACATGAAAGAAAGCTGTCGAGTTTGCGATTATCAATGTTCTACTTGTGACACGAATGGCTGTTTAACTTGCAAAGGAGATAGAAACTTAGAAAATGGAATTTGCAAATGCTCTCTGGGTTATTATGATGATGGAGTTTAAGATTAGTGCTAAAAATGCCCATGCCCTGAATGTACATCACCAAGTAATTGTACTAAATGCATTAATAATTTGAAACCACCAAATTGCTCTTGTGATAAATAACTCAATGATGAATACTGCATCAATTGTGATGTGGCTCAGGTAACTATCTATTTCACAAACTCATTAAATTCTATTACAGTTGATTTTTCTCTGCTAATCAGTATAAATTTAGATAATCCTTTTGTTTAAAATGAATGCTAATATTTCTTTATTAACTTCGAATAGCTTGGATTAAACAGCATTTGTTACTTGGATTGGTATAGAACTCAAATTCATATAGGATTAGGCAAATAAGCCACCATTCAGATAGGAGATAGTCTGTAATTTTAACCCAATATGTTTAAATATGTGAATGATGAAGATTGTTAGAATTTTATATCAACTTTCATAAACAGTACAATCTTAGAACCGGCTGTTTAATTAATACCTTATATTACATTTGATGTTTATCCTTTAATTTCCTCATGTATGGATAATACAATAAATCAAATATCCAAAAATGCAACTGGTAATCGAGATGTACAAGTGATTTCTTGGGAATTATAGGAAATCGCAGATCAAGATCATTTTTGGTAAATTAAAGACTTTCTCTCTAAATAAAAAAATAATCTAGTAATTCCATCCTAAACACTTAGACCTAATTTTACCTATTATATTTAGGTAAAATATATAAACTTTCTGGGAAAGCTCAATTAAACATTATTAGTTATGAAAACTATAGCAGCAAACCTTCCTTATATTTCATTAAATCAAAATAAGTTTACTCTTGATGTTTACATTTTTGACTGTATCACAACATTCTTAGATCTAAGTGGACCTTTCTAAATAAATTATGTAATTTCCTTATAAAATGGAACTTAAATATTTTAGGAATTTGTGGATGTAACAAAGACTCTTTCATAATAATTGCCCCTAAGCAAATTACCTAAGGGAGTTAAACTAAAAATAGATGCCAATATTCTTGATTCACAATTTTCCACTAACTTTACTTTACCTTTTTAAAGTTACATCATTAATTTTACACAACCTAATAGATTTGTTGGCACTATTTTCAATATAATTTCGAAAAGCTATGATATTGACATCAAAGAGACTGTATTATAATCATTAGGGTTTACATACGAATGGTTATGTATTAATAAATAAAATCTTAATCCTTGCAAGAATTCAGAAAATTAAATAATAACCTTTGATAATTAGAGAATTATGAGAGCTAATTTAGATTTTGCAAATTTAACACTATTGTTTTATGTAAGGGCATCTAAGAACAACAGATATTCCATAGCCTAATAAGTGATAATTGTTAGCGAATTGAATTATGAATGTGAATATATAGAAAATAACGGCAGCATAAATGGATATGTAATTATATAATATTTTTTTAGATCAATCCAAATGACATGGTAACTGTTTAATTGAAAGACTAACAAACAACCGCTATTATTCTATAGGATCATTAGATAATTAATTCTAAATTGGTTGATGGAAATAATTTTAGATTCATATTCAGTGAAATTGCGATATCTAACAATCACATCTTAGTGTTTTTATTGCCTGGAAAGTATTCACTCAAATTTGCACTTAATTCAGTACCAGTAATATAGAATTACACTATTAATCCGAAATCAGGTCATCCATTAGATAAATTTGCATACAATATCATAGTCGATCAACAGGAAGATTAGATGCCTTACACATTTAACATATACTACTATTTATTAAAAGTAATTCTAGATAAAGATGTGTCTTCTAAGTCCAATTTAAATGGCATACCTGTAGTGACGGATGGAATAAATAATGGAAATTTCACTTTACCTGGTGGAATCGCAGATTAATTAATCTACATACTGATTGAAGTCAGAGCAAAAACTGTAATTAAATATATTTATTTTAGGGATCGCTTTCTTAAATTACGACAAATATTTCCATAACTTTGGATACCTGTACTATAAAATCACTTCATACAAAAATAGAGAGCTTCTTTAATAATAGTGATTCATCCTTATCGGATATTTATAATGGATTATAATTAGTCAAAAGTTAGACCCAACAAGTGTGTCTCAAACAATGCTCCGGAGTAGGGGTTTGTATTAATAAAATTTGTAATTGTCCCGCAGGATACTACTTTGAAGATTGCAGTGGTTCCAAATCAGAATATGAAGCCTATATCTAATAATTTAAGATAATATACTAAAAAGTAATTGATTCGGAAGTAAGTGACTCAAATTATTTGCTTTATATAAGGTCTTTGAATTATTTGAGAACTTTTTCCTTTATAAATACAACTGAAACTCAGTCACATTCGTTGTTAGCTGTTTTAAGTAATAATATTGAATAAAGAATGAATAAAATTAACAAATTCGCTATTGGTTTATAAGCATAAAACACATCAGAATTCAATTATAACTAAATGGACATTAAATCAATAGTAAATTAAGTAGATTTATAAACTACTTTGAATACCACATCATTAGTTTGGTTATACCTGTTAAACAACTTTTCTAATTATGAAATTTAATATAAGTTGAGAAATATTATTGGAAATACCATAGAATTATATCTTCAAAGCTTACTGCCTGGAGAGTCTACCAATTTAACATACGATGCTTGTAAAATAATAATCAATAGGACCAATTCAATTGATTATATAATCGGCAGTCAAATTAATAAAAGATTATTAACTTCAGGTGTTTAATACTTTGATGTCATATAAACTCTCTATTTGAAAAATTTATACTGTACTGATGGGTACTTTCCTTATGACTATCAATGCTATCCAGTGTATGATTACAAGATAAGACAATAAAATAGATTATATAATATCTAATTGTAAAATTCAATAAACTATTCGTTTCCAGTTGATAACTCAAAAATATATGTTTGCATATAAAGAGATAGTTCAACATATAATTGGGTGAACACCTATTGTACATCAAAGGTAATTGAAAATTTATTATTTTGTAATTGTACCATGTTGGCCCCAACTTCATATGTTAATGATATTTTATTTCTTTATCAAGGCTACAAATTATATAGAATAACAGTGCCTAATATAGTAGTGTATGGTTACGTTGGGCAATTATTAGTTATAATTATAGTATAATTGGTTAAGGTTAATGTATAAGAAAAAAGCAAAATTGCTAACTCTAAAAATGGTAAAGTTACTGAGCTAAGAAGAAAAAAGAAAGCAAAAAAAAAGGCTATTAAAAATGAAGAATCCGTTGAAATAAACAAGTCGAACAACCAATAAGATAAATCGGCAAATGAAGAAATAAATATTCAAGAGGAGATCATAGAAGACTAGAATGAGAATAAATAAGGTTTAAAATTTAGTTTAAGTTAATATCACGTAAAGAATACAATTATATTTATAGCTTTTCCATTATTTTCTTAGAATAATTTTCAAGCCAAAACAATTAATCCCTAAATATTTTAGATTATTAGTGGTTTGGTTTAGATGGTCAGCTGCATCAGTGTGTGTCTCCTTTATGACTAATCGAATCCTAACATATAATGTTGCTATATACCCATCATTAGGAGTGATAGTAACATTAAGGATATTTGATTCAGCCTTTGAAGTAAACATAATAACTAATAAAAAATTAGAAAAATTATAAATAGTCATCATATTTGAAAAATTATATAAATCTATTTATGATACTACTAGTTCTTGTTTTTAGCATTATAGCATTTATGGTATTAATTGGATATCAATGTTATTTCATAAAAGATCAAACGGATTGGGTATTTCTATATATAACCTTTAAGTTTATTTCATATTATGGTGCTTTAATAATTGATTTTTTAATAATTGATCTTTTGTTGCTCATTATACAAAGATATTTAGGTACAGACATAATGAAAAAGCTAAAAAAGAAAATTAAAGAGGCAAAGCACATATAATAATTAAATGAAGAATAATAATCAAAAACTCAAAATGTCTGAGTATATTATTTTATTTAAAATATTAATTTAATGATGTATTGTTGTCTTTTGAAATCATTCAAATAAAAACCTTTTCTATCTCAATTTTGGATAAGATTTACCATTTTTGACTTCTTTATAATCAAACTCCAGAAATTAGAAATTTATAATAAACTTAAGAGGCCTTATTTTTCAATATTGAACTGGGCAGGTTCACTGGATTTCGACTAGTTTCATTCTAATAAATATTCAAAAATAAAAATTGAACGATCGAGATTGAATTTACATAATGATGTATAGGGAAGCCTGGCATTTACTGTATTAAATTCAAAATTATCCTAAAAATTAAAATGGGATATATTTGAAGAAAAAGCTATAAAGAGTAAGTATCATAAATTCACCTTTCAATAAATGAAATCATTAAATGTGACCAGAATAAAATAAAAATTAAATCCTCGATAATTTAAACATTTCTTTAAATAATTATAAAAGAAATAATGTTATAATTTATTTTAAATGATCAGTTAACTTTTTTTATATTATCAGTTAATTTAGACATGAATTTTATGGATTTTTATCAATTTTTTATCAGTTTTTTATCAGTCTATTATAATGATAATTAGTTATTAAATATTCTTAATTCCAACAAATCATTTAGAAAAAAATAGTAATCTGTTTATGAAATGATCGAATATTTAATGTTTATCATCATATATTTGATATGAAGTATTTTAAAAAATTTTGATAAGAATTGTATGGCTTCTAAAAATGGAGGTATGCAAATAATTTTCATTAGGTATCGCATAATCCAATTTTCCTCTCCTTACTAACTTTAATTCTTTCTAAAGAAAATTGCAGCAGCTTGATACTACAAAGATTTAGAGGTAAAAGTTGAGGTCTTTAAGTTGACTAAAAGTTAAAGAATCGAACACATTTTTTAAAATATGATGATGCTTTTATTAATAGATTTTTTAATCACAAATCTTTTGTTACTCATGATAGAGACATATTTAGGTACAGACATATTGAAAATGCTAAAGACGAACTTTAAAGATATTTAAAAATTAAAAATAGAATACGAATAAAAAATGTGAAATGTCTAATGGTATTATTTAGTATAAATTAATCTAATTCCTTTTTTTTTGTGAAAATAACATGATTTTTACTAATAGCAATGTTGCCATGTAGGAGTTCCAGTAACTCTGAATTTATTCCAATTAAAATAGTCCCTAAACTAATTGTAATTGCAATTTTTATCTTTCCGTCATTTAAAAATAAACTTTATAGATCTCTTATATAAATCAAGGGACCAGAACTTCAAAATTATTACTTTATACCTGAACCCTAA
The DNA here is from genome assembly GCA_965279585.1 of Sediminibacterium sp. GTDB lineage: Bacteria > Bacteroidota > Bacteroidia > Chitinophagales > Chitinophagaceae > Sediminibacterium. The sequence goes on along the minus strand of CBDIIG010000002.1, from coordinate 302,907 downwards.
CGACTTGATTTACTCTCTCTATTCACAAAATCATGCATAGATAGATATAAGTTTATTTATTTCTTTGTAAAATTAAATAAAAAGGCAAAATCAATAATTTTAGGGGTTTGAAATTGAAGAATATATAGATAAAGATTTTAGAATTTCTTTAGCAGTTTCTCTCTCTTAAAAACAAATTTTCTGATTGTTTGAGTAGATCAGGACTTTATAATTTTTCTAATTAAATATTTTAATGTTTATCATCGTATGTTTGATGTAAAACATTCTTGCTTAGTATAATAGAGTACTTTTGATAGATACCCCGCCTGTGGATATGAATTGTTTGGCTTCTAAAAATGGAGGTATAAGCAATTATTATTAGGTAATAATGGATTTTTTGGAACATAATTCTTTTATCCAACTTTATCTAACAAAGGTGCGATTACTTCATTTAGCGAACTCACTTTTACAGGTTTCATTTGGTTTAACCAATCTAATACTGTAAATAAAAATTTCATATATTAGCTTGGAGGAAAGTAGGTCATCTTTTACTTTATGGATGGATATCAAAACACTCTCAATGTAGAGCCCTACGTTAATTTGGGATTGTCGATTTAATACAAGAATAAGACTCTAGTATTATAAGTACTTTCTGGAAATCCAATAAAAAAAATTGTTATTTAAGAATTAATACTTCTTAATGACTAAAACACAGATTCAATGGTTCGATAATGGTATAACTTTGTTGTTAGTGTGAACATCTAAACAGATTAATTGCAATTCTTAAATATGAAACTGTATGGTATGTAAAATGGAAAATTCTGGAATTATTAAATTCCATATATTTAGAATAATACGTATTAAATTATATTTATTTTATATTTAATAGATTTTCATTTTAATTTTCAGAGTATTCAAGAATAACAAATGAAAGATTGATAACTTAAGACTGGGATACAAGATTATGTGGATCTCTTGCGAAATTTAATATTTATTTAGGATTTTCAACAATGGATTAAGAATATTACGTTGATTATGAAGCTATACCGTTGCATCTAGTAAGAGGAATAGATTCGTTAACATCATTATTATCATTAAGTATTCATATTATATAATTTAATAAAAGCATTGAATTCTGCTATTAATAACTAGACAATAGAAGATAAAGGAATTAGAATTTTTAAGAACACATAGATATAATATACTTTTCCTTAAAATTATGATAATTTAACCATATCATTTTGGATGTTTGCAGCAACAACCGAGGAATTTGAAATAATTTCTTTGGTTGAAACAGACAAAAAATCGATTAGTTTAGGTTTAGGAATTGACTCTACAGGGAATTTAGTATCATATTCAAATAGTTCTAAATAAGACCTATTCTTTGTTGGTAGTCAGGAATGGCATCATGTCGGTTTGAGTTTTAGCAGAAGAATTTATACATTAACATTTTAAACACAAACAACAGAAGCTATTGTTAAAGTTGTGCTTAATGGAAGAAATTAAGAAACATCTCATTAAATGAATTATTCAGCAGTTACTAATTTTAAATATCTAAATTTAGGTTTTGTAACACCACAAAATCGAGATTCTTAATATGTTGATGTATATGATTTGAGAATTTATTAAGGATTCTCATTTATATAGTGGATAAATTATGATTGCAATATGTATGTGTCAATAGGAAATAAAAGTCCATGCATTAGGTGTGGAACTGAAAGCTCTTAATTCTGTTTTGAATCACCAATACCTTCAAGTATGGATATAACTGAATTTTATAATTGTCCTGCAGGCTATATAGAAACCACTGGATGTCCTCCTGTTACAATAAGTAATTGTGCTAGGTAAAAAGGTACAATTTGTAATTATTGCAATTTTGGTTATAATCTTGAAAGCAACTAGTGTAATTTAAAGGCTTAAACAATTTTAAGTAAACAGGATTGTAACAATGGAGCGATTTTTTGTCAAATATCAAATTAAGAATCTCAAGTGGTGGTTTGTGGTAATGAATTGTAGTATAAAAAAAATCGATGTTTCTTAAATAATACCTATGACCCTGGAAATTGCAGTCATGTTTATTAATATAAAGATGAAAAAAAATTAAGATGTTACAATTGCATATAAAACACCTATAATCTAAAATTTTAGTGTGTGGATAACTGTGCCGATTAAAAATAATCAAAATAAAATAAAATAGCTAATTCCAATTGGTGTTCATAAACTTGCCCAAAATATTATGATTATTTTTAAAATTGCACTATTCGGGCAACTCAAATAAGATGTGAAACATTATGCACAGGTGGATCAGTATTGAATAATATAAATTGCTTATACTCTAAGTAATCGACAACCCATGGAAAGACAGAAAGTTGCTTGTTTTCAGAAATATCTAAAACTGACATAGATGAAAATTGGTAAAGGATATTAAAATGTGATCCTTCCTGCAAGTATTGCTTCCATCCAGGTCCCAAATCATGTTTATCATGCTCCAATAGTGCCCATTATTATGATCCATACTAAAGTACATGTCTAGAGTAATGTGATGAAAATGAAATTTTACCATATTCAGATTTCGTGACTAAATTGTGTGTAGATAAGTGTGGCTCTACAAGATTTATTTTAGATTTATACTGCTATAGTAGTTGTCCAAATGGATACTATCCTTTTTTAAAATAATGTATACTATCAACAGAAACTCCTTTAAATGCTTATTTAGATACATTGGTAAATTAATTCAAGCCTTGTCCATTCCTTTGCTACACTTGTCTCGGTGCCTAAACTTGCACTAAATGCATGACCAATTATTTTCTGGTTAATAACAAATGCTAAATAACATGCTTTCCATTAATTTACTATGATGGTACATCTGATTGTGTTAGTGTGTGTCCTGCCAATTCATATTAATACCCAAGCTCCAATTTAAACGGATATCAAGTCGCATCTTGTTTTAAAAATGGATGCGGGTAAGTGTGGGCAGGTATACCATTTGCCACTTTTTTACATCATTCAAATCCTTTTTAGTGCGTACTAAGCTGTGATTCAGGATATTTTGAAAATAAAGTCACTTCCAAATGCTCTCCTTGTACCAACAACTGTAAAACTTGTTAGGGCTCTGGTACATCTTGCACCAGTTGTGTTCCAGGTGTATTTTTAATAGGTAATTAATGCTTTAGTTCGTGTCCTAGATTTGCAGATTACATAAATTGGATTTGCGTAACATCATGTCCTTCAGGTTCATTTATAGCAGCAAAAGCCAATGCTTGCCTCCCTGCTTGCGGATAATATTTGCCCTTATATAATAAAGTATACCTCGGCGACTGCTATGATACACCTCCTGCTGGGATTGGATGTGATGCTACTAATTAGTGCTATCCTTGTCATGCTGCTTGTATAACTTGCAATGGTCCAAATAATACTAACTGCCTATCCTGTTATCCAAATACCTACCTGAATAATTAGTTTTGTGGTACAGATTGTGGTTCACTATAATATGACATGAAAACTTGGATGTGCTCGGCTACTTGTTCATCTGGCACATTTAAATAAGGTTAAATTTGCTCAACGACTTGCTTATCTGGGTATTATCAATTTGGATCTGCTTGTTTCGAAAGCACACCCACTGGAGCATATTGTTTGTATTCTGCTTAGAAGCAAATGTATTTATGTGATCCTTGTTACAAAGGTTGTAAAACTTGCACAGGTAACTTCCCCAATCAATGTAACAGCTGTTCTTCAGGCTATTACTATTACTAAAAACGATGCAATACAACTTGCCCATCTGATCTACCAGTATTGGACAGTTTCACGAATTTGTGCACTAATACTTGCGCTCCATAATATTATCTTTATGATAATGTTTGTTAAACTACTTGCCCAACATTGACATATAAGGTTTCAGGCTAAAATGTATGCTTCTCAAAGGCTTGTGGTAATGGATACTATGCTATTTCTGGATAATCAGGATGCTTCGCTTGTGACCCTTAATGTTCACTTTGTAAGACAACTAGTAATAATTGCTAAGGCTGTAAACCAAATTACTTCCTAACTGGATCGTCCTGCAATTCGTCTTGTCCTTCAAATACTCCTTTTTTAAGTTAAGTAACATCGAAGTGTGTTGAAAAATGTGCAACATCAAATTATACATACATAAACACAAATACTGGACTCAAATATTGCATGGCTGCCTGCCCAGATTACTAATTGGGAATGTAGTGCTTTGACGTATGTCCCATCAAATATTATCCGAATCCTAAAATTTGTGAAAAATGCAATCAAACTTGCTCATATTGTTCTGGAGCATCATCAAATCAATGCACACAATGCATTTCAGGCTTTTATTTGAATGATACAACTTGTGTTACATAATGCCCTCCAGATAAACCCTTAGATGTGGCTGCTGGTAAATGTTCCGATTCTTGTTCAGGTTATCTTTATTTAGCTTAAGGGGTTTGTTTAGCTACATGTCCCTCTTACTTATTGTTTTACACCATAAACAACAAGAAATAGTGTGTTAAAACATGCTATGAGGGTTCTTATAATAACAATCAATACTGTACAGCTTGTGCAACAGAATGCATAAATTGTTATGGTACTTTAAATACATAATGCACAGAATGCGCTTCAGGATATTTTATGTTATAAACCTCATGCTTGGCAACATGTCCTATTGGCTACTATAAAGATATTATTTCATACTCCTGTGTGTCAACATGCTCATTGTCATTGTTCATAAATCAAAGTTTAAACTAATGTGTTGCTAGGTGTCCTTCAAATATGTTTAGTTACGGATAAAACTGCATATCATAATGCCCTTCATTTACATATATAGATGGCAAAATATGCTAAGATTGTGACTCAAAATGTCTTCTCTGTTTCGGGCCATTAAATTAAGAATGCACTTAATGCACAAGTCAATTTTATCTTTAGGATAATACTTGCTCATCGAATTGCCCAATTTACTATGATGATTCAATAAGCAAATGCGTAGAAATTTGTTCCGAAACTTAACTCTTGGTATTTGATACACTACGATGTGTTACGTCATGCCCTTCATAATATTTGCTATCAAATAGCACTTGTGTTTATGATTGTCCTTAAGGTTAATATTAATCAGGGGCTTATTGCTTAGATTGTGATCCAAAATGCACCAATTGTATCGGAAGTGCGACATTCTGCACATCTTGTGCTACAAATTTTGTTCTTGATATAAATTAATGTGGTTCAAATTGTGTTGATACAAACCTTTTCATAGATATGCAAAATCAATTATGCTAAAGTGGATGCCCTGATGGACTTTTGCATTATTCTCCCCCAAAAACCACAAAAAGATTTTGTGTGACAACCTGTTCACTTTAATATAACAGTTTTTGTATCGATAATTGTCCAAGTGGATTATATGCTTCAAGTGGTAATTGTGTGGCCTGTCCTAGTATATGCTTGACTTGTTTGGCAGCAAATAATTGTCAAACTTGTGCTGAAGGGTATTATTTAAGCACTGTTAACAATTTATCATAATGCTAAACTACTTGTAATACAAGATTAGAGGACGTAACTAGCATGAATTGCGTAGATTAATGTCTGCCAACATAAGTTAAATATAATAATTAGTGTTTATTAAGTTGTCCAACCCAACCCCCACTTTTGCAGTATTAATTGGAATGTGTAATCGATTGTCCTAAGGGTTCATACAGAGATTTAAGTCTTTGCAAATTGTGTGATTCCTAGTGCACTGATTGTTTTGGGCCTCTTTCTACATAATGCGTTGCTTGTGGTTAAGGGTTTTATTTAAACGGTAATGAATGTGGAACTTCATGTGGATCTGAATTATAAGATGAAGTAAATCATTTGTGTGTGACAACTTGTGGACCTCTTCAAGTTCAAAATGGGTAAACTTGCATTGCTGGGTGTCCTATCGTTCAATATGGTTAAGATTGCTTGACAGAATGCCCTAAATCAACCTTCTAAATGGGGTTGTATTGTGTAGTTTGTTAAGTCGGTTGTGAAGATTGTAATATTTAGGGCTGCTAAAAATGTATTTCTGGGTATTTAAGCAATAATGTTTGTGGAACATTTTGTTCACTTTATTATGATGATGTAAATATGGTTTGTGCTACAAGTTGTCCGGAAAAATCAGTAACTCTTTTTGACCATTGTCTCTAATCCTGTCCCTTACCATATTACGAATATTAAGGAAACTGCTAAGTTAATTGTCCTTTATCAACCTATTCAGATTCGAATTACAAGTGCAATGATTGCTAAGAGAGATGCTTTTAATGCGATAATAAAAATAATTGTTTAATTTGTAATGAGGGTTATTACTTATATCAATCAAGATGTGTTGTTTAATGTCCTATCTCATTAAAGTTTATGGATACCCTCAACGGAGTTTGCAGATCAACTTGCCCAAATAGTTCTTTTACTAAAGGCAATTTTTGTGTTCAAAGCTGTGATTTATTGATTCTAAATACATAATGCATAGCAAATTGCTATGATGGGTATTTTTAAAATGAATTCATTTGTGCCTAATGCTAAAGCTAATGTTCAACTTGTGATACTTACTCAAAATGCACTTCTTGCAAATCAAATTTTTATTTAGATGGATCTGAATGTAATTTAACATGCCCAAATTTAATGAATCAAATACTATGGGAATGCACTGACGATTGTACTGGTGTTGTTTCGGGTAAATATTGCCTCACACAATGCCCAATCAATTCATTATTATACTAATCCATATGTATTTAATCATGTCCTAAAGGATATTTCAAAAATAATACTTAATGTACTGTATGCCCATCATAGTGCTTGCTGTGCATCTCCGAAAATAGTTGTTCATTATGTTCGGTTGGATATTTTCTCAATAACTAGTAATGCGTTTCATCTTGTCCAATCGGACTATATGGAGATTTAAAAAAGAGGGAATGTGTAAATGTGTGCCCTTTGGGAAGCTATAAATATCTTACCTCATGCTTATTCTAATGCCCAAAACCTTATGTTTAGAGTGATGATATATGTGCTACTCAATGTAAAACAAGTCAATACAGAAGTGGATACATTTGTTATAATTGCTCAGTCGAATGTGATTAGTGTTCAGATTTTGGAAATGATAAATGTTTTAATTGTGCTTCGGGTTTTACAATGGATTCAACTAAAAGGTGTGTTGGAGCATGTCCTTAGGGTTATTACATGAAAGACAGCTGTCGAGCTTGCGATTATCAATGTTCTACTTGTGACACGAATGGCTGTTTAACTTGCAGAGGAGATAGAAGCTTAGACAACGAAATTTGCAAATGCTCTTTGGGATATTATGATGACGGAGTTTAAGATTAATGTTAAAAATGCCCATGCCCTGAATGTACATCACCAAGTAATTGTACTAAATGCATTAATAATTTAAAACCTCCAAATTGTTCTTGTGATAAATAACTTAATGATGAATACTGCATCAATTGTGATGTTGCTCAGGTAACTATCTATTTCACAAACTCATTAAACTTTATTACAGTTGATTTTTCTCTGCTAATCAGTATAAATTTAGATAATCCTTTTGTTTAAAATGAATGCTAATATTTCTTTATTAACTTCGAATAGCTTGGATTAAACAGCATTTGTTACTTGGATTGGAATAGAACTCAAATTCATATAGGATTAGGCAAATAAGCCACCATTCAGATAGGAGATAGCTTGTTATTTTAACCCAATATGTTTAAATATGTGAATGATGAAGATTGTTAGAATTTTATATCAACTTTCATAAACAGTACAATTCTAGAACCGGCTGTTTAATTAATACCTTATATTATATTTGATGTTTAGCCTTTAATTTCCTCATGCATGGATAACACAATAAATTAAATATCCAAAAATGCAACTGGTAATAGAGATGTACAAGTGATTTCTTGGGAATTATAGGAAATCGCAGATCAAGATCATTTTTGGTAAATTAAAGACTTTCTCTCTAAATAGAAAAATAATCTAGTAATTCCATCCTAAACACTTAGACCTAATTTTACCTATTATATTTAGGTAAAATATATAAACTTTCTGGGAAAGCTCAATTAAACATTATTAGTTATGAAAACTATAGCAGCAAACCTTCCTTATATTTCATTAAATCAAAATAAGTTTACTCTTGATGTTTACATTTTTGACTGTATCACAACATTCTTAGATCTAAGTGGACCTTTCTAAATAAATTATGTAATTTCCTTATAAAATGGAACTTAAATATTTTAGGAATTTGTGGATGTAACAAAGACTCTTTCATAATAATTGCCCCTAAGCAAATTACCTAAGGGAGTTAAACTAAAAATAGATGCCAATATTCTTGATTCACAATTTTCCACTAACTTTACTTTACCTTTTTAAAGTTACATCATTAATTTTACACAACCTAATAGATTTGTTGGCACTATTTTCAATATAATTTCGAAAAGCTATGATATTGACATCAAAGAGACTGTATTATAATCATTAGGGTTTACATACGAATGGTTATGTATTAATAAATAAAATCTTAATCCTTGCAAGAATTCAGAAAATTAAATAATAACCTTTGATAATTAGAGAATTATGAGAGCTAATTTAGATTTTGCAAATTTAACACTATTGTTTTATGTAAGGGCATCTAAGAACAACAGATATTCCATAGCCTAATAAGTGATAATTGTTAGCGAATTGAATTATGAATGTGAATATATAGAAAATAACGGCAGCATAAATGGATATGTAATTATATAATATTTTTTTAGATCAATCCAAATGACATGGTAACTGTTTAATTGAAAGACTAACAAACAACCGCTATTATTTTACAGGATGATCAGATAATTAATTCTAAATTGGTTGATGGAAAGAATTTTAGGTTCATATTCAGTGAAATTGCGATATCTAACAATCACATCTTAGTGTATTTATTGCCAGGAAAGAATTCACTCAAATTTGCTCTTAATTCGGTACCAGTAATCATGAAATACACCATTAATCCGAAATCAGGTCATCCATTAGATAAATTTGCATACAATATTATTGTCGATCAATAGGAAGATTAGATGCCTTACACATTTAATATATACTACTATTTATTAAAAGTAATTCTAGATAAAGATGTGTCTTCTAAGTCCAATTTGAATGGTATTCCAGTAGTGACTGATGGAATAAATAATGGAAATTTCACTTTACCTGGTGGAATCGCAGATTAATTAATCTACATACTGATTGAAGTCAGAGCAAAAACTGTAATTAAATATATTTATTTTAGGGATCGCTTTCTTAAATTATGACAAATATTTCCATAACTTTGGATACCTTTACTATAAAATCACTTCATACAAAATTAGAGAGCTTCTTTAATAATAGTGATTCATCCTTATCGGATATTTATAATGGATTATAATTAGTCAAAAGTTAGACCCAACAAGTGTGTCTCAAACAATGCTCCGGAGTAGGGGTTTGTATTAATAAAATTTGTAATTGTCCCGCAGGATACTACTTTGAAGATTGCAGTGGTTCCAAATCAGAATATGAAGCCTATATCTAATAATTTAAGATAATATACTAAAAAGTAATTGATTCGGACGTAAGTGACTCAAATTATTTGCTTTATATAAGGTCTTTGAATTATTTGAGAACTTTTTCCTTTATAAATACAACTGAAACTCAGTCACATTCCTTGTTAGCTGTTTTAAGTAATAACATTGAATTAAGAATGCATAAAATTAACAAATTCGCTATTGGTTTATAAGCATAAAACACATCAGAATTCAATTATAACTAAATGGATATTAAATCAATAGTAAATTAAATAGATTTACAAACTACTTTGAATACCACATCTTTAGTTTGGTTATACCTGTTAAACAACTTTTCGAATTATGAAATTTAATATAAGTTGAGAATTATTATCGAAAATACAATAGAGTTATATCTTTAAAGCTTACTGCCTGGAGAGTCTACCAATTTAACTTATGATCCTTGTAAAATAGTAATCAATAGAACCAATTCAATTGATTATTTAATCGGCACTCAAATTAATAAAAGATTGTTAGCATCAAGTGTTTAATACTTTGATGTCATATAAACTCTATATTTGAAAAATTTATACTGTACTGATGGGTACTTTCCTTATGAATCCTAATGCAATCCAGTGTATGATTACAAGATAAGACAATAAAATAGATTATATAATATCTAACTGTAAAATTCAATAAACTATTCGTTTCCAGTTGATAACTCAAAAATATATGTGTGCATATAGAGAAGTAGTTCCACGTTTAACTGGGACGATAATTATTGTTCATCAAAAGTAATTGAAAATCTATTGTATTGTAATTGTAGTATGCTAGCACCAACAACTTATGTTGAAGACAATCTATACATTTATTAGGGATCTAAATTATATATAATAACAGTTCCCAATATTGTAGTATATGGTTATGCTGTGCAACTTTTTGCTATAATTATAGTTTCGTTGGTCAAAGTATAAGAGGAGAAAAAAAGCAACCTCTAGGGTGTTAAATTTGGCAAAGTTATTTAAATTAGAAAACGATATAAAATATAAAATTAACTCAGTTAGATTGAAGAAACTATTGACTTAAATAATAAGAAAGTACAATAACAGATATCATAATAAAATTAGAAAAATAATAATCAATAGGATTTTATAGAGGATTAGATAAATTTTGATAATAAGTATGGATTCAAATATAGTTTAGGTTAATATCATGTAAACAATAAAATTAATATTTATAGCTTTTCCATTATTTCTTTAGAATAATTTTCAAGCCAAAATAGTTGATTCCCAAATATTTTAGATTATTAGTGGTTTGGTATAGATGGTCCGCTGCATTAATGTGTGTTTCATATATGACAAATGGATCTATGAAATATAATATGGCAATTTATCCATCACTAGGAGTAATAATATTGCTAAGAATATTTGATTCAGCCTTTGAAGTAAAATATTTTTAATTAATATAGAAAATCTATAAACAATCATCATATTTGAAAAATTATGTAAATCTATTTTTCATATTACTGTTGATTGTTTTAGGCAATTTAGTATATATTATAATAATCCTATATCAATGCTATTACATAATGGATCAAACAGATTGGGTAATTATAAATATAATACCATTAAGTTTATTTCATATTATGCTGCTTTTGTCCTGGATTTTTTATTTGTTGATCTTTTGTTACTCCTGATAGAAAGATATTTAGGTACAGACATAATGAAAAAGCTGAAAAAGAAGATCAAAGATGCAAAACAAATATAAAAATTAAAAAAAGAATAAAAATCACAAAGCTAAAGTGTCTGATATTATGAGATTTTAACATATATTATTAAAAATATTATTTGATTATGAAAAATTAGCAGGGTTGCGAGATGAAGAAAGAGATGGGTACTACATACACCGAATTTATTGTTAAAACGATCTTTTACCTTCTCAAATATAAGATATAAGACTTCTGTAATAGAAGATATCATCAAATTTTTATGGAACTAAAAAATTTATTACAACTTGAGATCATTTTGTTGACCGAATTGTGACTAAATGATAGAATCCTATTTGCAACTATGAAATATGGACCATAAAAACTATCAATACAACTTAATTTACTGATTTACTTAGGCTTCATACAAACATAATATGAAAATTATGATTTGGATAATTTCTAATTATTTTTGAGTTTGACCATCTATTATCAATAAAATTTGGTTAAAAAATGATGTATATTACATTTGTTTAAAAAATATTTTTCATAATAAAATGGAATTTATATGGAGAAAAATATAAGGCGAAAAGTCTCCATAATTTACCCTTGAACAAATGAAGTCATTAGTTAGTCTAAGTGATTAGAATGAAAGAATTTTAAGGTAAAGAAATTAATTCTATTTTTAAGGGCAATCATAAATAGTCAGAAGGATGTTAAAGAGGCACCGGTATTGTATAATAATTTAATAAGAAAGTATTGGTTTACGACGATTCTATTTTATAATAGTAGGAATGCTAAATATTTTTTGAACAATCTCCAGATCAAGAAATACTAAAATTTCAATTATAAATGGCATATAGAGGTTATAAATCAACTTATCGGACTGGTGGTAATGGAATGCAGTCAATAATTGATTATGAACAGAAACTTCAGCTAATATAAAACAATGTTGATAACAAATTGGCATCTAATTGTGAACTTCATTAAGAGACCTTTTAGAAAGGATAGAATTTAGTTGAAGAAATTTATAATTAGAGTATATCAGGAATACAAAAAATAAAGGATGCTAGAGTTAGGCTTGCTAATACAAAGAAAAGATGTCTTAAAAAATAGATTGAGATTGTTGAAAAATATAAAGCCATTCAAAGAATGAAATATACATTAGAGAAGATTAAGATTTTGAAGGCCACCTTTGGGCCAATAATGTCAGCTGATTGTGATAGTTACTAAATGATACCCATAATGAAGGAAACATAGAATAATATATATAAATATAAAGTACAAATTATTAATATATATATTAGCTTAATGAATTATAGCTTGCCTGCATAGAACCTAATTACTTTGAAAACAAAATAGAGACTCTTAAAGAGAATGTTTAAAATGGAATCTATACTAATTATTTAAAATTTGACGAAAAGAGTTATCATTCAAATTTTAGGAGTTATTTTTATCTAGAAAAGCATTACCAAATGCCATAATTTGTCACATACATATGGATACTAGCCAAAAAGAGCATAAATACAAGCATCTTATATGGAAAATAAACAGCAAAAGACTCAGATATATTAGTTTAAATTAAAACAATTTTGGGAGAAATAATAGATTTACTATTGAACTTTCATTTATGCAACAGGTTTCACTAGAATTATTAAATGCAAGATGTTGATGCTGATTTTGAGGACTATCTAGAAAGTGTAAGACAAACATATTTGGAGATGAGATCGTTAATATGGGAAAAGCTTCAGAAGAAATTAATTAAGCATTTTAAAGCTAACATAAAATAACTAAAGGATTTGGTGATAGAGGATTTTATTATTTTATATGGATATATTTGCTTATTTATAAAGAGAGCTGAAGATTTCAGTCACACAGATTCATAGAGGTATTTGTTTATTAATTAAGTTTGTGCTAGTATTTATAGGAACTATATATGTAATATGTTAATGAATTTCATAGAGCAAATATAAAGATGGTATGCACATACCTATCAAATGAATTGTACTAGAGACTGCCTTTATCAAAGGATTAAAAGTTGATGCAATAGTTCTAGTACATACAGGGTCTTAAATTTGCAAATATACAAATTTTTTCTTATTTAAGCTCTTTAAGAGTCGAGAATCCTTCACCAAATAAACATTAAAATATGAATGAGATTATAAATAATGAGAATGAAATTTTACACTTTTATTTATACGATTACTAAAACCCTTTCAAATTACCATAAGATGATTTCATTATGATTAATAAGTGTTTATGGAATAGAAAAATATACAATATGCAGCCTAACTAGACTGGTGAGGTTGTTTTATCATCTACTTCAATTAGGATATTTGAGCAGTTATTTAATTATGTCTGCTTGTGCTACTATAATCAGGATAAAACACTATAAATCTAGTAAATGATTATCTAATTATTGGAAGTTTGTGTAATTATTTATAATAAATTTAGATATTCATATCATTTTCATAATTGGTAGGCTAGGTTTAATAAAGATACTTACTTGACAACTTTTCCAAGATCTTACCTTTTGATGAAAACAAAGATCTAGAATTCTACAATCTCTAATATGAATAGTTTAGTGAGTAGTTAATAGTTTAGGAAAGATATAATCCATTAAAGCAATTTATTGAAAGAATCAACTTTGAGTTGAGTGAATTCAGGGATTTAGAGATCTTTCAGACCAAAGATAAAAAATCATTCTCAGAGATAACAGAGAGAGCAGTAGCAATAGAATCAATAAACTATTTATTGGAACAAATAAAATATGGATTCTCTATTATAGACTTTGAGTTCTAAACACAATAATTTGAAGATATATTCAATTTATTCAAAGAATACACCTATTAAAGCTTTATGAGCTCTTAAATTAAAATGGAGCCAATTGTACAGTGTGTAACCTAAATTAAATGGGATATTAGAGAGATTCATAATGAGAATTATGAGACCTATATTAAAAGATTAGTGTCCTTTATAATAGATTAAAGAGAGAAACTAAAAAGTAAAGGAGGTGGAGTTATACCATAGAGAGCTTAAGAGGATATATACTAATAACTAATTAAACATTGCTTAAATGTTCTTATTGAAAATTTTGGAAAAGTTAAGAAAGTAAAATATATTAATATAATAAAAAGGTTTCAGGAGTGGGAAGAGAACAAATGACTCTAGAATTCACTTAGATATGCAAAGCTATAGATACTCATTTTAAATGTCAGATAGTTCCATTATAATTTTATTAAAAAAATTTAAATTATCTTCGGATATTTAATCAGCCAAATTATGAAGATATAGATTCATATATTGATGCTAGCAGAGTAAATTAATATATCATAAATAGACAATTATACCATAAAGATTATTATATAGTTTGATGTAAACCTGTCCGAGCTATAATTAATTGAAAAGATAATAGAAAAGGGATATTTAAGTTAAATTTTACAGAGATTATTATGAAACATTTAAATTATTTTGAATTATCATAAAAAGTATTATGTTAATGTATTACACATTCCATTAAAATCCGTAAGCGTAGATTTAAATAACTATTTAGCTGTCTACTAATCACTCTAATTCTTTTCAACTATATGATGTGCCATAGCTCTAATTACCTGATACAATTCCTCCACCTATCTTAAAATATATTAAATTATAGTACTATTTCTTTTATTCTGATTATTCATTTACCTTAGGGGAAGTGGCTTATTGTATTGATCCCACACTTAGGTCTGGTTAAATTAAAGTCAATTATCTTTATTTTATTTAATGCATGAATTTTTCTACTGCGTGAGCATCATTAAAATTAATTTAGAATGATATATCATCATTAGATGACCCTCTTGCAGATTATTGATGAATATCACTCAAATCATCCTCATATAATGATGTAAACTCCTTTTTTTATTGCTTCTCTGAAAAAGAAAATACGGAATCTTGCCTAGATTGTTATTTTCTGAACTAATTGCTGGCTGAGTTACTGATAAAATTAGGTTTAGATTCATCTGAATCCTCATTTTCACACTCAACGATTGGTAAATTGTTACTTCTTCTAGAATTTATAAATAAACTTTCAACCATCTGTGTGCCTTCCTACTTCGAGAAAGATCTAGTATACATTTTAAGATCACTTTAAGGTAGGCTACTATTGATGTCCTCTTAATCTAACAAATTAATTTCAACTTAGAGTACTATTTTTTCTAATATACTTCTTACAACCTCATAATTCATGACTTCTTCCATTCTTGATAACGATTATTGAGATCTTTTACTAAATTTATCTAATTAGAATCTTAATTAATCGATTTCTTGAGTTGATTCATTAAGATCCTTAGATTTTTAATTCAATTAATGTTCTATTTCCGAAATATATTTATCTTTTGATCTTAGTCTTTAAGTGTACTCTTCTTCTAATTCATTAAATTTCATTTACATTTCAACTAATATCTATCCCTCATTAACACCACTAACGGTGATTGATTTTTTCATTTCTAAATCAAAGTTTTATTCTTTAGTATGTGATTACTAAGAATGGAAATCTAGTTTAGTTTTTTTCATATCCTAAATCATAGCTTACAAATCAGTATTCTTTTATACCAATCCTTAAATTTCTTGAGTTAGTTATTTAACTTTATGAGTATTCATCTATTAAATAGTCGTATACTGTCCTTTTATTAACTCTATCTATTATTGTATTTCTCGGTATTCAGATTGAATCTCTTAAATGTGCTTTTCTTTCTAATCAATCTCCATAATTAATAAATATTCATTATCTTGTTACTCTTTGAGAGTCGACTCATATTATTCCATTCTTTTAGATAATTCATTATTTAGCTTATCTTATTATGCAGCCTCTATATTATATTTTTCAATTGTTTCTTCATATTCAGCAAGTTTGTGTAATAACTCTTTATTTAACTACTAATATTTTATAGTCTGTTGTTTATAATTTTCATTTTCCTAAGATAACTTAATTATTTATGATTATTGTTCTTCCACTTTATAATTAATTTCTACATAATTTTCTTTGATAGAATTATTAAATTCAACTCTCTTCTTCTCCTCTAATAAGTTTGCATATTAACCAGTCAATTATTATAATTCCTATCTCCATGATTATGTTTATTTTTCTCTATTTTTATTAATAATATCTAAAGACTTATTTGATCTGTAATGTGATTCCTAACACTTAGCTAATAACTCTTTTTCCTTCTAGTCAACTAATTGATGTAGATCATGAACAGTAATATGTAATTCATTATTTTAGTTTCTTATTATCTCTAATTGCTTTTCCGATTCAACATATTTCTATTATAAAGAAGTTAATTGTTTCTTTAACTCCTCATTCTCTTATTCTTATTCAACCATCATTGAGTCGATTTCCTCCAAAAAAGCTTTATGTTCTTCTTCCATTTTCTCCAATTTTAGTTTATAACTATCATCTTCAATTAAAGTAGATCCATTATTTTTAAGTTCGGATACCTCCTTTTAAAGCATAGAAACTTAAGATTACAATTTCATTTAATTCTTCTCCAACTTTTAAATAATTTCATCCTTCATATCTATCTCTTATTAGAGTAAGGATGATCCTTCACTATTTCCTCTTTATAAATTTAAGTGAGGAGTATTCTAAACCTTCATTGCTCTCATGCCAAATATTAAACTTGACAAAGTTTCTTCAACATGCCTTCCCGCAGGACCAATATTTACAATTAATGCAGTTTTACAATTTCCACCTAATGAATCTTATAGAATTCTTGTCAATTTAGAATCTCTAAAGGGTACGAATGTTTGCTTCGGTCCTGTTAATGCATGAATACATTTTCCTAACGCTGTTAATGAATAATTTATTGATCTTGCTTCACTGAGCCTATCACCTGTGGCTCTCGATTTCTTCACTCTCTCACTACCTGCTAAATCGACTAGATAAAGAGTTCCTATTGCGTCATCCTCATATTCAGTTGAAAGTGTTAGTTATTTACTCTTCAGTATTTTATTTTGTTTCCTTTCTACTCTAACCATAAGCATTGTATGTGATCGAGAAGAATGAGCATTCAAATTAGTAAAAGCCACAACTCTATTTTTTTCTGCAGATGCTAATAATTGTAAACATTCTTGTGTATTTTCTACATCAACCCATTCTAATCCAGATAAAAATACTCCTTGATCAGGACATTCTCTTATTTTTATATCCTAATTGTCTGGTCTTACCAAATCTAATATCTTTAATTGATATTTAATAATACCATTTCCATGTAGATTTACATATATCCTATTTGAATTGAATATTATGTATTGACATCTTTATGAATTTCTGTGAATATATGTTCTAATGATCTCGGTATAATTCCTTAATCATCAGGTCCACCCATCATAGTATATGTTTTACCGGTTCCTGTTTATCCATAGCAAAATATAGTTCCATTAAAACCCTTAATAACGCTCTATAATAAAAAAAAAATTAATTTTTTAAATTAAAAAGTACATCTACAACTGATCTTCCGACTTCATTATATATGGTTTATTAATTTGCTTTAGGATCAAATACTGCATCGAATAAGAATTATCTCTTTTCAAAATCTTTTTTAACTTTTTTTTAATCTTAATCTATACTTATTATCATGTTTTTATTTTGATCCAAAGAATCTATACATACTGATTTGTCTTTCGACATCAACTCTTCTTCTATGAATGGCCTTAATCTAACTGCCACCTTTACTTTCTCAACTAGTTACATATTTTAAAATTTTGAAAAAAATAATAAATCAGTTGATGGGTTTTAATTCAATACTATCCATAAAGTTACGAACTTGCTTCAATGCCTCCTTATAATTATTTTAGCTTGTTTCCATCTACTAGACGAGAGCTCTCAGTCTATATACTTCATCGACTAAGACTTTTTTATGTCCAATTAGTTTCTAATTTTCCTCAGTCAATTAATTCCTCTCCTATTCCATTTATGTAATCTATTTTACATATATTTTTATACAATTTTATTATATTTAGCATTTAATTCTGTCAGATTCTCCTTAACATCTTATCTCTATAATTCAGAAGTATAGAGTTAATTTTATAGAATATTGATTTTAGATTGAAGTTTTAAATTGACAGACTTTTCATATTTTAAAGTGGCCGACAATTCATCTATCATATCCTCCTAATTTCTGATAGTTGATATTGATTCTTATAATTTTTTAGTTAAGAAATCTTTTACAGCTCTTAATGTGTGTACTTAAGCTATTGCATCTTCCTCCTCCTCAAAATGATTTCTTGAAGATGTTTCTGCATACTATCCTAATTCAAATTTTTCTTTTTAGTAAGTTATTGGCTATGGTCTAGAACCTACTAAATGATGAGCATTTCTAGATCAATAAACATTTTAATACCTACTCAACATTAATAATTTGAAGCCTAATGGACAAAATATTATTTTCCTTAATGTTGAGCATGTTCCTGCTAGCTTATAGAGATCATTATCATCTAAATATCCGCAAATTCTTTATATTAGTAGAGCCTATTTATCTTAGATTATATTACTTTGGGTATCTTCAAAAGTAGAGTAGTACTATTGTGTTTGATTTGATCCTCGTGTCTCTTCTAGCTGTATTCAAGTTCGTCTAGTTATGTTATAATCCTATCTAGTTTATCCATATTAATATTTATTATGACATAAAATGAGGAAGACATAATCAAAATAACTTCAATCACAAGCGTCCTTGCAGGAATAGTTGGCAAAGGAGCATGCTTCCCCTTAGACACTATAAGATCGAAGATTCAGGTTCAATAAAATTAGTTTGCGTTAAAAGGAGGATAGATATATGGAACAGGTACTTATTCTTAAAAATAATTTCATAAGCAAAAATGACGATCGCAGGTGAGGGAATAAAGGGCCTTTATAAAGGATTCCTAATATCTATGGTATTCTTTCATTGATTATAAGTTAGTTACCGGTCCTGGATACTCACTTTATTTAACTTCTTATGAATTTTACAAGTTTTAGTTGAACAAAAGAAACGTAAACATCTATATATTATATTAGTAAAACTGGGAGAATATGAACTCATTCATTTCAGGAATGCTAGCTGAAGCGACAAGCTGCCTATTGTGGTTACCATAAGATGTTATAAAAGAACGCCTCTAAGTCTAGAGCAATCTTAAATTATATAACTATAATGGAACAATCGATGCAATCAGATAAATACTATAATAAGAAGGATTCTTTGCCTTATATAGAGCATATGGTGCAACCATAGCATCATTTGGTCCGTTTAGTGCCTTTTATTTCATGTTTTATGAAAAGTTAAAAAGTATATTTTAACATATTATTGATAGCCTTTTTAAAGAATCCAAAGTAGCCTACTTTTCTAGAAAGCATGGTGGCGAGTGGAGGAGCTGCGGGGTTGGCTGGATTCATTTGCAATCCATTTGATGTTGTTAAATTAAGAATGCAGGTTTAGAGAGCTGGAAAGAATACAAGTAGTTATGGCTATCGAAATTTATTACATGGGTTATATTTGATGGTTAAGAATGAGGGTCTACTTTCATTGACGAAGGGATCATTGGCCAAAATACTATTTACTTGCCCAAGTACAGCCATCTCTATGAGCTTTGCAGAATTCGCCAGGATTTATTTTATTAAGCGCTATAATTATTGATTTACCTATAAAGAATGTATAAATTTTATCGCATTTATAAATGCAAATTTAATGTAAATAAAATTGGGGAGAAATATACAAGTTTTATTATAAATAATTCATTTCTTTTGAAAAACTAAAAATTAGACAACACCCTTATGCTGATCGAATTCTTTAGATGCTGTCTTGAATGTGAATTTATCTAGGATAGTATCAAATGATGGCATCTATCCAGCTTAAAACTATTAATCAAGCTAACCCCTGTAGAGAGTTAAAACAAACAGATCAATTTCATCGATCATTTCTTGGATAAGTCTAGGTCCCATGCTAAAATAGACATTATCATTTTTATTGTTATTTTAAAATTATTTGACCATCTAGTTCACCTCCTTGTTTTAACAGAAGTTAATTCTATTCACTCTTTAGAAGGAGCAGAGTTATCTATCTAAATTGATATTTTCCGTAATAGGTATTGTTTTATTGAATGATTAGTCTCTATAGAATGGGAGAGTTAGAATATCTTTATTTGATAGACTTTTTGAAAGTACTAAGTAATTCTTCTAACTCTGTGACTCTTTTTTCCGAATCTATTCCAAGTAGTTGGCTTCTAATTTTAGTATATTGGCAGTTGTAATCACAGAATTACAAGTATCTCTAAAATGTTGATATAATTCGAAGTCAAGAGGGAATTTTGGTGTTTGAAGGCCCATACCAATCACAGAGGTATGTTTTATGTTATGCCAAGGATTTATTGTGTCATTAGTGTGAACGATGGCTGAATATATGTTTTTAAGGCTGGATTGTAATCTATTAAGTCCTACTAGTTTGGGAATCATATTATTAATTAAATGAATGGAAATTTGAGTATCATATATGAAAATATGGAGTACGGCAAAAACGATAAAATCTGACAAAACCATTACTTCGAAGTAGTTATGTCTTTCTACATAAGTCGAGCTGCAAAAAAATATATGCATATTATTTTGATAAGAAAATCAAGTCTCATTAAAAGATCATTTTAAAAAAAAGATTTGAATCAAATATAATATTTTCTCCATATTTCCATTTTTTTTCATTTTTTCTCGAAGGTTAAGAGTTAGATTGTTCCTTCATATTATGAAATAGTTTATGATTAAAATAATGGATTGAAGTTCTTGAGAAGCATACCGAATAAGTCCCTATGCTGTCCTTAGAATTATTCACTCAATGGACCTCTATAGAGTGTTATCGAGATATAATCAATGTCGTTAATGAACATTTATAGCGGAGTGTGACCTATATTATAATAGATGGATTTGTGCTCTGTCTTAAATTCTTGAAATTTCACTTGGGCTTAATTTTCTTCATAAAATTCAATGGAATTATAAATTCTGAGCTTCTTAAAATCCTAATTATTACTTATGAATTTCGTTTTTGGTAATAACTTGTGTATTTAAGGATTTAAGTAGAAGGATGAATTCTTAATGTCCTAATCTGAGAGACTTTATGAGAGAATGAACTAATGTTTTTATTTGAAAGAAATTCCATCTCTATGCAACATTTCTATATATTACTCTTCCAACTTGATTATGTTGGCAGTTGTTATTGCAGAATCACATAGGTTTCTTAAGTGTAAGAAAACTTCTAGATCCATAGGAAATTTTGGAGTTTCTGTGTTCATTTTAATATATCCGATATCCTTCAATTAATGCCAAGGAGTGACTAAGTCATTTGTGTGTACTAATGCTGAATGGAAATTTGAGTATTTTTTAAGCAAATCAGTTTACCCTAATAATTACTTTAGGAACATTAAAACAAAACAAATTATAAATAAAACAAAAAATTCATTTTTAAGTAAAGAAAGAGTGATTTAGCAAATCACGTGCCTTCCCTCTTTAATCAGGGGAAATAGCTAAACATTATCTTAAAAGATCTTCTAACTAATTCTATTTAGTGAAACTCAAAAATTAACAGTTATTTCGTACAATTGTACCTATTTATAATTGCTATTATTTCAACATAATCCTTATATATTTAAGAAATTACTTTTCAAAATCTCGACATTTAGCTGCCAATAAACCAAATTTGAGCTGTACCTTACCATTTCTAACTATTTTCCCTTTATAAGAAAGCCAATTAGGAACACCATTGATTAAGTCTAGCACAATAGCACCTAATAAGAAAAAAATATTTAAAAATAATACCAAAACTCCAAACATCTACTTTAGGCTCTCCATGAAGCTTAGTCAATGCCTCTATTTGGCATTTGTAATTTTATGAATACTTACTCCAGTTTGAGACAATATCTAGTACTTCTGGTGCCATATATTCAGGTGTTAGCATACCAAAGTTATCTTGTTCATCATGACTAAAAGATGATCCAAAATCAATAATTTTTAATCCAGTTTCATCAATTAAAATATTATCGGGCTTAAGATCACAATGTGTCACATTTTAATCATTAATATCTGCTATACCTTGAAGTACCGATTTCAACATATCAATAAATTTCTAACTATTATCTTTAATGTCCATCATCATGGGAGTTTCAGTAACTGCATAAACCCGTTCCCCTTAATAAAATTCTCCTTTCATAGTATGTAATTATTTAGATAATGTTTTTCCTCCTAATTCTTATACTATCCATATATCCTTATTTGTTTGTTCAACATTAAGTATTTTAACAACATGAAGGGAATTAATAAATGCAAATTTAAGATCCTTTGAATTACCTGGTTTAGCAATTTATTTCAATGCTACCTTTTTCATTCCATCTGATGCTAACCATACTAATGCAAATCCACCTCTCCCCAATAGCTCAATTTTATCATATCCAACTGGTACTCTATCTCCATATGTTTATTTTTCTTCCTCACTTAAACCATAATCCTTTGATTTAATTGAAGGTAAAATCATTCTTCTCATTGACGATTATTTTTCAACTTTCCTTGAGTATTCTGGCCTTTAAGCTAAGTAAATATCTAATAATATTAATATTATGAATTTATTATATGGCATTTGTAATTATATAGATGTCGGTATTTTTAATTTACTTAATGTGACTGGGACTCTCTTACCACTTTGGGATATTGTTCTTTTAGGTATTACTCCATTATAATTCATTTTTAAAATAAAAATGATTATTTTAAAATAAAAAAAAACAATCAATCAGAATAGATTGAACTCTTTGAGTTTTCAGGACTACCTGATATTGATTCGTGATCACCGTTCTAATGAGGACTTTATTACTCATCATGGGATTTCTCTTCATTGGATTTATCATCTTGGGATTTCTCATGACTATTGCCATTTTACTTCACTTCTTCTTCTTCCACTTCCATTTTACTATTGCTTACACTATCTTCATCATGAGATATTTCAATTTCTTCCTCAATTTCATCATTTTTCTCTTCCTGATCATCATTCTAATCTGATTCATCTTCTTCCTCTTCCTCCATTTTATCCTCTTCAGAATTCATATCATCTTCCTATTATTTAATGTCCATCATTTTTAGACCATATTTCATTAAGGGTGGAAATTGTTTTATATTCATCCACTCTTAATTCTCATCGATATCCATAATTTCCTCTATTCCATTTAAATTATAATTTTATTCCTCCAATATTGCCTATTATGCAGCCACTCTATCTTCTTTATCCTCCACCTATTTTATTGCTTATTCAACTTTCTCATCATCAGCAAAGAGCTGACTTTATTTCATTATTTATTCAGCCGAAAACATTCCAGATTGCATAACAAAATCATCCAATTACCTTTTTTATATGGCTTTTAATAATATATTTTCTTCAATAGTAGATGTCGAGATTAATCTATAGATGGTCACACTTCTAGTCTATCCAATTCTATGACATCTATCTTGGGCTTGTTTATCCATGGCAGGATTCCAATCTGTATCATAAAATATAACAGTATCAGCACCTGTTAAATTTATACCAATACCACCACTTCTTGTAGAGGATATGAAGCAAGTAATTGGTAACTAATTGAATCTCTCAACTAATTTCTATCTCATTTCAACTGGAGTTGATCCATCTAATCTTAAATACGAAATCTTTGACATAGATAAGACAGCCTCCATAATATCTAGCATTTTAGTCATTTAAGTAAAGATTATTATTTTATGTCCTTTAGATTTCAATTAATGTATTAAAGATACCATAGTGTTCATTTTTCCACAATCATAAACTAATAGTTTTTTATTCGGAAAAAGCATTCTGGATCTCTATAACATTTTAAATATGCCTTCTGATTATGGAATAACATAATCATCAGGCTAATTAAGATAAGGACTAAAATGCAATCTTAATGGAAATGCATTAACTTTCCTGTTGACACACTTAAATTCATCTAAAACAGGTTCCATCTTTTGATATTCTTCATCAAATTCTTTCATATGATTTATCCAAGGGAAATGTTATTAAATTGATTTTCTATCTGATTGAAAATCTAAAAGTTTAACATTGTATGTCAATAGGGCATGATATAGTATCAGTTTCTTATTATTCATTTAGAGGTTATTTTTAAATGATTGCAATTTTTAATTATGTTTATTCTGTTCCCATCTTTAACCATATTTATTAAATTTTTGTTATTTAAACTTAAATTCCATCAATTCCAGATAGGCTTCAATAGCTTTATCTGTCGGAATTCTAAATGGAGTATGCGAAATATCCAATTAATATTAAACTTTTTCTGGCATCAAAATAGCTTTAGGATAACTTAAACATATAGCATTTTATAAGAAAGGCTGCTCAACTGGCCTTTATTCGAACAATTCAGGATGATTACATACCTTCCTCAGTTACTAGACCACATTCATTACAGCAACAAAATCTGTTGTATTAATTTGAACATTTCCTGATGATTAAATGAATTCATCATACAAATATTTTTATCTTCTCGATAATTAGCATTTAATTATAACTTCTTATTTCTGAGGTAATTGCTTTTCTACATCTTTTTTTAATCTTCTTAAAACGAAAGGTCTGAGAATGTTATGAAGCTTCTTTAGTACATCTTCTTTGACAGTTTTATTTTCCTAAATTGCTTTTTCTATAGGACCGCTGAACCATTCTAAAAAATCTTAATGAGAATCAAATATAGATGGCATCAAAAA
This sequence comes from Sediminibacterium sp., assembly GCA_965279585.1. Lineage (GTDB taxonomy): Bacteria > Bacteroidota > Bacteroidia > Chitinophagales > Chitinophagaceae > Sediminibacterium. The sequence goes on along the minus strand of CBDIIG010000002.1, from coordinate 277,967 downwards.
ATGCAACAAAGACCATATTTCTCCAAGATCATTCTAAAGAGGTGTACCTGTTAGTAGCAATCGATTTTTTGTATTAAAATTCAGCAAAAGTTACCATCTTTAGGACTTAAAATTCTTAATATGTTAAGCTTCATCCAATATCATGTAATACCATTTCTTTCTCCTAAATACTTTTGCATCTTGTATGACAATTTTATAAGATGTGATGCATATATGAAATTAATTTAGCTAACTCCAACCCTATCTCTTCAATTTTCTCTCTTTAGGGGATCCAAAATAAGTCATAATTTTGAATGCTGGACACCATCTTTTGAATTCAATCTCCCAATTAACTAAAATACTAGTTGGTACGATAACTAGATGAGGACCCCATATTCCCTTGTTAGCAGCTAAATAAGCAAGCAGTGCTATTGTTTAAATAGTTTTCCCCAAACCCATCTCATCAGCCAAAATACCATTCATTTTTTATAAATGCAAACTTGCCATCCATTGCATTCCTACTAACTAATAACTTCTTAAAGTTCCATGAAGTAAATAAGGTTACTAATCTAATGACTATGATTATTTATCAAATAAAAATTTAAATTTATCCACTTATTTGATTGCTTTTATTAACTTATCTGCATTAAGAATCTTTTTCCCTTCAACAGAGCTATTTACATATGAATATTCATCTTTAACTTTTTTTAGGGTAATAACAATGTCTATAATATAAATCAAAAAAAAAAAATACCTGATTTATGAATTTCTCTATGTTATCTCAATTTATAATTATTTTATGAACGTTTTTAAAGATTCAAATAGAGTTTTTTATATCTTTCGATTGGTATTTCTGATGTTTCTTCTTCTTAAAATGTTTAATAATTCTCTAATTTTTTTCCAATTTCCTCAGTTACATCATTTAGTTTCGACACTATATCATCTAATTTTTATTTTTGGTTTTCTTATTTTTCCTTATCTTATTAAAATTATTAAATTTATTTGCGAACAAGATTTATACTGCGCCAAAATTCTTTAAATGTTACTTTAGCAATCCTTTCATAATATTTCTATATTTATTTTTGTTCATTCTACTCCCTTAATTTTATTTATTCGAAATATTTTTCCCTTTTAATAATTGCTTATTCAGCAATTTTTTTCGTTCTAAACTTAAATCTCTCTTTTCTTGACACCATATATTCTTGCATCTCTTACTTTAATTAAAAAATTATTTAACAATAATACCATCTCATTAAGCACATGAGTCCATCTACATTGATTTATTTTTGGCTCATTTTTATTTTCTATTAGCATTCCAAAATTTCTTCTTATTTCTGATAATTAGTCTTCTAATTTAGCCTTCTAAGAAATCAATTCCACTCTATTGAGCTTTTGCTATAATTTTTCAGCTTTCTTCTCTGATTTGCTTTCTGATTCAGACATAATGATAAATTTTATATTTTAATTATTCTGATAAAATATATGGATTGTTTAGTTTGCTTGGAAAATAAGTAACTAGTTACTATGGATTGTGATTGCAAAATCTGTCATGATTGTATGTGTTAAACAATTGATGTCAAATATTTGGATGTTATAGATCGATTTATCTGTCCAAGCAGATGTAAAGAATATATGATAGACTCTCTTCAAATTGATGGTTTAAATGATGTTTTACTACGAAAATACCTTAAAAATAATCCTAGTATTCGAGGATGTCCAAGATCAGATTGTCAATACTGGGGCACAATACAAGATGGTTGTAAAAATTATGAGTGCGTTTGTGGGATACTTTGGAAAATGGGTGGAGAAGACAACTTATCTAGTAAGGTTTAAAGTTTACTCCTAACTCGAGAATGTCCTAAATGTTCAAGAGAAATTTATAAAAATGGTGGATGCAATCATATGACATGTAGATGTTTATATGAGTTTTGTTGGCTTTGCAATCAATAATATTAAAGACACAATAAATTGTAATGTGGTGTCAATATGGTGATTAAAGTTGGTTTATTAGTAGTAATGATTTTAAGTATCTTTTATTAAATGGGATTATAAAATGTCATTTACTCAGGAGTATATTATATAACAAGGTATTATTACTTTTAATTAGCTTGATAGTTATGAATACTGCAATAATGATGATTTGCCTATTTTTTAAAGAACTATTCCAACTTTGTTAGACTTATAGAGAACTTAAAAGATTTTATCAGTATGGTAATGAAACCTTCCGAAGAGTTCTATTATAAAAATCTGTTATGGCTTTAATTCTATTTGTGCAGATGTTTATCATGACATGCTTAAGTCTTCTGTTTGATAACTAAATACAATTAATATTATCAGAGTTTGTTATACTAAGTTCTGCTATAATTACTAAGAGACACCTAAGAAAATGATATATTTATTTTGATAAAAAATTTCATAAAAAAATAAAAAAAAAAGATAATATATATAAAAATAAAACAAAATGTAGGATTGGCCAAAGAAATTATTTTTAGTAAATGCTTTTATAGCTTGTTTTACTTGTTATGCAAGACCAGATTATAATTTACCACTTTTTGCATTTGCTTACTTGTTATGGGATATAGAAAGGCCGGTATATAATTTGAAATATTTAAAAAAAGACATCATAAAAAGTTAGATTAACATACTTATTTATATTCTCATGGATAATAGATTTTGTATGGCTTGTATATTGGGGTCCATTTTGGAATTCTAATACATTTAGTAACAATTGGGCTGATGGAATATAGACATTTGTGTTAGTCTTGTCCGTTATAAATTTTATATTAAAGGTAAACCTTTTTTTATATTTGTATCAGATAGGAACTATTGGAGTATGTCTATTAGCTGAGAAGGAATGCAAAGATGCACTTCATCCAGAAAATGCTTTAAATCACGTAAAGAATGTATTTGATGACCATCATACATAATGAAAAATAATAAATACCCTTTATATTCAAAATTTTTAATATCTATTTTAAATAAAATGTCATAGTAATTGCTCTGGGAAATTGTCAAGAATAATAATGCATTCTTACATAAATAATAAGGTGTTGCACTATCATCAGACCCATGGAATAACACTGGTGTATAGACATATTCATCAGCAGGTAAAAAAAAATGAAAATAATAATTAAGGATTTATTAGTGATTAAGCTGTTTCAGTCTAAGCCACTAATGGTAAAGATAATTACAGAAACAATTTTGTTGTTTCATTGAAATAGAAAACAAAATTCTAATAAAAAACTCGAAAGATTAGAAGAATTAATTCAATATATGCCTCTAGATAATTGGTTAAGAGTGGAATCCACACAGCTGCAAGAGTATTAATATGTTTTAAATAATAGATTGTGTTAAACAGATTTGGTGCTGCAAGAAAAGGAAAACAATATGAATTCTTGAGAAAGTTAGTCAATCTTAACAGAGCAAATGCAAGAAGAAGAGTTAATGAAATTAAAGCCTAAAAAGCTGCCAAGGCATAAAAGAAATGATTAAGTACAATATTATTAAAAAAAAAAGAAAAATATATTATTATTTTTTTTGTGTATATTTAATAATGTACTTTCTCATTCATCATCTACTTTGTTTTCCTTCTCTTTAAGTTCTTTCTTTTCTAATGCACTCAAATATAGACCATTATCATCAGGTAATGAAATCAATGACTTGTTTCCTTTTCCAATAACGAAAACATTTCCAATTCTTGTAGCAAAGCTCTTTCCATTGGAATCCTATGAATTAAAAAATAAAAAATACCTTAATATGGATAATATCAAATGAACCAAGATGTTATTCTCTGTGTTAGATGAGACCAACTCTTCCAATATTGTTACCTCCCAATAAATAGGCAAGATTTCCTAATTTATAGATATAAATCTAATACCTGCTTCTTATTTAATGAATTCTGTGACTTTTCCTGTGTCTAAATCAATCTTAACAGTATCATTAACATGAATATCTGGATGAGGATATCTGATTGTTCTTGAATCGTTTGTAACAATATAAGGAATGTTATTGGGACCAATTTTCTTTTATGTGACTTTAGCCAACTTGAACTTGGCTTCATCAGCTGTGACACTCTTAAGAATAAATCTTCCTGCAACATCATATAACACTCTGAAGTTTTATTTAGTCTTATCGATTGATACAACATCGCCAATGCCAACTGGGAATCCTGGATCTCTTCTATATTTTCCATTAATTCTAATCTAACCATCTCTTTCTCGTAAAATCATTTTGACTTCTCTTGCATAGAGAGCAACCTTAAGCTTGTGTTATAGAATAATAGCTAATGGGACTGATTCTCTAAGTTTATGAGGTCCTTATGATGGTCTTACGGTATAGATTCCTCCTAATTTTGAGAGCATCCAGCTCTTTGGTGCTGCAATTCTTTTAAGATGTTTCTTGGGTCCTCTAGCCTACATATAACAATAGTCAATACCATGCTTGATTTATTTTATTTTAAATCTTTTTTTAATTTATTTTTTCTAATTTTGAATGTTTTTGTTAATTATGATTGCTAATGCTTGTACAGATTGCGGAAATGGAATTTGTGAATAAAATTAATGTTATTGTTTAGTCCCTTTTGCTGGAGAATAATGTGATTTTGTTATCCAATATTAATATGGAATGAACCACACCACATCATTTGAGCAATATGTTGGAATGGATGAGAAAACAGGATGTCAATTTAATTGTTCAAATCATGGATTATGTTAGAACGACCATTGTTATTGTAGAACGCCGTATGGGGGATCATATTGCTAACTAAAGATATAATTCATTTAATAACAATAATTGACAGAGAGTGTTCGATCAATAATATAAAAATAATAAGATCTCTAAGAAACTAATGTTCATAATTTATAATCCAATTTAACCTCAAATACTAGCTTAGTTAGTGTTAAATAGATTGATAGAAAATTAGTTTACACAAAATGTCCTGTACCTTGCAGACATGGAGGGTATTGTGTTTATGGTATGTGTATGTGTCCTTCGCCTTATGTTGGAGACTATTGCCAATATGTCATTGAATTCGAGTATGGAACACCGCATTATTAGGTGTGGATGCTATCAATATTTTGTTTCTTAATTGGAGTTGCCTTAATGATTTTATTTTTCTTGATACTAAGGATGAGAGATGATAATAAAAAGAAATATGAAATTATAGGTGGATAGGATAAAGACTTTTGGGAAAAATGATTTTTTTTGGGAAATGATTTTTTTTAACTTACTTAATTATAAATCATTTTTTAGAATCTTTAGAATCTTATTTAGAATCTTATTTTGAATCTTATTTATTAGAATCCTATTTATTTAAAAATTTAACTGTAGGCACTGCACCAGAACTCTTAACTTAGCCTGCTGAAATAAAACCAGATCTAAATTAATCCCTCATTTATGTCTAATAATGTTTTATAACAGAATCTCTATCTAAATCATCCCTTGAAATAGCAGCAGCATAATTTGTCAAATTATCATAAGGATTTACATCCTAAAACTTATTCTTAAATTATCCAATATATCCCGTTTATTCTGCCAAAGTTACAGGTAACTTGACTGTAGGCTTTGGTGGCTACTAAATTTACACTTTTTTTTCCTTTTTCGGTTCTTACTCATCAAATCCAATTCCTGCCTTAGTATTTTATTAACGTTTTAATGCTTATTATAACATTCTACTTGCATCTCTTCCTTTTGCGAATTCAAATCCCATCTTCTTCTTCATTCTATCCATCTTAAATCCTGGATCTATAGTGGCTATTTCCTCTAATTCAGTGGGAACAACTTATCCAGCCAACTCTAAATTTTTAATAAGCAATATAGCTAGTTTCCAGTCATCCTTTGTCACTAATGAATAAGCCACACCATCTGTATTACCAGCTCTACCTGTTCTTCCAATTCTGTGAATGTATATATCTGCATTCTTAGGGGGAAAATAATTGATAACAGTTCTAATTTCCTTGATATCTAAACCTCTAGAAGCTACATCAGTTGCTATAAGTAAATTTATTTTTGTCTTAAATTAATTAATAATTTATGTCCTTTCATGCTAAATCTTATCACCATGTAAAGTCAAACCATTATAAACTGGCTTGAGATCGTTTAATAATTATTCACATTATCCGATTTAGGCAACAAATATTAAGACCTTCCCTTTTGCAAGAAAGTTTTCCATATTCTTCTATAGCCACTTTAATTTTTCCTCCTCCTTTTCAACAATAACAGGAATTTGTTTAATATCCTCATTAACTTAATTATCCCCTTCTCCAACAGATATAACTATAGGGTCTTCTAACATTTCTACACACAATTACTTAACTTTCTTCTTCATTGTTGCAGTGAAGAGTGAAATTTACCTATCAGGTCTTATTTATCCCAATATCGATCTGATTTATTATTCAAAACCAAGTGAAAACAAACTATCGGCCTCATCAATGACCACATATGTGCACCTATGCATATTAGTGGCTTTCTTTTTTATCATTTCAATCAATCTACCAGGTGTTGCTACGATAATATCGACTCCAGATCTTAACTCTTTCCATTAAAAATGCTTATTTTCCCCTCCTAATAGGGCTGCAACACTAATCTTGAATTCTTAAGCATATTTCTTAGTTTCCATAAAAACCTATTATCCCAATTCTCTAGTAGGTAGTATAACAATAGCAATTGGACCTTCCTTTATTTCAACAGCTCTTTAATCAGCCACATGGATTAACATAGGCCAAACATAGGCAACAGTTTTACCTGATCCAGTCTTAGCCACTCCAATTATATTTCTGCCTTGTAACAAACATGGAAGTGCCTATGATTATATAGCAGTGGGTTTAGTGAATTTTTGAGAGGATATTTTATCAATCAGCTTTTAATCAAAATTTAGATGAGCAAAGGATATAATTGGTGTGGGTACATGGTTCCCTTTAACAGTAATTTAATATTCTTTTCTTATTTTTATGATCTATTGTTAATCTAATTTTTATATATCCTCATGAACTTGATAGAAATCCTTAGCAAATTCTTAATAATCTACTTCATTGTGATTAAGGGCAGGTAGAGCCTCAATAGTTTTCTTCTTCTTTCCTAATTCATCAAAATTCACATCTCTAATAATTACATAAATAAAATACCCATCACTATCTAAAAAATCAGGAGGAGCATCTGTAGCATTTTTTGAATGTTTTTGTAATAAAGACTTTTTAATACTATCCATTTATGTTTCAATAGGGTCCTCATTCTCAAATATTTCTTCTTATTATTTGATTTTTGGTTATTATTTTTCTTTGATAACTTCCTATTGTATTCCCAACATATATGCATCTAATGGATCTACTTCATCATCATCTGAATTCTTATTGCATGCATTTTCAATATCTTCAAAATATTTTTCTTCCTAAAAATCCTCTTATAATTATTTTTTTGACATTTTAAATTATATGTTTAAATTAAATCCCAAGAAAGTACTTTTAAAGAAACCTTCTATATACGATTACTAGGCCCCAATACCTGATGAGGTATAATAAACATAATTAGACAAGAAAAGCAATCATTTAATATAAATTGAATAGGAATCCACAACTAAAAGTAAAAGGAGGAAATTCACTAACAAATCCTTATAAAATACCATATGAATTAGCAGTGGCAGATAGATTAGACGCTATGGATAAGTATAAAGATTCAGTGCTCTGGAGCCCAAGATATACTCCAAAACATTTTGTTTTCCTATTCCTTTATCCTATGGGATTTGCTTTAATTCTAGTTTGGTATATACATTATGTTTAAATGCCTCGAAGAATGGTTCATTTAAAGCGCAAAAAAGGATATGTATTCCCTCAATTAGAGGGACAAGGAAAACTAGATGGTTGGTGGGATTATGATGAGGATGTAGAGGAAGAGTAATATGACTTCAAAACTCAATAATTTAAGAAGACAGAAGATAAAGTTTACAATAAATAATACACTGATTTTACTTTGAAGGACTTGTAAAATTTTGGTGAGAAGAATATATTTGAAGATTCTTAAAAATCTCAATTAGAGTAGAAATCTAAACCCATCATGAATATGAAAGATAAATAATAGTTACAAGGAGCATTGTAAAAAATTTATGATTTGTAAAATAAGAAATGATAATTTTATTATTTCTCTAAATATTTTTAATAATATATCATTTTTCATCCATCTTATTAATTCTCATCCTCATCTTCTTCTTCAATTCTAAATATTCTTATTGATTATTTATATGATTATTTCAATAAACAATATTATCCATCTTCAAGAGTTAATAAATATTCCACGATGTGTCTTAAATTTTACCTTTAATTCAATATAATAAATACCATGTTTCAGTTTATTTAAAGTTGATCTAGGAAGCCAATAATTGTTATGAATAGGTTTCCACCAATAATAAGGAATGTTTATTATCATCATTGGGGCTTTATCTACTCAAATAACCAATTTTAATCTAATTGCAATCAATCAATTATGCATGACAAAGCCATCTAGCGATATTATTAAGATTATTAATCATAGTTCTAGTTGTGACCTCTCCTACCTTTGTAATTAATGACTATCTCCATTCAAATGGTTTTTCTAATTCACTAAAAGATTTTATTAATAAATTCTCATCATTCTAATTTACAGCCTCTATGGTAGTTCTAACAACAACTTTGAACCTTTCTTATCCTGGTTTGTAATCTTCATTTTTTGAAACCTTCTCAATTCTATCCCTAACTAATAATTCTAAATAACTATAGGCAAAATTTTCAGAGAATAGATATTCCTCTGTAGGAACTTAATCAATTGTTTCCATCCCCTTAACACCAATTATTTACCAATTTGCATTAGCTACAGTAGCCTCTAAGCAATATGATGATACATCTTTTTCCTCCTCTGGCATATCACCTGTTGTATTTTCATTTACAGTAAATAGTTCTGGATAGGTCAACTTATTCTGATGCTAATTAGCTTTGTCAAATATCAATTGGTTTCCTTTTTTAGTTACCATAATATCCCAAGGATATACAGAACTTCTAAGTGTTAAAACAGAAAATAATAACAGATCTGTAGTATAAACAGTTGGTAATGGATCATTAAAGTCGTGCTTTTCGATTAGTCCTACCAAATATTTATCCTCCCTAGTACTACTACTTACCAAATCTTCACAAACTGGTTCTACTTTCTTCTCAAAATTAGGCCTGACTCTATCCAAGTTTGTATTGTATCTCTTGACGGTTCCTGATTGAAATAATTATTTAGATTCAATCAATGAGATTGGAGTTTTATCAATAAGTTGTTTTTAGGTTTCTGTTATTGTAATCCAATCAGCTTAAATGGAAATTGAATCCTTAAATTTGGTCTTTTTAATGTTTGTTTGCTTTTTTGTTTATGTAGCATGCTTATTTCTTCTCATTTGTGAATGATCAAAGGAAGATCTTATTTAGGTGTTTGATTAAGCTTATTATTATTAGACGAACACAAATCTTTTAGCTGCTGATTTTTTGACGACCTTTTAACCCAATATGAAATCATCATCTAATTTAGATCCTTATTGTAATTTTGTGTAATCACAGCTTTTTATGATTTTATCTAATCTACTAAATGGATGAATTGGTCTCAATTTGAATTCTTCGAAATCATATGTCGATTCTGGAATGAAATCCTACATAGGTTTATAATTTTCCATTATTTAATTTTAATTTTGACGAATATGAAAAAAATTATATTGTATTTTTCTAACATTTATTCTTTATCATTTTATGTAATATCAAATCTCCAATATATGATAAAATTAATGAAGAGGAATTTTTCTCATATTTTTAATTATAATACATTTTTGGCTCTCACAGAATTTAAATTAAATAAATATAATTATATTTTATTTTAAAAACTCGCACTATGGATCATTAGAAGAGAGGTTAAAATAATAACAACAACCAAATGGTGTCTTAGAATCAACAAACTAGCTAATAAAGGTAATTTTAATCCCAATTTTTCATTAAATTAGAAGTGATAATATTCAAGACAATTAGTAATTCAAAGAAAAGAAAGCACAGTCTGAGTTGATCACAAATAAAATATGTGAAAAATTATATTTAATATTAGAAGCTCAAACTTAATCAATGGAAAGCTCGATTTAGCGCTAATTCATGAACGAGCCAAATAATCTTAATGATGACCAAGGTCATGAAGGCAACTTAAATTAATAGAACTTTAAAGTAGAAGGAAATAATTAAGAGTATGTGAGATCTAATTAAACTACATTAACAGCAATGCCTCATAGTGTAAAATAATATTTGATTGATGATGAAAAAGCCTCCAAGTCATTGCTTTAATATAAAGAAGAGTACGACGATGATCTGATTGATTTACTTTCTGAAGTCAAAATAGAAGATAAACAGAAATAAATATAAAATTAAAATTAAGATGGATAATAACATTCTGACTCTGACAGTGTATATGATTTTAGAAAGAAGTGGGTAATAGTATTGCCTGAAGAACCTCCTTAATAATCTAAGCAATAAATATCAAAAACATTGCAAAGAAGAAGTAAGATAAAATTATCTGATGCTTAATTTATTGATTAATACGGCTATCCTATAGAGAAATTGGATATATTTAACCAAAACGGCCCAGTCACTTATAATCCGAAATATTAATTCTACATACCATAATAATAAAACTAAATGCCTGAATAGGTTAAGTAGAATGAGCCTGAAACTTCTTCAATTCTTCTAACATCCTTCTCTCCAATAGATGATAAAGAAAGATATAGTGATTAAGAGTAAGATTAATAGAGTGATTAAGAGAGCGATAAAGTGAGTGTTAATAAGGATGATAAAGAGGGGGATTAAAAGAATGATAAAGAAGTTGATAAAGTGGGCGATAGTTAAAGTCATAAAGAAGGTGATAAAGTGGCTGATAAAGTGGCTGATAAAGTGGCTGATAAAGTGGCTGATAAAGAAGGTGATAAAGAAGTTAATAAACAATATGATCTAGAGGAGGAAAAGGGTAAACCGTTGCTAAAATAGAGAAGATAGAAAGAGTTTACTTTTTTGCAGCCGAAAGTTTCAAAAGACAGAGAGATAAAAAAACTGTCTAAGGAAGAGTTGAAAAGCCATACAAAGTAAAAATTAAATAGGGAGGCTATTTAATACAGAAGAAATCAATAGCTGAAATAATAATTAAGAAAAGAAAATGGTACAGATAACATTCCTGAAGAAACAATTGATGAGAAATTATAAAGGTTAACAAATAAGTTTGAGGAAAAATTATAAATAATACCTTCAGATAATATAATGGAATAAATACAATATCTTAAAAAAGATTCTACCTTTTAAAGTAAAACCTTGAGTGCAATGGACCAATAGAGGGCAATATGGTTAAAGCATGGCTTTATCGGTCACCTTAAACCAAAACCAGGATTTAGGTTTCATTAACTATATGAAAAGTCTGATGAATGCTTGATAGATGAAGATGATCCTTATGGAATAAAGGGTCCCTTTATTCCTTTGCCAGAAGATAAGATAAAATTTGAGAGACTGCATTAATAATAGTTGAGAGATTCATCCAGTATGGTTTACAAAAATTAAATAAAAATGCAATAATTTGGTGGATAAGCATAGAATCAAGCAGTTAATAGTTTATTTCAATAGTCTAATAATTAATAGAACAATCCATTTTTAAATAATTAGAATAACTTATACTAGAATAATCCTTTATAAACCAATCTTTAATAAAATACTATGTTTTAAAATAATCCTTTGTAAAACAACTTATTCCAGAACAACTTTTAATAAAACAATAATTTTTACAATAACTCTCAATAAATATTTTAGAACAACCTTCAATAAAATAATATCTTTTAGAGTAACTCTACCAACCCTTTTCAGAACTAATAGAATACTGTATAGAACAACCCATTTTTGAAGTCATTTTAATCCACAAGAAATAACACAGGCAATCTGAATCAACAACCTGTATAAAATTTATTTGGGGTAAATACGTCAGCTCCTAACTTATTCAATCAAGGCACATAGAATCTATTTGGAGTTTCTAATGATTCTTAAAGGTGGAATAGTATTCCTCAAACCTTTAAATAATCATAATCCCCAATGAGATATAGAGTTAATTCCTACCAAAATAATATAAATTAGCTGTCAAATTGGAATAAGAATACTTCTACATATTAATAACCAATACCATTATAAGGACCATAATAGCCACTTAAGCAAGCATATAACCCATTCCAGCCTCCGCCATTAGCCAATTAAGCAAATAATGCAGGGAATAAGTTGCCAGATATTTTCTAGCCTCAACCAAATTTGAATATACCTCCTTTGTAAAATATATTCTAACAAAATCAGCCACAGAATGTTCCAAGTTAAGGGTATTATAATATATATTTAAAAGCACTAATCGCTATAATACAAGGTCAAACAACAGAGTTAACAATATAAGATGATTTATATTATTATTTTTTATAAAATCTATAAATCATTTTTATTTTTAAAACTATTTGAATCTTAACACAATATAAACCATTGGTAAAAAGTATACTAATATAATCGAGTAATTAAATTCCTCATAAATTGTCAATTCCATAGTTTCAAATTTTTCTAAATCACTGATCCTTATATTTAATTTATTCGTATAATTATCAATCCTTAATATATTATTAAAATTAATTTATAGAACAATCAATGAATCCATTTTATTATCTTGCATAACAATGTAGTAGAAATTTTCATAAAAAAATAGCTAGAAATTGTTTAAATAAAAAATATCTTCCAAATATAATTATATTTCTGGTTCAATAACTTAAGTATCTTAAAATGAATTATTATCTAAAACTGCTTTATAAATCAACACATAATTATCCTCAGTTTAAATGGAGAAAAAATTATCATTTCCTTAATTAACTACATTTGTTGCTGACCTACGTAGGATTTTATGGGGAAATAAATTATATCTAATACTTAATTCATTATCAAAATGATAAATAAATATTCCTTGATGCTTGAATGATACTAGAAAATGATTTTCATTTAATATTTTAATTTTTTAAACACTCTCTAAACTAGTTTAGTTGAAGTTTTTGAATGTTTCATTAAAACTGATATCTTTCTCTTAATTTGTAATGGTGAGACAGGAATCTTCAAAATTTATGACAACTAATTTTCCATTATAATAATAGTCTGAATAGAGTGCTATCTTATATTAAAAGATTTACTATAAAGAAAAATTTTCCAATTTAAATGCTGTCATTATTCGTCTAGTTACAAATCTAATCATAATAGACTAGCTAAAACTATCATATTGAAAAAAAAATGGTTCATTTATTTAAATAGAATTAACCATAGAGCAATTTTAAAATTATTCACACTAGAAAATAAGTATTTTTTAATTCTAACAAGAATATAATATATATTCATTGAATACGAGTGCTTAAGAGCATGTGTCAGGATATCTAATTTTATTGCTAGTATGATTCTTTATGTTATATAATATAAGCATTCTAAGTGAATACAATATTAAATGATTTCCTTACTATTATTAAGCGTTAATAAAACTTTAAATTTGGAAAATATATCTTTTTTCTCTAATATATTTGAGAATTTCTTAATTATTTGAAAATATTTGAATTACACTTCCTTAATACCAATCATTTCCTAAATCAATTTGAGAATTCAATGGAACTGTTTTATTTTGAATAATTTTCATAGGAATATTCACTTGAAATACTTCAATAACTTGATTATACCTTTGGGAGTCATATTTATTTGAGCTTTCAAGTTTTATTTAGGTTTCATAGAATTTCTCATTAGAATAAAAGTCAATTTCAAATTCAACCCGAGGATCCAATTTCTAGCATGTGATAATTTTCTAAACCCTGAAGCATAATCGCTCATTAGTTGCAAATAATAGTTATTATTCTATTTCCATCTCAAAAGACATCACTAATGCTTGTGATAAGGAAAGTTATGAATTAATTATAATAAACTTTTTTCCAGTTGTAATAAATAGAAATTCATTGTCATTAGAGGCAAAATTTGAGTTTTAATTAATCATATTTCCATATAACTCTATATTGCCAACTAATAAAATTCTATTAGAACTGATTTCTTCAAATTTTTAAATTTAATTTTAAGATATAATAAATATGTGATGTTGAAATATATAAATTTTTAGGATTTAGGTATTTATATTTAAGTTCTATTAGACTATTAAAACATCTTTTATGTAGTTTGCTATTATTAATTTTGAGTCATTATAGGCATAAAAATTATTTTCATAATAAATTTTTAATCCATATAAATGAGCTCCTAGAACTTCTGTCTTATTTTATAAAAAATCATATTTCAATAGATTTTGGTTTAATGATATAAAGGCATACTATTTGTTAAATTCAATTTCATCAAAATTTAGTTTTATTATAAATATTTTTTCTTCCATAGTTAATTTGTAGACATACAAAACCTGTTATTATTGAATTGCAATAAACATTAATTGCTCTATCAATAATAAATAGTCTTAGGTGCTAATGATTTGATCATAATAATATTACTAATAAAAAGAAAGACCAAAAAATTAAATCTTAAAACTATTATTGTTTAACTAACATACATAAAAACTATTTTAATAAATGCCTTAAATTTAAATTCTGTTTGCTGCGCACTAATATTAAACAGCTTCTGTAAAATAGATTGTTTAAAAAGTAATCTTCAATTTATCATATAGATCAATCTATGAGTAACTGTAAGTAACATCACCTCCAATATATATTTGAGGATAAGAAAAGTAGCCCTTCTAATTAAAATGTAGGAAATTAAATTAATATTCATTTTAATAAATGTATTTGGAGTTTTTTATTTCCTTTATATTAGTTGTATTAAGTAAAGCTGGATAATTTAGCTTATAATAGCTTTTAAAATTAATTTCTACTAAGATTTACAATTCTAGGTTCTGAAATAAGTATAAATCCTAAGTTTATAAATTGATAAAAGGTAGTGCACTATCATTAATTTGAATGGTCTTTATAAAAATTTATTTATTTAGATCATAAACCAAAAGTCTTTAGTCCTTTCTATTATATATCTAGCAAATAGAAATTTGTACAGGTTTATTAGACTAATAAATATTTAGCCAGCTATATTTAATAGATTATCCCTCTTAAATATTTCTAAGATAATATTGAATTAAATGGAAACCATTTGAGTAATCATAATTTACCAAGTGTTCATCTACTATAAAATCTTGATCCGGATTACATCGTAGTAACTCCAACTAATTTGTTTAATTTGAACCTTCAAATTTGTACCAAACAACATATATATTTTACTCTGAAATAATTAGAGCATTTTATTAATTATCGAAATGATCCAAAATGGTAAAATTTGAATTATAAACAGATTCTAAAGATAACTATTTATCATTTATGTTATACAGTCTTAAGGAGTTATTTGAATATCTGATTAATTTTTTAAAATCAAAGATAAAGTAATTATCAGAGACATCAGTTAGTTTCTAAACTTTATAAAGCTTAGTTTATAGATTATAGAGATAAAATATATCCTTCGTAGTGCGACATCTCCATAAAATATAGTATTAGGTAATAAAAAAATTATGATCACAACTTTAATTTTAAGCCCTGAATATTGTTTATTTCCTAAAATCATCTGCAGGATCCTATATACTTATTAATGAAAAGTAATTATCCGATGATGTCAATGTGAATAAATAATAAGAAAACCCTTCTCTATATTCTTAAATGTGATGTACTTGTCCTTCGATTTAGTAGTTTCTAAAGATATGATAGTTACCATCACTTATCTAATCATTAGAACTATTTCTCTCTATCCATAATTCATCTTTCTAAAGCAAAACCTAAGAAATCACAACATTTATTAAAATTACTATCATATATTTAATAAATATCAATATTTCTCCTTATACATTATATTTTGCTACCAAGTGTTTCGAAGGTAAATTAAGAAATATTGATAATTTTATGTCATAAAACTATCAATATTAATGTTTTAATTATTTAAAACGTATGATGATATAAATAATGGGAAATATTAATAAAAATAGAAAGTTGTAATCCTACTCTTAAGTAATTGTTAGCTCCATAGTTTCAAATTATTCTAAATCACTAATCCTAATTTTTAGTTTACCGCTCTTAAAATAATCTTCAATCTTCAAAATATTGTTAAAATTAACTGTATAAACTATTAAAGCCTCTTTTTTATTATCTAGCATTACAAATTAATAATAATTTTCATAATAGAATAGCTGGAAATGAACATAATAAAAAAAATCCTCAAGAGTTAATTATATTTCAGGTTCTAAAATTTTAGATTCTTCAAATAATGTATTGTCTAAGATTGCCTTATATATAAAAATAAAATTATCTTCAGTTTAGATTCCGAAATAGTATTCAATACCCAGTTAAATAACATTTGTTACTTATCTACGTATTCGTTAATGAGGAAACAAAATATACTTGATATGTATTTCTTTATCAAAGTGATAAATATATAATCCTTGTTGCTTAAATGAAACTAGAAAATGATTTTCATTCAATAATTTAATTTTGTAAATACTCTCCATCAATGATGAATTAAAATTTTGGAAAGTTTGATTGAAACATGTTTCTTGCTCTTATTTTATACAAACTGTAGAAATTTCATAAGAGATGGAAACTATCTTCCTATCTTTAATATAATAATCATAATGAGTGGCAAACTTAAATTAAAAGACTTTATTCAATGATAAGTTTAATAATTCGTAAGTGGCGAGGGTTCTATTAGGTAGGAATCTTAATTTTATATATTCAAAGTTATCATAATTGAACAAAAATTAATCATCAATCTATAAAATCTTAACTAAAGAGCAATTTGTAAATTATTAGCACTAATAAATATGGATTTGATTCATCAAACAAGAATAAAGTATGTACTCTTTGAATATAAGAGCTGTTTAGCATTATTCCGGATATTTAATGAATTGATATGTATCATCCTTTCTGTTATATAGTTAAATCATTCCATAATTAGCATAAAATATTAAATAATCTCCTTTTTATGAGCTGTATTAAAGAAATTATACATAGAGTATATACCTTTTTTCTCGAATATATCTGAGGACATCTTAATTATTTGAAAATACTTGGATTACGTTTCCTTAATACCATTCCTTCCCTAAATTGATTTATGAATTCAATAAAACAGTTTTATTATGAATAATTTTCATAGGGATAGATGTTTAAAATATTTCAACTGATTGTTAATATCTTTACGTGTCATATTTATTTGAGCTCTCAAGTTGAATTAGAACTTGATAGGATTTTTAAATAGAGACAAAATCAATTTTATAAGAAACATAGGGTTTTAGTTTTGAGCATGAAATTTAAGTGTCAATTCTAAAGCATATTTTATCGTCAGCTGCAAACAACAGTTATTATTATATTTCCATCTATATAGAGCTAACTAAAGCTTGTGATAATGAAAGTTTTGTATTTATTATTAAAAACTTTTAGCCATTTTATATATATATAAATTACTTTCCATCCGAAATGACAATTGATTTCTCATTAATGATATTTCCATATAATTCTAGATTGCCAGTCAGTAGTATTCGACTGTGATTGATTTTTTCAAATTTCTAAATCTAATTTAAAGATATTATAAATATCTAGTCCGTAATAATAAACATTCTTATAATCAAGCTATTTAGATTTAAATTTTATAATATGATAAAAATGTTATTATGATAATTTGCTAAAATCAATTTTGAGTCTCTATAAGCGTAGTATATATCATCATATAATATTTTATATTCAAAAAGCTGATTCCCTAAAAAATGTGTTTTATCTTATTACAAATCATATTTCAATGCATTTCCATTTTAATAAATAAAGGCATACTATTGATAAAAATCTACCTCATCAAAAATAAATGTATTTATTAGAAATTTTTCGGTGTTCGTTAATTTGTAAACATGCAAAACTTATAAGTATTGTCTTGCAATAATCATTTATTTATCTCTATACAACACATAGTCTTATTCATCAATAATGTTATCATAATAGTAATATTCAAAATTCTAGTAGGATTTTCCAATATATTCAATTATAAAACTATTATTATAAAATTGGCATATACGATAACCTCTTATATGGGAAATAAAAATTTGAGTACTCCTAATGCATTCATAATTTACGGTTTCAGTGAAAAATACTGTTTTAAAATTAATCCTGAGTTTATCAAATTAATCCATCTATGAATATCGATATTCTATATCACCTCCAATGTATATCTGAGCATAAGGAAATTAACCCTACTATTTTAAGTTAAGGAAAGCAAATAACATTTCATTCTAGTAAATATACTTAGAATTATTAATTTATTATATATTTGAGGGACTTAATAAGGCGAGATAATCTAACTAATAATAACTTTTGTAATTGATTTCAAATAAAATTCGTAGCTCCTTATCAAATAAATATAAATCTTAAGTGTATAAATTTAGAAAAGGTAGAGCAGTATCATTGATTTAAATGGATTTAACATAATTTTAAGTTTTAAATTCGTAAATAAAAAGTATTTAATCAGTTCTGTCATATATCTAGCAATAGGACATATTAATATAATCTGATTAATAATTAATATGCCAACTAATATATTAATCTTTTTATATCCCTTAAAAATATAATTTTACTAAATTAAAACTATTAGAATAATCAAAATTATTTACATCCTCATCTATCATAAATTCACGATATGGTTTGTGGGAATACAATTTCAACTAATTTGCTTAATTTGAACCTTCAAATTTGTACCAAACAACATATATATTTTACTCTGAAATAATTAGAGCATTTTATTAATTATCGAAATGATCCAAAATGGTAAAATTTGAATCATATTAGGATGATGAACTTAATTAGTTATCATTTATGGTATAAAGTCTTAAGGTATGATTAGAATATCTTATTAACTTGCTGAAATCAAAGATAAAGTAATTATCAGAGACATCCATTAGTTTTTAAACTTTATAAAGTTTCGTTTCCAGATTATAGAGATAAAATATGTCTTTAGTTGTATGGCATCTCCATAAAATATAGAATTAGTTAATAACAAATTTATGATCACAACTTTAATTTTAGGCTCTAAATATTGTTTATTTCCTAAAATCATCAGCAGGATCTTGTAAAATTATTAATGAAAAGTAATTATCCTTTGAAGTCAATATGAATAAATAATATGAAAATTTATCTCTATATTCTTAAATGTTATGTACTTATCCCTCAATTTAGTACTTTCTAAAGATATGATAGTTACCATCACTTATCTAATCATTAGAACTATTTCTCTCTATCCATAATTCATCTTTTTATAGCAAAACCTAAGAAATCACAACACATATTAAAATTATTATCATAATATATAAATTATCTCAATTGAAGTAATTTATGTGAATAAAATTCATAATTACAAATTTATTTTTATTAAAAACAAAATGATGATACTTTTTTTAATTTTAGA
Source organism: Sediminibacterium sp. (assembly GCA_965279585.1). Classification (GTDB taxonomy): domain Bacteria; phylum Bacteroidota; class Bacteroidia; order Chitinophagales; family Chitinophagaceae; genus Sediminibacterium. The sequence continues at coordinate 258,453 of CBDIIG010000002.1, read as the reverse complement.
CGTTATAAGTGGAACATTTCATAGAATTTTGCTCATCGATAAGCCAGCAGTCGATATGAAATGTTAAAGTGGGAATATAAGTAATAATTATCTATTATCTAATAGCTGGTAATCTGTTAATCGGCCCTCAATACTTTTATGGTACGCTTTCTAATGGTGGTTAAGTAGATACAATCAATGAGATAACATTCACAGGATTTGTTTATTTCAACAATTCAAACATTGTAAATATTCAATATTAAAAAAAAAAAAAGTATGGAGGAAAATAGGTGATTTTCTATTTTATAGATGGATATTAAAATGATCAATATTCAAGACCATATATTAATTTAGGATTATCATTTTAATATGATAAGTTTTTAAAATTATAAGTTCTTGGAGGAGATCCATCAGATACAATAATAATTTATGAGCTACCTATAGGAAATAAGAATACTCAAAATATGACCTCTCAATGGTATCATTTCGTTGTTAGTGTTAATATTTAATCTGGATTATAATTTTTGAACTTAAAATTTTATTCGATGCTTTCAGGATAATTTTTTAATTATTAAACAGCATATATTCAAACTAATATGTATTATATTTAAAAATAATAATAAATAGATTCTAATTTAAGTTTTCACTTCTTTCAAGAATAACAAATGAAAGAATATATGGATTTGAAACTGATACTCGTTTATGTGGCTCTTTAGCAAAATTCACATACTATGTGGGATTCTCAACTATGGATTAAGAATAATATGTAGATTATTTTTCAGAGCAGATATTCTAAATAAGAGCATTTGATTTATTTTAAACAGGAACAATAAATTTATGTAAAGATTTTTTAATTATTTTAAGAATAAATCGCTGCTTATAATTACACTATAAGCATGGTTTCTGGGATAAAACTATTCTTAAACTCTTAAATTAAGTATGCCTTACCTGCTTATGATAACTTAACAATAAGCTTTTGGATGCTTGCCTTCACAACATAAGATTTTTAGATTGTTTCGTTAATTCGAAATTATAGTGTTATAAGTTTGGCATTAGGAGTCACTTCTAAAGGTAATTTAGCTTTCTATTCAAATAATCTAATCAACTAAATGAATTATCAAGTAAATTAATTGAAATGGATGTAAATCACACTTAGTTATACAAGAAGATATTATTCCCAAAATTTTACTGCTTATAGCAATTCAACTATGGTTAGGATAATTGCCAATGGTTAAACATAGATAGGATTTTTCAACATATCTATGCCTTAGTATTCATTTTTAATATTTGGAACACTTAATAATTCTGCCAAAGATCAATAATATATCTAACTTTATGATATTAGAATTTTTTATGGTTTTTCTATAATTACATCTACTACAAAAGACTGCTCTTTATTTTCAAGTTATGCTAACAAAAGCCCATGCCTGAAATGCTCAAATTAACAATCTACCTATTGTAATGAATCTCCTAATCCAGGCTCAATGGATATCACTGAATACTATTACTGTCCAGCAGGCTTCCAGGAGTAAGATGGATGCCCTCCTATTCAGATTCCAAAGTGCTTAAGAACGATTTTTGGTATTTATTGCTCTAGATGTCCAAACGGTTATTCTTTAATTAACAATTAATGTGTATTATAATAAAATTTTATTCCTACTATTTAAGACTGTGGTTCGTAAGGAGGTATATTTTGCTCGATTACAAACAATATTGTGTAAGCAATTGTTTGTGGTTATGGCTAATAATATTCAAAGCAAAGATGCATTTAGGGAGATAATTATTATCCAGGTAATTGCAGCCATGTTTATATGGTATATAATAGAATTGGATGTTATAATTGTATATAAGGAACCTATAATAAGAATTATACTTGCGTAAGTTCTTGTGTTGAAAAATCTGTAGATCCTTTTGCATATAAATTTGGTAATTAAAATTGGTGCACATAAACTTGCCCTCAATATTATGATTATTTTAAAAATTGCACAAGTGGATTAACATAGGTATTATGTTAGTCAGAATGTTAAGGATCAAAAGTCTTAAATAATATAGTTTGTTAATACCCAAAGCAGGAAACTATAGGCTAGACTAGAAGCTGTTGGTTTCAGAAAAAGTCTGCTACTGAAACTATTGAAACTTGGTTAAGAACATTATAATGTGACCCATCATGTATGTATTGTTTTCATACTGGTCCAAATGCTTGCTTGTCTTGTAGTGATCCTTTAAGTTTTTTTGATCCTTGGTAAAGTACTTGCTTGAAAGTCTGTGATACCTCAAAAATATTACCATTCTCAGATTATTCTACTATGCAGTGTGTCTAATAATGTAAAAATTATCAACTTGGAAATTTTTGTTATGATACTTGCCCTATTCTACATTATCCATATCTTAATTAATGTATCTAAATGTTATTGACTCCAACAAATGCTTTCAATACAGGTTGGGGTTTTCAAATATGCCCTCTATATTGCTATTCATGTAAAAATGTAGAATGCACTTAATGTTTATCTGGATATTATTTAGTAAATGGAGTTTGCTAACCCTTTTGCAATCCCATGATATATTCTGAACAAGAATTAGGGTGTGTTGACCAATGCCCAATTGACTAATATTAGTTCTTATAAAATGGATATGATAATTATTGCTTTTTGACAGGATGTGGATTAATTACTGGAAATTTATAAACTTATTCATCAGTAATCAACCCACAGAATTGTGTTTTGCATTGTGGTAAGGGAAATTTTGGATAATCAAACCCATTTGTTTGCACTTAGTGTAGTTAAGTATGTTTGAATTGCTATGGAAAGCTAGATTATTGCACATCTTGTAAACCCTAAACATTTTTAATAAATAACTAATGTTCATTGACTTGTCCATTCATACACGATTATGTCGGATGGGCCTGTGTAACCTCATGCAAATCAGATCAGTTTCTAGTTATTTCGACGATACAGGCTTGTGTTTCAACCTGCACTAATACATATTTTCCCCTTTAAAATAAATAATACTTAAATTAGTGCATTGATACACCACCAAGGGGAGTTGGTTGCGACGCTAATAATATATGTTATCAATGTGATCTAAGTTGTTCAACTTGTGATGGACCTTCAAATACTAACTGCTTGAGTTGTTTCCCTAATACATATTTTCTAACCAATAAGTGTACAACTAATTGTGGATAATTTTTAAGTGACTAGAATACTTGGAAATGTTCTATTACTTGCTCTCCAGGAACTTATAAGTAAGGTTAATATTGTTCAACAACTTGTTTACAAGGATCTTATAAATATAATAATGCTTGTTTTGAATAGACTCCACTTGGAACTTATTGTTAATACTCAAATACAAAGTTATTATATACCTGCAATGATTGTTATACTGGATGTAATTCCTGTACAAATAATATTTAAAATTCTTGTTAGAACTGTAAATCTGGCTACTATTATTTTAATAATTAATGTTTAACAAAATGTCCTACAGATCTTCCAGTTATGAATAGCTTTATAAATAGATGCACTAGTACATGTGAGCCTTAATATTTTTTATATGATAATATATGCCAATCGAATTGCCCCATTATGACCTATAAAGTTGTCGGGTAGAATGTATGCTTTAGTAATGGATGTGGACCTGGTTATATATTAATAATTGGATAACCAGGATGTTAAGTTTGTAGTGTTTAGTGTGCCACTTGCAAAGATACTTAGTCAAATTGTGTTAAATGCAGTAAGAATTATTACTTTTCTGCACTTTAATGTATATCATAATGTCCAAATATAACTCCATATCACAATACTATTAGCTAGACTTGTGATATATCATGTCCTGATTCTGCCTTTTAGTATTTAAACTCACTAAACAACCTAAAATATTGTTTGCAATCTTGCTCTTAATATCAGTTAGGAATGATGTGCTATGATTTATGCCCATCAGGCTATTTCCCTAATGTTAAAAGAATTTGTCAAATCTGTAACGTTGCCTGTCTAGTATGCACAGGATCTTTAGTAACTTAATGTTCAAAGTGCACTGCAGATTACTACTTAAATGATACATCATGTGTAAAATAATGTCCATCAAATAAACCCATTGATTAAGTTTAAAAAATTTGTTTGGCTGTCTGTTATGACTATATCTATAAGGTTTAAAGTATTTGCCTGAAATAATGCCCTAGCTATTTGATTTATTATACTCTAAATGGATTAAAAGAATGTGTAGGAACTTGTTATGATGGTTCATTCAATCAGAATGGCTCTTGTGTCTCTTGTAGTTAGGAATGTTCTAAATGTTATGGAGTTCTATAAAATTAATGTACTTAATGTGTCGTTGGCTATTATCTTTAGGATACTACTTGCTCATTGCAATGCAAACCAAATTATTTTTATGACTCTATTAATAGGCTTTGTGTCATTAATTGCCCCTTAACATAATTTATTATATTAAGCTCAAACTAATGTGTTTAAACTTGTTAGTCGTACAATTATGGATAAATTTGTGTAGATTTGTGTCCTTCTCATACATATATACAAACTAAATAATGCTTGGATTGCGACCCTACTTGTGAATAATGTCTAGGAGCTACTAATTAAAATTGTTAATCATGTATTTAAACATATTATCTTAATTAAACTATTTGTTCATAAAGCTGTCCTAAATACTATGATGATGTTGAAAAACTATGTGTAGATCAATGTTCAGCACCTTAATTATTAGTTTTTGACACACTTAGATGTGTTTCAATCTGCCCATCAGGATATAAGGTTTCAGAAAATGTGTGTGTGGCCAATTGCAAATTGGGGTAGTATCTTTCTGGGATAAATTGCTATGATTGCGACACTAAATGCCTTGAATGTAGTGTGAGTGCTACTAATTGCAGTAAGTGTGCTTAAAACTTTGTATTACAAATAAACGTTTGTGACGCATCTTGTTCCAATATAGACTTATTTATAGATCTGTACAACAATTAATGTTAGAGCATATGCCCATTTCCACTTTACCATTATTATCCAACTTAAACAATTAGGAAATTTTGTGTGAGTACATGTAGTCTCATTTTTAACCAAATCTGCATAAATTTATGTCCTGATGGTTATTATCAAAATAATGATCAATGTGCTTTATGCTCAAATTTGTGTATATTATGCACCTCGTTAACTTTCTGTACAAAATGTATACCTGATTATTATCTAACATTGAATGATCAAACTTAATTATGTAGATAAACTTGTGATGGTTAGCTTTAAGATATAGAGAATGATAAATGTGTTGATTAATGTTTAAGTACTTAAATTTAATACAACAATTAGTGTATGGCAGATTGCCCAACTGAGGTCCCATTACTTAGATATAAACAATAATGCTTATAATAATGCCCAGATGGCACTTATCGAGATTTTAATTAATGTTTGGATTGTGATAAAAAATGCTCATTATGTTATGCAGGATTAGAATCTTAGTGTTTAGAGTGTGTTAATGGATATTTCTTGAATTTAAATACTTGTTAATTGGATTGCCCATTATTATTATAAGATAAAGTAAATAACAAATGTGTTTTAACTTGTGATGTTGATTTAATATAGGATGGATAAACTTGTGTTAAGGATTGTCCTATGTATCAATATAAATCTGACTGTTATGTAGAGTGTCCTCCTTAAACATATGTCATGGACTTATATTGTGTGGATTGTGCTTTAGAATGTTCAGATTGTTCAGACTAAGGATGTTTAAAATGTCAAATTGGATACTTATTGAATGGAATGTGTGTAACTGAATGCCCTATATATTATAATGATATTACATTTGAGTGTACAGATACATGCGATTATTTATTAGTATAAGATCATTGTTAAAATACTTGTCCACCCTATCTCTATCAATATTTGAATGATTGCTATATCTAATGTCCAGTTTCGACTTTCTCAAACAATAGCAATATATGCATTGGATGTGATGAAAGATGTTTAGCTTGTACAAATGCATTTATATGTATATCATGCTAATAAGATTACTTTTTATACAAAAATAGATGTGTACCAGAATGTCCGATAGATTAGAAATATATGGATACCCTATCAGGTGTATGTTAAACTGATTGTCCTGCTAATACATTCATATAGGGAAATTATTGTAATAAATCATGCGATCAAGTAATTTTAAATAATTTATGCTTGTCATAATGTCCTGATGGCTATTATCAATCAGGAAATATTTGTAACTAATGCTAGTAATAATGCTTTACTTGTACAGGATTCAATAACTGTTAGGTTTGTAAGTCAACTTACTATTTAGATGGAACTTAATGTAACCAATACTGTTTAGAAAAATTAATGAATTAAATCACTTGGTAGTGTTCAGATGATTGTTAAGGGGTTATTTCTAGTGGAATGTGCTTGTAAAACTGTCCTTTAGGTTTATTTTAATTTAGTAATTACTGTTATGTGGATTGTCCCAATGGATATTATGGTAACTAAACAAAATGTGTATTATGTCCAAATTAATGTTTGATTTGCAGTTCAATTAGTTCTTGCTCGGAATGTTAGGCTGGCTACTATTTAGAATAAGACTAGTGTGTAAATCAGTGTTCTAATGGTTATGGAGACTCATTAGCTAAGAAATGTGTTAGTCAATGTCCTTAAAATTAGTATAAATATGAAAAGTTATGTGTGATATAGTGTCCTAGATCGTTGGTTTAGAAGCATGATTCATGTACCACTTAATGTGGAGATAATTAATTTAATTTTGGTTAAATTTGTAAAGATTGTTCTATAGAATGTGATTAATGTAGAGATTTTGGAAATTAATATTGTATCAAATGTGCAGTAGGATTTTAATTGTAGAATAATAAGTGTATAGGTTAGTGTCCAGAAGGCTTTTATTCTAAATAGGGTTGCTTATAATGTAATTTTGAATGTTTGACTTGTGATTCATCTGGTGGATGCTTATCATGCAGAGGAGATAGATAAGAAGATTGTAAATGTCCAAAAGGATATTTTGATGATGGTTATTAAGAGTAATGCTAATAGTGTCCTTGCTTAGAATGTACATCTGCAACTAATTGTACAAAATGTAAAAATAACTTACAGCCTCCTAATTGTTATTGTAATAAAAAACTTAATGATGATTATTGCATAGCATGTGATATTGCATATGTAAATATATTCTTCACTAACTCACTAAATATAATAGTAGTTGATTTCAATTTGCTTTTAAATGTTGATGTGGATAATCCATATAAATAGAATGATTGTACTGATTGGTTCAATAACTCAGAATCATTTGGAGTTAATAGTTTATGTCAATTAAGTTGGAATAGAACATAATTATATATTTTTTTAGGGTCATAAGCCACAGTATTAGTTGGTGATTAGCTGTTATTCAAATAAAATATGTTTAAATATGTTAATGATGAAATTTGTGAATAATACATACAACTATTTATCGATAGCACAATTAAGGGTCCAAATATCTATTTGGATCCATATATATTATTCGATAATCCATCCATAATTTCACCATGCATGGAAAACTAAATCAATTAAATTTAAATCCATGCAACTGGATCCAGAGATGTAATTGTTCTTAAATGGGAATTATAATTATTAGCAGATCCTGACCACTATTAAATTATTTCAGAATTTTTATTATTCTAGGGTAATAATCTAAGAATACCACCTTAACTACTCAAACCAAACTATACTTATCTTATTTCAGTAACCTATGTAAGCTTTATAAATAAAACTAATCAAACTATATTAACTTTGAAGACTCATTAATAATAATTACCCTATATTTACTTAGATGATATCTTTTTAAAAGTTTATATTTATGATTGTGTAATCTCAAACTCAGATTTAGATGGTATGTGGTAGATGAACTATTTTGTTAGATACAATAATTCTGTAATTCAAAAAGGTATAATCGATGTTACTAAGAATTTATCATACTAAATACCAACTGATTCTTTATAGAAAGGAGTCAAATTGGCTATTGAAGCCAATATATAGGAATCAAGCTTTCAATAAGATATAATTCTACCATATTAAGATTATAAAGTTAATTTCTCTTAATTTGATCGATTTGTAGGAACTTAATTTTAATTACAAGCTAAAGGATATGATTTAGATATTTAGAAAGAGATATAATCATATGGTTTTAAATATGAATGGCTTTGTACAAATAAATCTAATTTATAGCCATGTAAAAATTAAGAAAATAAAATAATAACTTTTTAATAATCTTCAAACATCACTGTTAATTTAGATACATCCAACATAACATTATTGTTTTATGTAAAAGTAAGCAAAAACAATAGGTCTCAATTTTCATATTAATCGATAATAGTTTCTGACTTTAATTAAGAATATCAATTTATCAGAAATAATCATGTTAATAGATTCATAAATCCTAATGACATGATATCAGTTACTCTAAAAGAAAATCAATTAACAGCAATAATTATGTAAGATGAATAAGTTATAGACTCTATGAAAATATCGGGACAGAACTTGAAATTTGTGTTTTCTGATATAGCAATTTCCAACAATCCTATTATAGTTTATTTACTCCCTGGAATAGATTCATTGAAGTTTGAACTAAATCCTTCTCCTAAAATAAATAATTTTAGTATTACACCCTCATCAGGTTACCCTCTAGATAACTTTACTTATCATGTAGATGTAGAATATGTAGATGATTAAGTACCATTCACATATAATTTATACTATTATTAATTAAGCAACCAGCTGGAGGCAGACTTAAATTAGAATAGTCACATAAATGGGATACCCTTAATAGTGAAAAGCCTATTAAATAGTGGCAATTTTAGTTTACCAGATGGTTTAGGAAATCAATAAATTCATATTTTATTGTAAGTTTTTGCATAAACAGTAATATTATTAATTTATATTTTAAAGGGTTCGAGTTCTTATTCTTTATTTAATGTGACAATGGAATTGGATACTAGTACACTTAAGGAATTAGATAAGAAATTATAATCATTCTTCAAATAATCTAGTTCCATATCAAATCTATATAACGGCATATAATTATTAAAATCATAAACTTCATAGGTTTGCTTAAAATAATGTTCTGGAGTAGGAATTTGCATGAATAATTTGTGCTAATGTCCTTTTGGTTACTATTTTGATGATTGTAGTGGTTCTAAATAAGAATTTGATGATTTTAAGAAAATGATAAGTGATGTTTTTTTGAGTGTTCTGAATACTGAAACAACTCATGATATGAATTTCCTACTTTATGTAAGATCCCTTAATTATTTAAGAAAGTTTGATTTCATCTCAATTAATGATGAATAATCAACAATAATTTTAGACTCAATTTAGTATAACTTATAATTAAGATTAAACCAAATAAACGAATTTACAATCGGTTTATAATCATAAAATACTTCTGAGTTCAACTATAATTCTATGGAGACTCTATCAATTGTAAATAAATAAGATTTACAGACTATATTGAATGTTACAAATTTGATATGGGGGCGACTATTAGAAAATTTCACTAATTATGAACTTTAATATAAACTGAGAAAAGTTATCTCAAACACTATTGAATTATACTTATCAAGTTTGCTATAGGGAGAATAGGCTAATCTCACATATGATGCAGTCAGAATCAGTATAAATAGAACAAATTCTATCGATTATTTAGTTACACAGAAGCGAAGATTATTAAATTAAATTTAGTACTATGATGTAATTTAGGCATTATATTTAAAAAATCTGTATTGTTTAGATGGTTATTTCCCATATCCACTACAATGCAACCCATTATATGATTATTAGATAAGACAAATGAGCCGGTTAAATAATATATACTTAAATACCACCATCAATTATACATTTCCAGTTGATGCTTAGTATGTTTATGTTTGCATCTAAAGAGATTAGTCGTTAAATTGGATAAATAATATGTGTAAGAGTGTGAAAGTATATGATAAACTTTATTGTAATTGTTCACTCTTAGCCCCAACTACTTATGTTAGAGATTATTTATTTATTTTTGTAGGATCAGAGCTTTATAGAATAAATATCCCAAATATAGTAATATACGGATATTTAACATAAATATTTTTCATAATAATTGTATACCTTTTAGGTAAGGGAAAGAATGAAGATGAGTCTAATGAAACTACTAAATTTGGAAGAGTAATCAAATTACACAGAAAGAGAAAGGTTATTAAGGAAGCGTCTGATTAACTACCAGAAATTAAAGAGGAATATCTAGAAGAAGATGTGGATGAAGGATAATTTAAATATGACTTATCGCATTTCCATGTAACATATCTTTTAAGTATTAGTTTTATCACCATATTTCTAAAATAATATATAAATCAAAGAAAAATGTACCCTTATATATGAGAGTTCTGATAGTTTTATTCAGATGGTCCAGTTCCCTCTATTTTGTATCAATTTATACGAATGATTTTCTAACTTATGACTTTGCCATCTACCCATCATTAGGATAATTGTATTATTAAGATTGATAAATATTTATTTGGAGAGGACTTATAAAGAAGCTACATATTTTAAGGATTACCTAAAAATACTAATGATACTATTTATTGTTGTTATTTCTAACCTTACATTAATCGGATTGATTAGCTATTAAGCTTTTGAAATTTAAGACTAAACAGATTGGGTATTTATTAATTTCCTAATAAATAGTTCCTATCTTATTATGTGGCATTGATAATAGACTTATTATTTATTGATTTAATGCTATTTGGAATATAGAAATACTTAGGGGCAGACATTAAGAAAAAGTTAAAAAAGAGAATTGAAGAGGTCTAAAATATTCAAAGAATGTAATAATAATAAAGAAATGACATTCTTTGAGATAATTTTTTTTTAATTTTAATTTTAATTATTTTTTTTTTAATATATTTTTTCATATTAAATGTTAATATTAAATCTTTTTTATATAAAATGTCATCCAACATTGGTGCTATAACTTCAATTAGTGAAATGACTACTAACGGGTAGGTCAGGCACTAGAAAAAAATAAAATAGTATACATTTTCCTTTTAAATAAGTACTGATGAAAATATGATATCTTCTATTTCGAGAATGGTAATGAAAATAAGCTCAGTGTTCATTACCATGAGAACATAGGTTTCTCATTTCAATGAAGTATATATAATTTTCGATTAAAAAAACTAAGCAAAAACTGATATAACGGGCTCGATATAAAGGATTATTGTGAGTCTAGTCTACAATATTGTTTCTCCTTATCAATAATGGCATAATATTGTTGTTGCTGCATACATCTAAGTAAGATAGATATGATTTTGAGAAGGGCTGATCTATAATGACAGAGAGCAACCAATTTTGGAATTATTAAAACTCACCACAAGTTAGATTAAAGGTACTCTAATGATATTCATAGATTGACATTCACAATCTTGATGATATTCAAGATTTTCAAATCAATGGTTGATGCGATTTTATACCGACTTAAGAGTAATATAATGATATGATAATAAACAACAGAGTTATTTTTTTTTAAATAATAAACTTAGCTTATTAGCTGAATTTTGCTTGCGGTATTGGATTATTTAACAAAGAGTAAATATTCACACCGTCGAATTAAATCAATTAAAAAATCTCATTTGAAAAACTGATCAATTTTTTTTTTTTTAGTAAAGGCAAATTAATCAAATGGTTGTTATATTCATTAAAATGGCCTTGATAAAGCAGTCGAATGTTTATATGAGATTACTAATTCTCAATTTGCCAATTTCAATTAGAATAGATTTTATATATATTGATTTTAATTTTTATGAGGAATTTAGAATCATTTAGGCTGAGCCTTAAAGATGAGGAAAGCTAAAAAAAAGTATGCGAGAAAAATAAGTGGAGAGAATGTTCTAATAAAAAAAGATATTTTCCTTGATATAAATGCCAATATATTATTCCTCTTTTTTAATTAATTAATTATTTAATGTTTGTCATCATCTATTTGATTTAAAGCATTCAAGCCTAATATAATAGAGTTCTCCTAATAGACACACCACCAGTTGATATGAATTGCTTAGCACTTACTAATGCAGGTATTTATAATACTGATAAAGGCAACAACGGGTTTTTTGGCACATAATTCTTCTATCCGACTTTATCCAACAATGGTGCTATAACTTCATTTAGCGAACTCACTTTTACAGGATTCATTTGGTTTAATAAATACAATATTGTAAAATATCCATATTATTGATATAGAATGGAGGAAAATAGGTTATCTTCTATTTTGTGGATGGTTATCAAAACACCCTCAATGTATAACCCTATGTTAACCTGGGATTATCATTTTAATACAGGAATAATATTCTTCGATTATAAGCACTTTCTGGAAACCCATATAACGGGCTCGTAGTACAAGAATTACTAATGAATAGTAGCAATACTGATTCACTAAGCCAATAGTGGTACAATTTTGTAGTTAGTGTGAAAATTTAAACAGATAATTTGTAATTTCTAAATATGAAATTATATGGGATGTAAACATAGAATTTTTGGAATTATTAAATTCCCTATATTTAGAATAATACGTACTATTTAATTTCAAATATTTTTTCTTTATTATAGGTTTGCATTTAGATTCTCATAATATTCAAGAATAACAAATGAGAGATTGATGGGATATGATACGGATACAAGGTTATGTGGGTCCCTCGCTAAATTTAATATTTATATAGGATTCTCTACCATGGATTATGAATATTATGTTGATTATGAAGCTATACCATTACATTTAGTACGAGGAATAAATTCATTAACATCATCATTATCTCTACGTAATCATTCAAATATTATTATTAGCATTGAACTCTTCTGTGAATAATCTGACAGTGGTGGGAAAAGGCATAAGAATATTTAAGAATACATAAATAACATATACTTTCCCATAAAATTATGATAATCTAACAATATCATTTTGGTTGTACGCATAAACGACTGATGAATTTTAAATTTTATCTCTGGTTGAGTCCGACAAATAATCAATTAGTATTGGCTTAGGAATAGATTCTTCAGGAAAATTATTATTGTATTCAAGGAGTTCTTAACAATAAGTCACATATGTAGGAACAAAAATATGGCAACAAGTTGGTCTAAGTTTTACAAGAAGAATTTATTCTGCAAATTTTCAAACATAAACAGATTAGACAATTGTTAAGGTTATTCTTAATGGAAGAACGACTTAAAGTTAACTGACGTTATTGACAGTTTCTTATTTTAAGTATCTATATTTAGGTCCTATATTTCCTCAAAATCGAGATTCTTAATATTTTGACATGAATGATCTGAGAATTTATTAGGGATTTTCATTCATACAATGGTCTAATTATGATTGCTATACTTATTTGTCGATAGGAAATAAAAGTGCATGCATAAGATGCGGAACTAGTAGCTCTTAGTTTTGTTTTGAATCTCCGATACCATCAACTATGGATATCACTAAATATTATAATTGTACTGCTGGTTATTAAGAGGCCCCAGGATGTCCACCTGTTACAATTGCTAATTGTGCTAGATAAAATGGAACCACATGTAATTATTGTAATTATGGCTATAATCTTACAAACAACTCGTGCATAATTTAGAGTTAATTTTTTGTTAGTGTGTAGGATTGTTCTAATTCAGCTCTATATTGTCAAATATCGAATAATAATTAGTTGGTTGTGGTTTGTAATGGAAATTTATAATATACTCAGAATAAGTGTGTATCAAATAGTACTTATATCGCTGGTAATTGTAGTCATGTTTATTAAGTTAATAGTTCATTTTTAGGATGTTACAATTGTGTATTAGGAACTCTTAATTTAAAATTTAAATGTGTTAGTGATTGCTCATAATAATAATAATATTTCTAATCTAATAAGAACATAATCTTTAATGATAATTGGTGCACATAAACTTGCCCATACTATTATGATTACTTTAGAAATTGTACTTCCAAAACTACTCAAATAAGTTGTGTTAGATCATGTTAAAATGGATCGGTATTAAATAATATAAGTTGTATATATCCAAAGTAATAAACAATTAATGGACAAACCGAAAGTTGTTGGTTTTAAAAGAACGATGATAAGACAGTTAAAAACTGGCAAAGAATTTTAGATTGTGATAAATCATGTTAATATTGCTATTACCCAAGTGAGAATTAATGTTTATCTTGTTCTAATCCTAACTACTTTTTTGATCCAATTCAAAGTAAATGCCTAAAATAATGCGACAAAACATCAATTTTAGCTTTTTCTGACACTATAACTTAATAGTGTGTTAGTTAGTGTGACTCTACAAGATATATTTAAGGATCCTATTGCTATAATAGCTGTCCGACTGGATACTATCCTTTTAATAAATAATGTATCTAATAAGCACCTTTAAATGCTTATCTAGATACAGTTGTACAATAATTCAAAGCTTGCCCATTCCTTTGCTACACTTGCCTCGATGCAGTAACATGCACTAAATGCATGACTAATTATTTTCTTGTTAATAATACTTGCTAACTAACTTGTTACCCACTTAGTTACTATGATGGCATTTCTGATTGTGTTAGTTATTGTCCTGCTAATTCATATTAATACTCTAATTCAAATTTAAACGGATTTCCAGTCTCATATTGCTTTTAATATGGGTGTGGGTAAGTTTGGGCTGGAATACCATTTACAACTTATCTTCATTAATCTAACCCATATTAATGCGTATTAGCATGTGATCCAGGATATTATGGGAATTAGATAACTGCTTCATGCTCTCCTTGCACAAATAATTGCGCAACTTGCGTAGGTTCTAGTACATCATGTTTAAGTTGTGTTCCAGGTGTATTTAAATCAGGTAATCAATGCTTTAGCTCTTGCCCAATTTATGCAGACTATATTAATTGGGTTTGTGTATCATCATGTCCTGTAGGTTCATATGTTGCAACCAGTGCAAATGCCTGCCTACCAGCTTGTGGACAATATTTACCTTTATATAATAAAGTTTATCAATAAAATTGCTATGATACGCCTCCTGCTGGTTTTGGGTGTGATGCAACAAATTAGTGCTATCCCTGCGACTCAACTTGTGTCACTTGTAATGGTCCAGCAAATACTAATTGCCTATCATGCTATCCTAATACCTACCAAATGAATTAGTTTTGTGGAACAGACTGTGGATCATTATATTATGATATGAAAACTTGGCTTTGTTCATCATCTTGTTCAATCGGAACATATAAATAAGGTTAGTATTGCTCAACAACCTGTTTAACTGGATATTATTAATTCGGAGCTGCTTGTTTTGAAAGTACACCCACTGGAGCTTATTGCTTATATTCAAATTCAAAACAAATGTATTTATGTGATCCTTGCTATACAGGTTGTAAGACTTGTACGGATAACAGTCCAAATCAGTGTGGAAGTTGTTACCCAGGTTATTACTATTACTAAAATAAATGCTACACCACATGCCCAGCTGTCCTACCCATAATGGACAGTTTTACAAACATGTGCACTGATACCTGTGCTCCTTAATATTATCTCTATGATAATGTTTGCTAAACATCTTGCACTACTTTGAATTATAAAGTTTAAGGACAGAATTTATGTTTTTCAAATGGTTGTGGAAGTGGGTCATATGCTATACCTTTATTACCAGGATGCTTTGCTTGTTCTCCGTCCTGTGCCTAATGTCAATTTACAAACGATAACTGTTAAGCCTGCAAACCTAATTATTTTCTGGCTGGAACGTCATGTGTTTCCCAATGTCCCTCAAATACTCCTTTTTAAAATTAAGTAACTCATTAATGTGTCAAAAAATGCGAAACATCAAATTATACCTACATCAATACAACCACAGGCTAGCAATATTGTATGAGTTCTTGCCCAGTTGCTTAATCAGGAATGTAGTGCCTAGATGAATGTCCACTTAGATATTATCCAAATCCTAAAATTTGTAAATAATGCTCTCAAGTTTGTACACGCTGTACAGGGCCATCATAAAACCAATGCACTTAATGCATTTCAGGTTATTTTTTGAATGACACCTCATGTGTTACTTAATGCCCTCCTGATAAATCATTAGATGTGGCATCTGGGACATGCTCAAGTACTTGTCTAGGTTACCTTTATTTGGCTTAAGGAGTTTGCCTCCCCACATGTCCTTCATATTTATTGTTTTACACCTTAGGAGGTGAGAAATAATGTGTTTTGACATGCTATGATGGTTCTTTCAATGACAATCAAATTTGTACAGCTTGTGCACCAGAATGCTCAAGTTGTTATGGTACTTCAAATAGTGAATGCACGGAATGCTCTCCAGGATATTATCTATTTTAAACTTCTTGTATTGATACATGTTCAAATGGTTACCTATTTGACATTGTTTCTTCTGATTGTGTTTCTCAATGCCCTTTAACATTGTTCGAATTTCAAAATTAATGCATTGCCTAATGTCCTTAAAACATGCTTAGTTATGGATAATATTGTATTTCCTCATGCCCTTCATTTACTTTCAAAAATGGCTAAATTTGTCAAGATTGTGATTTTAGATGTACATTATGCTCCGGTGCAACAAATACAGAGTGCACATCATGCACAAATTTATTTTATCTATAAGATAATACATGCTCATTAGATTGCCCAACATATTATGATGATGCACTGAGCCAATGTGTGAACACTTGCACGAGTACTTAAGTTTTAATATCAGATACACTTAGATGTGTTACTTCATGCCCTTCATAATATTTATTATCGAACTCTACTTGTGTATTCACTTGTCCATAAGGTTAATATTAATAAGGCTCAAATTGCTTAGCTTGCGACGCCAAATGTACTAATTGCATAGGAAGTCCAACTTTTTGCACTTCTTGCGCTCCAAATTTTTTACTCGATCTAAATTAATGTGGCACGACCTGCCTTGATAATAACTTATATATCGATAGCCAAAATTAATTATGCTAGAGTAGATGCCCGATAGGACTTTATCATTATTCTCCTCCAAAAACCACAAAAAAATTTTGTGTGCAAAGTTGTCCTCTATAATATAATAGCTTTTGTATGGATATTTGTCCAAACGGATTATTTGACTCATACGGAACTTGTGTTGCATGTTAAAGTATATGTCTGACATGCACAGCAGCAGATAATTGCCAGACTTGTGTAATTGGATATTATTTAAATAACGTTAATAATTAATCATAATGCTAAACTACGTGTAACACAAGATTAGAAGATGTTGCAAGTATGATATGCGTTGATTAGTGTCTTCCAACATAAGTTGAATATAATGGTTAGTGTTTAGCAAGTTGTCCAACAATACCTCCACTCTTGTAGTATAATTTCCAATGTATTACTGATTGTCCGAAAGGCACATACAGAGACTAAAATTTATGTAAAATATGTGATCCATAATGCACTGATTGTTTTGGAGCACTTTCAACATAATGTGTGGCTTGTACTCCAGGATTTTATTTGAATGGTAATGAGTGTGGAACTTCTTGTGGTTCTGAATTATAAGACTAAGTGAATCATTTGTGTGTTACTACTTGTGGTCCACTTTAAGTCCAAGATGGATAAACTTGCACTGGTGGATGTCCCATTGTTCAATATGGTTAAGATTGTTTAACAGAGTGTCCCTTATCAACTTTCCAAATGGGATTGTATTGTGTTGCTTGTTAACTAGGTTGCCAAGATTGTAACATATAAGGTTGCTAAAAATGTCAAACTGGGTATTTAAGCAATAAATCTTGTGGTACATTTTGTTCACTCTATTATGATGATGTAAATATGGCTTGTGCATAATTTTGCCCCACTAATTCAGTAACTTTATTTGACCATTGTATTTCAGCATGTCCCGTGCCTTATTATGAATATTCAGGTATATGTTTGACTAATTGCCCTTTAACAACCTATTAAGATTCCAATTACAAATGCAGAGATTGTTAAGAAAGATGCTTTTAGTGTGATAATAATAATAATTGTCTAGTTTGTAATGATGGCTATTACTTATATTAATCAAGATGCGTGGTTTAATGTCCGATAGCATTACAATATATGGATACAATGAGTGGAGTGTGTAGATCGACCTGTCCAAACAATTCTTTTACTAAAGGTAATCTTTGTGTACAAACATGCGATTTACTCATACAAAATTCATAATGCATTTCAAAATGCTATGATGGGTATTATTAAAGTGGTGTCTA
Organism: Sediminibacterium sp.; assembly: GCA_965279585.1. Classification (GTDB taxonomy): domain Bacteria; phylum Bacteroidota; class Bacteroidia; order Chitinophagales; family Chitinophagaceae; genus Sediminibacterium. The sequence goes on along the minus strand of CBDIIG010000002.1, from coordinate 240,267 downwards.
TTGTGCATAATGCTAAAGTTAATGCTAAACCTGTGATTCTTATTTAGAATGTACATCCTGTGATACGAATTACTATTTAGATGGAACAGAATGTAATTTAACTTGCCCAAATTTCATGAATCAAATAGTATGGAAATGCACTGACGATTGTACTGGTGTTGTATCAGGCAAATATTGTCTCACAGATTGTCCAAGTAATCTGGTTTTATATTAATCTAATTGCATATAATAATGCCCAAAAGGATTTTACATTGATATCAATAAATGTACTTTATGCCCATCTTAATGTGTTCTATGCACTGCCTCAGACATTTGTTCATCATGTTCTATCGGCTATTATTTAAGCAACTAATAATGCATTACATAGTGTCCCATCGGTCTGTATGGAGATCCGACAAGGAGAATATGCGTTAATGTCTGTCCTTAAGGAAGTTATAAATATCTGACTTAGTGTGTCTTTAGTTGCCCAAAACCATTTGTTTAAAGTGCAGATTTATGTGCAACTCAATGTAAATCAAGTGAATATAGAAGCGGATAATATTGCTATAACTGTTCGATAGAATGTGATTAGTGCACAGATTTTGGAAATGACAGGTGTATTAACTGCTCTTCTGGATTTACATTGGATTCATCAAAAAAGTGTGTTGGATCTTGTCCTGTAAACTATTATATGAGGGAGAGCTGTCTACTTTGCGATTACTAATGTTCGACTTGTGACTTAGATGGTTGTCTAACTTGTCGAGGTGATAGAAATTTAGATAAAGCTCTTTGTAAATGCTCCTTAGGATATTACGATGATGGAGTGTAAGATTAATGTTAAAAATGTCCTTGCCCTGAATGTACATCACCAACTAATTGTACCAAATGCATTAATAACTTAAAACCACCTAATTGTTCATGTGATAAATAACTAAATGATGAATACTGTATTAATTGTGATGTTGCTCAGGTAACGATTTATTTCACGAATTCCTTAAATTATATTACAGTTGATTTTTCCTTATTGATTAGCATAAATTTAGATAATCCCTTTGACAACAACGATTGTTAATACTATTTCATTAATTATGATTTATTAGGAAAGAATAGCAATTGTTATTTAGATTGGAACAGGACATAAATTCATATAGGGTTGGGTTAATAAGCCACAATTTAGATAGGAGACAGTCTTTAATTCCAACCTAATATGTTTAAATACGTAAATGATGAAGAATGTTAGAATTTTATATCAACTTTCATAAACAGCACTGTATTATAACCTGCTGTTGTATTAACCCCATATATATTATTTGATGTTTAGCCCTTAATTTCCACCTGCATGCTAAATACAATAAATTAGGTTTCTAAAAATGGAACTGGTAACCGAGATGTTCAAATAATATCTTGGGATTTATAGGAAATGACAGATTAGGATCATTTTTGGTAAATTAAAGACTTTTTAGCTAAATAAAAGAATAATCTAGTAATTCCATCAGAAACACTAAAGCCTAATTTTACATATAAAATCTAAGTTAAATATGTCAATTTTCTTGGAAAACTTAATTAGACTTTATTAGTAATTACAACTATTGCAGCAAGCCTACCTCATATTTCGTTAGATAAAAATAAATTCACACTTGATGTTTATGTATTTGATTGCATCACTACATTTTTAGATTTAAGTGGGCCATTTTAAATAAATTATGGAGTTTTCCTATAAAATGGAACTTAAATTTTGCAAAATCTTGTAGATGTGACCAAAACCCTATCTTATCAGCTACCTCTTAACAAATTACCGAAGGGTATAATACTTAGAATCGACGCCAATATTCAAGATTCACAATTTTCTACTAACTTTACATTACCATTTCAAGATTATGTCATAGATTTCACATACCCTGATAGATTTGTAGGCACAATATTCAATATAACCTCTAGAGCCTACGATATAGATATATAAGAATCAATAATTCAATCATTGATGTTTAATTATGAATGGTTATGTATTAATAAATAGAATCTCAACCCTTGTAAAAATTAGGAAAATTAAATTATTACTTTTGATAATTCCAGAATTTTGAAAGCCAATTTTGATAAAGCAAATTTCACATTATTATTTTATGTTAGAGCTTCCAAAAATAATAGATATACGATAGCATAATAAACTATAATTATATCTGAGTTAAATTATGAATGTGAGTACATAAAAAATGATGGAAACATAAATGGATATGTAATTATATTAATATCATTTTTAGCTTAATCCGAATGACAAGGTAACTGTTCAATTGAAAGAATAGCAAACAACTGCTATTATTTTATAGGATAATTAAATAATAAGTTCACAAATAGTTGATGGAAAAAATTTCAAATTCACATTCAGTGAGATAGCAAAATCAAACAATCAAATATTGGTTTATTTATTGCCTGGAAAGTATTCACTCAGATTTGCACTGAATACAGCCCCAGTTATCTTGAATTTTACTATCAATCCAAAATCAGGGCATCCACTAGATAAGTTTACTTACAATATTACTGTCGATTAAAAAGAAAGTTAGATGCCTTATTCATACAATATTTATTATTATATACTAGAAGTTGTTTTATATTAGGATGTTTTATAAAATTCTCATTTAAATGGTGTACCAGTAGTAATTGATGGATTATCGAATGGCACTTTCACCTTACCTAGTGGAATAGCAGATTAATTGGTATATATTTTGATAGAAGTCAAATCTCAAACAGTATAATTATTATATATATCATTTTTAGGGATCTTTTTCTTAAAAAATTACAAATATCTCAATTACTTTGGATACTTTTACCATAAAGTCTCTTCATTCAAAATTAGAGAGCTTCTTAAATAATAGTGAAACGTCATTATCAGATATTTATAATGGATTATAATTATTTAAAAGCCAAACTTAATAAGTTTGTCTTAAATAATGCTCAGGTGTGGGAGTTTGTATAAATGCATAATGTAATTGTCCACCAGGATACTATTTTGATGATTGTAGTGGTTCAAAAGCAGAATATGAAGCCCATATGTTATAATTTAAATCCATACTTTCAAATGTATTGAATTGGGGTGTTAGCGACTCAAATTATTTACTTTATATTCGATCTTTAAACTATTTAAGAACATTTTCCTTCTTAAATATAAGTGAAACAGAATCACATTCCATTTTGGATGTATTAGGTAATAATATTGAATAAAGATTAAATAAAATCAATAATTTCACTATTGGTTTATAAGCTTAGAATACTTCAGAATTCAACTATAACTAAATGGACATTAAATCGGTTGTTAATTAAGTAGATTTGTAAACTACTTTAAATACAACCTCTTTGGTTTGGGGATACTTATTAAACAATTTTTCTAATTATGAAATTCAATATAAGCTAAGGAATATTATAGGAAATACTATTGAATTGTATCTTTAGAGCTTACTGTCTGGAGAATCTGCAAATTTAACCTATGATGCTTGTAATATTGTGATAAATAGAACTAATTCAACTGATTATATTATAGGTAAGCAAACTAATAAAAGATTATTAACTGCAAATATTTAATACTTTGATGTCATTTAAACATTATATTTGAAAAATTTATATTGTAGCGATGGATACTTCCCTTATGAAACCCAATGCAATCCAGTATATGATTACAAAATACGTTAGTTAAATAGATTATATAATATCTAACTTTAAAATTCGATTAACTATACACTTCCTGTTGATAATTCACAAATATATGTGTGTATTTAAAGAGATAGTTCAACTTTTAACTGGGTTAACACATATTGTACATCAAAAGTAATCGAAAGTCTATTATATTGTAATTGCACAATGTTGGCCCCAACCACTTATGTTGAAGACAATTTATACATTTATTAGGGAACTAAATTATATAGAATAACAGTCCCAAATATCGTAATATATGGTTATCTGTTTTAATTTATACTAATAATTATTGCATCATTAATCAAAGTTCAGGCTGAATAAAAAAGTAAAGTAGCTGGTGTTAAATTTGGTAAAGTTACTGAACTTAGGAGAAGATATAAAACAGAAAATTAAATTACTCAAATGGATGAATCTATTAACTTAAAAAATAAGGGTAGCTAATTCAATTTATCATCATTTAAAGAAATTCATATCTAAGACGATATTAATGTATAAGAGATTTCACAGGAAAATAAACAAGGATTAAAATATTCATTAAGCCAATTTCATGTAAAGAATTAATTTAATATATATAGCTTTTCCATTATTTTTTCAGAATAATATTCAAATAGAAATAACTAGTTCCTAAATATTTTAGAATTTTAGTAATATGGTTCAGGTGGTCGGCTGCCTCTGTAAGCGTCTCCTTTATAACTAATCAAATCCAAAACTTCAATATTGCTGTATATCCTTCATTAGGGATAATAATTGCTTTAAGAATATTTGATTCAGCTTTCGAAGTAAATTTTTATTTTATAATTAAAGACAACCTATAAATAATCGTCATATTTGAAAAATTATATTAACCTATTTATAATACTACTTATGTTAGGCTTAAGTAATCTAATATTTATAGCATTAATCGGATATCAGTGCTATTCTATAACAGATCAAACAGATTGGGTATTTTTTATATATTATTAAAAGTTTTTTTCATATTATATCGCCTTTATAATTGATTTCCTCCTAGTTGATCTTTTGTTACTCGTTATACAAAGATACATAGGAACAGATATCAGGAAAAAGTTAAAAAAGAGGATTTAAGAAGTGAAACAAATTTAAAATTTAAAAGAATAATATTAGTTTAAGACAGAAATTGTCTTATGAAATATAATTTTCAATTAATAATTATATGAAATTCATTAATTAACAATATTTATATTTATCTCTTAAATAATCTATTTTCATATATTATCTTATAGTATAATATAAAAATATATCATTAAAAATTATTACTTTAACTTAAAGAAATTAATATTATTCAATCCCATTCGAAGAGCTCATAATAGTGTGTTATAATATTTTCATAGATTATCAATGTATATAATCATTAAAATTGTTTATTTTGATATTTAGTAATGTGGATGAAGATGATTGATTATCATATGTCATTTATAATACACTTATTTTTATTAATTGATACTTTGATATATTGAAGTGTTTAGCTGTAAATTTTTTTAATTATTCTTGCATCTTGAGAGTATTTAAAATAGTAAATTATTTTTATTCGATTACATAATTACATATAAATTTTTCATAATAATTATAATTTATATTTTTTAATAATTTTTCTTATTGATTTTTTTTTATTATTAAATCTTTGTAATATCCAACATCATCGAACTGAGGTGCTATAGACTCATTCATTCAACTGTCTTTTAAAGGTATAGACTGTTGCAAAAACTAATTTATGTTATAAATGAAAAATCTAACAAAAATAGCAAAGTTTAGAAAAGACTCACTTCTATTTAATGGATTATTATCTTAAGACTTTTAAAGTATAATATTAGGATAATTAGGCTTAGTGATTTTGTAAAGATTAAAATTTAGACAATTTTTTTTTTAAAATAAAACTCATATAACGGGCGAGTTGTGCAAGATTTATTGTTAATCCGAACAAAAATATGCCAAAATCGACATCAATCTTAGTTTGTTGCTAATAAGCATGCTACTGTATATGATATAATTTCGAATATGGTAAGAAGCCGATTAATACTTCTTATAGTTCCATTTTTCGAACAAAAAATACCAAATAAATTGTATTGTTATTTTAATCATAGATCTGCATTTAGACTGTTATAGGGTTTAAAATTAATGAAGGATTGATATTGTTTTATACAGACCTAAGAACATGAGGATTTAATGCCAAATTTACACTTTGGATTAAAAATTTCATCTTTATCAATCAGAAATTAAAGATCAATATCCTGATCAGAGGAATATGATCTCTTTACAAATAACAAGATCTAAGCTCATAAATTTATATATTCAAGTTATAAAAATATGATAGACAATCAAATATTTTAAATAATTTAGTAAAACAGCAAAGAGTTTTTGGATTAAATTATTTTTTAGGCTTAACCCAAAGGAAAATAGTCGTATAGAAGAGCTTTAGGAGTTGATTCGCAGGATTTTTTATAATAATGCGAAGGGTTTTGTTAAACAGTTAATTAGTGTAAGTCAGTTTCCGCCATTTTGCATTAATGGTAATTTAAACATAGGAGTATAAATTTTCATAAAAATATAGGATAAAAATGAATAAAGGAAACTTTGAATAAGTAATGAAGAATAAGATATTTTCATTGATATAAATGCCAATTTATTCTTCCTCTTTTTTAATTAATTAATTAATTATTTAATGTTTGTCATCATCTAATTGATTTAAAGCATTCAAGCCTAATATAATAGAGTTCTCCTAATAGATACACCACCAGTTGATATGAATTGCTTAGCTCCTACGAATGGAGGTATTAATAATTCTGATAAGGGAACAACGGGTTTTTCGGTACATAATTCTTCTATCCAACTTTATCCAACAACGGCGCTATAACATCATTTAGTGAACTCACTTTTACAGGATTTATTTGGTTTAATAAATACAATATTGTAAAATATCCATATTTATAACCTAGAATGGAGGAAAATAAGTTATCTTCTATTTTGTTGATGGTTATCAAAACACACTCAATGTATAACCTTATATTAACTTGGGATTGTCACTTTAATACAGGAAAAATATTCTTCGATTGTAAGTGCTTTCTGGAAACCCAATTAACGGGCTCGTAGTACAAGAATTATTTATGGGTAATAGTAATACCGATTCAATAAGCCAATAGTGGTATAATTTTGTGGTTAGTGTCAATATATAAACAGATTAGTTATAATTTTTAAATGTGAAACTATATGGCATGTAAAATGGATAATTCTGGAATTATTAAATGCCGTATATTTAGAATAATACGTATTAAAAAATTAAATAAATTTTTATTTTATAGATTTGCCTTTACATTTTCACAATATTCAAGAATAACAAATGAACGGCTGATGGGTTATGATATAGACACAAGATTGTGTGGATCTCTTGCTAAATTTAATGTTTACATTGGTTTCTCTACTATGGATTATGAATATTATGTTGATTATGAAGCTATTCCGTTGCATTTAGTAAGGGGAATAGGATCTTTAACATCATCCTTATCATTACGTAATCTTATTGAATTATTATTTTAGCATTCAACTCTGCACTTAATAATCAGACAGGAAAAGGTATAAGAATAATGAAAAATACACAAATATCATACATATTCCCATAAAATTATGACAATTTAACGATATCATTTTGGATGTATGCAGCAACAACTGATGAATTTTCAATTATTTCCTTGGTTTAGACTGATAATCGATCAATCAGTTTAGGATTAAGTATTGATTCTTAAGGCAATTTATTATTATATTCATCCTCTTCTATGAATAAAGTATTTTGGGTAGGGACTAAGTAGTGGTACCAAATTGGTCTGAGCTTTACAAGAAGAATTTACACTTCCTCTTTTTAACCTCAAACGACTTCAACGTATGTGAAGGTTGTTCTTAATGGAGATAGTCAATATTAGAAGGACTTATAGACAGTTGCTTATTTCAAATATCTCTATTTAGGTTTTGTAACTCTTCAAAATCGAGATTCTTAATATCTCGATATAAATGATTTGAGAATATATTAGGGATTTTCATTTATTAAATGGACTAATTATGATTGTTCAACGTATGTGTCAATAGAAAACAAAAGTCCTTGCATAAGGTGTAGATGGTTGGGTTCTTAGTTTTGTTTGGAGTCCCCAGTACCTTCAGACATGGATATCACTAAATATTATAATTGTCCAGCTGGTTATTAAGAAGCAACAGGATGCCCTCCTGTTACTATTACAAATTGTGCTAGATAAAATGGAACTACTTGTATTTCTTGTTTATACGGATATACTCTTAATAATAATTCGTGCATAATTTAGAATTAACTTTTACTCAGTGTGTAAGATTGTTATAATTCAGCATTATTCTGTCAAATAGCGAATACTAATTAATAAGTTGTGGTTTGTAATGCTAATTTATAGTATAATCAAAATAGGTGCATATAAAATAAAAATTACATCCCTGGTTAGTGCAGCCATGTTTATTAAGTTAATAAAACATTTTTAGGGTGTTATAATTGCATATTATCTAGCTACAATTTAGGATTTAAATGTGTTGATAATTGTGCATATTAAAAAGATAAAACCAATACATTCAGACTAGCTAATTCTAATTGGTGTACACAAACTTGCCCTTAGTAATATGATTATTTCCGAAATTGCACAATTGAAGCAACATAAATAAAATGTCTTTCATCCTGCCCAGGTGGATAAATTTTGAATAATATAGATTGCCTCTATCCAGTTTAGACATAAGTTGTAAATAAAACTGAAAGTTGCTGGTTTACATCAATATCTGTAAATGAGGTTGATAAGAATTGGCAAAGAATATTAAATTGTGACTCCTCATGTAAATATTGCTATCACTCAGGTGAGAACTCTTGTTTATCGTGCTCAAATTCTAATTATTATTTTGATCCAGTTTAAAGCAAATGTCTATCTTAATGCGATAAAACATAAATTTTACCTTTTTCTGACTATGTCACAAAATTATGTGTTGCTAAGTGCTCCTCTACAAGATATGTTTATGGGTCTTTTTGTTACAGTAGTTGCCCAGGAGGGTACTATCCTTTTTTTTAATAATGTATACAATCATCATAAACGCCTATGAATGCTTATTTAGATAATGTGGCAAAATAATTCAAACCATGTCCAACCTTATGCTATACTTGCACAAATTCATCATACTGTACCTAATGCATGACTAATTATTTCCTTGTTAACAATGTCTGCTAAGTAACTTGTTACCCTTTAATTTATTATGACGGAGATTCTGATTGTGTTAGTACTTGTCCTGTTAATTCATTTTAATATTCAAATTCTAATTTAAATGGATTTCAAGTCTCGTATTGCTTTTAATATGGGTGCGGACAAGTTTGGGCTGGAATTCCATTTACAACTTATCTCCATTAATCAAATCCATATTAATGCGTATTAACTTGTTATCCAGGATATTATGGGAATCAAATAACAGCTTCTTGCTCTCCTTGTACGAATAATTGTGCAACATGCATAGGTTCTGGTACTTCTTGTGCAAGTTGTGTTCCAGGTTTATTTTTAACAGGCAATCAATGCTTTAGCTCATGTGCAACTTTTGCAGATTACATAAATTGGATTTGTGTAACCACATGTCCTGTAGGTTCATTCATAGCAACAAATGCTAAAGCCTGTCTATCAGCTTGTGGACAATATTTACCTTTATATAATAAAGTTTATCAATAAAATTGCTATGATACGCCTCCTGCTGGTATAGGATGTGATGCAACAAACTAGTGCTATCCCTGCGACTCAACTTGTGTCACTTGTAATGGTCCATCTAATACTAACTGTCTATCATGCTATCCTAATACCTACCTGATGAATTAGTTTTGTGGAACAGACTGCGGATCTTTATAATATGATATGAAAACTTGGCTTTGCTCAGCGACCTGCTCAATTGGTACCTATAAATAAGGGTAATATTGCTCTACGACCTGTCTAACTGGATATTATTAATTTGGAAGTGCATGCTTCGAAAGTACACCTACTGGAGCGTATTGTCTATATTCCGCATAGAAACAAATGTATTTATGTGATCCTTGTTATAAGGGTTGTTCGAGTTGCACAAGTAACTTACCGAATCAATGTGGAAGCTGTTATTCAGGTTATTATTACTACTAAAATCAATGTTATAATACTTGCCCATCTGCTCTACCAGTAATGGACAGTTTTACAAACATGTGCACTAATACTTGCGCTCCTTAATACTATCTCTATGACAATGTTTGCTAAACAACCTGCACAACTTGGAATTATAAAGTTTAGGGATAAAATGTATGCTTCTCAAAAGGATGTGGTGATGGATATTTTGAACTTTTTGGTAATTCAGGATGCTTCGGTTGTGATCCTCAATGTGCACTTTGCTAAACATTTAGCAGCAATTGCTAGGGCTGCAAACCTAATTATTACCTAACTGGATCATCGTGTGTGACACAATGTCCTTCAAATACACCTTTTTAAAATTAAGTTACTTGGTCATGTGTTACAAGATGTCCAACATCCAATTATACATATATAAATACAAATAATGGACTACAATATTGTATGGCAGCATGTCCAGATTACTAATTAGGAATGCAATGCTTTGATGTCTGTCCAATAAGATATTACCCTAATCCTAAAATTTGTGAAAAATGCTATTAAACCTGCTCATACTGTTCAGGACCATCATTAAATTAATGCACACTTTGCATATCTGGATATTATTTGAACGATACCTCTTGCGTTACCTAATGTCCTCCTGAGAAACCACTAGATTTGACAGCTGGCAAATGCTCAGATTCATGTTCAGGTTATCTTTATATTGCATAAGGAATTTGTCTAGCCACATGTCCCTCATACTTATTATTCTACACAATAAACAACAAGAAATAATGTGTCTAAACGTGCTATGATGGTTCTTACAATAACAATTAATACTGTACAGCTTGTGCAACAGAATGCATAAATTGCTTTGGTACATTAAATACTTAGTGTACAATATGCTCTTAAGGTTATTTTATATTTCAAACATCCTGTTTAGATACATGCCCAAATGGCTATTTTTAAGATATGGTTTCATATTCTTGTGTATCCAGATGCGATTTGACATAATTCATAATTCAAGAATTAAACCAATGCGTTACTTAATGTCCTCCGAATATGTTTAGTTATGGATAAATATGCCTACTATAATGCCCCTCATTTACTTTTAAAAATGACTAAACTTGTCAAGATTGTGATCCTTAATGTTTATTATGTTTTGGTCCATCAAATTATGAATGCTCAAAATGCACTAGTTTATTTTATCTTTAGGATACTACCTGTTCATCGGATTGCCCAATTTATTATGATGATTCCTTAAGTAGATGTGTGGAAACATGCACCCCATCTTAAGTATTGGTATTTGATACATTTAGATGTGTTACATCTTGCCCATCCTAATATTTATTATCTGATACAACTTGCGTAATCACATGTCCATTAGGTTAATACTAAGTAGGTTCTAATTGCATGGCTTGTGACGCTAAATGCACAAATTGCATAGGAAGTCCAACATTCTGCACATCGTGTGCCACAAATTTTATTCTTGACATAAACTAATGTGGAACGACCTGTCTTGATACAAACTTATATATAGATAGTCAAAATTAATTATGCTAGAGTAGATGCCCTGTTGGACTTTTGCACTATTCTCCTCCAAAAACGACAAAAAAATTTTGTGTACAATCCTGCCCCCTATAATATGATAGCTTTTGTATGGATGCTTGTCCAAGTGGATTGTATGCCTCAAATGGTAATTGTGTTGCATGCCCGAGTATATGCTTAACTTGTTTGGCACCAAATAATTGCTAAACCTGTGCACAAGGGTATTATTTGAATACTGTTAATAATTTATCATAATGCTAATCTACTTGCAATACAAGATTAGAAGATGTTGCTACCATGATTTGCGTAGATTAGTGTCAACCAACATAAGTTCAATATAATAATTAGTGCTTAGCGAGTTGTCCAACCTAACCTCCACTATTGTAGTATAATTTCCAATGTATTACTGATTGTCCAAAAGGCACATACAGAGACTAAAATATATGTGAAATATGTGATTCATAATGTACTGATTGCTTTGGACCTCTATCGACATAATGTGTGGCATGCGCTGCAGGATTTTATTTGAATGGTAATGAATGTGGAACTTCTTGCGGTTCTGAATTATAAGACTAAGTGAATCATTTATGTGTAACTACTTGTGGACCACTTTAAGTTCAAAATGGATAAACTTGTATCGGTGGATGTCCTATTGTTCAATATGGTTAAGATTGTTTAACAGAATGCCCCTAATCAACCTTCTAAATGGGCTTGTATTGTGTTGCATGTTAAGCAGGCTGCGAAGACTGCAATATATAAGGCTGCTCAAAATGTATTTCAGGTTATTTAAGCAATAATGCATGTGGAACATTTTGTTCACTCTACTATGACGATGTAAATATGTCTTGTGCTACTATCTGTCCCGAAAAATCAGTAACTTTATTTGACCATTGTCTTTCAGTATGTCCATAGCCTTATTACGAATACGATGGAAATTGTTTGACTAGTTGCCCATTGTCAACTTTCTCAGTTTCAAATTATAAATGCAATGATTGTTAAGAAAGATGCTTTTAATGTGATAATAACAATAATTGTCTAGTTTGTAATGATGGCTATTACTTATATCTATCAAGATGCGTTGTTTAATGCCCAATCTCATTAAAATATATGGATACTATTAGCGGAGTGTGCAGATCAACATGTCCCAATAGTTCATTTACTAAAGGAGATCTTTGTGTTCAAACATGCAATTTGCTTATATAAAATACATAATGCATTTCCTAATGTGATGATGGATACTATTAAAGTGGAACTATTTGTGCTTAGTGCTAAAGTTAATGTAAAACCTGTGATTCTTATCTAGAATGCACATCCTGCAAATCAAATTACTATTTAGATGGAACGGAATGTAATATAAATTGTCCTAATATAATGAATTAAATAATATGGGAATGCACTGATGATTGTAGTGGTGTGATTTCAGGAAGTTATTGTCTTTCCGAATGTCCAATTAATAAATTATTATACAAATCTAGATGCATATAATCATGCCCAAAAGGATTTTACATAGATAACAATTAATGTGCTTCATGCCCTTCATAATGCATACTGTGTACTGCTTAAAATAGTTGTTCATCATGTTCTATCGGGTATTATTTAAGCAACTAATAATGCATTACTTCGTGTCCCATCGGTCTGTATGGAGATCCGACAAGGAGAATATGCGTTAATGTCTGTCCACTAGGAAGTTATAAATATCTGACTTAGTGTGTCTTTAGTTGCCCGAAACCTTACGTTTAAAGTGGTGATTTATGCGCTACTCAATGTAAAACAAGTGAATATAGGAATGGTTAGTATTGCTATAACTGTTCTGTTGAATGTGATTAGTGCAAAGATTTTGGAAATGATAGATGTATTAACTGCGCTTTTGGTTTTACATAGGATTCATCAAATAAGTGTGTTGGATCTTGTCCTGTAGGTTATTATATGAAGGAGAGCTGTCTAATTTGCGATTACTAATGTTCGACTTGCGACTTAAATGGTTGTTTAACTTGTAGAGGTGATAGAAATTTAGATAAAGCTCTTTGTAAATGCTCTTTAGGATATTATGATGATGGAGTGTAAGATTAATGTTAGAAATGCCCATGTCCTGAATGTACTTCACCTAGCAATTGTACTAAATGCATTAATAACTTAAAACCACCAAATTGTTCTTGTGATAAATAACTAAATGATGAATACTGTATCAATTGTGATGTTGCTCAGGTAACGATTTATTTCACGAATTCCTTAGATTATATTACAGTTGATTTTTCCTTATTAATTAGTATTAATCTAGATAATCCTTTTGAAAATACTGATTGTTAATACTTATTCATTAATTATGAATTACTTGGTACAAATAGCATTTGTTATTTAGATTGGAATAGGACATAAATTCATATTGGTTTGGGTTAATAAGCCACAATTTAGATAGGAGACAGTCTATAATTCCAACCTAATATGATTAAATACGTAAATGATGAAGAATGTTCGAGTTTTATATCAACTTTCATAAACAGCACTGTATTAGAACCTGCTGTTTTTTTGATACCTTACATAATATTTGATGTTTAGCCTTTAATTTCGACCTGCATGTAAAATACAATAAATTAAGTTTCTAAAAATGGCACTGGTAACCGTGATGTTCAAATAATATCTTGGGAATTATAATCAATGTCAGATTAAGATCACTTTTGGTAAATTACCGATTTTTTGGCTAAATAAAAGAATAATCTAGTAATTCCTTCATAAACACTTAAACCGAATTTAACATATTATATCGAAGTAGAGTATGTTAATTTTCTCGGTAAACTTAATTCAACTTTATTGATAATTACAACTATTGCTTCAAACATACCTCATATTTCGTTTAATTAAACTACATTTACTCTTGATGTGTATTTGTTTGATTGTATTACAACTTTCTTAGATTTGAGTGGAATTTTTTAGTTAAATTATTTCGTTCATTTATAAAATGGGACTTAAATATTCCAAGAGTTGATTAATATAACTTAGACTCTGTCTTATTCCTTGCCATTGAGCAAATTTCCTAAAGGATCTGAATTAACAATAGAAGCAAATATTGAAGATTCTAGATTTAAAACTAATTTTACTTTACCCCTATAAGACTATATTATTAATTTGAAATAACCTGGTAGATTTGTAGGTACAATATTTAATATAACATCTCGAGCATACGACATTAATATTTAAGAATCATTATTGCAATCTGTTGGATTTACTTATGAATGGTTATGTATAAATAAGTAAAATCTAAGTCCCTGTAAAAACTAATAAAATTAAATAATAACGTTTGAGAAATCAAGAATTCTCAAAGCTAATTTAGATTTTGCAAACAAAACACTTTTATTTTATTTGAAGGTTTCTAAAAATAACAGATACTCAATAGCCTAATAAACAATTATAGTTAGCGAATTAAATTATGAATTTGAATACTTCTAAAATAATGGAACCATCAACGGATATGTAATATTTTTTATTTTATTTTTTTCTAGATTAACCCAAATGACATGGTAACTGTTTAATTAAAAGAATAATAATAAATAGCAGTTACTCTCTAAGATTATTAGATAATAAATTCAAAACTAGTAGATGGAAAAAACTTTAAATTTGTATTTAATGAAATAGCAAAAACCAATAGTCAAATATTAGTTTATTTATTACCTGGAAAGAATTCTTTAAAATTTGCACTTAATGAAGTCCCAGTAATCCTGAATTTTTCGATTGATCCAAAGGCAGGAAATCCGCTAGACAGATTTGCTTATAACATAACTGTTGACTAAAAGGATGATTAGTTGCCCTACAGTTATAATATATATTATTATATATTACAAGTAGTACTAGAACGAGATATTTTGACGAAATCTCATATAAATGGTGTACCAGTAGTAATTAATGGCAGAGAAAATGGCAATTTCACCTTACCTAGTGGGATAGCAGATTAATTAATATATATTTTGATAGAAGTCAAAGCTAAAACTGTAATTATATAAATTTATTATTTAGGGATCAATTTCTTAAATTACAACAAATATCTCAATTACTTTAGATACTTTTACCATAAAGTCTCTTCATTAAAAATTAGAGAGCTTCTTCAATAATAGTGATACATCATTATCAGATATCTTCAATGGATTATAATTGTTTAAAAGTTAAACTTAACAGGTTTGTCTAAAATAATGCTCTGGAGTTGGAGTTTGTCTCAATGCATTATGTAATTGCCCTCCCGGATATTATTTTGAAGATTGTAGTGGTTCTAAAGCAGAATACGAAGCCCATATGTTATAATTTAAATCCATATTTTCAAAAGTGTTAGATGGTGATATAGGGGACTCAAATTATTTACTTTATATTCGATCTTTAAACTATTTAAGAACATTTCCATATCTAAACACTGATGAAGCATAATCGTAATCAATTTTGGATGTTTTAAATAATAATATTGGATAAAGATTAAATATGATCAATAATTTCACTATTGGTTTATAAGCCTAAAATACATCAGAATTCAATTACAACTAAATGGACATTAAATCAGTGGTTAATTAGGTAGATTTATAAACCACCTTAAATACCACCTCTCTAGTTTGGGTTTACTTATTAAGCAACTTTTCTAATTATGAAATTTAATACAAGTTAAGAAATATTATAGGAAATGCCATAGAATTATATCTGTAAAGCTTACTCTTTGGAGAATCTGCAAATTTAACATATGCTGCTTGTAAAATTGTGATAAATAGAACTAATTCAACTGATTATATAATAGGTAAGCAAACCAATAAAAGATTGTTAACAGAAAATATTTAATACTTTGATGTCATTTAAACATTATATTTAAAAAATTTATACTGCAGAGATGGGTACTTCCCTTATGATGATCAATGCAATCCAGTATATGATTACAAAATAAGACAACAAAATAGATTATATAATATCTAGCTCTAAAATTCGATAAATTACTCATTTCCAGTTGTATATTCAAACTAGTATGTTTGCATATAAAGAGATAGTTCTACATATAACTGGGTTAACACATATTGTACAACAAAAGTTATCGAAAATCTCTTATATTGTAATTGCACTATTTTGGCTCCTACAACTTTTGTGATTGATAATTTATACATTTATTAGGGCATATAATTGTATAGAATAACTATACCAAATATTGTAGTATATGGCTACCTCGTGCAATTTTTAGCAATAATCATAACATCAATACTTAAAGTCTAAGTAGTAGAGTAAAAAAGCAATAATGCTGGTCTTAAATTCGGTAAGGTAACATAAATTAGAAAAAGATTTTAATTAGAAGGCTAGTTAAATTAATTTGATACAACCTTTGACTTAAGAAGTAAGGGTAGCAGCTAAACATAATTAGCATCAGTTAAAGAAATTAATTCGTAAGAAGATATTTTTGAACCTTAGATATTAAATTAAACTAAACAAGGACTAAAATACAGTTTAAGTCAATATCATGTAAAAAATTATTTTGTATGAATAGCTTTTCCATTATTTCCTCAGAATTATATTTAAGCCAAAATAGTTTGTTCCTAAATATTTTCGATTTTTAGTTGTTTGGTTTAGATGGTCAGCAACATTATTATGTGTCTCCTTCATGACAAACTAAATTCTAACATATGATATTGCCGTATATCCATCTTTAGGAATCATAATAATTTTAAGGGTGTTCGATTCAGCATTCGAAGTAAATTATATTTAAATAATATAAGAACACTTATAAATAATCATTATATTTGAAAAATTATGTAAATCTGTTCACAAAACTGTTTTTGATAGTCCTAAGCAATTTAGCATTGATTATATTAATTGGATATCAGTGCTATTAGATATAAGACCAGTCTGATTGGGTATTTATTTATATAAACATTAAGTTTATATCATATTATATTGCTTTTATAATTGATTTTTCAGCCATAGATCTCTTGTTACTTGTAATACAAAAATATTTGGGTACAGATATTAGGAAAAAATTAAAAAAGAGGATTTCAGAGGCTAAGAAAATCTAAATGCTTTAAGAATAATAATAGTAATTAAAGACTGAATTCGTCTTATGATAAGTATCATTTTTAGATAAGAATTAATATAATATTTCAAAAAAGTAGTCAAAATATTCAATCAGAAGTTTTCTTGATTCTAGTCGATTTATAATTCCTATTCTTTTAAATTAACAACTTAAAAAGAATTAGTTTTAAAACATATATTACTTTAAGTTTATATAATCCTTCGAAAAAAGATGGTTACCAAAGCGATTTTGTTAGTTTCAACTGATTCTTTATTTTAAGAAATTCAACAAGATTATGAATAAAATAACATCATCAAGGATATAAAAATTAAAAAAAATATATATTCTTGAGATATATTCATATATAAAAAAATCTGCTCTAATATTTAGGATAAAATATTGAATAAATTGAAAAAAGTTAAAAGAATTAAGGTGATAGAAATAAAACTTTTAAACACTGGGCCGATTTAAAGGACAATGACAATCCAAGATATTGATAAACATCCCTTAAGATCTGAAGAATTATTTTGTGTCGATTTTAATATAATATACTATATTTTTTATATATTATTGAAATGAATTATTATTAAAATTTATTATTTTATGATCCTCCCGTCCTAATGGATAATTGTAAGATAATCTATCCATCGACCCTAATATGAGGAATTGAGATAAAATGTACTATTTATAATTGCTTATAAAATATATCAGTTCTAATTTTTTACAAGAAGAATAATACACTAAATTTTGATTTGAATGGATAAATTAGTAATATAAATTATGAAAGCAGACATTAAGCTCATAGGTTGAATATTTATGCATATACTTTTAACAGTTCCTCTCAACTTATGTATCATTTATGATAAAATTTTTATTATTTATTTTATCAACATCAAGATCAGGTATAACTTTAATTTATACATAAGAATAAAAGCCATAAGAGGAAAATTAGATATTCTTGGCGTTTATAAATGTTTATATTTATAAATAAAACCACATTCTTTGATTCAAAAGTCAAGAAAATCTTGTTTTTTTTTTATTAATTATTTTTAATGTTATTGATCATATATTTGATATAAAACATTCTTGCTTAATATAATAGAGTACTCTTGATCGACACCCCTCCTGTAGATATGAATTGCTTAGCTCCCACGAACGGAGGTATATATAACAATATTTGTTAGGCAATAACGGATTTTTTGGAACATAATTCTTCTATCAAACTTTATCGAACAACGGTGCTATTACTTCATTTAGCGAAATCACTTTCACAGGGTTCATATACTTTAATAAATTTAATATTGTAAATATTAATTTAAAAAAATAAGTATGGGGGAAAGCAGGTGGTCTTTTATTTTGTAGATGGCTATCAAAATACTCTTAATATATAACCATATGTGAATTTGGGCTTGTCGTTTGTATTGAAGAGAAAGATTTTGAGATTATAGGTGCTCAATGGAAACCCAATTAATAATCTTGTTGTATAAGAATTAATGTTGGGTAGTAATAATACTGATACTCTTCCTTAATAGTGGTATAATTTTGTGGTTAGTGTTAATATCCAAACAGATTAGTTATAATTTTTAAATGTGAAATTCTATGGCATGTAAAATGGACAATTCTGGAATTATCAAATGCCATACATATAGAATAATACGTATTATAAAATTTTATAATTTTATTTATTTATATTAGATTTACATTTTAATTCTCATAATACTCAAGAATAACAAATGAACGGCTGATGGGTTATGATACAGACACAAGATTATGTGGATCTCTCGCTAAATTTAATGTTTACATTGGTTTCTCTACTATGGATTATGAATATTATGTTGATTATGAAGCTGTACCGGTGCATTTAGTTAGAGGAATAGGTTCTTTAACATCTTCTTTATCACTACGTAATCATTTTGATTTATTAATTTAGCATTTAGCTCTGCAGTCAACAGTTAAATTGTCGGAGGAAAAGGTATAAGAATATTTAAGAATACATAAATACTATACACATTCCCTCAAAATTATGATAATTTAACGATGTCATTTTGGATGTTTGCTGCTATAACTGATGAATTTTAAATTATCTCTTATGTTGAGAATGACAAATAATCAATTAGTTTAGGTTTGGGTATTGATTCTTCTGGATGGTTATTATTATATTCATAAAGTGCCAAAACTTAAGTAGCCTGGGTTGGTACAAATAGATGGTAGCATGTTGGTTTGAGTTTTACAAGAAGATTTTATACTTCATCCTTTCAACCTCTTGCGACATAAACAATCGTTAAGGTTGTGCTTAATGGAAGAATTCAACAAAGTTAATTAACATTATTAACAGTTACATATTTTAAATTTCTATTTCTTGGATTTTAGGCATAATAAAATCGTGATTCATAATATGTTGACATAAACGATATAAGAATTTATTAGGGATTTTCATTAATATAATAGGTTAATTATGATTGCTATATGTATGTGTCAATAGGAATAAAAAGTCCATGTATAAGGTGTGGATGGGTCGGCTCTTAATTTTGTTTTGAATCACCAATACCTTCAAATATGGATATCAGTATATTTTATAATTGTCCAGCTGGGTATTAGGATACCACTGGATGCCCTCCCGTGACTATTACAAATTGTGCTAGATAAACTGGATCCACTTGTAACTATTGTAAGTATGGTTATAGTCTTTCTAGCAACTAATGTTTTCTTTGGGCTTAAACAGTTATGAGTGAATAGGATTGTTATAATTCAGCGGTATTTTGTACAATAGCAAATTAACAACAACAAGTGCTGGTTTGTAATAATAATCTGTAGTATAATCAAAATAGATGCATATCAAATAGTAATTATATTCCAGGATAGTGCAGTCACGTTTATCAAGTGAATAGTACATTTTTAGGGTGTTATAATTGCATATTAGGTAGTTATAATCAAGGATTTTAATGTGTTGATAACTGTGCGGATTAATCTGATGGACGTACCACATATAAAATAGCTAATTCTAATTGGTGCACTTAAACTTGTCCTAAATATTATGATTATTTTCGAAATTGTACAATCCAAGCCATTTAAGTAAAATGTGTGACTTCTTGCACAGGTGGATCAGTGTTGAATAATATAGATTGCTTATATCCAAAGTAGACTGCGACACCTGGAAGGACAGAAAGTTGTTGGTTTTAATATTTGTCTGTTAATGAAGCAATTAGGAATTGGTAAAGGTAATTGAATTGCGATTCATCATGCAAATATTGCTTTCATTCTGGTCCAAACTCATGTTTATCTTGTTCTAATACAAATTTCTATTTCGATCCATTTTAAAGTAAATGTCTATCTTTGTGTGACACTACTTAAATTTTACCTTTTTCAGACACTGTAACAAGATAGTGTGTGAGTTCATGCGGTCCTACAAGATTTATTCAAGGATCTAGATGCTACAGCACTTGTCCAGTAGGATACTACCCCTTCTTTAAATAATGTGTACTAGCAACATCAACTCCAGTGAATGCTTATCTAGATACTCTCACTTTTTAATATAAGCCATGTCCCTTCCTATGCTATACTTGCCTTGATGCTGTAACATGCACAAAATGTATGACTAATTATTTTCTTGTAAATAACGTATGCCAAGTAACATGCTATCCACTAATTTACTATGATGCTATATCTGATTGTGTCGATGTTTGTCCTGATTATTCATACTAATACTCCAACTCTAATTTAAATGGATTTCAAGTAGCATATTGCTTCTAAAGTGGATGCGGATTAGTGTGGGCTGGAGTACCATATACAACTTTTCTTCACAATTCTATTCCATACCAATGTGTGTTGAGTTGTGATCCAGGATATTTTGGAAATAAGGTCACTTCCTCATGTTCGCCTTGCACAAATAATTGTGCAACTTGCGTAGGTTCAGGTACATCTTGCGCAAGTTGTGTTCCAGGTTTATTTTTAACAGGTAACTAATGCTTCAATTCTTGTGCAACATTTTCAGATTATATTAATTGGGTTTGTGTATCATCATGTCCAGTAGGTTCATATGTGGCCACAAAAGCAAAAGCCTGCTTACCAGCTTGTGGACAATATTTGCCTCTATATAATAAAGTTTATCAAAATAATTGCTATGATACGCCTCCTGCTGGTATAGGATGTGATGCAACAAACTAGTGCTATCCTTGCGACTCTACTTGTGTCACTTGTAATGGTCCATCTAATACTAACTGTCTCTCATGCTATTCTAATACCTACCTAATGAATTAGTTTTGTGGAACAAATTGTGGAACACTTTAATATGATATGAAAACTTGGCTTTGCTCAGCTACCTGCTCAATTGGTACCTATAAATAAGGTTAATATTGCTCTACAACCTGTCTAACTGGATATTATTAATTTGGAAGTGCATGCTTCGAAAGTACACCTACTGGAGCTTATTGCTTATATTCCGCATAGAAACAAATGTATTTATGTGATCCTTGTTATAAGGGTTGTTCAAGTTGCACAAGTAACTTACCGAATCAATGTGGAAGCTGTTATTCAGGTTATTATTACTACTAAAATTAATGTTACACTACTTGTCCTTCTGCTCTACCGGTAATGGACAGTTTTACTAATATTTGCACCAATACTTGCGCTCCTTAATATTATCTTTATGATAATGTTTGCTAAACTACTTGCACAACTTGGACTTATAAGGTTTAAGGAATGAATGTATGTTTTAAAACTGGTTGTGGGAATGGGTATTATGCTATTTCTGGACAATCAGGATGTTTTGCTTGTGATCCTCAATGTGCACTTTGCTAAACATTTAGCAGCAACTGCTAGGGCTGTAAACCTAATTATTACCTAACTGGATCATCATGTGTGACACAATGTCCTTCAAATACACCATTTTAAAATTAAGTTACTTGGTAATGCGTTACAAGATGTCCAACATCCAATTATACTTATATTAATACAAATAATGGACTCCAATATTGTATGGCATCATGTCCAGATTACTAATTAGGAATGCAATGCTTTGATGTATGTCCCATCAGATATTATCCAAATCCTAAAATTTGTGAAAAATGTAATTAAACATGCTCATATTGTTCAGGACCATCTTCAAATTAATGCACAATATGCATTTAAGGATATTATTTAAATGATACAACATGTGTTACTTAATGTCCCCCTGATAAACCACTAGATATGGCAGCAGGAAGATGCTCAGATTCATGTTCTGGTTACCTTTATATAGCACAAGGAGTGTGCCTGGCCACATGTCCTTCATACTTATTATTTTACACCATAAACAACAAAAAATAATGTGTCTAAACGTGCTATGAGGGTTCTTACAATAACAATTAATACTGTACAGCTTGTGCAACAGAATGCATAAATTGCTTTGGTACTTAAAATACTTAATGCACCACTTGTGCCTCAGGGTATTTTATCCTTTAAACCTCTTGTTTGGCAACATGCCCAAATGGCTACTATCAAGATATGGTCGCATATTCTTGCGTATCCAGATGCTCTTTGACTCAGTTCATAATTCAAAATTTAAACTAATGCGTTTCTAGATGTCCTTCCAACATGTTTAGCTATGGATAAAACTGCTTATCTTCTTGTCCTTCCTATACATATGTTGATACCAAGACTTGTCAAGATTGTGATCCTAAATGTCTATTATGTTTCGGACCATCAAATTCAGAATGCACATAATGCACTAGTTTATTTTACCTTTAAGATAATACCTGCTCATCTAATTGCCCAATTTACTATGACGATTCATTAAGTTAATGTGTACAACTTTGTACCGATACTTAACTCTTGGTTTATGACACACTGAGATGCGTTACATCATGCCCATCTTAATATTTGCTATCCAAGGCTAATTGCTTACATACTTGTCCTTAAGGTTAATATTAGTCTGGGTCTAATTGCTTAGATTGTGATCCAAAATGTACAAATTGCATAGGAAGCCCAACATTTTGCACATCTTGTGCTACAAATTTTGTTCTTGATATAAACTAATGTGGATCAAGCTGTGTTGATACAA
Source organism: Sediminibacterium sp. (assembly GCA_965279585.1). GTDB lineage: Bacteria > Bacteroidota > Bacteroidia > Chitinophagales > Chitinophagaceae > Sediminibacterium. The sequence continues at coordinate 216,878 of CBDIIG010000002.1, read as the reverse complement.
ACTTATTCATAGACATGCAGAATCAATTATGCTAAAGTAGATGCCCAAATGGCCTTTTACATTATTCGCCCCCAAAAACTACAAAACGATTTTGTGTCCAAACTTGTCCTCTTCAATTTAATAGTTTTTGCATGGACACTTGTCCAAGTGGGTTATATGCCTCAAGTGGCAATTGTGTTGCATGTCCGAGCATATGTTTAACTTGTTTAGCACCAAATAATTGTCAAACTTGTGCAATCGGATATTTTCTGAATACCGTCAATAGCCTATCTTAGTGCTAAACTACTTGTAATACAAGATTAGAAGATGTTGCTAGCATGGTTTGCGTAGATTAGTGTCTGCCAACCTAAGTTCAATATGGTAATTAATGTTTAGTAAGTTGCCCAACATAGCCGCCACTATTATAGTATAAATTATTATGTGTTACTGAATGTCCGAAAGGTTCATATAGAGATTTAAAGCTATGTAAAGAATGTAATTCATAATGTACTGATTGTTTTGGACCACTACCCACATAATGTGTGGCATGTGCTGCAGGATTTTATTTGAATGGTAATGAATGTGGAACTTCTTGTGGTTCTGAATTATAAGACTAAGTGAATCATTTATGTGTAACTACTTGTGGACCACTTTAAGTTCAAAATGGATAAACTTGTATCGGTGGATGTCCCATTGTTCAATATGGGTAAGATTGCTTAACAGAATGTCCCAAATCAACTTTCTAAATGGGTTTGTATTGTGTTGTTTGTTAAGTAGGTTGTGAAGACTGCAACATACAGGGCTGCTAAAAATGTATTTCTGGTTATTTAAGTAATAATTCATGTGGCACATTTTGTTCACTCTATTATGATGATGTAAATATGGCCTGTGCGACTATCTGTCCAGAAAAATCAGTAACTTTATTTGACCATTGTCTTTCGGTTTGTCCACCTCCTTATTATGAATATAAAGGAAACTGCTAAGCAAATTGCCCATTGTCAACCTTCTCAGATTCTAATTACAAATGTAATGATTGTCAAGAAAGGTGCTTTTAATGTGATAATAACAATAATTGTCTAGTTTGTAATGATGGTTATTACTTATATCAATCAAGATGCGTCGTTTAATGTCCAATCTCATTAAAATATATGGATACACTTAGTGGAGTTTGTAGAATTACCTGTCCAAACAACTCTTTTACTAAAGGAAATTTTTGTGTTCAAAGCTGTGATTTATTGATACTAAATACTTAATGCATCTCAAAATGCTATGATGGATATTATTAAAGCGGAGTAATTTGCGCCTAATGTTAAAGTTAGTGCTAAACATGCGATACTTATGTAAAATGCACATCATGCAAGCCCAATTATTATTTAGATAAAGCAGAATGTAATTTAACATGCCCAAATTTAATGAATCAAATTATTTGGGAATGCACAGACGATTGTACAGGTGTTATTTCAGGTAAATATTGTCTCACACAATGTCCCATCAACCAATTATCCTTCTAATCAACATGCATATAATCATGCCCCAAAGGGTATTTTAAAAATAATACTTAATGTACTGCATGCCCATCATCGTGCATACTGTGCACTGCCTAAAATAATTGTTCATCATGTTCAGTTGGATATTATCTCAATAATTAATTATGCTTATCATCCTGTCCAATAGGCCTATATGGAGATCCAACCAAAAGATTATGTGTTAATTTATGCCCTTTAGGAAGTTATAAGCACATTACATCATGCTTATTCTAATGCCCAAGACCTTATGTATAAAGTGACGATGTCTGTGCTACACAATGTAAAACAAATGAATACAGGAATGGATACATATGCTACGATTGTTCGATAGAGTGCGATTAGTGCACAGAGTTTGGAAATGATAGATGTGTAAACTGCGCTTCTGGTTTTACATTAGATTCATCAAAAAAGTGTGTTGGATCATGTCCTGTAGGCTATTATATGAGGGACAGCTGTCTACTTTGCGATTACTAATGTTCAACTTGTGACTTAGATGGTTGTTTAGCTTGTAGAGGTGATAGAAATTTAGATAAAGCTCTTTGTAAATGCTCTTTAGGATATTATGATGATGGAGTGTAAGATTAATGTTAGAAATGTCCTTGCCCTGAATGTACATCACCGAGTAATTGTACTAAATGCATCAATAACTTAAAACCACCAAATTGCTCTTGTGATAAATAACTAAATGATGAATACTGTATCAATTGTGATGTTGCTCAGGTAACGATTTATTTCACGAATTCCTTAAATTATATTACAGTTGATTTTTCCTTATTGATTAGCATCAATCTAGATAATCCTTTCGACAAAAATGATTGTTAATACTTTTTCATTAATTATGAATTGCTAGGAACCAATAGCAATTGTTATTTAGATTGGAACAGAACATAAATTCATATAGGGTTGGGTTAATAAGCCACAATTTAGATAGGAGACAGTCTTTAATTCCAACCTAATATGTTTAAATACGTAAATGATGAAGAATGTTAGAATTTTATATCAACTTTCATAAACAGCACTGTATTAGAACCTGCTGTTTTTTTGATACCTTACATAATATTTGATGTTTAGCCTTTAATTTCATCCTGCATGCAAAATAAAATCAATTAAATATCAATTAATGGAACTGGAAATAGAGATGTTCAAGTCATATCATGGGATTTATAAGAAATGACTGATTAAGACCATTTTTGGTAAATTAAAGACTTTCTTGCCAAATAAAAAAATAGTCTGGTAATACCTTCTTAAACACTTAAACCTAATTTTACTTATTATATCTAAGTTAAATATATCAACTTTTTAGGAAAGCTTAATTAGACACTATTAGTAATGAAAACTATTGCAGCAAACCTACCTTACATTTCCTTAAGCTAAAACAAATTCAGTCTTGATGTTTACGTCTTTGATTGTATCACAACATTCCTTGATTTGGCAGGACCATTTTAAATAAATTATATTATTTTCTTTTAGAATGGAACTCAAGTTATACAAGAACTAGTAGATGTAACAAAAGCCCTATCATATTAATTACCTTTGAGCAAATTACCAAAAGGAGTTAAATTAAAGATTGATGCAAATATTTAAGATTCTTAATTTTCTACTAATTTTACCTTACCCTTTTAAGATTATTTCATTAATTTTACTTAACCTGATAGGTTTGTCGGCACAATATTTAATATAACTTCCCGAGCCTACGACATCGATATTCAAGAATCATTATTGCAATCTATCGGATTTGTTTATGAATGGCTTTGTATTAATAAATAGAATCTAAGTCCTTGTAAAAACTAATAAAATTAAATAATAACCTTTGATAATTCTAGAATTTTGAAAGCTAATTTAGACATTGCAAACTTGACACTATTGTTTTATGTTAGAGCCTCTAAAAACAACCGATATTCGATAAACTAATAAGTCATAATTGTTAGCGAGTTGAATTATGAATGTGAATACATTGAGAATAATGGAAGCATAAATGGATATGTAATTATATAAATAATTTATTTTAGATCAATCCAAATGACATGGTAACTGTTTAATTGAAAGATTAATAAACTACTGCAATTATCCTATAAGATGATTAAATAATCAATTCCAAGTTAGTTGATGGAAAAAACTTCAAATTCATATTTAGCGAAATTGCATAATCTAATAGCCAAATATATGTATTTTTATTGCCAGGAAAGAATTCATTAAAGTTTGCCCTAAATACAGCCCCAGTAATCTTGAATTTCACTATTAATCCTAAATCAGGACATCCATTAGATAAATTTACTTACAATATTATTGTGGATTAATAAGATAATTAAATACCTTACACCTATAATATATACTATTACATATTACAAGTAGTCATAGAATAAGATGTCTTATAGAAATCTCATATTAATGGTATTCCTGTGGTCACTGAGGGTATATCAAACGGTACATTTACCTTACCCAGCGGAATAGCAGATTAATTAATATACTTATTAATTGAAGTCAAAGCTAAAACTGTAATTAATTTTTTTTATTGTATTTTTAGGGTTCATTTTCTTAGATAACAACAAACATCTCAATTATTTTAGATTCTTTTACTATAAAATCTCTTCATACTAAATTAGAGACCTTCTTTAATAATAGTGATACATCATTATCAGATATCTTTAATGGATTATAATTATTTAAAAGTTAAACTTAATAGGTTTGTCTAAAATAATGCTCTGGAGTTGGAGTTTGTATTAATAAGGTTTGTAATTGTCCACCAGGATATTATTTTGAAGATTGTAGTGGTTCCAAAGCCGAATATGAAGCATACATAGAATAATTTAAGGCTATATTTTAAAAAGTTATAGATGGTGATGTAAGTGACTCAAATTATTTACTCTATATAAGGTCTTTGAATTATTTAAGAACTTTCTCATTCCTAAATACTTCTGAAATTCAATCCCATTCAATTTTAGATGTTTTAAGTAATAATATTGAATCCAGATTAAATAAAATCAATAACTTCACTATTGGTTTATAAGCCTAAAATACATCAGAATTTAATTATAACTAAATGGACATTAAATCGGTGGTTAATTAAGTAGATTTGTAAACTACTTTAAATACAACTTCTTTGGTTTGGGGATACTTATTAAACAACTTTTCAAACTATGAAGTTTAATATAAATTAAGAAATATTATAGGAAATACAATTGAATTATATCTTTAAAGCTTAATGTCTGGAGAATCTGCAAATCTAACTTATGATGCTTGTAAAATAGTTATCAATAGAACTAATTCAACTGATTATATAATAGGTAAGCAAACCAATAAAAGATTGTTAACAGAAAATATTTAATACTTTGATGTCATTTAAACTCTATATTTGAAAAATTTATATTGTAGTGATGGGTACTTCCCTTATGAAAATCAATGCTATCCTGTTTATGATTACAAAATTCGCCAACAAAATAGATTATATAATATCCAGCTGTAAAATTCTATAAACTATTCTTATCCAGTGGATAATTCAAAAATATATGTCTGTATTTAGAGAGATAGTTCAACATTTAATTGGGTTGATACCTATTGCACATCAAAAGTAATTGAAAAACTATTATATTGCAATTGCACTATGTTAGCTCCTACAACATATGTTCAAGACACTTTATACATTTATCAAGGTTCCTAATTATATAGAATAGCTGTACCTAATATTGTAATATATGGGTACATAGTGCAACTATTAGCAATAATCATAGCATCATTATTCAAAGTTCAAGTGGAATAAAAAAGTAAACAAGCTGGCATGAAATTTGGTAAAGTTACTCAAATTAGAAAACGTTATTAATTTGATAATTAATTTGGTTAATTTGATGAGTCTCTTGACCTAAAAAAGAAGAATAGCCAATAACAGATGACATCACCTAGAGAAAGTATGGTCTAAGAAGAAAATATTGAAGAATAGATATCAAGTGAAAACAAACAAGGATTAAAGTATAGCCTAAGCTAATTTCATGTAATTTAATTAAATATAATAAATAGATGTTCCACTATTTCTTTAGAATAATATTCAAATCAAAATAACTAGTTCCTTAATATTTTAGATTTTTAGTTGTTTGTTTTAGATGGTCAGCTGCATCAGTCTGTGCTTCCTTCATGACGAATCAAATCCTGACCTATAACATTGCTATCTATCCTTTATTAGGAGTGTTTGTAACCTTAAGAATATTTGATTCAGCATTTGAGGTAAATATTGTTATTAATTTTAGAACACTTACAAATAATCATAATATTTGAAAAATTATATTAACCTATTTTTAATACTACTGATGATTGTTTTGAGCAATATAGCATTCCTTGCACTAATTGCATATCAGTGCTATTATATTAAAGATTAAACAGATTGGGTATTTTATATTTAAAATTTTTAGTTTATATCATATTACATTGCTTTTATTATTGATTTTCTTATAATTGATCTGTTGTTGCTTGTAATACAAAGATATTTAGGAACAGATATAAGGAAAAAGTTAAAAAAGAAGATTTAAGAAGCTAAAAAAATATAAAAATTAAAGGAAGATTATTCATCAAAAATCAATCAAATTTGATGATATTAGAAATAATTATGAGAGAATATATAATTCATTATGAAGAGATTTTAGTTTCATTCTTCAAAAAAAATACAATTCATAATTTGGATTATATTCTAATTAATAATAAATATATTAATTAAAATAAAAAATTAATATAAGGCAATCACCTTCGACTTACTTTTTAATCAATAAAAAAACATAAGTTTACTGTGATTGCTAGAATAATTATTGAGATACTCAACCATCGATCCTCTTTTATGGTGCTGATGAATTTTAAATCTCAAAACATTTTTTGGATAATTATTGGTTTTTTTTAAAATAAAATTAATTTTTGTGCTTTATCATTTCTACCCACCAACATTGAGATCTCTTAGTACTACAACTTGATGTGTGGCTCTATTGTATTCCCATCCTCCAAATATTAATATATGAGGCCCTATTGATGTTGAAGTATGGCCATATCTATTCAAGGGAGGAGTTCCTTCAAATTTTGCTTTTTCCCAACACATTTTTTCAGTATTCAGTACCACAAAGTAATCTATATCCATTTAGGCTACAAAATTTTACTCTCTAAATGATATTTTAATATATGAAATACCCTCTTGCTCCTGAATTAATGCTCCACCCACCAAATACGACAATATCTGATCCAGAAATATTGGCTGTGTGGCCATATCTAGGAAGTGGTGGAGTTCCACTAACTCTCAATCTACTCCAATTAAAGTGATCTGTATCTAACACCCTTAGGTCATTCAAATAACAACTTCTCAAATACGATCCATGTCTTGGATTGGCAGTCTTAGAGATATTTTTCAAATTTTTATCCTCCTAATAAAAAAATCCACCTTAAATGATTAGATTAGAACCAACCTAAATAGCTGTATGTCCTTATCTTGGACTGGGAGCAGGACCACTGCAATTTGGTTATGTCCATGCCATTACTTCTAAATCAAGTACATAAAGATCGTTAAAGTAATCCAATCCATTCCAACCTCCAAAAATTAACATCTTTGATCCACCAAATATGGTCGCTGAATGAGCGAACCTTGCACTTGGGGAACCTGAACCTTCTGGCCCCTAATACCAAGTCAAGGTTAATGGATCTAATGCATGTAAGTCTCTATATACTGTTTTCTCTCCCTTGCCACCAAATATAATGATTCTTTAACCTGCGAGTACTGCGCTGTGTGAATATCTAGGAGCTGGAGGAGTTCCTGATACTTTAGCTTTATGCCATCTATTTGCATTGACATCCAATTAGTAAGTATCGTTCAGGTATTTGTATCCTTCATCCTTATTGGCATAGTAATGTCCTCCAAATATGATTATTGAGGCTCCGGAAAGTGTAGCTGAATGTCCTCCTCTTGCACATGGTGGAACTCCTTCAATTAAAGGTTCAGCCCATTGCCATTTTCTTTAGTCAAACTATTGATACTTAAAGCCTATTCAATAAATATTGTAATTTTTACTCTTATTTGTATTATTTTGTTCTTCCTAATCAATTTATTGATCATCTTAATTGTCTTATTACTTTCCAGTTTCATCATACGGTTCATCTTAATCATCTGGTTCAAACTATTCCTCATCTCCAGCCATGCCTTAATCTTGTTGCTCATCAGAATAAAACCCAGACTATTCTTGTTCCTCGTACATTTTATTTTATTTATATTATTCATTTAAAAAAAAAAAAAGAATAAACTTCTATTCTGCGATGAAAGGGTGATCATAATATCCAAATAGAATAATTATTCTTAATATTTATAATAGTAAAAAAGAAAATTATCGAGTGTCCATAATGTTTTTTATTTTGTTCCAATATGTTGTGGCTTAAATCACAAATCTCCCTGTTTTGATGAGTTTTGATTAACCTTTATCAACATGGATAACATCGAAGGATCCTTTAAATGTATCAAGTACTCATAATTGTGTTATTGTTCCATGTACTGTCGTTGATTTTCAACAGAATTGTATGCAAATTGTGAAAAAAACAAATGGTGGTGATTGCTATACTTAATATTTTCCAAATTAGCTTAATTACTCAGATCCAAATAATAATACAGATGTTTATACAGTTGAAATAGCATACTTTCCAATTAAGCAACCTTAAGATAAGACTGGAAGAAGTGGTCTTGTAATAGGCTATTAAGCAAGAAATTAATCGGGAATTACTTGGGTTTTAGGTGAAAACTAAGATATTGTTCTATAAAATGATAATTAGACAACAAAATATTTTGTATAATTAAATTCACAGGTGTCATTCAGCTGGCAAATAGTATTTTTAATTTATAACATTAATAGATTAGATTTCATGTAAGACCTGACCCACAATACTAACTATAAGACATAAGATTAGTTTTTGAAGCCTATGATGCGATGACGGATTTTGCAGGATAATTTTTGTTATCCAACATTTCAATCTTCCACAGAGGTTCATGTTCAGATAATTGCCTAACATGTCAAAGTTATTAGTTATGTACGTCGTGTAATGATAGCAAATTATACAGAGGTGCGTGCTTAAATGATTATTGCTATGCTGATTCAACATAATTAAGTTATCAACAGGTAAACATAGGATGGGTATCATAAACTTTAGCATTATATGGTATTCAAATTAAAGGAGTTAATATAACATGTTTTGATGTATACTTTTCTGTTGGTGGAACTAATTTAACATATTAGAATGGATCATCTAATGGAATTCAACAATACAGTTATAAAATTACCCTCGCATTTCTCTAATCATGGTGCTCATTTGGAAGTAATTTAACAGATTCTAAAAACATAACTGGATATTAATGTGATTTTGAATTCCGATACTATGCTAAAAATACTTCAATAATCATGTATGACTTCCCTTGGACATAGGTGTTTTCATATAACTAAAACCCTGTAGTTGAGAACTAAATAGATTCCTCATAATTCAATTCACTAAAGTTGACGAACATATAGGATGCTGGAAGTGTTACAATAACAATTAATGGTACCGTTAAGATTTGCAAAATATCAAATTGCAGAATTATTGAAGAGAACTCAGTTTTATACCTGAATTAAGAATTTTACGTATTAGTGAGCTTAAGTGAAAATTCATGGGGATTTGCTGAAGATTTTTGGTTTGAATTACAGTCGGCTATGGTATTTTCAAATGGAACTGCCTTTGCATTACCTTAAACAGCACCCAAAAGAGAAAAGAATATGACAGCTATGATATTTACCTTTAGAGTTCCAATCGTCGTGAATAATGCATCACTTCAAATTGCAGCATATCTAGTCGAAAGACCAATAGATTCAAGTACTTAGACAAATTCTGGAAGGCGTCTTCTAACATCTAGATTATTATAATCAGCATCAAATCAAGGATCATCAAGTAGTTCTGGTTATTCTGTTGGTGCATAAACAAGAATAGAAATTCTTCCTGGTGTTCCTGCAGATACCCCAGAACTATAGGCAGTAGTAATAATAGTATGCGTGGTTGCATTTTTCATAATAGTATTAGGTTTATTGGGAGGATGTTTATGCTGCTGTTAGCCTAAATAGAACAATCCAGTATCAACTGATAACTAAGTTGAAGCCTCATTAACTGAGGTAGAAAAAGCTGATCTTAGGTAAAGATTTGAATAAGCGTGATATATAATATCTAAATATAAGAATAAGAAATAAATAACAAAAAAATATATATCTAATTATAATGATTAAAAACCTATTCGCTATGCAAAGTGTATTTTTTTATTCTAAATCAATAGTAAATCCAATACAATGATACTTTAAAAATTTACTAAAAGACACAAGGTATTAGCGAGAGAGACTAAATCATTGAATGGATGGCAATCGTAACTAATTTTATTCTAATTTTTTTTTTTTCCTTCTAGAAATGTGAAAAATTCGGCTTTGATCTACGCACTCTAGAACTAGGGGTTTTATACGTCGACTCGTATTTAGTTAAAACCAACCTAATGAAGGATTACTATGAACTTTTAGCCATGACTTCATTATCACTAGCTGCAAAAGTATTTATAAATATTTAAAATTTTATTAGTTCAATGAGAATAATTTTACAGCCATCATAAAGCTCATAAGTCCCTCAGGATAATAACTCTATAGAGAAGAGGAATATTCCCAGATGGAAGAATACATTTTACATAATATGAATTTCTCACTTAATCTGGTAACCATAAGCGATTTCTTGACAGAGTTTAACTTAAGAAATGATAAAACTGACAGAATAGTTAAGTTTCTTCTTTTAGGTAAAATTTTTTTTTTATAATATCTAGATTATGATTTGATGAAATACAGCTATCTTGAATTAGCACTAGCGATAGTCAATATGACTAAATCTAATCCCTCGATAGGATTTAAACCTTCTATTTAAAATATCACTAACAAGATATGGAATAAAATCAATTAACTTTCCTAAGAAAAAGAAGTTTCAGTGGTAAATGATGATGATGATTAAATTTAAACTTAGCCTTAACATGGTGTCTCAAAGAAAATAAAGAAGAGACATTGAATAAAGTCTAAAAACAAAATTGTTTCAAATGATTATACATATTTCATATATCAAATGACCAGAAAAACATAGAAAATTCTAGGAATATTATTTAGTACTTTATATGAATAAATTTTCCGCCAATACAATTCATTTAATTCTTAGAGGTATAAGAATCCGAAAATGAGGTATATACTAATCTCACGAAAGAGTGATATATTTAAATTGCAATATAATGATATGATTATTAAATTTATACAATATTCAAAAATAATTTCGCAGTAAGTCACCCTATCTTTATTTTAAACTAAAAGCAATACTGCATATTTGTAAATGACTTATTCCTAAGTAATTTTAATCAGTATAAACATTATTAATTTTCAAGAAGGTATACTCTTGTGTAATAAATATTAATTTTATGAATAAATAAACTTCAATAGGCCCAAAGACAAATGATAAAATGAGTTATTTTAAAAAATTTGCCATCATAAGGATCTCCTCAATTTTAATAAGAAATTAAGTTAAGCAAGGATTTGAAACACTTAAACAGATACCTAAGGAAAATAGTAGGAGCAATAATTAAATAAGCAGCAACAAAGATACTATATCCTCTGCTAAAAGTCTAAGGCAAGAAAAATAATTTTTCGTATAAGTTTCTTTAGAAAAAATTAAATTGACCAATAAATTGGGAAGTTAAAGTTTACAAGTTATGCCCAAAGATCTAAGTTTTCTAAATAAAAATAAGAAGAGATCAAGTCTTAAAGAAGATGTTTAGTCCATAAAAATTTAGAATGAGAAAAATATAAAGGAATTTAATTCTGAAAGCTAATTAAAATAACAATCATAAAAGCTCAAATAAATTAATCAAATTATTGAGCTCTAGACATTTGGTCCCAAACTAATGGCTAATCAATTAAAGAAAAAGAGGGAATCTCTGGAAACAAAAAGATTCAATTTTTTAATCTTCATTCCTATATTAATTTTAATATTAATGGCTCTCACTTTATCTTGATTTGATATTATCAAAAATGATATTTTATAATGATTCTTTTAGGTTTAATTATGATCGATATAGATCTCTAAAGAAGGTAATCAAAGGGATGGAACTCTAGAGATATAGCAAACCTTAATTATATTATTATAAATATTTGTTTGAGATAATACATAATTTCCCTAAATTAATTTAAATTTTATTTGATAATTTATGAGTTTAGGTGTAGTTCCATCAAATTCAGGCTAAAAAAAATTTAACCACTATCTAAAAAGACCTTGAGGGCTTGTTTTTGACATATTTTATTCTTAGTTTATGATTCAATTCCCCAAAATACTTTCATAATAATTGTTCACGTCATTATACAAATTCCCAGCGATCAAAATTGTTTAAACAATAAATCGAAATATATAGGATATTCTGATGAGTTTATTTGTAGTAGTTATCGGTATTTTTAAATTATTTAAGAGTAATTTATGAACAGTATAAACATTTGAAATCCTTCTGCTCATATCAAATTATAGACTTCGAATTACAATATTAATAATATGAATAAGGAGTGTAATGTAATAAAGAAAAAATCAAATGGAAAAATGTAATGCTTCAAGAATTTTGCAGTTTTGAAGCTTCATAGCATTTTACTATAAAACTAACTAAGATTAGGAGTTCAATCTCTTAAGGAGATGCCTCAGCTGATAAGTTCTAAGTGCGAAACAGATAGCAACAAAGATACTTTGTCATTATCAAAAAGTTCCAAGATAGAAAAAAAATATTTCGTGGAAGTTTCTCTAAAAAAAATGTCTCTTATTAACAATAGTGAGACACAGAGCTTAAGTGTATTGCCTAAATCTATTTAATATTCGTATTCTAAAAGGAGAACAAGCCTCAAACAAGATATTTAACTCATCAAAATTCAAAATGAGCAAAATATTCAGGAATTTAATTCTAAAATTTAATCGATGAATGAATCACAAAAACTTTAATAACTAAACTAAATTATAGAACTTTAAACATTCGGATAGAAAATACTTAATTAGTATCTAAAGACATAAAAGGTGGATCAAAGGGTCAAAAAAATACCACTAAATAAAATTCTTCCTATTTTGATGTTGCTTTTCTTCTATCTCATCTTTTTAATGTGATTTTATAATATTTAAAATCTTTAATTCATTTTTTTATTCCATATAAAGAAAAACTCTTTGAACTGGAAATAATTTATATAATTTAATTTCCTATATAAATTAATTAAAAAAAAAAACATAAAATAAATGAAATCCCATCATGATCCTGAAAGTTTTGTGTATTCATATATCTAACTATTAGCTAGTGCTATGAAATAATAAAAGAGTAATTAGATAAAGAGCAATATAATTTTATAGATTAGCTTTCTTAAATATGTTAAACCTTGATTTGGGGAGATAAGAATAATGATAATTTTTTTGAGTAAAATGTTATTTTAAATAATTCTAGTTATTTCTGTGATTAAAACACTCTTTAGATCTATTAGTAACTAGCTTAAACAGAATAAAGGGATATTGTTATTTCAGTAATTAAGTCGATTACAATGCTATTATAGAATATCTCTAAACCCACATCTATAAATTACATCCTATCACATCCTGCTTTATAAAAGATAATAACACAAGATTACAATTTTCAGGACGACGAAATATTGGCTTATTATATAAATTTTTTAAAAGGTGTTTCCATTAGAATAGATAAGGATAACATATAGCTATTTTTTAATTTAAAGTTTTCACACTTTCCTATGTTAATGAGAGCCATTTAATTTTATAATAATAAGGAGAATCTAATAAGAACATCAGTCAGAAATATTGTATTAGGAATTTCTTAAATCAAACACTAATAATTAAGAAGATACTTAATGAATTTCCCATTCGTTTTATTTTATATCTAGTTTAGTTGCTATATGAGAAATGGTCTTTAAAGCATTAATGATCTCATAAATGAATAAAAGAATTAATTTAAGATAGTAAAGCTATTGCTTGATGATTAATTAGATATAATTTACTTTTTAGAAGATTTTATGAAATCTAATCCTGATCTAATACAGGTAAATAATGATATTTATGTAGGTATTAACAAATTCTACTCTAACTTATGGGTTTATTCCAGCAATTTTATAATTTTAGCAAACTTCGATCAAGTTTCTCCTGTACATAATGATATAAATCTACAAGAGTTTTACACAAAAGGACTTCCTAGATATTTTGACAATTATATTATTGGGAAGAAACTCAAACATAAAGTCATTTGTTGAAAATTAAAGTATTTTACAATTATATTTATCAGGTTAGGCTAGCAAACTTGTTACTAATACTTAAAATTCTAGTATGAGTTATTAATGGGAATAATAAAAGTAATTCATATAGATCTATTCGTAATATGTATTTAAGAATGGAGTGATTGATGGCTAAGATATATTTGCATCAATTTAGTAATACTAAGCAGAGGACTCATAATTTCCTACATAGATTAAAACCAAGTGTGTAAATTTATATTAAATATAGTGGATCTTAATTTTTTTATTTAATTTATAAATGATAAAGGTATGATAGAGGAATTGAAAAATATATCAAATGTCCTCTAATTAGATATGGTTGAAATAGAATTTGATGAATCAAAATGTCCTTCCTCATTACTAAAATAGTTTAAATCTAACAATTTAGGTGATATTTAAACATTGAAATAACCTCTAATTCCATAAATATTTCATACAATATTTTAATGTTTAAAGAATTAAGATGATACTGTGATGTTCCTATTTTTAATATTCATCAAAACTATCAGACATTAAAAATACATATCTCATGTATAATATTTAACATAATAAAGGAAGTTTTAGCTCATGTCGGATTAATAACGCCTGATAAAAATTTATAATTATATTAATCTCCATAATGTACTGAAATGAGGGAATATATTATGGATTAACTATTGTCAAATCTAGAAGTTGGATCTCCACCTTATAGATTAGGAAGTTTTATACTTATGGCCCAATTATTTATTGATTTGTCAAGATAGGATTTAGAGAAATTGTATATAAATGACGATTTTAAATAAAGGCTATATCAGATTATCAAGAATTAAGTTGATAAAATTTATAATTATATGAATAATCTTGTTGATTTAGGATATATTATTGACTTTTTCTAAAATGAGAATAAAACTGTGAAGTAATAAATTATTATTAAAAAGTAAAAATACGATAGGAATTTGGCCTATAGCACATCTTAACTTATTGTTTGATAGGACAGAGCCTGGAAAGTGCTAGATTGATCCAAAACATAATGATAGTGTATATTTTTTAGAACCTACAAATTAATAAGATAAAATTAGAAGAGACTTATTAAATTTGATGATCTTAAAATATCTAGGTTTACTTTATTTAGATTACAGCGAAGAACAGAAGGTTGTAATCGAAAATCCAAATATTCTTAAACCTGAAACTTCATAATGGTAGCCAGGTTAAGAATATGATATATTATAACTAAAGGTCTGGAAATATAAATGCACCCTAACTTGGGATAAGAAATATGAAAATTGCATATTGATCGATGATAAAACTCATTTAGTTATCGCAGAACAAATCAAAGACAACTTGTATAAAGTATTGATTTCGGTTAGTATAAAAATAACTGATGAGAAAATTGAGCGATTAAAATTGTCATAGTTACATGTATCATACAATGTTAAATAACAAACTATATTATTTGATTTGGATTTTCCAAATAAGGTAGTATGTGAGGATGTTAAGAAGATGATAGATAAATATAAGATGGAATAGAAAACTTAGGAAGAATAGATTATACGTAAATATTTGAAATTCATATATTGATATTATTTCTCAAATTTCTTGTTATCGAAGCAGCAACACGTTACAGCTCGTCGACATAATTTCTAGGTAGTGAATTTAATTCATTGTGGGGTGCAAGTTCCAATAGATTTTATATTTCTACTAAACGTGAAATAGGTATTGCTCCACTAAGCTTGGACTCATCTCTATACTTCACTGCCATTGATCCAGACCTTGATAATTTATTATTTTCTTAAGGTAGGAATGATTTATCATAATAATTATGCTTAAAAGCAGAGCCTTATGATAGATTGAAATTATGCTCTTCAAATGCTCCTATACTTTACATCTTTTTCTTTAACCCATTAAATTTTGCTGGTGAGGATTAAGATGATACTTCTTATTATGAATGTTTTCCAAACATCATGTCCTTTAATTTATAAAGTTATATACTAATGTTTTGGTAATACTGTGATGTTTAGAAGGTGATTCCTTGACTGATCCCTTTGATGCACTTTAACGTCCCAACTTCTCAAATGAGCTGTATTTATCTATTATTGATGACCTCACTTAGTTCTTTATTGTTTGATAGTCAATATCTTTCACATTCGGATCATGAGTATATGAAGGAGGTTTTTCAGATATATTCTTCACATGAAATATTGACATAAAATTTAATTCATTTTTTAACGAATTCATAATGGTGCCCCTCTACCCATGATAAAATAGTATATCATATTTCCCAACAAGAAGCCACTTCGATAATCTTCTATAGTAGGATTATAATCAGTAATATCAATCGACCTTACCCTAGGATCTAAACCAGATAAAAGCATAATTTCAATTGATTCTTCAGCGGTCAATCCAATTACAGCTTATCTACTGACACCAGGACAATTAGCTCCCTTTCATTTAATAAATTATATACATCTATTGCCTCAAGAGAAAATGATAAATGAATATCATCCTCTTGAATTTGAGTTAGTAATTACTAAAATTTTTAACCTGCCTATGTATTAGGCTTCAAAATGTCTTATTCTAGTTTTTTCGGATATCTCCTAATAGATTGTAAACTATTAGTTTTATCTAACTATTATTAACTTAATTGTGAGTTCCATCCAAAAAATTCAATTTTGGTTTTAAAATTTTAAATCGCTAATGTTGCTGCACAATCTACACTTAGTTTATCTCCATCATAAGGCTTGCCAAGATCTGGAGCAGCACATACTTTAATTTGTACTTTAGATTATCCACCCACATAACTGCAATCCCTACTTCCTCCAATTATTATGGGAGTATGATTTTTACTCTTAATTAAATTCACTTTTTCTTGAAGTTTGCCTACCAGAGCACTCAAATCGTTTTCATTTATCACATGGATGTTTCCGTAGTCGGATATTGTAAAATATTCTATGCTTCTATTGTATTCCATATTAACTAAGGGACCAATTTTTTCTAAAAATCTCCTTAAACAATCAGGGCCGTGGTCTTAACCTAACCTTTGGCCTTCAAGCTTGGCACCTATGTGATATGGGAATCCAATCAATACAAAGTCACCTTCAATACCTGCTTATATTTTCAATCTAGGATCATCCATTTTATTAAATAAAAGAAAAAGCAAATCGAACAAAAAAATCTAAAATATTTTATTTTTTATTTTAATTTATGTTCCCTAGTAAATTATATGATTTGTAGCTGACACCGTCTCTTAGAAAATTTAATAATGATTTAGAAAGTGAAAAGATTATGTCAAAATTCAAATAACTCTTAAAGGATGATAAGAAAGAAATAATTAGCTCCGCATAAGTATCATTTTATTTTTAATTTTTTCAAGGACCTAATGAAAGCAATGTCAATTGCAATGTATGGTACTTAAGCCTATCATTAGACAATATAAGAATTAACAATAAAATAAAGTGATGAATTACTAGCACTTTCAAATCTTTTTTAGCGAAAAATAGTCATTTACGACATTAATGAAAAAGACTTAAAATGCCAAATAGTCAATGGAGGATATAAATAACGTATCTATATTGCAAGATATATGAATTATTTCTATGCTGTTGGATCATTGGGATAAAGTGATAACTAATTAATTGTCAAAGACATATTATAAGAAGTATAAAATTTATGACAAGATCGTTAATAGTGTTTTAGGTTAGCCTCTAAGAAAGCATAAGCGATCATTTAGTGATCCTTTTAAATATTTATCTGATTAAAAAGATAGTCGAAGAATCAAAAATGTACCAGTTAGCCCATCCAATATAAGTAGAGTAAGTTGGCAGGATTCAAAGATACAAGTAAACAATTTAATTTTAACAAAAGATGAGAGAATAATATATTGATGAAATAAATTAAGAAGGTGATCTATTGATGCAAGAATGCAGTTCAATATGGGACAGCCCTAATGATATATTATAATCTCTAAACTTGAATATTGAGACTGTTTAGAGTACTAAGAGACATTTTGGAACACTAAAATTTTATGATGAATAAAAAGCCTATGGTTTCATAATCATGGATTCAGATGGTTCAGATTTATTTGTTCACTCAGATGATTTGTAGAAAGCAGGTATATCTAAAGAATTTCTAAGGCAATCTAAATAAGGATTCATGATTAGGTATTTTTTTTTAATAAATAATTCTTTTTTACAAAAGACTTTCATTCTCTATTTTGGAATATTTTGGAAAATATTAAAAGAGTAGAAAAGCTGTTGAGATATAGTATATCTAGGAAAATCATAATTTCTTTTAATGAAATACTACACACTAAAATACACATTTATTCAATATATTAAAAAATTCAAAACTTATTTATTCATAAATTTTAACAATATGTATAAATCGAATTCAAATCTGAATCCTTAACGATCTCTAGTTCCATCTGTCTAATCATTAAACTCATAAGATGAAGAATATATGGAATACACTCATCTATAGAGAAAATTATTAAATTATAGAGAAACATTAAGAGTAATTGCAAAAAGTAATGAGGAAGATAGAAAACAATTATAAAGTTGTCGATCCTCATAATATAACACAGATATACTTTAATTGACTGAATCATAAGATGATGACTTACAATTCATTAATGATCAATTATAATCCACGATTACAGAATAGGAGAAAATAATCCAATAATTATAAGATGATCTAGAAAGTTATAAAAAATAATTGACATAGACTCTAAAGAATTTCAATGATGTATCCATGTAAAGGGATATCCTACAAAATTAATTAAATATGAAGAATTCCAGAATGAATGATGTTCTGCTTGATATTACATATGAAAATGATGAATCTATGGTTGGTGGGAGAAGACGCACTAGATCAATTAAAGAAACCTAAGACCCTTTGTGTCAGAGAAAATTGATAGAAGACTTAAAAGACATACTTTAAACGGATAATTTAATTAAAGAAATCTAATCAATGAAATAGTAGCTACACAAATAGGATAAGTTCATATCCTGTCTTTAAGATATGATTATGAAATTAACTCCAAAAGATATTTTTAAAGGTAAATAATCACCTAATTAAGAGACTAAACCCTAATTGAGGGATTGTTGGGGTTGGATAAAAAGAGTTCTTAATGATTATATGGCTATTAAATAGTAGAATTAAAAAGAGAAGAAAATTATTAATTTGTTGAAAGATCTTTTGAATGTTAAGGAAGATGACATTCTTAGGGAAATATAGATTTTACTTAAAATGATTGGATGAAATATTATTTATTTTTTTTACACCAAAATTTTTAAAGGAATCTATTAAAAATAAGAAAAAAAATGATCTTTGATAAGAAGGAAAAAATACAGCAATTCATAAACTTCATAAAAGCAATAGATTACAAGTCCGAATTAGGAGTCTATTTTAAGGATAAGGAAGTGGATTAATCTTTTTGGTTGAATATAGGGCATAAAAAAGAGCCAATAAATAGAATACTTTCTCAAAATTAGCTGAAAGGCTTGATTACATTCCTGGAATTATCTATAGAAGAAACAAACCTAACATTTGAGATATAATTTTAGGAAAGAACTTCTAAACAATTCACATAATTCACAAAATAGGAGCAACTCGTCTAATAATCCATTCAGAATAGATAACCAAGGAATCAATAACAGCTAGGAGGATACAACTTGTAACACTCATAAAAGGTGGAGAAAAAGGAGAAATAGTCAATAATCTAGGTAGATTCAACAATCCCGCAAAAAATTTGTGAATAGACACATGATCAAATTTTGAACCAAAGCTCCATATTAGATTACTAAGAACATCAATCATTCATAATTGAGTAATAGATGCTTTAATAATTTGAATAGCCTGAGATAATTCTCAATGTTAACAAATGCCCCAAATACTAGAAAGAATCGATTTTTATTAAAACTCTAACTAAGTTTGATCCGCAGCTTATGATTTATTTTAGTGAGCCCAGGTTATCAAACTCCTATAGAGATTACTTCAAATCTGTGGTAGGATGTAATGTTGAAGAGTGGAGAAGATATAACAAAAAACATGTTTACTTGGTTACCAAATTAAGGTAGATAGAGGAATTTCCTGCAGATTTTGAATACTATGTAGATATTTATGATGCATGGAACAAATTTTCTCAAAAGAAGAAATATGTTTTAATTGACTGTCAAGTGAATCCAAGTGCTGAGATATTGGAGATAGATGATTTTGGAGTCTGCAAAATCAAATTCTGCCGTAAAAACTAAATATTCCCTGATATTATTTCATATTAATAATGAACAAAATTTCATCAGGTGTAGCACAGGAGTGTCTTTTTTTATACTTGAAACTAGTTAAAAATGATGCTGAGATTACTTTGAAATTCGATGATGATTAGGATCACAGAGCATATACTGAATTTATTAAATACCATGCATTGATGTTAAAATATAATCCACATTTCATTTACAACAACTCATTCTTGGTTGATAGATCATTAGGGTCAATGATAGATAATAGCTCAATAATAATTGATCCAGAAGAAATAATCAGCTAAATTTAACCTGAAAAAGTGTTTGAGATTGGAACTAAAAAGGGAATTGTTTTGTTTTAGTATTTCATTCAAAAATGTGCACGAGACAATATTAAATATGGTGTAGAGTTCTAAACAGATAATAGATTTTCCAAATTTTTTAATTCATATTTGCAAATTGTAGAAATATTCCCAAAATTTTTCAACGATTAAGCATCAACTAGTATTCTCGATGATATTAGTAAAATAAATATTAAGTAACTACCTGAAGATATAGTAAAAGAAAAAATAGTTGATCCATAATAAATTAATAATCTATAAGATTAATAACCTATCTAACTATGTGTTTTAGATTAAAAATAGAATAATGTACAAAAAATTAATACTAACTAGAATATTAAATATGATCCCTAATAAATTAATAATCTTCAAGCTTAACCAGGCATATAATTAAATGCTTAAGATATCTAATAGAATAATAGACAAAACAATCAGAATACTAACTAGAATATTATATATGATCCCTAATTTATTAATAATCTTTAATCTTGGCCAGACAAATAATTAAATGTTTTAGATATCTAATAAAGTAATAGATAAAATATTAATAACTAGATTGTTAGATATGATCCCTAATAAATTAATTAAAATTAGCAACCAGGCATATAATTAAATGTTTAAGATTTCTAATAAAATAATACAAAAAATATCAATTAGAATAATAACTAGAATATTAGACAAGATCTTAACACTTCCAATCAATCATCAGAACCATCAACTACACTTTCAAAAGCATTAAATTCATCAATACAAGATTAAGACGGGAGTTCAGGTAATTTAGGTTCTGCAGTTGAATATTCACAATAAGGAGGAGCAGCTGAATATTCATAATAAAGAGGAGATTTAGCAGCTTCTTTTAAGATTCCAGATGAAAGCATATATTAAAATAATTCAGAATTTTTACTTTAAGAATAATAAAGCATTTTTATTGGAGATAATAGTTTATAAAAAGTTTAGCAACCTATTAAAATTATAACTAAAGAAAATCCAATTAAAATTACTTAAATCGATTATGTATTGTCTATCGATAAATGTCCATATATAGATAATTTTTCATTTCACCTTTAGTTAGACAAATTTAGAGCAGCTCTCCCTAATATTCGACTCATATTTAAGAAACCCTAAATTAAACCTGAATATAAATAAAACTTTTTAAACAAAGCTTAGTGTTTGACAGAGGATGAAATGTTCTACAAGATAAGATAGAAATTTTACTTGGTTACTCTAAACAGATAGTTTACAGAATTTTCCGATGAGTTAATTTATTTCAAGTATGAGGAAAAAGCTCTTTTAGATTTTGCATCAGACCCCAAATTTGTTCTAATTTAGTTTAGAGGATTAAAAGACACCAAAATAAAGTGGGTAGGCAAATAGCATGAGATGTTCAAACTCAAAGAAGCCAATCTAGCCTATCCAGAAATCATAATAGAACATTAGAAAACAGGGTTATGAATTTATTTTAATTTACAAAAATTATATAAGCCTTTTCTAAGAGATAAACTATTAAAATAATTGATTTTGAGAGACTACTATTTGATGAGACTAATCGATGTTAAATATTTAAGCACAAAAATGGAGAGGTATATATTAATTCTCATTAAAAAGTAAGGATTATTGTGGCTAATTAGAGGTTCCTCTCTTTTTACTGTGTTGAATATGGGTTTATTGACCCAAGAATATATGTACCCTGTTATGGGTGGAATGAATTTCTTTTCATTTGGTTTATGTACTACAATTGGAATTGGATTAATGATGTTTCTAAAGGTATTTTCCAAGAGAACCGTAAATGAGATATTCTTGTTAAAGTCAGGAGACTTTGTTGAAATAAAGTACTTTAATGCCTTTTGGTTGCCAATTACCTAAACCCTTCATGTTAGTGAATTTAATAGTCTCTAACCTGCCCCACTTGGCTTTAGTAGAGTTGAGCTAACAAGTATCGGAAAGATATGGATTAATTTGGAAAAGAATGTCTATTTTAGGGAATTAGAATAAGAATAGGATATATTATTGACTGTTTTATCAGGCAATCCAATAAAATTAGATGCAGCAAAATCAAGGAAGAGGTGATGATTAAAAATTTCATTATTTAAATTAAATATTGTAGGATCCATTTTCACTTTGTTACATTTTAAAGTTATCCAAACTTAATCCAAATTTACCTAGAATAGTATTTCCTAAATCTTTCAACCCAGTTAGTACCTCAGTTTTTCTTTTTTCATTCAATTCATCAACTTTCTTCTATAGTTCTAACTTCCTTCGAATTATATCAATGTTATTTGGTTATAACTCATCAACTTTTTTATAATCTAAAAAATAAAAGTTTTTCTAGAATTAATTAAAAATACCTTCCAAAGCTTCATCTGGCTTATCTGCTTTATCATATAATGCAGCCCTATTCAAATATGCTTTTATAAAGACTGGGTCATATTCGATAGCTTTAGTAAAATAATTTATTGCTTCCTCATTTTATTCTTATCTCATTAAGCAAATTCCAATATTTGAGTTTAAGATGCATAACATTTATTTATCGTCATCTGGACAGTATAGAAATGCATTTTCATAGCAATCTAATGCATCATTATATTAATTTTCTTAAAAATGTTTTCCACCTTATTGTTTAAGTTCTAATGCTTTCTCTTATGATTTTTCATGTTAATATTCTTCTACTTTATCTTCAATCTATTTTTCAATCTACTTTTCTTCAAATTCAATCTCCTCTTCCTATTCTTAATTTTACTCTTTTATATTCTCCTCAACCTATTCTGACATAAAATAATTTAATTTTTTATATATATTTATTTTTTTCATATCACTTATTAAATCCCTTCTTAATATCCCTCCAAACTTAATGAACTGTTCTCTCACCATCAATTTCTCTTAATATATTTTATCTAGCATTATAGTTTTAAAATACCTCTTATAGTAATCGATGATAGGAGTTGTTCTTTAGAAATAATGCAATAATCTAGTCTTAATAACATCTATATTATCATCTGGTCTCTAAATAAGATGTTCTCCAGTAATATCATCAACACCTGGTTTTTGTGGAGGATTGAAAACAGAGTGATAAGTTCTTCCTGATGCAAAATGTGTTAATCTTCCAATCAGTCTTTTATGTACTGTAGCTTCTGAAACATTTAACAAGATAGCTTAATTTATTGTTTGATTCTTTTTCTTAAACATACTTTCTAACTATTAAGCCTAAGGGATTGTTCTTGGGAAGCCATCAAGTACAGCACCATTTTTACATTAAGGTCTTATTAAAAAAAAATTTTACTTATCTAAATGCTCTTCAATTATTTTAATCATAACATCATCACCAACAAGTGATCCTTAATTAATAATTGTTTAAATTTATCTCCCAAATTCGCTGCCTGAAAGAATTTCCTTTCTCAACATATCACCTGTAGATAAATGACACAAACAAAATCTAGCAGAAAGCTTTGCAGCATGTGTGCCCTTTCCTGCTCCTGGTGCACCTAAGAATACTATTCTCTAATTATAATTCTCCTAAAGACATCTAAAACGTCTATAAAGTTCTTAAACTAAATCTGAATTGGATAATGGTGCATACTCCATTGAAATTAAATTTATTATAAATAACAAAAAAAATTTTAAGCATCATTTTTTCATTATATTTTTAAAAGTATCCTTCTAAACTGTCACCTTACCAAGTTGACGAAGTTTCTTTTTACCTTCCTTCTATCTATCAATCAATTTTTTCTTACGAGAATAATCACCACCATAACATTTGGCAGTCATGTTCTTACCTGTTGATGGAATTTTTTCTGCTGCAATAACTTTACCGCCAACTTTTGCCTAAATTGAAACTACAAACAAATGACTAGGAATGCTCTCTTTAAGTTTCTTACAAACTTCTTTACCAAGTTCAAATGCTCTTTCATCAGCAATCAAGAAAGATAGGGCATCTATTGGATCATCCATAATATGAATTATCATTTTAACAACTTTAGCCTTTCTAAATCCAACAAATTCATACTCTAAAGATCCATAACCTTATGTAACTCCTTTAATTTTATCAAAAAATGATGTTATAATTTCACTAAGTGGAAAAATATATGTAAATCTATCTTAGCCATTAATAATTTCAGAATTTTTCATTTCTCCTCTATATTATTAGCAGACAGAGAATATAGCATCCCTATATTATTGAGGGGCCATAATTACAGCCTTGGCGATAGGTTCTTCATAGTATTTGATTTCAATGTCTCCTGGAGCCATATTAGCATTTTCAACAATTATTTCTTTTCCATTTTTCAATACAGCCTTGTATGGTACACTTGGTGTAGTTAAAATCACGCTCATATCATATTCATTTTCAAGTCTCTCACTAAAGACATCCATATGCAAAACTCCTAAGAATCCACATCTAAATCCATTCCCTAATGCTGCACTACTTTCTTTTTAAATTACAACAGCTGGATCTGTTAATCCTAATTTGTATATTGATTTTGAAAGCTCTGCATAATCATTTGGATCTTCAGGATAAACGCCACAAAATACTAAAGGTTTTGCTGCTTCAAACCCAGGCTCTGATTTAGTTTGTGATAGAGGTTTTACAAAAGTGTCTCCTACTCTTGCCTCATTAGCAGCTTTCATATTAGTCATTGCATATCCAACTTACCCTGGCTCTAATTATTCTTGGGGTGATAATTCAGGATTCATAATTCCTACCTCGAAAATATCATATTTTTTCTAAAATGCACATGAAAATATTTAATCTCCCTTCTTTAAATATCCTCCTCTAATAACAAACATTAGCACAACTCCTTTATCTTTCACATACCAACTATCAATAAGGAATAATTTTAATTCATCCACAATTTTAGGAGGGTTAATCTTCTCAACAATTGTAGCCAATAGCTTATCAACACCAAATCCTGTCTTGGCACTTACTTGATTGACATCATCTGGGTCAAACTCAAATTAATCCATCATTGATTCAATAACACTATCTATGTGACAAGATGGAACATCAACCTTATTTAAAACAGGAATAATTTATAAGTTTTCTTTTCGAGCCAATTAAAAATTACTCAATGTCTGTGCTTATATACCTTGAGTGGCATCAACTAGAAGAAGTGCAGCTTCACATGATCTCATAGATCTTGAAACCTCATAAGTGAAATCAACATGCCCAGGTGTATCAATCAAATTAAGTAAGTACTCTCAATAAATTTAAATTAATACATGTTCCTTTATAGTTATAAAACATTGCTGCACTCTATGCTTTCACTGTAATACCCCTTTCTCTTTCTACCTCTAATTTATCCAGATATTATTTATGAGCTCCTTTTTATATTGTATTAGTCAATTCTAATAGCCTATCAGCTAATGTAGATTTCCCATGATCAATATGAGCAATGATGCAAAAATTCCTGATTTTATCGTGACTAATTTTAAAGCATAATTTAAGCATTTTTTTTTAATTATTTTATTATGTCTCGCAAAAGTGTATAAAAGAAACCTGAATAACTTAAGAAAATTAATGAGGCCTTTCCTTACAACAAGGCATCATAATTTATTGTAATTATTTTTATAATAGTTAAAAGTTCTAATCTGGCTTTTAAGAAAGAGCATGGTTACTAAAAAGAGGATTGAAAGATAGAATAGATTTTCAAGATTCAGAAATTATTGAATTAAGAAAATATTTCTCATCACTGGATGGTGATGGCTCAGGTGCTATAGGAATTGAGGAATTAGGTATAATAAAAATTAAATTCCAAAAAATAGAGGATCCTTTGATTGCTTTAGGACTAGTAAATAATAGAGATGAAGTAGAAAAAATAATGAAAGAAGTTGATGATGATGGAACATAAGAGATAGAATTTAAAGAATTTCTAAAGATAATGAGAGGAGTATAAAAAGGAACAGGAACAGAACCTGGAAATACTAAAAAACCAATCTATGAATTCTTTAAAAGTATTTTTTATCTTTTAATAAATTTTAAGAAATGAGTAATGGATAATTAGATAAAGAAATGGATAAGAATATTCCTTTTAAACTTAATGTCAGTCAATTCAGAAGAAAATAGATTCTTTGTATTTTTTTATAAAATTTATTTTAAGATGCAATTATGGGAGAGAAGGAAGAGTTTAAAGATAAGAAAGAAAAGGGATAAAAGATTCTTTAAGCTTTTAAAAATTAATTATTAAAATATAAACAATAAGAGAAGGAATAAAAGGGTGAAAATCCAAATGGTATATATATAATAAATAAAAAAGATGTTTCTTTGGATGAGATTCCAAATAAGGAAAATGGACCTAATCCTAGAAATGGATTTCCTAGACTTTAAAAAATAATATAAGGGGAATCCAAGTTTGGTAGATTACATGATTAAGAAAAATGATAATACTAACAAAAAATAATCCAAAGAAAAATTTATATTTATTTTTTTATTAATGAATTTTCATTATGGCACATATACTGATTAAGCATACCCTCCATAAACTCTAGATTAGCCTTAATTGTAAAATGGCTAATGGCTTATGATAGCTTCCTTAAAGTTTTCAAGTACAATTATCAAGTCTGTAAAACCAGGCCTATCATCAACTTCAGATATCATTTGGTTAATTAAATTTTAAAACATTCTTGAATAACCGATCTAGCCCAACCTAGCCAATCTTTCTTATATGATATTTGTGTGTAATTTTTTAAATGGCCAATCATAACAGGTAGAAGATGCTAAATATTATTGAATATATTATAATACATTATTGAGAAGCAATCTCCAAAAGCATCATACCAAGACTAAAAACATCAGCCTTACCGAAATCTGCCTTCACATCAGTGTTCTTCATATATAATGATCCTAAAAGTTCAGGGGCGATATATAAAATTTCATCAGAAAATAATGCTTATTAATATGAATTTTTTCCATTTGATTAGAATTTATGTTCCTATATTGTAATTATCAAATATTTACAATTAATTTAACTTCTCCATCTGGGTTCTTCAAAATATTTTTAAGTCTAATATCACCATGAAATGTTCCTTAGTTGATTATATACTCACATCCTTAAACTATTTGGTAAGTTAGAAACCATAGATATGATTCATTAAATATTTGTTTAATTGAAACTCTAAAAAAATAAATTAAAAAATACGTCTCTTGATAATCATCCTCTAAACTTCTACTAAAATATTCTCCTAATACGTTTATTGAGCTATTATCGCTACATAATTGAGCACTCACATTAGTTTCAACCATCAATATTTTCACTAAATTAGTATGTCTCCATTCTTTTCTTTCTGTAAAATGTTTCTTTAAATGGTCAAATTCTTAATCAGATGTACTATATTTAACAAGTTAAAATATTCTCTAGCTCTAAAATAAAAAAATAGATCATAAATTTGAATACTGGATCTTGAATAAGTTCATAGATTTTGATTTTTTAAAGCTATGGATCATTTATTTCTTAAAGAAACTTGAATTTTTATATTATCTTCTCAAATCTTTCTCCCTCCATTTATTAATTTTGAGAATTACCCATATATTTATTATTTTTTATTTATAAAATTCGAAGATTATTTATAAAATATACTTCTTATTTTTAATGAATCATAATGTTAACTTAATCTTGACAGTAAATTCTTTTCCTTAAAATAGTAATCTGACATCTATATCTGAATTTAACTAAAATATTAAAAATTATTATTTACCTCCATATATTTATTTATTCCAGTATTCAAATATTCAAATCTCTCTTTTTCATCCTTAGGTATCATTTATAAAACATATATGGTTTATACTCCTTACTAAATACTTAAAACCTATGAGTTAAATTTCTCTTCAATTCTTTTAACTACATATTAAACTGGTTCCTATTGTTTCTTAATACTTAAAGTACACTTTGTCCATACTGAGATAGAAATATCATTAATTTTTATCTTATTGATAAATAAATAAATACCTTTTCGCATTCTCCTGGCTCACTCAACATAACAAAAGGAATAGCAAGATTAGAAAATGAATTTCTATATGCTTTGATTCCTAACAATATTTTCATCATTTCTATTGTCTGTAAAGCACTGATGCAGGAAGTAGTAGTCGCCATAGCTGGTATAATCTTTTTAATTAAATAATATAAAATACTCTTCCAGCTTTTAATTTAACCCACAGCCAATCAACTTATGGTATTGAATAGCATTAAGCTCTGCCATTAGTTGCAGCAGCTACAAATGATACATGATGATTTGTATCATCATCTTTTTCAAAAGACTGAATATTTGGAAGTTATGGTTTTCTATTAATTAGTAATCTTTGAATCTCATGAACAATATCTTAACTATTTTTAGAGACCTCTTCAACTTATTTATCATTCTATTTATCAACCTATTCTTTCATTTATTATAATTTCTCTTTTGATATCTAAAATTCAGGAACAATAATTCTTTATAACATTTCTTATAAATTATAAAATTCTGGAATTTATATTCCATAACATTGTGCCTATAAAATAGAGAAAACTTCAACAAATTTTATGGCCCATGGTCCTTAAAAGGGGATTGGATTAGGTGGTCGTTTAGGAGCACTCCAAAATTATTTACCTTCTTTAGTTTTAGAGTCTATTGGATATGCTTAAAGTAGAGCTTAAATAGAGTTGTTGAATAGTTTTTCAAATTTTATTCTTGCATAAGTGACACAGTCATCAAAATTGATCGGTAATTTCTTAAGAACCTTTAATCCCAATTCTAAAGTCTACTATTACATTTATGATAGATCTTAAGATAATATAGCTTGGAGAGCCTATGGTTTCCTAACAAAGTATTATTCAAATTTATCTCTACCCCATTCCAAACAATGAAGTTAGTTTTCAGGGAACATTTTGAGTGTACAATAAGGAATATCATTATTTTAGTCAGGATCTTATCTATTTCCATAATTTTCAGTTTCGTGAGGCACTATAACTTAAACATGTCCTTTTGGACCTAGAGTTCCACTTTCTATTAGATTTGTTTCATTCTTAACACACATCTAATCTACAAAAAGTCGCGCCTACACATTATCTAAAGCATTAGCAACTAAATGAACACTTTTATAAAAATTATCATGATAGATATCTAATGTTTCTTAACCAACTCTATCCAATCTAGCTACAATTCTTCCTTTCAATTAGGGATTCATTGCTACTGCAGCACAAGCAGCTGTTATACTTTTGGCTTTTCTTATATGTTTCTCCCTAAATAAAAACTATCTATTTAAATTTGAATTTTCAATTATATCTGGATCGGTAATAAATAGCTATCCTTCAGTACAGATTCCCGTCATTGCTATATTTTTGACTAATTCACATCCGATAGCACCAGCCCCAACCACAAATAACTTAGCCTATCTTAATGAGTACAGATCACCTAAGATAATTTCTTAATTCTTGTATTTTTATTATCCTCCAGTGAAATTGAACTTATTAACTAAATCTTGTATTAGTATTTTTTTATCTTTAACTTATATCTCTTTTAATTTGTATGGTAATAAGTCTTCCCTCCAATCAACCCACAATCCAATTGGAGTATATTTTCTGGTAATTGCTTTTATTACCTCTTAACTTGCTAAACCTCCAACATAGGCACAAAGAGCAGGGATTTCACTCTGGATTCCTAATAAGCAAATTAGTGGTAGTAGTTCATCCTAGTATTTATCAAAAATATTTTCTTTATAATTATTGTATATTTATTCTTTAATTTATATTTATGCTGCTAATTCTAATTGTTATGCAAAAGATTGCTATGTCCATGCTTCATCTTAAGGAGGGTAATTTAAAAGTTGATGGATTACATCTCTTTTAACCAAATCTGCATCCATGTACAATCCCATATTTGGAGCATAAGAGTTCAAACTTTATAAAACTTCCTTAATGGGTTTAAAGTTCATAGTAATTCTTTGTTTCTATTATATTCCTATACCCCCTTGAAGATGCTAATTATATCCCATATTTTATATCTAGAATGAATTCTATTTAACATTAAAAACCTAGAATGAAGCACCATTTAGTGATCTGCCTCCTAATTCCTTCTCTTAAATCTCTTAAAATAGAACATAATCTCCCTCTTATATATTATGTTATCCCTTCTAAAGTGTGACAACATTTTATGAGATTTCCTCTATTTTCACTTCAGAGGGTGCCTCTCCATCTTTATCTGTAATAATGAAGTTATCTCCAAAATCAGTGATAATTCTACAGAAAATTCCTCTGCATTATGCTAATACTACATATGTCGGTCTTGGAATTGTTTTAGCAAAATATGGATCTTAAGTTACAATAACATTATAATTTAAATTCTGATTCTTTAATTATCCCTCCAACACTTCAACTATGACATAAGGATTTAGATTTCTTAACTTGTTCACAGATGCTAATGATATCTTTTTGCCAATATCAGACTATTCTAAATAAAACTATCCACACAAATCTTAAGCACTTACAATATTATCATCATGGATAACCAATTTCTTAACACCACTGAGAACGATATTTTTAGCAATCTCAATACCAAGGGCATTTAGAGTAGATACTAATACTGTTGCTTAACTTTGTGATTAGATTGCATCAACTCCCAAGACTCCAATATATCTGCTCATCAAATTCTAAACTTTAACATCATTAGGATCAAATGCCCTCTATTCTATATTATTCTCATATGAGACATCGACGTCCAAGGGTAAACCGATTGGCAAATTGCTTTTAACTTTTTCTTTTCTCACTTACTAAAAGTTTTATTTGATTATGTTGGTTCTTCTATTTGATGTTTAAATTTAAACGAAGTCCTCTCCTAAATTTAAATTTAGCTTATTTAATTCAACTTTAAGTTCTTCATAAATCTATTACAAATCTGTCTTGTATTATTAGGGCTTGGTTTAGTAGATGCAATTGTTCTAACATTAGGTGTACACTACAGGAAGATCAGCATCTTTAATCCATTATTCAATTTCTTAACATATGAGTTCTTTTCTCAAGAAAAAGCTCTTTTTAATAATATCTTCAAATCCTTTTGGTGGATTTTATAATTATTCAATCATAGCATATCTTATATTCTAGATTTTGACAAAATTACAATAACCTCTATTTTTAGTCTCTCCATCTGGAGTACCCATTTAAGATTCCCATCCTGGTTCATTAAACATAACATATTCAGACATAACCATTGATTATATAGAAACTAAGATTTGTAGAATAGTAGAAAAATCAGCAATCCAATTATCACCCCAAGTTCCCAATAAACTTAAACACACTTTTCCGCAATTATAAAGATTAGGATTAAATCTAACTTTACCATGCCCAGTAGTGGATAATAAAACTTTGGGTGGCCTCTTTGGATATTCATCAGTGAATAACATTTCATATAGAAATGCTCCATGAGCATATGGTGTTCCACTTGCGCCAATAATTAAAGTTCTCATACAATCCATTCTTGTAGAGTCATATCTGATAAATATAGAATTAGTAGCTTCCATAGGTAGATTCTCATCAATTGTAGTTATTTCATTTAGAATCTTTTACATTTTTGCTGCAGGAGGATTATTTGAGCACTAAGCCAAACAAGCACCCATTTTGGCTTTAAATTCTGCCTAATCCATGACATTAGTTTTTCCCACTGCTAAATTTTTCATTAAAATTTTATAGAACTAATGAACCTTTAAATTTTGGAAATCCTACGACTATTTTTCTTATTCGTATTCAAGTTTTAATATACCAGCTGCAAATAAACTGCACTCCAAATATTCAAATATGTCCAAAAATTTCTTAACATTTGGATCCATCACATTAAATGTTTTTGAGTATATTATGCATTATTTTTATAATCCCTCAAGTACTCTATAAAAGTTTTCATTTTATGATAATAAGGCCAATCCATTTTCTGCTTAAGAAATTGACTCGAGGAATTATAGCATAATCAAAACTTCTTTATCTTATTCTATATTTGCTACAGATAATGAGGAAAAGTATTCTGAGAATATCTTCATTATTCCTACAAAGCTATTAAATGTTTCCTAATTGAAATCTATTCTAAGTAACTGAATTATGCAATTGACCAAAATAGATGTATTGGTGGATCTATAATCACTTTAAGTTTCCAAATATCCTTTATGAATTACTTCATTATTTTGAGGTTATTATTATTTAACATATTTTTATATGAACTGATTACCTTCACCATATTAAGCATCTCCATAACCTATTCCTTTAGGTTTTCCACCCTATTTAGGGGGTGGCTATTACTTTTTTTGAACTAAGAAACTTTTTGGTTATATTATTTATTGTATTTATTAAATTTATTTCTGTCCCTATAATCCATGATACATTTAGATTCTCTATAAAATTAATTAAAATATCCCTCTATAGAAGCAATCCTCCAAAGTTCCTTATACAGCCACTTTCAGTGTATTTAATAATGCATTATAAATCCTCCTCAATCCTTCATGATAATATTAATATTCACAATCTTTATTCTATACAAATGCTATAGCTAGCATGTATTACAATAATCCATCTTCTTATGTTAAATGATAACAATATTCAGGTATACTCAATAGAACATCTAGATCATCATAGAAATCTTATTTTAGCCTTCCCTAATTTTATTATCCCTTAATTAAATTTATTTTTAATAGTTCTGCTAAATTAGCGATACCTCCTGAAGACGTTGTGAAATAATTGAGCAGATGTCTATCAAATTTTTAATTTAAATTTGAAATATTTTAATGACTTAAAAAATTTCGAAAAATTTTATGATATTTATTTTCTCAACATATTTGAAGGTTCATATACCATTATCACATTTTGTCTCCGAATTGCTGCAACTTGGCTTAATATTGCATCAACTAGTCTCTAAATTATGTCAAATATTTCCCCTGAATGCAGCAACTTCGATTCAAAATGACGCATTGGCCCCTAATTGTTGCAAGTGGCCTCCTTTTCCACAAATTATGACCATATTACTTGTATTAACATATTTTTTTTATTTAAATTTAATTAGAATTTTTTTTTTTATCCTAATTAATGATATAATTAATATAAGAAATATACGATAAATCAAAATTATAAAATTTTAGTAATAACTGTAAAAAATGAACACATAATATTAATAAAATATATATATATTTTCTGAAAAATTGAAAAAAAAATAATGAGTATAATTTATTTTGCATATCAATAATTCTAAAATAATTCATTTATGGAAGTACTTGACTTTATTCTTGGGTAGGCATTAAATGTTGGTAAATACTATTCATCTATTTAAGGCATTGTTATTGGACCCTTACTAGGTTATGTAGCATAATATAATTTGATTAGAAAATCTAAAAGTGTAGGGTCATTTTCAACTGATGTTTGTGCAATTCTATTAATAGCTAATATTTTGAGGGTCTTCTTTTGGTATTATAAGAGATTTGATACATCACTTTTAGTATAATCAATTTTGATGATTGGAATGTAGATATTTTTATTGAGCTTATGTTTGCAAGTAAATAGAAAACAGCAAATCAAGTGGAAAGATACTTCATTTATATGTATTTTTTAGATAATTTTATGTAGAAAGCCCATTAAACAATTTCTGGAGATGGACTGCATTAGATTCATATGTAATATTTTTAATCGTTTTCATAATTGTTATGAGTGTGCTGACACAGATATTTTTTGAGTTGCCTTTCTTTTGGGAAATAGTTGGATTTGCAAGCTGCTTTATTGAATCAGCCTTAGGTATGCCATAGTCAATAAAAAATCACCTTACAAAAAGCGTGGCAGGATTATCATATGCTATGATTTTTTCATGGTTTTTTGGAGATGCTTTCAAAACATTCTATTATATTGTTAAATCATAACCAGCTCAATTTGTTATGTGTGGAGTTATTTAACTCATAGTAGATATATGGATATTAGGATAGATTGCATTATATAAAAAATAAGAAATTCTGGAATTGTGATTATTTTTATTTCTTTTTTATAAATCAAATTGTAGGGTAGACAGCAGCATCCCAAACTCCACAAGTATTAGCTCCGAGTGCGAGGTTAATGTAACCTTTTTCTCCCCAAGTAGTTGACCATGAGTTCTTGATGACTAAGGCTTCTTTGGTTATGGCAACAGCTAAGACAGCGTGATTCAATTATGCAGTTTGGCAATCTTTTTCAGTCCATAAACCCCCTTTGTAATATTTCCAGTTGGTGGCATCAACAGCGACTGAAAGTGGTCCCTATTCAACTTATTAGAGGATTGAGTCCTCATTAGCTTCGACTGCTACATGTCCAGTGATATGGTAATTACCTCCTTTAATTGCGCATTTTGCTTAAACAGCGGTCTAAATATATATAAATCAAAATTACATATTTATATTAATCTTCAGTTGTGATACCACTTCTCTTAACATAGTTAAGTGCTCTAGCAGGCATACCTCCATTGCATCCAAAGTTTAAGTCAGCAAAAGTTGAGCAATCAAGGAGTTATTATTCAGAGAAGCTTACTAATTCACCATGTGCAATCTTCCAGCGTCCTTCAAGTGTACCAGTTGTACCGAATGTCCAGCATGATCCACATTATCCTTAATCTTTTATATCTGTGACTGCACCCTTTGCTCTCCAATCGACTTCTTTGGCTGTGTAATTCTTATCAGCCTTGAATATGGCATCGTGCTTCTCGTCTTTGTTGACTCTAAGAGTAAGGTATGTCTCTTTGAATTCTTCATCTGTCAAATCGAAGAACATGGTTTCTCCATAAGCTTCTCTTCCGACTTTAGCGTTGTGGGCAGCTGCAACCTTAGCATTCTCTCTGTAGACAGCGAGTCTGTACGATTCTTCTTATGGTGTGTATTTCTTATTGAATCTAGCCTTGAAATTCTAGAATCCAACAGCAACTGAATCAACATTGTTGGTTTAGAAGTGTACGATAGCACCTAATAGGGCAACTAATCCTATTGCGAGAAGAACTTTTTACATTTTTAAATTTTATGAATATCAGATATTCACTATGCTTAATAGTATACGATGACATCATCGATCTCATCCTATTATCACTATAAAATTCAAATAATTCCAATTTATTTGATTAGAATCTTGATAATTGGATTATAAATATAACCACTATAGGTTAATAAGAGTTAATAATGATTGTATTTTGGAAATCTGTCCTTCCTTAGAAATTTTCTTAATATAATTTTTTATTTTATTTAACTTCTTATAAATTTATTTAGTTATTTTAGGCTAATACACAATTGGCTCTTAGAAGCTTAGTCCCTTATTCCTTTCCTTTACAATCTTAATATGGTTCATTTAGATAGAATAAATTTATAGTAAAATAATTGATATCGTCTACATTTTAAACATTATCGAGGAATTAAAGATAATTCAAGATAAATCACTTTCATATTCTATAAAAATCTTGTCAAAAATATTTATGGATTAATAGCAAACATTTATAATATTATTTAGAGGTTATTTTTTTATTATTATGTGAAAAAAATACAGATAGTAAAATTAAAGGATAGTAAGCCTATATTATCTTGAAGATATGCAGAATTAACATCTATTTTATTTTTATATCATTTGGATAGAAATTTTTTCATATATTATACAATAATTAAATGGTATTTCTAAATAGAACCTGCATATTAATTTTTGTTATCAGACTAATCCTTTGCCATGAAAGTTCATGCAATTATATAATATTATAAATATGTTTGTATAATTTTGTATATGATGACATCATTTTCTTATCATAATGGAATCACCATTACATTTAATACTCCGCAAGTATTAGCTCCTCTTTAAAGGTGAATGTATCCAGTATCTCCCCATGCAGGTCCCCAAGAATTCTTGATTTTAATTGAGAATTCATCATAACCAACAGCTAGAACAGCATGATTCAAATTATCACCACAGTTATTGAAAACTTTGGCTGTCTTGGGATCATAATATTTCCATCCTCCAGCATCTACTCCTACTGACACTGGTTATTATTGAATTGCTGCTAATAGAGCTTCTTCTGTATCATCAATAAACTAATGTCCATTGATCTTGAATTTTCCTCCCTTAACTTTGCAATCAGATTATACTGCTTTGTATGGGTACAAATCCTCTGTAGTAATACCATTTCTTTGAACATAGTTAAGTGCTCTTGAAGGCATTCCACCACTGCATCCAAAATTAATATCATAAGTAGTTGAGCAATCTAGAAGCTGCTATTAAGCTAAATCGGGTAGTATGTTATAGTGAACTGCGAAATGACCCTCAAGTACTCCTGTAGTACCGAATGTCCAACATGACCCACATGATCCTTGATTCTTAACATATTAAACTGCTCCTTTTGGTACCCAATCAAATTCCTTAATGGCCTCGTTGTAAGGTAGTTTTATTCCCTTTGGGTGATCCTAATCAGGAATCATAGTTAAATAAGTAGCATGGAATTCTTCATCAGTTAAATCAAAGAACATAGTTTCTCCCAAACTAGGTCCATTTTTAGCATTATATTCTTGGATATATTTATGATTTTGGATAAAGACCTTCAATCTATAAAGTTCCTCAGATATAGGATATGATTTTTAGTATTTTATCTTAAACTATTAGAAAGCATCTTAGAATTGCGATGATTCATCTTATTCTTAGACGAATAAGGAAGATATTAGAAGTAATACTCCTATTGTGATTAATAATTTTTACATAATAAATGAATTAAGAATAAATTAAACACGTTTGTCTTGAAACCCTTTCCTACGATCAGATTGAGGAAATAGAGAAGGGTAGATTTATTAAGTTGCTTGTTCACACTCCATTTAGTTAATATTGTTTTTAGAGTATTTAAATTAATTTTATCGAGGCAAAAGATAAATGCATGAGATAATAAGTTATTTAAATTATATGAAAAAGTATGGAATCATACTAAATTCAATAACTGATAAAGACTTATCTATAATTGATTAAGAGTATGTTCAGGACTAAAAGAATGCACTAATTATACTAAATAAAATATTTGATGAAATTTTGATTAGAAGAGATTTCTTAACTCGTTCATGCACATTGGAACTATTAGGTTTGAAATACGATGATGTTAAGGTAGCATTTAAGAACCAATGTTTAGTAATTTAAAATATAAATTAGATACCAGATTAAGTTAAAGGATTCTTATTGAATGATTATAGTATGGTTGTGAGCAGTATAAATTTGAATGGGGATCTAATTGCAATAACATTAGCAAATAATAGTAAACTTTAGAAATTTGGAAAAATATGGAATCTTATTGAACCTGAGTTGATGGGATAGATAATAATATACTCGTTAAGTTAAATATTGGAGGAAGAAAAAAATCCAATTAAAATATATGATAAATAATATGGATTCAAGTTATTTGATGTTGATTATGAAAAAACTAGAAATGAATACTTGGTAGCTAATTGTTAAGGATAGATAATTACATATCAAAAACTAGAATATGATAATAACATTGTAATTTAGGAGGGTTCAATTATTTAAGTTATACCAACTTCAATTTATCATTTGAAAATCCATAATTTAGAAATTTACATAATTACAGATAATCAGATCAAAATTTTGAATGATAAATATCAAATAATTGGAGGAGGAAGTCTTAAATCTCGATTGAATGGCGGATTTATACAAACTATGAAATTTGATAAATTGCATATATTTCTAGGAACTGATAAAGGAGATCTATTAATATACTAGAGAACCAATAATATAGAATTTATAACTCAGATACAGGTTAAGGGTTCTATTAAAAATATTACTTTTAGTTAGAAATATATATTTGTGGTTGCAAATAATACTCTTGCTATTTAGAAAGACACATGGAACCAGACAGCAGAATTCAACTGTGGACATAAAATGATTGATTTTTTGCTTATAAAAGATAATTATTTTGGTATAACACAAGATGGATTATTTGTGGAATGGCATAAAGAAAGTGGATAAATAGTTTAAACTTTGAGATTCAGCCTGAAAAATATTTACTCAATATATCGGGATTAATTGGTTATCATCATATCAGATGACTGCTTTATAAATTTCATCAAACTAGAGTCACGATGATATCATTATTTTAATTTAATTAACGCTGACATCATTATTGTATATATAAATTCAATATTTAATAAAAACAAATAATTAATTAAAAATGTAGAAAATTGTATTGATATTAGCGATTACCGCATTGGGTGCCCTTCTCTACCTGAATCAAGGCTAGGAGGAAAACATACAACACATGTTTGAAAAGTTCTAATCTTTCAAAAGCAAATTCAGAAAGTCATATACTAAGAATGAAGAGATTTTAAGATTAAAAATTTACTAAGATAATCATGCCTTTGTTAAGAAATATAATGAAGAGAAAGGATAAGAAGTATTTGGAGAAACCAAATTTTTCGATTTAACTGATGAAGAATTCGCTTAAATTTATCTCAACAAAAAAATACACAATGATGTTGAACCAAAAAAATTATAGCAAAAAGTACAAGCATCATCAATTGATTGGAGATTAAAAGGAGCAGTGACTCCAGTTAAAAACTAAGGTTAATGTGGATCATGTTGGTCCTTTTCCGCAACAGGAATTCTTGAAGGATTTTATGCTGTAAAATCTGGACTCTAACTTCCAAGTTTGTCAGAATAATAGTTGGTTGATTGCTCAGGAATCCTAGATCAAAATTTCGGATGTAATGGTGGAGACAAATTAAGAGCATTAAACTATGTTAAGAGAAATGGTATAACTACAGAAAATGCCTATCCATATACTGCTGTCAAAGGATCTTGTTAACTTAAAGGAGGATCATATAAGATCAATAAACCTGTTAGAATAGATGCTGGTGAGGAATCACTTATCTTAGGATTAAATGATTAACCAGTTGGTGTTTCTGTAGATGCTTCTAACTTTAAATACTATAATCCATCAACAAAGGCAGTATTTGATGATTGCACGAATACAACATTGAATCACGATATCCTTGCAGTAGGATATACTGATTCTTACATTATAGTAAAGAATTCATGGGATAAAGATTGGGGAATAGATGGATACATTCACTTAGCTAGAGGCAAAGATACTTGTGGAGTACTTTAGGATTTAGTTATTGTTGAATGATATTTTTTATTTCTATTTTTTGTAAATAAAATTTTTAAAATATTTTTTTTTAATATGAATGACAAATTTGAATAAATGAGAACAAACCTAAGAAATTAGGAGAAGGAGAGAAAATAAAGATAAGATGAATAGGAAAGATTAAAAAAGGAGCAATAATTACTAGAATAATAATAAGCTTAAAAATAAAAAGAAGAAGATGAAAGAAAACGTCGAGATGAAGAATAGAGACTTAAAAAGAAGGAATAAGAGAGATAACTAAAATAAAAAATTAGAACAGCATGGGAATTTAGATATTATTAAGGGATTCAAGATTGTTTAGATTCATTAGAGCATTTTGATAACAGTATGAAATCAGGATTAAAGTTAATTAAATTTATGGAACAATTTAGAGAGGAAGCATTCAACACAGTAAAAGAGCTGATATGTGAATTATTAGATAGGTAAGTTAAGAAAGATCAAAAAACAGAAAGTCAATTCAATATGGATTAAGCGGATTAAAAGAAAGTATAACTCTTATTTCCTTTAGACAATATTTACTAAAAGGCAAAACAAAGAAGCAGATGTAATCCAAGAATATTAGGAATAGTTAAGTGATTGCTTTGAAGGAAAATTTACTTTTAAGAAAAATAACATGATCATAAATATTGCAACATCAACTTTAGAGGATCATACAATGGCAATTAAGATGAAAACTAACTACTTTAAATCCCTGAAAAATCAACTAACTATAGTCTAATAGTTTAATGAATATGTTTATTATCAGACATAAGTTCATTGTTCCTAAAATAAGAGGCAGATATCAGATGAATTCAAATCACTGGATTATTTGAATGATATGTGCTTCACAATCAAGTAATAGGATAGAAATTTTCGTTTAAAAGTACCACTAGCCTGTATAGTGGAATATTTAGGCTTTAAGGCATTAGTAGTAGCTCAACCTCCCAGCAATTTAGATGAGACAACATTGGTTTATGGACTACAGAAAAATGAAAACTATAAATAAGAGAAAAGTGGATCTAAATAAGAAAGAGAACTTGAGAGCTTAGGGAGATATCTAGCAATTAAACCTCACTTTTTCTCAATTTAAAAAGATAAGAGATTCGGAATATATCTATCTATATACACAGAAATTCATGCTGGAAGATATGATGAATTTCAATAATTGAAATCATAACTGAAAATGTTCGAAAATGAAGATCCAGATAATG
This sequence comes from Sediminibacterium sp., assembly GCA_965279585.1. Lineage (GTDB taxonomy): Bacteria > Bacteroidota > Bacteroidia > Chitinophagales > Chitinophagaceae > Sediminibacterium. The sequence continues at coordinate 176,176 of CBDIIG010000002.1, read as the reverse complement.
GGGATAGAAAATAAACAGGGATATTTTATTTGAATAAGACTAAAGAGCTGCTTCCAGTATTAGCAGATGAACACTATTCAGAACTAGTTGAACTAATAAATTTAGCAAAATCAACAGAAGATAATGATTTTGTGTCTGAGCCTACTCAATAGTATGAATTCCGAAGAGCTAGACCTGAATTTATACAATCATATTATGACTCTGGAGTATAAGGATATTTAAGATCACAATAATCAAATATGACTAGAAAATTATACAATCCAGATGCTTACGAATCAACTGAAGACAGTAATGAAATTTATCAAGATCAACTTTCTCTGGCAGAAATGAGTAAGACTTATTTCAAATCGTATCTAATTGAATTCACCCACAAGCTTGATAATCTTGAGATATGTCCAATAGATTCTTATAGCTTCAGAGAAGCATTTAAATTATACGGAATAAATATTTGCCATTTAGGACTAGTAGCTAAAGCTACACTAGTACCTCATATTCGAACAATATGTGAACAAGAAATGATGGCTAGATCAATCAAGAATATATTTATGCAACATTTTACAGAATTCCTCACAAACATAACTGAAGATAATATTCCGCTTAAAGCACTCGATGTAAGACCTAAAAAAGATGTTGATACTGATGAGGAACTTAAAAGATCCAATTTTAAAAAGTTTTCAATACTTGTTCCTCCTAAAATATCTTAAGAAAGAACTCCTACATCGGATTATATTGAAAATGAATTCAAAGAAATGTTATTGGACCTTTTAAATATGGTTTTTTCGAAAAATACTCTATTTTATGAATAGATACTATTTAAGTAAGTTTATCATGATTTTAACTATGATTTATAAATTACAAAATGGGGAATTTGCCCTGGTGGGCTCTTAATGTCTATCATGCAAGTATTTAAAATTGATGTATTATTCGATCCATTTGAAATATTTCTAAGTACTCCTTATCCCTATTTCGAACAAGAATAGGTCATTTAAAAATATGGAATAAAGTAATACTTGCATTAAAAATCTCATTAGATATATTTTAAAACATCCCAAATTTAAGTATAGTAAACCCCATAACTAACACCTCAAGGTAGGAGGACTCTTCTTAAGCCGTAGTAGAAAAAAAGAATGTTTGAATCTCAGTCAATTCAACAATTAAGGTTTGATGTTTAGAATTATAAAATGTAAGAAATAGATATATGTAAATTGATCAACAAATATAATCTGTTCAAATAATAAAAGAATTATACTCTTGCACTAAAAGTACTCTACATTAGATTGAATTTAATATCAGGCTTAGAGCACTCCTCAAACATATCGTAGGCTAAATGTTTGATATATACTGATATTGCTGAGGTCTATTTGAGAACTTAGAAGCCATTTGAGTGCGTCTAAAAAGTAGCTTAAGCATTCCATTCAATAAATAATAGTTATCCATAAATCTCTGATTAAAGATAATCTTGCATTGGATTCATTTAATCTATAACTAATTTATCTAATTAATTTCAACCTCGTTCAATCTATATAAGGCCACTCCTAATATTATTAGAGATTAGTACAGAATTCTTCCAAGATTTGACTTATGAGGTCTTTGATTTACTTATTTTTGTACTCGAGTTTTGTTTTGGTCATCAACATCACCTATATGCAAAGGTTTTTCATATCATGGCTTAATATTTTTTAAAAATTGGAAGATTAGAGGATGTTTCTATAATGTAAAATATGTAAATAGTCTGTCTAATTCAAACATTGGGGCATTAACATCAAATGACGGCTGATACTTATGTAATGATCGGCGACTCAAAACCCTCTCCAGAGGATAAATTAATATATTATGAAAAAGCTTACTATATTTATCAAACTATATTTTCAGAAAATAGTCCCTTTGTAGCATTAATTTAAGCAAAGCTTGCTCGAGCCTTTTCTGATTGTGGTAAAATGTAGGATGCCATAAAATTAAGTTAAGCAGCAGTCAAGAATCTTAAAGGATAGGATCATTTGTTAACCATACTAGAGATGTAATTGATTAAAGCACTTAATTATCTAAGAAATACTTAGAGAGATCAAAGTAGGAAAGAATGTGAAGAATTCTTTAATATCATCATCAGTAATTGGGATTACATCTAAGAAAGTCAGGAATAAGATGTGATGGAAAGGGATTTATCATAATTACCACCTGAAATATCCCTTTTAATTAGAGAAATTTGTAGAATTTATGTAGAAATCTTTTTATTTGAAATTCAAAAGGAACATAGAAATTTCTTATTCTAACTATTTGATTAAGTTGTCGAATAGTGGGCTAGATAAAATTAATTAGAGTTTTATGATTAAAATTGTATTTTTATTTTCTTTATTTTAAGATCTTTATTCGATCATATTTATATTGAAGAAAGTAAGATAATTTGGGATTATTTAAGCCTTCTTAGAAAATATGCTTAGTGGTTTTGTTGATAAAACAGGTGGTGATGCAAATTATCTTATTTTCAATTTTAAGAATTAAACATAAGACTCAATTAAGGAAGCATTAGAAAGTTATGAAAATATCATTATTATTGTAGATAGAAAATTAATGTCTAGAATATTTGAAAAGGTTATGATATCATAAATATGACAATCTTTAAATTAAAAATTATTCATCTATCCTCGAGAAGAGGTTTTTCAAGTTCTGATAAATATGAAGCAGCTCTTTAAGGTTTATCATCAACTTATTTTCCTTCTTTTATTATTTCCTTTTATGGGATTAAAGTCTTCATTTTAACTTCAAAATGATGCACACAAAAAATATCTGGTGATACAAAACTTATAGATTTTAAAGTTGTGTCTGATTGAAAGAATTATCCAAAAGCCTTAACTAAAATATCCGCCATTACCTGAAAATATATATTTAAATTACTTATCTAGGAAATCCAAAATATTTTACTCCTAGAGCATCTAAACAAATTGATGGGATTCTTTAAGATTTCAGCCAACCTACCAAATCAAATAATATTGATTCTAATATTGTAATCTCATTATTGTGTCCTCCTTTCCATAGAGGCAAAGGTAATAAAATGAAATTCTTAACTTATTGAATGGGATATAATTTTCCAACTTCTAATTACCCATTCTCTTCCCTCAATAAATTATTATGTTGTTCTCTTAAATTGAACTTTATGAATTAAATATTAATACTTTATCTAATAAGGCTTTATTATGTATCTTTCCTCTAGTATCTACAGCAATTATATAAGTATCAGATTCAACTTCTTGAAGTTATCTATTCTCTACAGTTAGATTGGTGGATCCTGTAATCTCAAGTCTATCTTTAGCAACTTCATCTCCAACAGCACTCTCGGTTAATGTCTTTGATTTTTCTGAAGGACAACAACAACCCATATTAATTTAATATATTTTTTTTTTAATAAATATTAGATTGAACAAAAACAAATTTAAAAAAATATATAAGAAAAAAAAAAAATCATTTCTTTACCCATGCTTGAATATGGAATTCTTAGGGTAATTTAAATAAAGGTTTTGTTAAATTATTCTTTATTGGACGAATATTTTTTGTCGAATCTTTTCCAAAACTCCAATTTTATTCGTTTTAACGTTCTAGTGTATCGAATCTCTGTAATGGTGTTGCAATTGTGGGTAATCGTGTTTGAGGTATTGGCTCAACAGTTCTTGGAGGATGGAATTTGGTTCTTGAACCACGATAAGATGCATTCTCTAGCAATTTACCAATCAGGTTATCCTTCCTCTTGTTCTCTAACTTCAAGTTCTCATTCTATTTCTTCAAATAACTAATCATATCTTATTCAGGACTAATCAAACGGGGACTTTGAAAATAGTCTTTTATGCTTTTGTTGTTAGTTTCGGTGTGCTTTGTGATATTTTTGTTTAAGAAAAACTCTGCACCACCTCTTTTATGTTTACTAATAGGGCTCTCACTAAGAAATCCAATACCACCATCCCTTGTATCTTTGGTGTTGCGTCTCTCTCGAAACTCAAACATATTAAAAAAAATGATAAATATAATTGGATTTGTTCCCGCATTAGTTGTTTAGTACTTAACATCAAAGTAACCAACAACACCTGATAAATAGAGTTTTAAATCAGTTGTTATGTTTGCAGATATATCTGGGTTTACTAATTTGACTGAACGATTATCTAAGATAGGTAGAATAATAATTTTTTATCATAGGTCCTGAAGGAGCTGAACTTATAGCATTTGCTATCAATAGATATATGGAATTACTGGTATCAGCTATAAATAAAAGTGGAGGAGACATATTCAAATTTGCAGGAGGTATTCTATATGATAACTTTAGATGCCATGATAGTTGTTTGGCCTCCATCTACAAAAACCGGAAGAGTAGAATAATATGAAGAACTTAAAACCATTTGTAGACAAGCATTATAGTCAGCATTAGACATTTAGTAAAAATTAGATAATACTACCATAATCGAAGACATAAAACTATCAGTCAAAATAGGCTTTGGGATAGGTGATATGAGTATAATTTATGTTGGAGGTGTATTTGGTAGAAGTGAATATCTTGCAACTGGAGATCCACTTACACAAGCATTTCAGAGCGAACACTAAGCAACGTCTGGTGGTTAAATTATAATTTCCCAATAAGTCTACGAAATGATATCTGATTACTTTATATTTGAACGAGATGAATCGTTGAAGCCGAATTTTTATCGCGTAACAAAGTTAATATCGAATTTTAAAGTTAAATTTAAAGCAGATGCTCTTCTAATTAAGAATAATATTGTCAATTTTGATGCATTTAAACAATAAATATTGATGTATATACCTGCAGCTCTATTGCCATACATAGAAATTGAGTAAGAAAAATGGTGTTCAGAAATAAGAAGAATAACAATCTTATTCATAAATTTAGGAATTGACTTAAGTGATGCATCAACATAAGATGGCTTAATGAGAATATAAAAAGTAATAGAAATAGTATAAAAATGTGTTTATATGCATGAAGGTTCATTAAATAAATTATTAATGGACGATAAGGGATCCACTTTAATTGTTTGCTTTGGATTACCTCCCCTCAAACATTAAGATGATTCTGCAAGAGCAATATTGGCATCATAATAGCTTGTCGAATATTTATAAAGAATAAATTGTGGTTGCAGTATAGGAATTGCGACTGGGTTAGCTTTTACTGGAGTTGTAGGGACTGCTGGGTCCAGAAGAGAATACTCAGTACTAGGGGATTCAGTTAATTTAGCTGCTAGGTTAATGTAATCAGCTATGCAAGAAAAATAATCAATACTGCTATGTGAAAATACTGCTCACACAGCTTAGCACAAAATTGATTGCACTTTATATAAAGAACTTCCTATGAAAGGCAAATCAGGTCTTATCCCTTGTTATGTTATAAGGAAGGATTAGAGAATCTTAAAAACTCATTTTGATAAACTTGCATTAGAGAGAATGAAAATAGATGAAAATAACTTACCAATAGTGGGGGAATAAAAAAGTGTCACATAAATCAAAGAATTAATTCATAACTTTTTAGATCAAGATAGTTAAGGTGCCATATCCCTTAGAGATATGGATACAGAAAGAGATTTTCTTTTAGTGAAGGGAAGTTTTGGTATAGGTAAGACCTTTATAATGAGATCTATAATTAAAGAGATTGAAACTTAATAATAATCATCCTATAAATATGGTGAAAACGTTAAATTTATTTGTGTATCATTAAATTCTATAGAAAGAACCTTTAGAATGAATGGAGTTAGAAAGGTCATTAAATAATTAGTACCTCTAATAAAAACTGAAATGACCTTATCAGAAATAATCGAATATATAGGATAAGAAAATACGTAATGCATCGATTTATTTGAGGAGATTCTGGGTCTAAAAGAGAAAGATCTTGTTGCTGAATTTCCATATAAAATGGAATAATTTGACAAATAACACGATAAAGGAATCGCTAGTGCTATAATTAAACTATTTGAATTGTATTTTGAAGAAAAACTAATTAAGAAAAGTAAAAAGTACAGGAAAATATCGATATCAATTGATCAAGGTGTAGAAGAATATTCCGATTCTGATTCTTCATAGAAAAGTCATTAGTCATTTATTGTAGAGGGAGAAAGAGTTTCTCCAATAGTGATATGTTTTGACGACTTCTAATACTATGATAGTCTCTCTTACTATATAATTAAGAATGTAGTTAAGAAATTTAGTCGAGTCTTTGTTATAGCAATAACTAGAGATTAATTTTGGGAAATTCCAATTTAATCTAGAAAAGACCATAATCATCAACCTAATAAACAATAAGAGTAGACTTATGATAGAGGGTTAGAGATGATCGCAAAATCATATAATGTTAATACCCACGAAGTAAGCGTCAAAGGTTTAACAATACAAAATAATAAAAACTTTGATCAAAAATAATTTCTACTTTTGTATTTTGGGTTTAATAAATTTTAAAAAGAATAAAGATGTTTAGTTGCTAGTATGGTGCATAAATTTGATCACTTATTATTCACAGAAACGAGAAACCTACTCATAAATAAAAATTTTTCCTCATATATGCACTATTATCTCCATATTAAAACTCATGGTCATCCATTACTGCTATTGCATTTAATTTAAAATTTGATTGAATCAGGCTATTTTGCAATAGATTAATCATCCTAAACAGCAATAGTTACTTAAGAATTGTAGGATCTAATGTAATCAGACTAATTTATTACAATTTAAGCTCCACTTGCCTCACAATAAATTAATTCATCTATTATAGATTCATTATCATGTTTACAAGTACTTTTATTAAAATGTGCATCAGTTATCGGTGATATATTTGATGTTTAGACACTTTATAAAATTATAAATATTCGACAATTAAATCAATAGAGAATGTTATTATAAATAAAATCATTAACTGCTAAAGATGTAATCGAATATATGCATGGAGATGGAGATAATAGATACTATCGATTTGTAAATCCTTTTATGAGAGATGTCATATATTAAAGAATGATTTACTCATAAAGGCGATAACTTCACGCGTTGGTAGCTGAGCAAATGTAATTAATTCCTCAACCATATGAATATGATGATATGAAGGATTTTAGAAAACTTGAGTTCCATTGGAAGATTTCTGAGACAAGGGTTTCTCTATAAACTGTTAAGCCAATCAAATATTCCTCTAGAGCTAAAAAGTCATTGATAGTCAAGTAAATACAAATGTTAACAAACAATAATGATCCCAAAGTGATATTAAAGAGAGGATACTTTTACAAAAGATCAGATAAAGGAGTCTCATGGTAATATAGATTTTGTGTGATAGATAGTGTAGAGATGAGATATTACATTAATGATGGAAATAAGGAACCAGCAGGCATATTGCCACTCAAACAGATAACTTGTGTTCAACCTATTTACGATGATGTTAAGAAACCTGATCATTCTCCATATGGATTAAGAATCACTATTTCAAATTGGATTAAGAAAGATAAGGAAAAAGAGACAAGAGTGTTTTATTTTGCATCTCGATTTGAAGATGAATTAGAGGAGTGGGCTATATATTTAGAATTTGCTAAAGCCAATGCCATATATTTGGATTTCGTATAAAATTGTGGCAAAATACAATTTCCAATAATATTGTAATAAGATGCATTCGATCCCCATCTAACAATGTTAATTTAGGAAATGTAAAAGTAGAATAAGAAAATTGTTGAATAGGAGCCACCTAAAAGGGTTAAAAAGCAAAGTGGCAACATTTATACTCCTCAAAACAAAACAGAAACAAGAATATCATAATAAGTTCCTGCAATAGCAATTAAGAGATTTTCTGTACGATTTAGTGCTCTATCTGAATAGGATGATAGCTTCACTTACTAAAGTTTGAAAGATAAAACAAAAGAATTCATAAATAAATCTATGATGTTACTAATTGCACATTTAATAACACATTAAGAAGAAGTTGAATAATGTCATTTAGGATAGATGACGAGATATATTAGGAGATATTAAAGGTATTATAAATATTTTATTACAAAGGCATTTCGTCACCAGCCTATCCTAAATTCCATCATTAGCTGATTTTTAATTATAGTGATATTTATATTTATGTAATCAAATGAACAAAAAAAGGCTCTTAAAAAATAATACAATGACAAGCCTAAGAATTCAAGATCATAGAATGTTGTGCCTTAAGTACCAAAAGGAATGCTTTCTATGAATAGCCAATATAAAGCAGATAAAAATGCAAAATTATCTGAGACAGGTATATTTAATTTCTATATTAAATAATAGACACAACAGATATAACACACTATAATTTAAACTATTCTAATAGACTTTAACACTAATTATAGATTGAACACATTGATCTGAATTCATTTAAAGTTCAGCCATGTAAGATCCAAGGAACTCATAGCCATAAACACTGTCCCTTCTATCACAATTAGAAAGATAAGAAAAGGTAATTTTTAGTTATTTAAAATTATAAAGGGTGGGAATACAATATTCAGCTGAGATGTGTACATAAGTAGAAAGAAACTAAAATTGTCCATATCAAGACAATTGTCATAAAGCACACAATAGGGTTGAATAACTATATAGATTGGATAACTACAAGACTAAATTTTGTAGTTTTTATCCAAACAATCTACAATAGTGTGATTATGGAAAATTTTGCTCATTCGCACATTCCGAAGAAGATATTGTTATAGAACTCATCCATAACCTAGATTACGATGATGATTTTTTCATGTTTTACTATAAAACTGTATGGTGCCCATTTAATCTTACGTCACATGATAAGGTATTTAAAAAAAACAACTTTTTTTTTCTTAAAAAAGGCCCTTTGTGTATATGCCCATAATTGGTAAGACTTCAGAAGGAAACCACACATATATTAATACAATCCCATACCATGTTAGAATTGGAAAACTGCAGATTTCATTACTGAGTATCACAACGGATGTGCAGACTCATTTAACTGTATGAAGTGTCATGGATGGAAAGAACTTGAATATCATCCAATGTTATTTAGAACTAAGCAGTGTATTAACCAAAACTGCAATAAGAATGATTGCTCTTTCTTTCATAACCAATAGGAGAGAAGACAAATAGACCAGTTATCACAATATAGAGTTTTTAAAATTGTTCCACGAAATAGGATAATTTAAAATACATTCAAAACTAGAGATTCGTCTAGTCAAAGAAGTGATAAATATACGCGTTCATAAGAGATACCAAGACATACAAGTGGTGATGGATAGTCATAATGGTTAGGAGGACATAATCTATAAAATAGTTTCTATATGGATTAAGATTCTGATGTTAGTGATATGAAATAATAATCTTAAACTAAAAAAGGCAATTATTAATCTACTCTTGTTTGTATATAAGAGAGAACAGGTATTTTTATTTTATCTTAATCATAGATTCCGATGAATTAAAAGAATTAATGAGAAAAAAATCATTATCGTATATGGATGATAAATTAGATGCTGACAATGAACATGTAATAAATGTATTACGTATGATCGATCTAGACTGATATATAACAAATTTGAATATATGAATTTTAAATTTAAAAAAATAAAAAATAGTAAAAAAAAATTATAATTTTACAACAAAAAAAGAAGAAAAAAAAACATTTTCATTTTTTATATTCCTTTCTTAGTCTATAAGCTAATTCTATTATTCTATTTACATCAAGTTTTTATTAATCTAAATTTTATAATTTCATCATTATCTCCCCAAATTCACTTTCTATTAATTCATCTCTCATATGCCTTAATAATGCAAGAGCAAAATATTATACAAAATCATTTCTATCATCTATATCTCTAAATATTGCATCCCAGATCAATAAAGTATCAGATAGATTGAATTCCTTTGAAAAACTAGTTATTAGCCATTACATCATAAAAAATTTAAGATCAATCTTTTATTTCATCAAATATTCATATAATCTTGCATCTGATTTTTATAACAAATCACCAAACGATCTAATTCTATCTTATAGATGTGAATTATCAAAATTTTATCTCATCTAACTCATTAAAATGTTAAAACAATAATAGGTATCAGCTTCTGAATTTTATCTTAGCAATTCACAATCATCATTTTAAAAGCAATAATATATTATGGCAACTATTTCATTCATTCCCTAAACATATGGTTTTGTATTGGATTTACAAAAAATAAATAATATCCTTGTTAAGACATCAAAATTATATTCAACTGCTCTTTTTGATAAAATTGCTGGAGTACTATCCTTTTTATCTTATCTTGCTTAGTTGTCCTTTTTTAATATAATTTATATTTTTACATCCTCATATATTTTCCTTTCATTTACTTAATGAAAGAATCCCTCTTGCTTGCGGGTCCTCTTTGTATCCAATTCAATTTTATTCCATAATTATGCATCTTCAAAATAACTATTCCATCCACTATTTTTATCTCTACTCAAAGGATGATCATTCTATTGTTTTTATTACTTTGATATGATGTATTCATTGATATATTGGACATAAAAATCCTTTTTTTTTGCTAATAAATTAACCCATTATCTTCTAGATGGCATTAAATAACCTATTAAAAGTCTCCAATTAACTCCACGAAGTGCTTTCAATTCATCACCCTTAAATAGTATATTTGATAGCTTTCTAAGATCAATAGGTTCCTACTTTAAAAGCATTATACAATCTGTATAACATTAAATTGATTATTCATTAACAGATTACATTGAAACATATTCAAATTCACAAAGGTCCATATATGGATCAAATTTTTTATCTTCATGAACAAATTATATTTCTTCAGGTTTTTAGAAATTTTAAATCAATTCTTTAATTTTTTTTCCTATCTTTGATCCTTTTTCTTACAGCATTTTTTTTTCTTTTTAGAAATAAATTAAAAAAAAAATAATAAGACAAAAAACTAAATAATTTTTCAAAAAGAAAATTAAAATCTTTTTTTAATATATTTTAATATTTATTCAAAAAATATGCCTATCCTCAGAAAGAAAGACACATAGAAAGCCAAGAATGCTAACATTAAATTTTTCATTGATTTCACAGAGCCAAAAGCTGATAAGGTATTGTCATAGTGGCATAATTCCCTATGATAGGTTATCAACCTCGATGAGTATGTTAGTTTCCTCCAAACCAAAATCAAAGTCAATGGAAAGACAGGTGCTTTAGGATAAGATATTACCCTAAATGTTGAAGGAGATGCCAAAGTTGTCTTAGCATCATCAATTCCATTCTCAAAGAGATATCTTAAATATTTAACAAAGAAATATCTCAAATAAGAAAGTCTTAGAGATTATCTTTACGTGAGTGCTGTTAGCAAAGATACTTATAAAGTTAAGTATTTCGACATTGCTTAAGATGAGGCAGAAAAATGAGAATAATATATATTATTTCCGTACAATAAAACACACAATATTTTTATTTTGTTTTCTTTCCTTTTGCTATTCAAATTTACTCCATGTTAAATTATCCCCTTATTTCACCATAACAGGATCATGTTAAATTATCCCCTTAACTATATTTAAAATATTTCACCATAACAATAACAGGCAATTAAATAAAATAATATAAAAAAATCATCACGAATAATTCATAACATAATGATTGAATAGTTTTTCTGGATCTGAAAAATTTATTAACGATTCTGCATACACCATAATATCTCTATTAGGACTTAAATGAGATAATAGTACTTTATCCCTTAACTATTATCTTAGGTTATTCATTTTAGATGCTTTATATCTCTCCTCTAACTTTTTTGCAAAATCAGGTTAAAATTTTAATCTTTCCTCTATCAATTTCTCCATAGGTTATTTAAATAAATCTTTATCAAGTACAAGTTTCCTCTTTCTTACATCATTATTTCTCTTCATAGGAGCGATCTCTAATAGTTATTTTTAATTACAAATCCTCCCATACTTGCTTTCTTTCTTTCAAGTCGCTTTAAATATTTAAGTTCCTCCCTATTACCATGATCACGCAATGTTGTAATAAACATTTCTGTAGGACTAACACGAGATAGATCCTCGCTTTGTGACGATGCCTTCGATTATCTGGGAGTAGAAATCTCAAATTCAAATTATGGCAGCATGAAAAGTTTATCAAACATCTCTTAAGGTGATAGCTTACTTTCAAATCTATGTTCTTACTTGAAAACAATTAACTTATTAATCTAACTAACATCTGATTGTGTACTCATTCTTTTATGTGAAATTTAAAAAGGCAGAAAGGTTGCTTTACTCAGCATATTGTTATCGATATGATTGATCCCCTTTGGTAACTTACTTTGATAAAGGTCGATATTCTAAGAGCTTAATTTAGTATTTTAGATTGGTTCTATTCTACCCCAAACTGATTTGATGTGATAAAACTATGCTTTCTCTAAATCTGCCTACAAAAAGGATAACTGTCCCAATTTATCATAACATCTAATCTCTAATTGCTTATCTTTGTAATACCATCCATATTGTAGGATTTTTTTATAAAGTCGCTCTGAAACTTCATACTGTTACAGTTAGTGAGCTAAATCCCCCAATTTCTAAAGTGCCTTAACCTTCACTTATTATTGGATCTCCTCGTCATCACTGCAAATTTCACTTAAGTAAACTACCTGAGTGTAAACATTAATTGCAGATGAAAATTAACAAAATAAGGAATAAATTTCAGCGATCAGCATATGAACTTTAAGCATTCCAATTATATTATCCTTGTTTACCATAATGATCATAACATCAACTAAAACATCTATCGTAGTATCTAAATCCTCATCCCTATATGATTCTAAATATTTCATTTTCAATTTAGTTAATTCTAAAGGTTTATTTAGATTGGAAAATTTCCTACTCTTTGATATGCTTCCCTATCTAAGTAGAAATCTAGGAGTTATTGTTTTTTCATGCATCTCAGTATACATCCTAGTATCTGAATCCAATCTAGGTGTTTTAATGCTTCCAATTTATAGTTTCATAGATATAGATTAAATAGAAGGAGTACGAGTTGCTGGAGTTATAGGATTGTATATTTTATTTTACAGCATTTAATAATAAAACTTAAATGAGGAATTGAGAAAAGAAATGTGAGAAGAACCGATATTAAAAATACCACTAATTTTTTAACAAAAAATAATATGGAAAAAATATTTTAAATCTGGTTGAATCAAATACTAATGATGTATTGATATTACTATATTTAATTTTTAAATTCATTTATTTTTGATTAAAAAAAAATAAATAAAGTTTTATATGAATCAAATTGCTGATTTAGAGGAACAAGCAGCCTCACTTCCTAACTACAAGATGGTTGATTAGAAATATTACATTAAGACAACTAAGTTAGGTAAAGGGAATCATGCTGAGACGTATTTTTTATATTTTTAATATTTAAATAGTCATGTAGCAACACTAAAAGATAATGAAAAGATTGTTTATGCCTGCAAGCTTATAGCTAAACAGCATATCATAGATTCACTTAAAAAAAGTAATAATCCTGATGCAAGAAAAGATTACATCATCAATGGTTTGAAGAAAGAGGTATTAAATAATTAATAATAAAAAGGTTCAAGTTTGGAAATAAATGGATCATATAAATATTGTTAAGTTTATTGATTTTTCCGAAACACCAAATAATATTTATTTCTTCCTAGAGTATTGTAATGGTGGTACTCTAGAATAAAAAATTAAAGAAAAAGGAAAATTCCCAGAGGCTGATGCATTGAATTATTTCATTCAATTGGCAGAAGGATTAGTATATCTATATGATAAGAATGTAACTCATAGAGATGTTAAACCTGATAACATTCTCATTCATAAGGGGTAATTGAAATTGGCAGATTTTGGATTTGCAAAAGTTTTAGAAGAAGAATCTAAAGATAAAGCATCTCACGGAACTAGTGTAGGAACACCCTACTATATGGCACCATAAATTTTATAAGGAGAATAGTATTTTTATTTGTTTAAATAAAAATAGCTATTCCATCAAATGTGATGTATGGTCATTAGGAATAGTATTTTACCATATATTATATGGTATCTTACCATGGAAAGAAGCTTAATCAATAATGTAGCTTTTAAATTCAATAAATACATAACCTGTTACATTCCCAAATACGAATTAGGTTTCAGACTAATTAAAACAGATTATAATTGTATTTGAAAACATTTAATTTAGAAAATGCTATAAGTGAATGAAAAAGATAGACTATCAATAAAAGAAGTATTATAATAATTGAAAAATTTATGACTTTTTTTTTTTTTAATGTTTATTATAATTGTTTTTGTTTTATTTTTAATATCTTTAATGTATCATTAACTTAACAAGGCTGATGCATCCTTAGAAACGCTATTTTTTAAAAAAAAGAAAAGTTTTTAACAATATATACTATTTCCATGATGCTGGTAATTTTTAGGTTCTTCTATAATATCTACTTAATCTATGGATTCTGCTTTCAACCAAAATCAATCTGAATTTTGATGCTGTGTCCTTTCTTGATTTTTCAAGATGCTTTCTGATTTAAACAGCCTTTTTAATTAAAGCATATAAATCCTCTGGAATTTTGGGTGCACATCCTATTTTTTTTTATTTTATATTTTATTATATACCTCTCTTTTTTAATATTCTTAATATTTTTTATCCTGTTAAGTATTTGGTCTAAGGAATACTTTATTAATCTCTCAATTAAACACCGATTTATGATGTGTTGAGTCCTTGAAAAAATTAATAAAATAAAAATATTACCTTTTTTAGCTAATTTCTCAATTAGCTCAACAATAGACTTTGATGTGAGTGTCAACCATTTTGGTGCTTTTCTCTTATAAGGTAATGCTGATCCAGAGATACCCTTTCCCTTTCCTTTTGATTACATTCGTCCCATAATTATTAAGATTTAAAATTTATTTTAAATTTTTTTTATTAATTCTTTTTATATATTTTTCTTTATATTTATTTTCATTTTTTCTTAGGCTTCTTTTTTTTGGCACCTAATCCATAGAGTTCTTTCCTCTCCATTAGTTCGTTTTAGATTAACTTAATTGCATTCTCTAATTTAATCTAATAGAGCTCTTATCGCGCTTTTAATTATTTCTCTTCAAGTTCCTTTCTCTCCCTCTCTTATTACTCGATTTATTCTCTATCAAATCTCTATTTCAAAATATTTAGTTCTTCTAACATCTTAGTACGATAAGCATTTAAATCCTCAATTTACTTCTCTAATGTTTCTCTTTATCTTTCTGCAATAGTATTTTATTCATCAGTCTTTTTTTTTGTTTCTTCCTAATTGATAAAATATAATTATTACCTCTTTTCTTATCAAATAATCTTTCAATTCTTTATGAACTAATTCTTCATTTTATATTTTCTAATTATAATGTTGGATATCTGCCTCTAAATTCTTTTACTTATATTCAAAAACTCTTTGTTATGTGTTTTCAAATGCTCCAGCTACTTTCTCATCATACTTTTTCTTCTATTCAGCCCTATTAGTCTTATATAATAATTTTTCTTTTAGTGCCTAAATGTTCTTTTATTTCTCTTCTTATTCATGCTTATACTCATTGAACTCTTAATTTTTTTCATTTTGTAATCTCTTTATTTCTGCAATGAGCTCCTTCTCTCTTGCTGCAAACTTTCTTAAGGAATCTTGCTCCTCTAAACTGTTTGTAACTGTTTAGGCAAATTTATTTAGTTGATTATTTTAAATGAGCGAAATGAGGTTTTCGAATTCAAATATCAAATCAGCTCGCTCTTTATTAACCTTAATTGAATCAGCATCAATATTCGGATTTTCTTTAAACAATCTCTTATTTTAAATATTTAATACCTACACAATTTCTTTGTGCTTTCTTTCAGGTTTTTCGCAACCTATTTAATCTAATCTTGTGTCTAATGTAATTAGGTTCTATTTGTAATTCCGAGTAGAGTACTCCTAAGTCCAACCAACTTAGCATAAGTTTCTTCTAAATGTTATTGATCAGTCAGTAGTTTGCTTTATTCATATCCAGCTAGTTCTGATGAAATATCATTATCTCTTGTTAGTGTGCCTATAAATTGAAGCCTTTAAGTGCAGTCCTTCAAGACGAAGACTAATTTGTGCTGATCAATTTAATTCATAATTGTATTTTATGTAAATATTTTTTGTTTTTTTTAATATCTCATGCTCTATAAAACCTAGTTGGTTTCTCGATCGATGTAATTCCATGATGCCATAAGGATGGTTAGAAATTATTATCATCATCTAAGAAGAAGAACTTCTTATCTAATTCTGGCACTAAATATTTATCTTCCCAAACTGGAGCACCATCAACAAGCTTATTAATATCTGATTGAATGCTTCTCTTATAAATCGCACTAGCAATAAATCTAGATCCTAAGAATGCAGCACCTACTATACCAGCTCTATAATAGAGGTGTAAATTAGCTATTGGCTTAACTCTATTGACTATTTCTAATGTAAGATATAAATCCAAGAAACTCAACTTATTAACAAATGATCCTTCAGCATTTTATAGAGCTACTATTTGATTGTGATTTTCTTCAGGTATTAATGATGAATGAGTCCATAAAGTCTTCTCCTTGGTTGGGATCGATACGTACATTTTTTTTTTATATATATAATAATTTATTTTTCTTAATAAAATGCTGCATAAAAAAACACAAACAAAAAATTATTCAAAATTCAATCTTTCTTATATAAGGGTTAAGTGCATATCAATATAAATGCAGCCATCACTACTATTATTTATGCATATGCTCCAAATTTGAATTGTTAAACCATGTATACATACACAGGCATAGCTATACATGAGAATCCAAAACAAATTGTAAAAACCGAATAAGTCAAATCATATAACTCGTATTTCATAGCATTTGTGTTATTACAAAACAAGGATACTACAATTATACCAACCAGAATGGCAACACTAACAATATAAATCTCCTTAATTTATCTTCTATTGTCTTTTTCTGTTGCACTCCATATAGTGCCATCCTATATTTCTTTATTTAATGTATAATTATGTGCATATATTGGTCCTATTGATATACATACCAAAAGTATTAATGTGCAATTCAATATTTGAATAGGATATTGATAAAAACATTTAATCTTATCTTGTTAATTAAGTAATCCCCATAATGTTACTTATTAAAAGAAGTACAACAAACGGAATGCTAGTTAAAACCAATAGCATTATTGTACTTTTTCATAACCTGCTTTAGTTTCCCTTTTAACATAAAATACTTCAAAGAAAGGATATGATACACACGAAAATACATTCAATAGATAGAACATCAAATGTTCAAAGTCATATCCTTTTTTCAAAAGGTTTTCATCAGCTTCTAAATATGTTATCTTACAAGTTTCCACATCCTAAAAATATATCATCAAGAATATAGTTATTTGAATAGCCCACTTACCAATAAATGTTATTAAAAGTCGGAACTATATCTCATTGTAGTGTTCGAAATAAGAAATCTTATAAATAAGGAAAAATATGAGTGCGGAGTAAAAAATAAAAATAATTTGGCCATATCCTGTTTCAATACCATCCTTGTATATTTTATAAAGGTCAGGTTAAATCTTAGGAATATTTTCAGCAAGTCTCATAACAATATTAAAAAGTCCCAAAGCATTAATAATTAAATTTGAATAAATAAACAACCTTTACATCATCGGTGACTCCTTAAAAAAAAATAATAAAAGAATTTTTTTACTTATTTGATTATATTGGCAAATATCGGATTCTGTTCTTTTTTACAAACCTAAATAACCAAGTAGCATGGTATTAGAATGGTCAGCATCAATAACCAGTAGCAAAATACAGATATAGCTAGAGTTTGTGGTGTTGAAAAATCAATTTCTGTTTATAATTAATTCATCGATGGAATAACCATAGTATTTGCCATATAAATAATAGCCAAAGTAGATGAGCCGAACTAAAACAGCTATGAACGTCTATTGTCATCTATAATTATTGTGTCAGTTAATTTATAATCAAATGAGTCTTAAGTTATTAAACTATCTTAAACTTAAGAAATTTTTTTTGCCATATTAATTATTTATAATTTATCAACATTCAAATTTATTTTATCCTATAGTTTCGAGATAATATTATAGTTCTTCCAAATCATCCTATCTCTTAAATTGGAGAGATAACTTCTTTTTAGAATCAATCACCAATCCTGGAATTACAAATACTACATCAATTTATACATCATTCTTTCTCATTATTTTCAGTCCTTCTAAAGGAAATTTTGTGTCTGGCTTATCATATATTAAATTAAAACAAATACCTTAGAATATCTTGTAGCCTTGCTCTCAAATATTAAAAAATAGTGATCAACTGATATATAGATACCAATATCCTACCAAGTGACTCCGATCGCACCGACATCTCTCTAGGCAGAAAAAGCCTTTAAAATCAGAGGATGTGCTAATTCAGCAAATTTATCAACCACTTATAAATCTGACAAATAATGCTAGACTTCCTACTATTATTCATTTTATATATAGTCCAATTCTTATTTTGAAAGAACTTACACTTAAGAATACAATCCTTAAACTTCAATTTTAGTTTGAATAGATTTTAGAGCTTATATTGAATTATCACTATTGACACTTTTACCATAGCATGTTGTCAACTATATCTATAAATCAATTATAGTCTAAGTAACTAAATCTAATCTTTATATTTCCAATTATGTAATATCACCCCATGCATTCAGTAGCCATTTACCAAATTCCCTTAAATAAGCTAATTACTTATAGGCTGCTTATTTATATTTTAACTCAGCATATAAAAAGTCCTTATTTTACTTTTTGTGCTTTTGAGTCATATTCAAATATAACTTTTCATATTTCCCAAAATATTTATTAACATCCTTCTCCATTTCTAAAGCCGTCTTTCTCTATTTATTATATTGTGAATTCAAATCTAAGAAATATCTTTTAATTATTACCTTTGTTTTGTTTTTCAAAATTTATCATTTCCTATTCAAGCCTTTCTCTTATTTAAGTTTATATCCAGAGACTTAGTAGTTTGATTCCTTCAGCTTATCTCTCTTACATTTAGTCGACAACTCTTATGGCTTTAGAAAACTCAGGATAATTACTATTGACAATCTTACCATCTAAGAGAAAAATTTAATTATTTATTAAATGAATTTACCAGAATCTTTAAACAACTTATTGAATGAACTACTTGTGAGATATTTAACTTAAACCTCCTCTTATTCTATCCTCTATTTAAAAACTTGAATTAAGAGTTTCATTGAATCATCTGAAGTTTGAATGTTCCTTTAGATTCTTCCCCAGATTGAATCTATAATTTATTTATGCTAATTCATCTATCCTAATCTAAAAAATTCCCAATTTCGTGACTGCTCAAAAGCCTCAGTCTTCCTCTCTAATCCTGCCTAAGAAACTAATTTTTTTGTTTCTTATTTAGTGATCTCTGCTTGTTTCATTTGATTAATTGCATTTTTAACTTTTTAAACTCCTGATATTTCAGCTATGCCACCAATACCTGCCATAGCAGCCATTGCTACAACATCTTTTGCTTAACCTTCGATTTCTTTAACTTAGTTATTTTCCTCATCTGATTCAATTTAAAATTGTTCTTTTGGATTTTCTTTTTACTAATACTCAACCTTCTCTCTATGAGCTTATTATTCCTACTATTCAGGCTATTCTTATGATTCTTGTTTTTCTTCTTGCTCAGGTTTTTCAATTTTTTATGGTTGTTCGGACATATTTAAATTTTTTTTTGTTTAATTGCTTTGAACAAAAAATAAATATTATTCACATAAACACAAATAAATAGATAAAAAAAAAAATATGTCAAAGGAAAGCATATACTTGCCCTATGAGGTGAAGGAAAAATATTGTCTAAGTGAAATCATCATAACAAAAACAAGGAACTTGGCTAAGAAGATCACTTTTGGATATTATTAATGGAGAATTTGGTAAGATTGTATTATGGATGAAATTAAACAATAAAAAGAACTTGCGTCATAATATCCATAATATGTCTTAGGAATAAAGGATTATTTCTATACAGACCGATCCATTGAGGTTGACCTTTATTTAGTCTATGATTGTGATTAGGATGCCAAAAATCTATTCGAATACATTAGAAATAATAATTATTCCATTCAATAAAAACAAATATACAAAATATTTGAGTAAATTTTAAACCTTGGAATTATAGTAAATTAAATAGAGCACCGAAATATCAAAACAGGAAACATTATTTTCAATAAAGGGAATGTAATGCTATCTGATTTTGGTAGTGCTAGAACACATTATCTTAATTTTACTAAGGATTTTACTAAAAAATAAGAAAAAAGATGGTAAATAGAAGGATTATTCTATTGTTGCAAAGATTTTGTGAATATCATTAACTCAAATTAAGGGCATGATGATTGGTAACAATTATTCGAGAATTAAAATCAAGCAGTAATGCACAGCCAAAGGAATGATTTTTGGGGGTTAATGATTTATGCATTGAGAATTTTTAGTAATTGTACTGAAATAGATTATTAAATTAACTCCATTTGGTCAATTAATAAATAAAATCTCTAGGCTCAGCTTATGAAAGTAAGTAAGTACAAGTCCATACATACTATATTATATGATGCTTTGATTAATAACCCAGAAAACAATTATGAAAATAATCCAAGATATTATTTAGATAAATTCATTGTCTTAATTCAATAGAATAATGATGAGACTTATGATTTTGAATAATAATTATTAAATTAAGAAGATAATATTATGAAGTCTAAGACTATCAATAAAAACAAAAAGTTTTACCTAACCAAGTAGGAAATACAGTTATAGGAAGAAATAATAAAACAATAAGATTCATAAAGGCAATAATAAGCCACACAAGAAGGATCCAATTCATATGGAGAAAATAGAATATAAGCATTAGGGAACGACTCAATATTTGATTAAGAGACCCATAGATATGACGAAGTTTAATTTCCCATTCTCAATAAGGATACATTTACAACCAACATTTAATATAATCCAATTCTTTAGCTCTAAGATTTAAGAAAACTAAATCCATAAGATTATGAAGAATATAAAAAGGAATTGTAGACGTAAAAATCCTAAACTAATTCATAACCAATATTATAATAAATTTTAGTTAATTTAGAAACTGTAGAAGAATTGAATAGAATAAAATTTTAAATTGATTAATTTATCACTGCTCCTAATCATAATAAAATACTTCAACCACGTGATCTCTAGTAATTGAGTGTTCAAGAAAGAGAAGAATTAAAATAAAATATTCTTAGAATTTAAAGCTAACCCTAATATCAAGATGTGAAAGGAATATTTGGAAAATAATTAGAAATAATTGATGAGTTGTAACCATAAGAAAAGTTACTTCGATTTATTAACAATCCAAGTAAAGAAAACTTGGTTAATGTCTTATAATTGAATGAAGCTGAAGTAGAATAAAAAGATTAATTTAAAGATCAATTACCTATTCTAAAAAATCAATATTAAGAGATGGAATAAATAATCACCAATCAAATTTAACTAGTAGATGAGACAGATGAAATTTAAGAATAGTTAAGATAAATAAAAGCAGATCCTTAGAGGGCACAATTTCTTTAGATAAGTAATTTGACAAAAATGTCTGATGATTAATTAGCTGACTATAAAAAAACACTATAGCAAATACAAACCAGACCAAATAGTCAACAAGAATAAATTTTAAGCAAACTATCTCAAGTAGAAGAAATAGAATAAAATCGACAATAATTAAAGAATATTATTTCAAATCCCCAATCTGGTCAAATTATTACGACAACAGGCCTATTGAAATTGGGACAAGATAATTTAGATTTAGCAATTAAATAACTAAACCTAATTAGACCATAATAAATATAGCAAAATTAATAGATTCCTCAGAATCTTCAAGCTGCTTAGCATGCTAAGATCATCAGTGATAATCTTCAGAGATTAAAAAACTAACCACAAATTGTAAACCTAGTTTAGAATTCTGATATAAAGGAGTTGCCAGATGACATTTTAGATGACTATAAATAGAGAATTTAAAAAATTAATCCATCAAAAAGAGAAGAGTAAGATATGATAATTCAGCAGATTAAATAAATAGAGGAGATTCAAGAAAATAAATAAAAACTTAAATAATTTATCTAAGACCCTAAATAAGTTCAATTGATAGAGAAAATTGATATTAAATCATTAAATAATGAAGATCTCTATAAAATTAAGTAATAATTAGAAATTTTAAATCAAGACAATCTACCTAAGAAATAAAATGACCTAATTTTGCAACAATTGAAAAAAGTAGAGGATTAAATAAAATAAAATACTTAAAACTAGAAGAATATGGTATAATAATAGGAGTAACTTTTAACTAATCCTATTAATCTT
Source organism: Sediminibacterium sp. (assembly GCA_965279585.1). GTDB lineage: Bacteria > Bacteroidota > Bacteroidia > Chitinophagales > Chitinophagaceae > Sediminibacterium. The sequence continues at coordinate 153,763 of CBDIIG010000002.1, read as the reverse complement.
CTATTAGCGGATAATTCTGAACTGAACAAAATATAAGAATAATTAAACAAAAACAATAAATAAGATAAAGATATAGTTTATAAGTTAAAAGATTTGATAAAATTAAAGGAAGATAAGGTTCCTTATGATTAAATTTTAAAGAACCCCTTAATAAAAGAGTTAATTCAAATTTAGTAATAAAACCCTGGCATATTTTAACCAATTTCTCCTGATAATATCAGAAAAGAAGATTATATATAAAGGTAAGTTCAACAACAATAAAATGACCAAATACTACCTTAAAATTTGACCCAAATTAATTAAAAGCCTTTTGGGTTTGCTCCAAGTAATCAGTAATAATAAATTAATATAAATCCTTAAAATTAGAGTGACCCACTTAAAGTAGCACCACAACTTTTATCGTTCGCAAAGCTCTACAAATTATAGGAAAAAAATCCTTAATTGCTTCAACAATATTAATAACATTTAGAAAAATTAATTATATAACATCCGCACTTATAAGATATTGCTTAAAAATAGTTAGAAATACTAAAACTCATAATTGCTGGCTAGAAAGCAAAATAGTTAACAAAAAAAGATAAGGAATTTATTAAAATATTTGGCCTTCAACTAGGTCTTATCAATGATAACTTATTTGATATACCTGAAACTAAGCCTTTATAAGAAATTTAAGATCCTAGACCTCAAAGTATAGTATAAATTAATGATGAACCAGAAAGACAATAACTGGTTCCTAAGAAAAATATAAAATTATTACCTCTACCTTAGGATTAAAGAAATCGATAAGTTCGACCTATCAATGATCCTCCTGTACCTATTAACATAGTTATAAATATAAGAGGAGAATAATAAATATTTAAAAATAATGATTAAGATTTTTATAATTAACTTGGAGAAGAGTTTTATACTGTCGATCTAGATTGGGATGTGTTATCAAATAATGAGTAAATACGATAATTTCAGCTTAAATTAAGAGAAGTTAATTATAAATTAATAATACCAAAATAATTTTAAATCGATACTTAAGATAGAGGAAGACTAAGTGAAAATTATTAACATCAAGCAAACGGGGTTATATTTGATACCAAATATGGTGGTTAATGGAAAGATGAATTAGTTCCTGATGGATATGGAATTATGATGAGAAAGAAAAATGGATCCATCTACCAAGGAATATTTTAGAATAAACTTTTTGTTTATGGATTTGTAATCGAGCTTAGTGGGAAAAACATTCAATTCTATACTGGATTTTACGATTAAGATGTAATTTAAAAATAATATAATTTAGAAACAATTAAAATTAGATAAGGATTGCTTGATGATATGGATCAAATAAGATAAAAATTCATTTGAGAAAGTAGAAGAACACAAAGGACCTATTTTCATGAATAACTTTGTTGGTAAGGGTTAAAGAAAATATTATAAAGTAAGAAATTATCATTTATAATAGAATAAAGAGGTATATGATGTATATGATGGCTAATGGCTAAACAATAAAAGACATGGTTAAGGAATTCTTAATTTTGGTACATCCAAATATGTTGGATAATTTTAAAATGATCTGTATCATGGAAAAGGAATTTACTACTATGAGGATTCCTTATATGAAGATGGCGAATATATTGAAGGGAAGCGAGTAGGAATTCATACATTATATAAAATAGAGACAATTAATGATAAATAAGAAATAATTGAACAAAAAAAGATAGACTATTCAAAGAAATTTTTCTGTTTTTGATAATTACTTAATTTTTTATAATATTCTTTTTTTAAACATAATAAATAATATTATTCATTTTACATAAGATTTTTTAATATTATAAAATAAATAAATATTCTTAACTTATACTTAAACAATAATAAATCAATTTTATAAATGCTCATTAGCATAGTTATAGCAAATATGAGATATCTCTTATATAGTCTTAACATGGTAGTTGTAGTAATTAACTTTCTTGAACTTTAAGTAGTGAGGTACAAGTATTGACTCTCTTGTCATATCAGAAATCAATTTGATCTAATTAATTAGTATCTCTTTTAATTAATTTTGCATCTTAATATACTCATCCTATGTTTTTTCCTAAAATATTTTTTTTGAGCCATATGGTCTCTTAAGTGGCATTGATTAGAATGCTTGCTTAACTTTGGTATTCTGATTCTTAGAGATAATCTTCATTTCAAACTATTAAAAGTTCCATTTAAGTATCCTATAAACTTCATTATATTTTTGAAATTCTTTTATGAACAGTTCTTTTTTGTTAAACATTTATGTGAACACAACCAAAGTTTATTAACTAGTTTCTATATCAGCTATTAGACCATCTTTGAAACTATCGTATGTGAGTTGATTCAAGAAATCCTATGCTATCTTGGTGTATGTTGATTTCTATTATTTCACTTATTCAAGATGCACGCTTAGTTCCTCTGATAATTCACTCATGCACTAATCTATTTTTGTTAAATTACAAAATATACTATTGTATGTGATTTTCTCATAATAAAACTACATCTATGGATAGAATGATTTAGTGAAAGTGGTTGGATCAACGTATAGTGATTCAAATCTCCTGAACTTGTAGTTTGTAATTGTGAATACCCAATAAGTCATCCATCTTTCATATTTCTACATCAATTCATATAGATAGGAGCACTTTCCATATATTTGTTAGATGTCTGCTAATTCTAAAGTAGATGCATATGATGCAATAATCTCTACCATTTCAAATGGTTCAAATTACAGATGACTCAATTGGTATGTATTCTAATAGCGAGCAAAATTTTAAGTAGTAATTTATATTCCGCTCACATTTTAGATGACTTTCTAAAATATTATGAAAGCCTACTCCAAACTCTATGCTGCCCTATCAAACTCAATGCAAAATTTGTCATAATAATCTGCCACACCCCACTATAATTTAATGGCGCAATCTAAATATTGGTCAATAGAGTTAATTTGAGGGAGACTCAATTAGTTTTGCATTTAGAGTTCTAAACATGAATATCGCTAGAAAAGCTTCTCATCAGGCATTGAGTCAAACAATAAGTTTGAATAAATGGTTCTCTTCAAATCTTCTATTCTTTACAATATCTGAATGACCAATGTTTCACTAAAAGTTTCAATTTAACTTTGGCATCTTAATAATTTTCCTAAATATATGATTGGTGTTTACTTATAGTCTCTATACCAGTTAGCATCTGCTCATGCTAGACAAAATATCCAGATGGTTTATATTTTTGAACCATCTACTCCATCAATTCCTAATACCCAATTAGATTAGGATGGGCGGACTCTAATAAAATATGCAGATCAGGGAAAGTCAATTGGCTCTATAGCATTAATTATATTAATATCAAATTTTTTTCTTCTAGTTTATAATTGCTTTTTCAGCTATATTTATAGTAAATGTTTTTGTAAACATATCATGTTCTTAGATTGTAGGAATTATTAGATGGGTATAAGTGTGTTATGTGATATTTATTATTTTATTTTTCAAAATAATATTAAAGAAAAGCAACAAGAAGGATGGGATAAACTTAATCAAATATACCAAAGAATAATTTGATCATATAACTACACCTCTAAAACTAATAGAAAGTAATGGAATTATTGGATGCGAAATTCAAAGATCCAATATTCAATATCAATAAACCAATAAATAGGGTAATTGATAAATATTATTTTTTATATTATAGTTAGAAGATACCTATTTACATTATGCTGCTTATAAGAAAGATAAAGTATTAGTTGAATATTTGAAAAAGAAAGGTGCAGATCCATATGCTAAAAATTCTGTAATTATTTATATTATATCAAAAATATTTTTTAGAGAGGACTAACACCAATAGATGTTACAGATGATGTTGAAATAAAGAAGTTATTAGAACGTAAACTTTGAATGGATTATTATAAATAAATTTTTTCATTAATGCAAAAATCTAATATATTAATATATTTATTTTTTATATGAGCGCTAAAAAGAATCAATTTGAAGATGATGATCTATAACCTGTAAAGAAGGTAAAGAAGGATGAGAAAGAGGAGAAAGATGAAAAAGGAAGTATTATCATTTTTCTAAAATTAATTAGATTAAAATGATGATTCTGATGAATTTGAAGCTGATGAAGATGAGGAAGATGATGTTTTAGAATAAGATGGTATTCATTATATCAAATTTTTTTTTTTTTTTTTATAGATGAATTAACATCCGATCACTCTAGTATAGATATTAATGAATATTTGAAAAACAGAGATAAGATACCCTCTTCAGATGACGAGGATGAGGATGAAGATGGATAATAGTATGAATCAGAAGAAAGCGATGAATAGCCATAAAAGGGATAATAACAATAAAAATAGTGTATAAAATATAAAAAAAAATATATAGAGCAATAGTAACAGAAAAAATCAAAATGATTAAAATATAAAAGTATTCATTTATATACAGATCGCATTCTATATCTTTAATTTTCTGTAATGTTTTTTAAACTTCTTTCAGTTTTCATTTATGGAACAATTTAATTATGTATTATCTCCTCCATCGAGATTGCTCTTGCAAACTTTCCCTATGTTTACATCATAGTTGATTGATTAGGGGACGTAACTTTTGAATTGTTATTATAATTTCTAATAATAACACTACCCTAGGTGACAATCTCTCGTTTATCTAAAAATAACTTATTCCTAATATTTTAATAGCTAGATCTAATATTTCTTTTAGATTTTGATGATTCTACCAACCTTTAAGTATCCAACTTATACATATCTATATTACAATGCTCTCTTATTTTCTTGTAAAGTAAAATCTTCTAATTCCTGTCAAACTTCATTCCATTAGGCAATCCTGTTTACGTTTTTATTTTATCAATATTAACTTCAAATTCCTTCAGAAAGTTCTCCCTAGTATCTGTTTCATCATTAAAATTTGTAAATAATTTAGGTTTTTTTAAAACAATCTTATTAGTTCTAATTATGTCAGTCTTTGGCTGAGGTGGTTCATTTACAATAGGTTTAATTAGTTTTTACTCTTAATCCTTCAAAACAATCTCATCCTAACACTCTTAATCCTTTTGTATTTAAATTAATCGATTTTAAACTACTGATTTATCTCTATCGAAAAATTATCTTAGAAGTGTACTTCTAGGATTACCATAGGCATTTATTCTATCTATAAGTTCTAAAACAGAGAAGTAGGCAGTAAATTTTAAAACATAAACTGAAGATTATGTTTAAGTCTTGGCATAGGTTTCTCTTACAACATTATGGACATTCTTTTGCACTATATCAGGAGTAACTCTCTACATTTTGAAATGATTAATCAATTCATAGTCTCCAAAACACTAACCAGATGATAAGGCAACGACACCTCTATCTACGAATTTGTTGTTAATTCTAAACTTCTTGAATATTTCTACCTCACCAAACTTTATGATATAGAGATTTTGATCTTTATCGCCTTCAAAATAAAAATGATAGCCTCTTGGCATATCGATCTCTTATAAGTGATGTAAGAGAAATGAAACAGATAAGTGAGACCAATTTTAAAATAATGACGTATCCTTCAAAAATTAACTCTTATCTTAGAGTCTGTTCTCAAAGAACTGATAAACAAACTTTCCATATGTATCATAAGTTAATACTAGAGTTGTAACATCCGTCTTACATAATACAGTTGAAGTTCTCGGAATGCGATGATGTAAATTAACTTCTCCTATATAATCTCCTTAAAATATCTCCTTATTTGGAGGTCGCCCTTACTAAAGATCACTTTCCTCATTATAGCTTTGTAACACACCTTCGAGTACAAAATACATTTTTCTCCCAACATCACCAACTTGAAATAAATAATCATGCTATTGAAACCTCTCAAAATAAAGTTCTCTCAAAAACTCATAAAACCCTCTATATATAATAATTTATGTACTTGATTCATGTCTCATATACCTTTTTATATGGGCAAATATGGGAAATATTTTACATAATTGTTTGTCTGCATAAGATAGGGATTATTCACTTCTTTCTAAAAGTGCATTTTGAATATTCCTCAAGGTAACTGAATAATTTCCAGCTTGAAAATGTTTTGCTGCATTTTATAGTAGTTGCACCTTTTTAATAGCATTTTTCATTTTATAAAATATTAAAAAAAAAAAATATATAAAATAAAAGAATAAAATAATAAAAAATCAATCTGAATCGCTTGATTCATAACCTTATAAATTATTCTATCTTAATATCCTTTCTATTCTAGTAAGAGTCTCGCCATCATAAGGTATTTTTTCATTTATTTTCTCTAATTTCTTAGTTCCACTACTTGAACTTCTTCCCTATTATCTATTCTAATTTGATGACGATTCTGAAGAATTATACATGAGTTAAGGTTTTTTCTATTATTCAGGTTACTCTTTTCTCACATCTGGTGGATTTGGAGGGTTCACTGTATTAGCAATAATATTTGGATCAACAAATGAGGAAACATTTTAAGGTTAAACTGGCTATCTCTATAAGGTGTTGATTAAACTATCTAAATTCTTTGTGAGGTTTCTCAATTACTCATTCTCTATCTGATTATTTATTAATCTTGGGTCATTTTCATACTAATTAAACTCTTCAACCAGTTTTCGAACAGTGCTTCTCTTTTTTTCACTAGAAAATACCTTGTTAGTTCTTTCATATGAATCATTCCACACCTTCATTATAACATATGGGTTTCTTTAATCTTATTTCTCTTAGAAATATAATTTGACTTCTTTATATCCATCATTTAATTTAATGGATTGAGGATCAAACATTATTTCGCTAACCAATTAATTGGAGTAAATTGATGATTTTTCAGCCTGATTAATTTTCTTGTCAAATAGTTATATCGTGAATGATCTTTCATAGGAAAATTGTAAATTAATTTCAGGGTTTTTTTAAGCATAAAAGACATCTGTTTATAGATTACATTCAGGAATTTTTATATAACTATTAGGAATTCTATTTGAAAATTGATTTAAGTTGTGTGCACTTACAATTTAATAATGGTATCTTTATATTTTGCTGGGGGTTTTATCCCTGATTTTAGGTTTAGGGCTACTTTTTCTCAATACCTCATCTATTTAGTGAGTGATTTGAGCAGTCTCATTCACAATGAATATTCTCTGAAATTGTTTGTATTACATTTATATTATTGCTAAGAATAAAAGATAGTCAAATTTATCATAGCAGTTAAAATTCTTAGCTTCATAATCTATGGGTTTCCTTTTACTAAGTTATTAAACAAATATATTTCTAAAATCTTCAATCCCAAAATATTATAGCACCTAAGTTACTTTATCCTAATTGACATACATTCTTTTGGTGATATCAAAGAATTTGAATTCTTTATATAAATCCTCTATTAGGTTATTATTATCACTTTGGATAACTATAGTTTAAATTATTTCTCTGCTAAATATATCTTTATTTACAATTCCCATAAGATATTAGATTTCTGAAAATGATAGTCCGATAGTTTATCTAAAATATGTCTTAAGATCAACATCCTTATTCAAATCTTATAATGATTGCATAGAGAAAATTTTATCAATATTAAGCGAATATTACGTTGGTACACATATGTAAATTATTTTTACTCCTACTCTAGATTAAATTTTAAATTCAGATTAGTCTAAACTTAAGTAGTTAGCTTCAACAAACATACCTTCATTGTAAAATTGCGTTAATTATATTTATAAAGACCCAACGATTTTATCCTCCCCTAAAAATACGCTCCTCACTTATATTTCTATCATATCTGTTTAAAGATCCTTTTCATCTAAAATGAATACACAATCCCAAGTATTTATTATGTTTGGTTAATTAGCCTAGACTTAATAACTCTAGGACTGCATTATTGGATTAATAATCATAAAATAAATCTCCCCTAATTCGTGCTCCTAATCAAAGATAATATAATCTAATATCCTCACAACTATCTTTTTGTTGAAATCAAGCTATTCGACTACTTCTTTTTCTTTCATAACTTAATCAGTCTCAAAAGTAGCACAAATATTTAATATACTGCAAAACATTCCAGTTTTACTATCATCTAATGGAATCTCTCCTTCTATTATTTTCTCTTAAAATAATGATGACAAAGGGATGTAGCCAATAAGAGTAAAATTTTAAATCAACATTTCTACAATTATGTTACACTTTGAAATTTAATTGGCCAATATTTGATCACACTTAACTTTGTACTCTAATACTATATTGAATTCATTTTAATATTCATCACTAATAAATTATGGGATAGCTTATTTCAGAATTTTCTTATCAGTCCCTAAAGATACTCTAAACTTAAAGTCTTTATGCATAATCTACTTGAACCATTTAATACTTCTTATCTCAATTCTAAAAGTATGTTAAATTTCAGGCCTAAGTTTCTCTTCTAACTCTTGAAATGATATTTTAGGTTCATTCAACACCTTACCATTATTGTCCAATAATGTAATCTTATCATCTTCTTTTTAGTTTGCAATCATATACTTTAAATCTATGGATATTTCAATCAACGCAATCTGCTCAAATGTTTTATCATGCATGATTGATACAAAGAATGTTTCTTGCTCTTTTAATTAGAGAATTTCCTCAATAGCTATCAATCCCATACCATATTGTACGTTTGCATCTCTTGATAACAATTATATCTCTAGTCCAGAGTTGAATAGCTTGTTTTCAACCGATCGATAAATTTCTTGATCATAATCATTATAGAGGGTTGCTAAAATCTAATGATTTACTCTTGGAGCTATTTATGATAAATCTAAATTTTATAGCTTGATGTTATAAATAGAATCCTCTTAATATTGCTTACTTTAAAATTATACTTATAGAAGTTAAATAAGTATTTCAATCTTAGTATATTACTTATCCAATTTATTGAGTCCTTTTTTACCTCTTGGAATAGGTTGAATAACATCCCCTATCACAGGAGGTTGCGGTTCTTATTTTTTCGGAGTAATTTGAACTTCCTTATTCTAAATCCACTCAATGTATTTCCAAAATGCAATTTCAGCACAATTAGGGACACCATCAACATATTCGATTCCACTATAATCTTTGATCTAATGCATGACTACTATTCCATCAAGTAGAGTAAATTAATATTAGAGATCCTCAAATATAGTTACTATATCATAAGGTGTCATTTTTTACAAGAAATCCCTGGTTTCTAAATATATTTATATTCTTTCTTCATTAACTTGTGCCCACTAAATCAAATTCTTTTCAACGACTTTAGATATTTAAAGTATGGGAATATGAAGATTCACTACTTCTTGATGAATCTCTATCTATCTTAAATAGTCAAAAATGAGATGAACCTAGACCTCATTATTTTAATTAATTTCAAGAGTTTCAACAACTTGATTTATATTGATTGGAGAGAAAGTTGGCCCTGAGGGTTAGTTATTTCCTTAAGCATTTAGTAAGAACTCTCTTAGTTTTCTTACATCAATTAGACCAAAATTAGTTTATATTTATCTTTCAAAAAAATTGATTGAGTTGTACACCTAAATTGCAGATTGATAGAATGTAGTATATATTTTTGTATACCTTTCTTTAATTGATATCTTATAATTATTAAATGCCTTCCAAGTATTAGAAAATGATTACCAGTTAGTGGAATATTAATCCACCTTAAAATAATACTCCAGTGATGCAATAATTTAATTCTATATATCTATATTAGTTAACTTATTTAGGATGTCTTTGAATTCATCTATTAAAATATATTATTCCTTAGGGTATATCTTTAGGCTAAAGTTAATTTTGTTCAATATTTCAATCAAACAATTATCTAAATTTAATCTTTCTATTCTCTTTTCCTCCTCTTTTGGAGGTTCAGGTTAGATTTCTGGAGGAAGAACTATATTTGAGGGATTTTCTGGTTCCTCTTCTGAAAATTAAGATGGATCCATTTAAGGAAACTCTTGATTACTCAATCTATTAACTTGGTAAGTTGTTCCAAATGCAACTTTAACTCTAAAGATAGCCATTATCTATTTGGATCTTAAATCTTCGAAAGCTAAATCACCATCAAACACAATTAGAGGATGTATGTTAGATTTTAGTATCTTAATTTACTTAATGGGATCAATACCAAATATTTATGTATGAATATAACTAAGATTTATTTTGCCGACCCCAATTAAGACATCTTTATTTGTATCGGTCTATTTGCCCCATAATTCAATAACCCATTATACTTTCTCCATTTTTTGCACAGATTCATAATTAGCAGGACATATATTCTAGTAGTTCAAGTTTAATTTAAACACATTCCAATAAGTTTCAGTATGGTTCAAATCCTATGAGCCATAACTTTTATGCTAAATGAATAGATTCAATTAATCATCACCAATTTTCTATAAGCAACTTTCTCTATTTATCCTAACCATATTAATAATATTTAGATAGAGTTGAAAGGATCTAATCTTATCATATATTTCTTATTCCACCTATTATATTCTTTCCTCTTCTTATTTTGCTGTAATCTCTCTTTCTTTTTGAATTTATTTCATAATCTCCTCCTTAATCTTATTAGTTTGTTCATCTATATCAATCTCCTTTTTAGGAGTATAAAACTTTCCTCCTTCCTAAAGTTAAACCTCTATTAACAACCTTCCTACCTCTACGACCTGAGTTTAATTTTACTTCTTTTGCTTTCCTTATTGTTTTTATTCGATTTTTTATGTTACAGGTAAAGTATATTGAAATTATCTTAATCCATCCATAATCATAGTATTAAGATTGAATTCGGCATTCCCCAACTCTGCCTCAGGTGTAGTTATAATAAATTATAATGTGCTTTAAGATGCAATAGGGAGCAATTTATCTGTTAAATTAAAGTTAGATTTGAATTGAGTGTTATAAATAATCTTCTTACCATTTCTATCAACATCCATCACTTGGTGAGTCTAATATTCAATTTATTATCCTCTTATGATGGGTATTTAGGATTTTATAATTATTTACGGATACTAGTTTTTTGTATTTAGTTCAAGATGCAATATTGTAACATTCAACGATTTAATTTACCTCAGATTAAGCTATTCTTGAGGTTCAAATTATTCTTCAATATCTATTGGTTTATTCTTAGGCCTGAAAAGTAGAGCCATATCATCCTCGAGTTGTAATAATTCCAAACTGTCGGCCATTTTTTGTTTTTATATATATTTAAATTTGAAAATTAATAAAAAAAATAAATAACAAAATAAAATTAAATCAAGAACTTCTCCCCAATAATTTATTTATCTCTTTATTCATCTCATTCTTCTTATTGATAATTGCTCTAATTTCAGCAGTAAATAGATTATGATAGGTTTTATGAAAACTAACATCATCAAGATCTAATTGAGACTCTTCAAAATCCTTTACTCTAGCTACCAAATCCATTTCCTTCATGTAGTGGGATGAATTTCTTCTCTACTTTAACCAAAAATACATTGGAATAATTGCTAATCCGAATATTCCAAATGATATAGCAAACAAATCTACTCCTAATTTTCCTCTTAAAGCTTAAGTTAATATGAAATCTAATTTTTTTAACAAATTAATACTTTTTTTCTGCATTTGAAACACTTTTTTTTTATGCTCAATTGATTGATTGATAGTGTTTACCATTTCTTATCCAATATTAACAACTCCTGGAAATCTAGGGTTTCTTTAAACAATATTGACTATATCTTAAGGCACTTGTTCATTTTTATTATATTTTTCTGGCAATAATACACCTGTTTGATTATCAATCTGATCTTATAATTTTTTTATTTTAAATTAAGGACGCTCCCTACTTTTTTCTATCAATTAACGAATGATCTCATTCTGATCCAAAGGTTTTTGAGGTGCCTATACATCTTTGATATTCCATTTTTCTTATAATTTCTTAAATAATTAATCATCTTCCATTAATATATATATTTTTTTTTAAATCATACTGGTGTTAAAAGAAAGCATGTCTTCAAAAGCAAATCAAAAAGCAAAGAAAGTAGAAACATTAGTAATTTATTTTTGTAATCAATAGAGTGAATAAGACCTCGAACTCAAAACTAAATTAGAAGGCTATGTATAGAGTATTCTAACAGATGTTGATGCAAAAGATAATTTAGATAGATTGAAGTAAGAAGTACGAACAGCTACTACATCAATGACCTCAGTGCCTAAACCATTCAAATTCTTAAAAGACTCATATCAAAAATTAGTTGACCACTACAATTCGATAGAAACCACACTTTTCAAAAAATAATTAGCAGATTTCATATCAGTCCTCTCAATGACCTATGGATAGGAGAGAGATGCCCTAAAGTACCTCTAAGAGGGCACACTTGAGGAATTTATGGCATGGGGACATGAATACTTATCCCATCTAGCATCGGATATAGGAAAAGAATACAATATTAGAATGTAAGATTAGGCAGGTGCTGATGACCTCCTAAAATTAGTTGAAAAGATTATTCCATAATTCATGGAACATAATTAGGAACATGAAGCAATTGATTTATTGATGGAAGTAGAAAAATTGGATGAATTAACACAATTTGTTTAGAAATAAAATTCAAGCAGAATATTGATATATCTATTGTCATTAGCACCATTCACATCTGATAAGGATGAATTAGATCTTCTCTTAAATACAGCATTCAAATTATGTATGAAGGTGGGTGAATTTACAAATGCACTTAAAGTTGCATTAAGAATAGATAAATAAGGTTTAGTTGAAAGCGTTTTTCAAGAATGTTTAGATCCATTAATCCGAAAACAATTAGCATTTTAAGTAGCAAGACACAGATACCTATTACCTGAAGAATTTTTAGATTAAGAATTGAATTCAATTGCATCCAATCACAAGCTATCACAATTTTACTTGCATTTAGCAAAAGACCTCGATGTTGTTGAGCCTAAAACTCCAGAATAAGTTTACAAGGCCCACCTTGAAGATAGATAGCCAGAAATTCCTGCATAATCTTTATAAACGAATATTGCTGCAACATATGTGAATGCATTCGTTAATGCAGGATTCAAGGTAGACGCCTTATTCGAAAATGAGAAAGATCCATGGGTTAATAAATTAAAAGAAGATGGTAAAACTGCAGGTGTAGCAAGTATTGGAATGATAAATTTATGGAACATTGATAGTGGAACATCAAAAATATCAGGTTATTTAGATATTACTGATTAATACACTTAAGTTGGTACCAGTTTAGCGTATGGATTGTTTTGTAATGGTATCGTAGATGAAAATCAACCAGCTTTAGCATTATTGAGAGAATAATTAGAGAGTGCAGAATAATCTGTAAGATAAGGAGCAGCCCAAGGATTAGGTATAGCTTATGCAGGATCAGGCAAAGCCGAAATTCTTGAATTACTAGTCCCATTAATTGTTAACTCAGATTTAAATGTGGATGTGTCTGCCATGGCGGCATTATCACTTGGTTTAGTATTTGTTGGAAAATGTAACGAGGATGCTAGTAATGCAATTTTGCAAGCAATGATGGAGAGATTGGATTCCTAACTTGAGACTTCAATTGCTAGATATTTCGCAGTTGGATTAGGATTAGTGTTCTTGGGTCAATCTGAAAGTGCAGATGGAGCACTAGAAGCATTAGGAGCAGTAGCAAATCAAAGAATGGCTAAATATGCTAAAGCAACTATCTTATCATTTGCATATGCCTCAACAGGAAATGTGTTGAAAGTCTAGGAATTACTTGGTTTATGCCATGAAAATGTAAAGGAGAATAACGATTATCAATAAGCAGCAATTTTAGGAATCGCCTTAATAGCTGGTAGTGAAGATGTTGGTAGTGAAATGGTACATAGAATATTCCAACACATCCTCCAATTCAGTGATATTAATGTGAAAAGGGCTATCCCATTAGCTGTAGCATTGATCAATATTTCATCACCAAAAATTTAACCTATGGATTTACTATTGAAACTAGCTCATGATCCTGATTAAGAATTAAGTCATAGAGCAATATTAGGTTTAGGTTTATTGGGTGCTGGTACCAACAATAGTCGAATAGCTGACATTTTAAGAGGACTTGCATCATTTTGCATCAGAGATCCAAATGGATTATTTTTAGTTAGAATCTCATAAGGTCTATTGTATATGGGGAAGGGATGCTTAACACTATAACCATATTACTCAGATAAATTTTTATTGAATAAAGTATAAGTTTCTGGTATTGTTACTTTATTGCATGGATGTCTTGATATCACCAATTTGATTCTAAAATAGTATCATACACTATTTTTCTATTTAGGACTATCAATGTACCCTAGATCACTATTCACGGTAATTATATATATTTATTTTAAAAAAAAAGCTTGATAAAGATTTAAACAATTAACCCGTTTAAGTGAGAGTAGGTCAAGCTGTTGATGCAGTAGGATAAGCAGGTAAGCCAAAAAGAATAACAGGTTTCTAAACACATACAAGCCCAGTTATAATTTCAACAGGAGAAAGGTATTTTAAATTATCTAAATATCAAAATTAGAGCAGAATTAGCAAATGAAGAATTTATACCTGTCCAAGATATGGTTTTAGAAAATTTTGTTATTCTAAGAGAGAATCCTGACTATAAACCTGAAGTAGAATAAACAAACAATAGGAAGAAAACAAGTTTTAATATGTGATATATATAAAAAAATAATATAATATGAGATATAGATAAGCTCCTAGTAAAATTGAGCTTCCTGTATTTTAGCCATTAGCATCATCATGTTTCTAAAGAAGAGACTCAAACCTAACATAGACTCACTCATAATCAAGGACCAAGTCACCATAAAAGAAACTATATAACAGTTGTGTGTAGCCTACTGAGCACTATCGCTCAATCTCTGTCAAACAATGGAGCACCTATGAAGGTTAAGTACCTTAAAAACACCCCATCATGTAAATGCAAGATAATTCTGATCCCACAGTTTTCTTTTAATATCCACCTATATGTGAATAAGTCAGACCGCTAATTAATGCTAGACCTCTCACTAAGGAGGAAGTTGAACAATACGATCTCAAGTTTAAGATATTAGGTTCCAATCCATATAAATGTGTACTTACAGCATTCGAGTATGCGGGCTTCCAAAATTGCGATGAAGATGAACTTTGGAATGTTTAATGGGGCTAGGGTAGTCAATCAACCCTAAAAAACATGAATAGATTTTAGAAAATAAACCATTTTCCAGGATGTTGGAATATGGGGAGAAAAGACTTGTTATGGTTAAATTTATCAAAATTTAAGAGAAAATTCCCAAAAGATTTTGCATTCGTTCCCAATACATATATCTTAGCATATGACTTCGATAGGTTTATAAATGCTTAGGAAGCAGCCAACAACAATATGTTATGGATTAAAAAACCATGCGCTGAATCAAGAGGAAGAGGGATATCTATGATCAATAAAAGGACAAAGGTTAAGAAAAGTAAGAATTTCCTCATCATGGATTATATTGCAAACCCACACACAATAAATGGATTCAAGTATGATCTTCGAGTATACGTGCTAATAAGCAGTTTTGATCCTCTGAGGGTTTACATGTACAAAGATGGCCTCGTTAGATTCGCCACCTCCAAATACACAACATCATCTAAAGATTTAGGGAAGAAGTATGTGCACTTAACAAACTTTTCTGTCAATAAGCATTCACCCAATTTTGTAAAGAATCAACAAGCAGATCGAGATGATGAAGGATCTAAATGGTCTCATGTCGCATTGAGAAAAAAATATTAAGAAATGGGAATTGATCCCAAGCAAGTATTCAAATCGATAAAAGATGTCATACTTAAAACTTGCATAGCATCAGAACCATTCATGTTAGACACTAATGCTAAATCATCTGAACATCGAAATGGATACTTCGAACTATATGGTTTTGATGTTTTGATTGATGAAAAACTCAAGCCCTGGGTTCTTGAAGTTAATGTTTCACCTTCATTAAATTCATCAGCTCCAATAGATAGGCGAATTAAGACATCCTTAATAAGTGATGTGTTACATCTTGTAGGGATCCCCTTATGGAATAAATAGGATTTAGTAAGTCAATCGCCATAAAGATATTCCTATCAAAGAAATTTAAAGGATATCTAATCTATAAATGTTATGAATTGCCAGCAGAGGCTTGGTTAATAAGTACATTATTATTTTTTATAATTAGGATATCCAATAAATACACTTAACACTTGAAGAAAGAAGGCGAGCAAAACCAAATTTTTCTTGCATTTATCCTAATTAAAAAACTTTAAATTATTATTCTAACTTTTTTGAATTTCCTAGATATAACAATAGACTTATCGAAAAGTTTTATCAGGAAAGATGTTCTTGGTTAACTAGATTATGATTATATGTTATAATAAAATATAATTTTGATAAGTTGCTTAATGTGTTTACTCTTTTGAGGAATTTGCTTGAATGTCGGGCAGGTTATTCAGAGAAGTTGCCGGTAACATCAAGGGTGGATTGTTTTCATCCATAATTTCACCACTCATCCTGCAAATCCAGGTTGAACCCAGTTTCTATGTAGTAATCAAATCATCACTTAACTTTTGTACTTTTAAATTACATATCGGACATTAACTTAACTTTTGAAATTCTTTCTAGCAGTAATCTGGATCTTCATTTTAAAACATTTTAAGTTTTGATTTATTTCAATTATTGAAAATCATTATATCTTAGAGCATGAATTTTTGTATAAATAAATAGATATATTTTGAAAATCTTATCTTTTTAAATTGAGAAAAAGTGAGGCGTTATTGCCAGAAATCTCCCCCAAAAATATTCAAGTTCTCTTTCTTATTTCGATTCACTTTTTTGTCTTATATATCATTTTCATTTTTCTGTAGTCCGTAAACCAATTTAGTTTCATCCAAATTGCTAAGAAGATAAGCGATAAATAATGCTTTAAAATTAAGTATTCCACTAAATAGGATCGTGGTACATTCAAACGGAAATTTTTATTTTGTTGTTTGATTAGCTTATATATCATTCAAATACTAGAGTGATTGGGCTCATCTGATATCTGCCTCTTATTTTTTAAACTATGAACTTATGTCTGATAATAAACTTACTCATTAGGTTAGTTGAATTTTCAGGGATTTAAAGTAGTTAGTTTTCATCTAAATAGTCATTGTATGATCCTTTAAAGTTGATGTTGCAATATTTATGAACATTTTATCTATCTTAAATGTAAATTTTCCTTAATATTCTTAATATTCTTGGATTACATCAGCTTCTTTTGTTTTGTCTTTTAGTAAATGTTGTCAAAGGACAATAATAAGAGTTATACCATCTTTTCATTCGCTTCATCCATATTGAATTAACTTTCTGTTTTTGTATCTTTCTTTACTTACCCATCCAATAAT
Organism: Sediminibacterium sp.; assembly: GCA_965279585.1. Classification (GTDB taxonomy): domain Bacteria; phylum Bacteroidota; class Bacteroidia; order Chitinophagales; family Chitinophagaceae; genus Sediminibacterium. The sequence goes on along the minus strand of CBDIIG010000002.1, from coordinate 136,385 downwards.
TCACATATTAGCTCTTTTAGTGTGTTGAATGCTTCCTCTCTAAATTGTTCCATAAATTTAATTAACTTTAATCCTTATTTCATACTGTTATCAAAATGCTCTAATGAACCGAAGCAATTTTAAATTCCTTATAATATCTAAATTCTATGCTGTTCTATATTTTATTTTAGCTATTATTGTTTTTAAATCTTTATTCTTCATATAGACTTTTTATTTCATCTTCTACTTTTATTTTTAAGCTTATAGTTATTCTAGTAATAATTGCTCTTTATTAATCTTTCCTATTCATCCTATCTTTATTTTATCTCATTCTCCTGATATTTTTAGGTTTGTACTAATTTATTCAAATTTGTCATTCATGTAAAAAAATTAAAAACAAAAAATAGAAATTAAAAATATAAATCACTCAACAATAACTAAATCCTACAGTACTCAACAAGTATCTTTACCGCTAGCTAATTGGATGTAACCATCTATTCATCAATCTTTTTCCCATTAATTTTTTATTATAATGCTATAATAAATATATCCTACTAAATGTTGTATTAGTGTAATCATCAAAAACTGCCTTTGCTTATGGATTAAACTGGTTATTCATATAATCTTTAGTTAAGGAAATCTTCACCAGAAGCTATTCTAACAGGCTTATTTATAAGTTAACAAGATCTTCACAGGTGTATATGGATAGGCATTTTCTGTAGTTATAAATAGTTTAATGCTCTTAATTTGTCTCCACCCTTAAATCCGAAGTTTTAATCTAGGTATCCTGAGCAATCAACCAACTTTTATTCTGACAACCTATTTCACTGCATAAAATTCTTTAAGAATTTATGTTGCAGAAAAAGACCTACATGATTCGCATTAACCTTAGTTTTTAAATGGATTCACTACTCCTTTTAATCTCCAATCAATTGATAATGCTTGTACTTTGTGCTATAATTTTTTTTGGTTCAACATCATCATTAAGTATAATTTTTGTTGAGATAAATTCAAGCAATTTCTTCAACTGTTAAATTGGAAAAATTGGATCTTCCTTATACTTCTTATCATTTCGGTAATTTTTAGTTTCAACAAAAAGTAAATTTTACTTTTAAAATCTCTTCATTCTCAGAATTTACTCTTGATAGATTAGAAGTTTTTAAACATGTGTGGTATGTTTTCCTCCTAGTGTTGTTTTAGGTAGAAAAGGGCACCAATGCGGTAATCGCTAATATCAATACAATTTTCTATATTTTTAATGAATAACTTGTTTTATTTATTTAATATTTCTCAAAGTTTAAACTACTTATCCACTTTCTTGATGCCATTCCACAAATAACCATTTTATGTTATAGAAATCAATCATTTTATGACCATAAAAGAATCCTGCTGTTTGGTATCAGGGTTCCTTCTAAATAGCAAGAGTATTATTGGCAACCACAAATTTATATTTTTCACTAAATTTAATATTTTTAATAGAACCCTTAACCTAACCTGTATCGGGGTTTATTCTATATTTTTAATTCCCTAGTGTATTAAAAGACTTCCTTTATCTGTTTCTAGGATTATATGAAATTTATCAAGTTTCATAGTTTGAATATATCCTGGGTTTAATCGAGATTTAAGACTTCCACCTCCAATTATTTAATATTTATAATTCAAGATTATCTGAAATTAATAATTATGTAAATTTCTGAATTATTGATATATTTCAATTATATTTAGATCATTGAACGTACTAAATTATGATGCTAAGAAGAATAAGTAAGATAAAAATTATTTATAATATCTTAAAAATATTAAATAGACCTAATAGAATATGTAGATTATAAATATTAATAGGAACCTGGGATAGATATGAAGGATTTTATAAATTAGGTGATATAAATTTTAAAAAATTATAGAACTAAAATTCAACTAAATTAAAATTTAATTAAAATTTTAAAGTATAGAATATAAATGTTAATGTATATGAAAGCGATAGTGAGGATGAATAATTAGATGAAATTTCAAATTTTATACCCATAACATTTTTGAAATAAACATGAAATTTTAGAAGATTTAATTTCTTGATCTTTTGGTTAAAGCTTAATAATCAGAAATTAATATTGATCTAGTAATATTTGAATATCACCTTCAATAAAGGGATTGAAATAGAATGATTATCATAGAACATGTTAAAAATATTTATTATTTTAATATAATATAAGAATCATGCTAAATATACTTTTTAACATTCCTCAAGTTTATATTCTTTTTTAGTTACTGGATCAATAACAACTCCGTTCATTCTTGAAGCCATGGCTACAAGTGCCTTCTAACTATAAACCTATCCACAATTAGGTAACATCAAAGGTGGATTGTTTTCATCCATAATTTCACCACTCAGCCTGCAAATCCAGGTTGAACCCAGTTTCTATGTAGTAATCAAATCATCACTTAACTTTTGTACTTTTAAATTACATATCGGACATTAACTTAACTTTTGAAATTCTTTCTAGCAACAATAAATTGTCTTTAAAGATGATATTCCACATTTTAGGTGGCTTTCTAATGTGCTTTCTGCTAATAAAAAGTAAGTTTAGCTTAAAACTTCTTTAAATTCTTTTATTAAAGCCATCCATTGATGATCGCTAAATACTTTCTAATATTATTAGAAAACATCTAAATTTTTGTTAATAATCAGGCAACCCATGGCTTATTGTAATTTTGCCTAATTAAAATACTATTAATTTGATCTTATATATTAGATTGCTTTATATTAATCTATCTTAATAAGTTCTATGTAATTTTAGAATATCAAATTATTTTAAAAATCGTTGTCTATCTTTTTCAATAATCCTTTGTTTATTTCACACCATTCGAATGCCATCTTTATGGATTTATTCTTCATATCCTTAATAATCTAATTGCTATATTGAATGAATTCTAATTCTATTTATGTATAATTCTCTTATTGATAATAAATTTACTTCTATGTTGTATTCTTTTATCAGCTTTAGGGCAGTTCCTACATAACCTTACCTAATTAAATAATCAACAACAGATCTCTAAAGTTTAACTTCATTATCTAAAACTCCTTGTTTAATTCTAAATTATATAACATCAAGGAATTATTTTTAAACCCTATAGTTTTCATCTAATTAATTCTTAATGTTCTATATATTCTCTTTTATTTTAAGTTATTTAAATACCTACTAGTTATTAAATTTGGCTCATCTCTGTTAATTATGATGCTTTTTTAAGTTCCTACGCTATACTCTATTCCAATAATTTGGATTACTCTTTGAAATCTGAAATAATGCTAATATTATACGCCTGATCGCTACTTCATATGGTAATTTACAAGAATGATAATCAATCATAATAAAAAAAATTAATCATTTAGCAAAAATATTCTCCTTGGATTATTTCTATCCCACAGTTCTGTAATGTATCTATTGGAATTTCTTTCCTATTCTAGCCTTCTATATAGCGATATGGTTGGTTAATATTTATGACTCAGAATTATTGGGTTTTTTATGAGTAGAGCTTTTATTTGACTTTTTGGGTTCTTTGAATATTGATACTTCTTGATATTCCATAGGATCAGCGATTGGGCCTATTTTAGTTTATTAAAATATATACTGAAATCATTGAATTCCACTTATTCTGTACTTTTTTAAACTGGTGACTCTAATCCCATCTCTTAGACAAAATTGACTTTTATTCTATCATTTATTTGTTAAACCGGAGATGTGAAACCTTTCTTCTTAGATGATGACAACTTTTAAAAATAACTACTATTTCTTATTCTCTCCAAATGTGGTTTGTTGAGACTATCAAAATTATCTTATAATGCAGAATTATTTCTTTACAAAGTTCTTAATGTATCATATCCTGTCTCTTCAGCAATTGTATTGAGAATAGTATTAATTGTCTCAATGGCAGTAGATTTCTTTTTCTTCACATCTTTAATGACATAGAATGATTTTATTAGTATCATTTTATTTAACTACAAAATTTTTCTAACTAAGAGGGTTGCACCTTATACATGTAAGTTTGCCTTATGCTTTTATTTGATTTCAGCAATCTCTTCATCTGAGTCTGAATCATCAATATCCTATTTGTTTATTTAGGTACTATGATCTACCTAATTAGATTATTATTTCTCCTTCTTTAAATATTATGACTAGCAATTCAAATTTATAATTTATCTTGCATCAACATTAGATTTAGATAATAACCATTATTCAAAAGATGACTAATTCAATGATTCATGCTTGACCTCGCAAATTTGATATGCTTGGGCATCTTAGGATTGATTTTAATCAACTTTTTCCTCTTAAACACTATTATTAGTCTGAAATCTTTGATTGGCAGTGTCTTCAGAATACTAGAGTTAAACATCAGTGAATTATCGTAAATTAAGATCTTATAATTATAACTATTGGGTTTACAAGAACTATTTAAATAAAATTGGCTCATTAGGATCTGTTTCATCTTTTATATTAGTTGATTCCTTCTCAATAATTTCCTTCTCAGTTATCTCTTTATCTGGATCTGCATCTATACTTTATTAAGATTATGATTTTTCCATCGATCTATTCTCACTCTCTTAGTTTTCTTCAATTTAATCAGATTCTTATAACTTTTCCAACCGCTCAGTTAATCTATTAGAAAAAGCTTCTGCCAGATTTGCTTGAAATTCCTGTTAATATATAATGGGCTATTATATCAATTAAGGGATTTGTATTGATCTTGTAGTTTAACTTTAGGGTTGTGTTATTTGTAGATCTTCTGAAGGGTCAGGAATCTATATCTATAATAACTCCTATTTTTGAGAGAATAAATTAGAATCTGGATTTGATTATGACTTAATATCATCTGCATCATCATATTTTTAGGATGAAAACTTGATTCCACTTAATTCTAATTTAGGTAGATTAATCTTAATGCATTGAGGATTAGTTAATTCTACCTATATACCAACATCCAAGGTGGTACAACTTTTAATGTTTCTTAGTTTGTTAAATTTCTGAGTTATTATACTTTGATGATTAGATTACGAATTCAGATGCTAACCTTTCAGCGTCATATTCTGATTTGGGCATACCATATCCGGTGGTACACACATTCTGACCGTCCCATGGTATTGGGCAAACTAAGCATCATTGGCTTGCCAGGGGAGCACATCATTGAGTGTGAAGCTGATCAGTTTTGAGGTCCACAGTGTGTTCTTCTTTTCTGTGTCTTACAATCAGCATTACCATCAGGGAAACGTCCCGACTGAGTTCTGATCGTGAAGCAGCAAGAGTGCCCTGCCAGAACAAGCGTTGTTTGGCACCAACTTTCGTGTCAACCTTCCGTGTCATTCAACATGAGAATTACCTGCTGGACTTGAGCTGAGACAACTGCCGGGAGAACCTGTACCTAGATATGTGTCTACTGTGTTTCAGCTGGTAGGTTGTGCCTCTCCATTGAGATTCCTGAATGAACGCGTGAGAAGTGCAGCAATGCCTGTCAATGGGTGCGCAGGATGCCACCTACTATAATCCGAGCGCCTGGAGTTTCCGCGACTCGTACTACCTGTTTGTGGGAGACACCTGGAACGTGCCTGCAGACGATGCGGCTCACATCTCCTGGGTCAAAGGCGCATCAGCTGCCATGAGGCCCTACTATGTGGGAAACTACATCAATCGTGAGTCCCCTTCCCCGCATTGCACCTCTCAGTGGCTTCCTATGCAAACCTGCAAGCAAGTCTGGCTTGACGGTCTTAGCAGCAATTTTGCCCGCTTCATATTTAATAATATAAAATCTGAAGTGCTGGATGAGCAGCAATGGTCAGGGTGTACCTCAAGTGCCAAAAGTCTGTGAACCTTGGCGGATGTGCTTGGTGCTGTTCTGTCAGTGTCCTTCTTACTTCAGTCGAGGACTGTTGCTCCCATCCCTTTCTGATCTTCTGGCATGGTGTGCAAAATGCAGAATTGATGTTTGAAGTTGCCGACGATGCCAGCAGATCCTATTCGCCAGGCATCTTTGCCAGGCTGCAAGGGATCAAGGCACAGTACGACCCCAACAACCTGTTCCGGGACCTCAACTACGTCCACCCCAAAGTCAAGAAGCCAGTCTTGGACAATGGAATCCTGAACTCAGTTGCTTTTGCAATGCCCGAAGCAATGGCGCCGGCCGATGCAATGGCTCCAGCAATGAGCAGTGCCGAGGCCCCATACCCCATGCAGGGCTAGTCCCTTGTGCAAAATGCCCAAAGTGCAATCCAAGAAATTTTGCAGCTAGCCGTGAAGTATGGAGTTGATCCATACTAATGAAGGGCAGTTAAGTGACATGCACCAGCAATAATAGATTGGTCGACAGGTAATGAAGGCTGTGGAATATGGTTTGTTGTGGCAAGCTTATGGCAAATAAGAGGGGCTGAGCAAAATCATTGTAGTTGCCATACAGAGTTGGTCTGCCCACCACTTTGGGAAGACTGTATATTCTGAGTACGATTTCTGTATTGCTCAACAGATGTTGCCCTGCCCTGGCCACGAGAAAATTGCAACATTTTGAAGTCCTAGTGCTGGTGGCGTGTTAAATTGCGGGAGTGACTGCACTTTGGTGCCACTGACTTCCCACCGTTATTGTACACCTGTGCAGAGCTGAGAAGTCTCTATTTAAAAAAATATCTCTTATTTTTGTGGCTGCTACAGCTCCACTGGATGACAAGGGATTGACAGCAGTAATTTGATCAGTAGTTGGTACATATGATGTGACTGCACACACAGCGTAATAGTGCCCTGTCACTATTGCTGTCCGGTTAGGCACTTTAATACTTGTTGTGACCTCTTTCATCCTTTCATGCAATCATGGATTTAGAAAATGCGTATATTTTGGTGCGGTTGGAGGTGTATATTATGGCGAAGGGGCTTGTGGATCAGTTGCTAAGCACAGTTAAGGCTCTATTCCAGGACATTCAGGGCTCCTTGAAAGAGTTCGTAGTGTAGACACTGCTTTGTCATGATCTTGACTGGACTATACGTAGCTACACCAGCTGATTTGGAGCTTTGGTGTGCAGCTGCACACCAGACTGCCCAGTTCAGCTTTATTCTCCACACGGCAACATAGATATGTGTGTCGACGCAAATGAGCTGCACATCTTTTGGCAGAAGAATCCTGTGAACGTCTTTGATTTTCTCTGTGGATGTGTTTGGATGTGATGCTGGGTGCTGACTGTGGCGATACAGTAAATAAAATGATTATATAAGCCCCTGGTGGCTAGAAAATGTGTGATTGTCCAAACTGACTGACTGACCGACCGAAATTTTGTGTCAGTACTGTGAAATCTATGCTGTGCTGCACTGGGCTCAAGGCATGATGTGTGCGCTACTGTACCATGTAGTGCTTTGGTAGATCTTGTAAGGACTGCGCAGTCTTATCTGTGCATGCTCTCTCTCAAAAGATGGACGTGCGTTGGCGTGGTGTAAGTGTCAACATTACGGTAACTTGCAAGTGTTATAATGTTAATTAAGGTTAACTTGCAATTGTATGAGGGACCCCGGGATTCAGATGCTTGCGCAAGCATGCAAGCACCAATCAATCAAGATATCATTTTGAATCAACACGTTGTAACGTGATCAACGTTGATAATGTCTTGGCCATGGAAATCATCTGATGCCACGTGGCATGATGCTACTGCACGATGAGGTGCATGCAGCACAATGAGCACATGCATAACAACCGAATGAATTAGAAGGCGTGCAAGTATGACCGTGTATCCTTCACTATACAGTTGGCAAATACATAGATATAAGACAAGAGGGCAACTAAATGCCTCAGCATGCGCTTTCTTGAGCTCTGTCTAGCTGCCAACATGCATCTTTGTACTTTTGCAAATTCCTGAGCTCGAGACGCCTCCAGCAGACTGAAAAGAAAAGCACAATGTGTTGTGCACTGCCACTTCAGAAGCCAGCTTGCTTCAGCAGCAAAGGAAATATAGGAGAGGTACAGGCCCCAAGGCTTTGAAATGCAGGTGACACCAATAATGCCCCATGGGCTGTTACCGTGGAGCTTGCACATACAACAGGGAGCAATAAGTTCCAGTCTGCGATTTTTTGTACAAAATACACAACATCATTTTTGCAGAAGTTCATAGAAGGTGGGCCTACTCGTGCAACGAAGAGCGCCGTGCGCTGCGCTGCCAGGAGCTACTTAGTCAGCAAAGTCCTTGACTCATATAAATCGAGGACCGCAGACCAGAAACGATTGCAAAATCAGCGTGCAAAGAGTGTGCTGAGCATGCTTGTTGCGCAACAGCCGCAGCTCTGCTCTATGTACAAGCGCAAAGCCAGGATCAGTGGTCTTCTTTACAGTGTGTATCTATAGCCAAGGGCTGCTCAAGCACGCGATGTGCCATACTCCTGCTTGTTGCTCGCTGCAGCAGTCTCTCCCCTGCGCATGCACCCCGCACACCTGTGCTGATGCTGTCTTGTTCTGGGCATCACAGGCATGCCAGAACCCCCCGGTACACAGCGTTTTGCAGCAAGCCATGGCAGCCCAGTCACAGCTCCCATGCATTGATGATCTGCAAATGGTTGCCATCACTCTAAGCAGCCCTCAAAGGGTCAAAGCCCAGGCTCTCCTCCTCGTCTTCCTCAGGCGCAGACACCTGGTCGGCCGGGGCCCAGCGCTCTTGAGAGAGGAAACATGCATGGGCAGCAGGGGGGGTCTGTCGTTGCGGGCAGCCCACAGCGCGGCGCTGCTGCCCGGCCGGGCAGGTGAGGCCGGCATGGCACTGCTGCGCAGCCGCCAGGCACAGATCCGGCTGCGCCGCGGCGCCGGCTGCTTGCTGCCGCCGACCCGCCTCCAGGCGTTGCCTGCAGTGCAGCTCGCGAAAATTATTCATGCTCCAAATTTTGGACTCATGGGAGTCCAAACCTTAGCATGCTTTGCTTTCATGGATATTGCGCAGCATCAGTGTAAGTACCACGGTGACATGTTGGAAAAGCTTTCTGGGGCATGCGTTGCATGGCGCACGTGCCTCTGCAGGCAGACCTGCCACGGGAATACTCTCAGCAAGTTACTAGTGGGCAGAAATGGGTGCAGTGAAGGTGTCCGACGTGTGGCAGATGCCCAAGAGCAAGAAATGAAAAGAGACTGTGCCGCACAGGCGCTCGGCGGAGTGTGCACCAGCACGGGCCATGAGGTCGCCGAGCGCCGTGTACAGCGCATCTGCCATGCGGGAGCGCTCACACTATCGGCCGTGAACAGCTGCTTCGCACTCAATGGCCGGCCTTAATGGCAAAATTACAAGTAAATGCACTGACGCAGCCTCGTGAGGGTGTGTTGTCAGCCAGGTCATATCCACACCCCCGCCCTGCTCCTCTGTCATACTAATTGTTCCTGTTCTCAATGACATCCGAGCATCGAGTAACTCTCCTGCTGCTCAGGTCTGCACATGTTGTTGTGCTGACATTCTGGCAACTGTTTTGAGCAAACGGGAATGCAGCCACCTACATTGTTGAGTAGCGCCGCTGGAGATAGACCTGCAAGTGCACCCACCCACTCTGTCCACTGGCGTTGCTAGAAAGTTGAGGTGGGTGTTTCCATAGAAATCCAGGTTGACGTCTGAGCGCGTGGTGAGCAGCAAGCCATCGATGCTGACGCTGGCGAACGAGCTGCGGCTGCAGGAGTAGCTGTAGCACAACACAGCACCCCCAGGCCCACCCGTTCCATGCGCGAGGCCCATGAGTACTTGCACAGACAAAATATCGCAGGGTCAGTATTCCTGTGCAGCCTGAAACAATTGTCCATCTGCGAGGAGACCATGTCAATTGGCAGACAAAATCGGTATATCCTTTGGAGCAAGCAATAATATCTGGAGCATACAGTGCACTGCATGGAGCACATTTGTACACTGGACTTTGGTTTTGTGGGGAACTGTTGGGTACCGCCTATCCTGAATGCAAGGCATAAGCAAGAAAGTGAAGCAATTAATCAAAGACATGCGAGCGCCAGAAGAGGAAGGGCTGCCTAGACACACAACGAAGACTGCAAATGCTACAAGTCGTACGGGCCAATTTACACAGCAGATCAACATTTAACACGTGCGGTCAAGTGTGGCCACAGGCAGGAGGGTCACACTGGGTACCCCGGCCGAGGGTGTCTTCTTCCCTTGGATGCCACTGCAGTTTCCAGCCCAGGACTGACATTATCGTCTCACTGTTCGTAGGAACAATAATACATAGGACCAACGTGAGAAAGGCAGCATCAGTGGGATGCGCATATACAATGTATACTATACAGGATATTCAGGAAAGTATGCGCGAGGAATTCACAAACGGGCAGGACACAAACAAGATAAATGATTGCAACCTAGGAAGAGACTGGCCATGTGACTAGTGGAACACTGCCATACATTGCTGTGTAGAGAAAGCATTTTGAGGACAAGCAGGTAGCATGGGGAATGGCATCTGGTCTTTTGCAAACTGCTGCATGCAGGGTGCAGTACACGTTGGGATCCCGAGTTTGGGTTGCAAAGTACGCCTATCGAGGATCATTGATAGGCTATTGTGGAATGCATGCCACATGCACACACCTGCATGTGATCTCGACTTCAACACATTCTACCCCAGTGTGTGGGTATGTGCCATCAGGCTTGGATGGACGAATTTTAAACTCTGTCGCTTTTACAATGCCTGAGGCAATGGCTCCGGCTGATGCAAAGGCCCCGGCAATGAGCAGCGCTGTGGCATCATACCTCATGCAGGGCTAGTGCTTGTGCAGAAACACCAAATTTAAAAAGATTGGGAGAGAAGATTTCTCTGCAAATTTCCTAAGTACAAAACAAATTTCAGATCTCTGCCCACCACAAGTTTAAAAAAGTTTTATACCTTGGAATTGTTGTTTCTTTCAGAATCTTTTGCACAAGATACCACTGTGAATGTACTGTCTCTGTGTTGCAAGCCAAAACTTGCCTTGCAAAGGGGCATTTTGCCAGATGATTTATAGCTTGAAGCTCCGAAAATTTCCAGCACATGAGAAAGGAACTGCTGCGATTTGATTCGAAATTTTTTGCAAATTGCTCGTACCACCCGGATCACAGTGCGTTCATCCCCCTTTTCACATATCTGGATCGCTGAGGGACATGTTAGCATTCTCTATCTTACAGAAAGGCTGTGGCTCCTACACTTTCTGTATGCAGACTTATGATGTGGCTGCTGACAGAGCGTGAAAGTGCCCTACCAAGCATTGAATTTGCCAAGGTTCATCAGTAGCACTTTTCCTCATCCAATCCGACAGCATAGACAATGGTGTACAACTTTGTGCACATGAGTATGTCTGGGGCTGGACATTATGGGCAGTGGGTAGGCGCTGAACACGAGGAAGGCTCTGCCCCGACCATTCGCTTTGTCACGTGTAGCCCTGCCTCTAAAGCTCGTGTGGCGCTCCGCACTGCAGAGGCAAACCTCTTAGGCGCACCTCCAATATTGAGCAATAAACTCATCAGATGTGTGACTTTTATCGTCAGAAATTACATCCAGCATCATATTCAAAAATACACAGAAAATCTCCTGGGCAGTCACAGGATTATCGTTTGACTCACTAAACTGAAAGATGTGAAATTAATACTTTCGTGGAATTGCGGTGTGGTGCTGCGCTAAAGTATCTGGGAATGCTGTTGTACATCTTAAAGAGCTTGTGAGGACTGCGCAGGCCATTGCATTCATTGCAGTGGTTCGTGTCCAAATGTTATCAGTGATGTGTACCGCATGATGTAGGTATTTGCTCTGCGATTGCTGTTGATCAATAAACTCGTTTGAACATTGATCGTGTACGTTACCTTTAAACCAGCAGGCATTATAAGTTGGTCGTTGTGCGGTGCACCAGCTTGCCTGCAGCTGCCACCGCCTCTGCTGCAACGCGGCGATGCTGCAAAGGTGTTCATCTGCGCATACCCTCCATACGACTGAGAAAGCTCAACAGGAAGTAACCATTCAAAGTACATGGGGCCAGATATGAGAAAGCATTCAATTTTCCATATTCTCTTTAGGATCTGGTAAGCATGGTGAGTGCCCGCCGACCAGTTTCGGATGACTTGGTTTCATCGGCTTTGGCCAGAGCCTGAAGCACGCGGGGGTCAGGGCTTTCAGGCTGCGGCACCTGACCGGGTGCTTGTGCTGGTCTTGTACAGCAGGTTTCTCGGCAGGTAGCAAGTACATTAGCGGGCTAAGAAGGCCTGACTTGTCAGGTGCCACAAGGCTGCAGTGGACATCAAGCTATCCGGGTTTCTGGTTCAGGTAACTGACTTGGCGCAAGCACAGTGCGTCACCTTTAGACTTGGTGTGGGCCATACACACTGTTAGTTCCAAAAGTGTAGCACTCACGCATGCATGCAGAGCTGTCTAGCGCGCCCGAGGAGCTCATTATCACATGGCTGGGCAGGCCCTTGAGGAACAGCTACAGCAGTCAGACCAGCCCGACTGCGCTTTGGAGAGATAGGTCCGCATGCGCAGGAGCACCAGGCAATTGGCACACACCAATTTTGGAGAGCAAACAAGCAGAAGGTCCAGCAACGTGAAAGAATGTTGGGATCTTGGAAGCATTCATTGGGATGACTCACCAGCCTGGGAAGATGGCGGTGGTCAAGCATGCCTCCAAATTCCTCGATCGCACAGGACATGAGGATAATATTGGCGGAATTTGGAGATGGCTAGTCTGGAAGATTCCACTCAATATGACCACCGTTATGCATGCATGCACATTGTCCCAGAGAGCCTCGATTGTCTGTGTACGGCGCTATTCCTGTGCTTTGTAATCCTAACAAGGAAGGTGCAGATCGCTGTTGGGTAAGAGACAGTGTATCGCACGGGCCTGGAGTGTAAATGTCTGGGTAGGTGGATGCATCGCAATAAGTATACATAAGCAGTTAGCTACGCAGATTCTGGCTGTTGGACGAGTTGGCAGAAAAGGCTCAGAAATTCGCTGTGCGAACAATTTTGCAAAGTGAGGCTTCCGCGTCAATACCTGCTGCAGTCTGCATAGAAGACCTGGCTCCAGGCGTTGCCGCACTAGCAGACATCCCCAGTGCTCAGGAAAAGCATTTTCAAGGTGTTCAAGCAGCACAGTAGGTCAGCAGGGCACACATTCATTGAGTTCACAAGGCACTCCTTATCGACACATGCAATATTCCAAGATCCGAACAAGCTGGCACACTCGGAGCAAAGCAGTGAGACAGCCCTCGCAGTGCACGACTATAAGAGTATGCAACGTCGGCAATGAAACCGTTTAAAGTGAGCTGCAAAAGTAACTGCAGCAAGACAGCATCAGAAGGGTATTGCTTTTGAAGTATCTGCTTGTAAACTGTATGCGTTCGTTTTGGCTCGGATCGACTTGATCAGCGGAACAAAGCACAATCTTATGAAATATCCACATCAATATCAAAGTAGCCTGGAAACGTTGAATTGCGGCAACCGTGGCACGCCTTCAACGTTAAAGTCGTCGCTGTTCTGGGAATCGAAACCTTCCGCATCAGCAAACTCCTCCCGTTTTCCGGGAACGTCGGACACCCGCGCGCATGAAGGAATGTCCAGGAGGCGTATGGGGTTCCGAGGCATAGATGTCGGGGTTTCGATCGACGCGGGAGCGACAGGCATTTTACTCGCCTGGACCTTTCGGTCAGCATGGAGCTGGCAGACGTGCACGGGGTAAATTTGCGGCCATTTTCGCTAGCATAGACTCCATGCGACGGCACCGAGGAAAGCCGACCTAATGCTCACGTGGCAAGATGATGTGGCTGACATGCATCTTCCGCAGCATGCGCCAAGTAACTCGGCCCGAAAATGGACTTCAAACGTGAAAAGACAGCCGTCTTTAGGTGCAGTGGACAATAACATTGTGAGACCGCACTCTTTTCATAGCGCCAGAGTAGCATCTTTGTTGACGCAGTCGGGCGGAAACCTGCGTCTTACCCGTTTGCTGGCCATGGGGCCCAAGAGGTTGCTACCCTGAGCAAAGCACCATGTCCTCGCCGACCTCCTGCTGTACTGCCGTATAAGTCAATATGACTTATCACTTTGCCTTAGTGCCTCAATGTCACATGCAGGGTATCATTTCGACGACCACTGCCTCCTGTGACCCTTGTAGTTTACTTGCTGCTTCAAACCGTTGAGTCCGCCGTCCCGCCTGGAGGTAATTGCAGTGCACGGCCAATTGAGCTGACCAACAATACGAACTTGTTATATACACCATTTCAAGAACGTACCTTTCACTTCTCAGAACGCGGTCGTTTGTGCCCTGGACTGGCCTCACAGTGACACCCGAAAAACCTGCGTCGCTGTGTCATTAACAGACGGATGGTACACACCGCGGTAGAGGGATGCATGGGAGTACATGATTTGCTGTGCCAATAGCACTGTCAAATGAAATGAAACGAAACAGAAAGTGTTGTTACGAGCTTGCTATTACTTGCGCACTGGTGCTAGAGGTCGTGTGCCAGTTTTTCTCCAGTTCTCCGCTGCGGTAATGCCCCGTACGCAAAGCCTCACCTTTTCGCTGTGGCTTATGAGATGTTGCTTTGCTGCAAGCAGGTCGTGCTTTCCGTGGCGGGCTGAGTGTCTTTCCCGGCCTTTCAAATGTGTCCGAGGTCATCACGGGCTTCCTGCCGGCCTCGAAAGCGGAGGTCAGGGTGGCGGAGTCCGAAATTGCAGCTTTGCGCGCTGCCGCGGCGCAGACAGTGGTAATACATGAAACAAAGCCTTGCTTAAAGAAGTGGCGTTCCTTACAGGATACTGATACCGACTAGTGCACGGCCTCATAGAGGCTATACATTCCAGAGACTTGCTCGTCAGCATTGCCTGTCCAGCCCATCCAAAATCTGTGCAGGTCGGCTATCCTCCTAATGTCGACTCGCTTGGCGTGATAAGTTTTTGACGTGGTATGAACAGGGCCCGACAGGCCCCACGGGTGCTCCAGGAAGGGACGGAGGGTCCGGCGCAACTGGGTTTGGAGACACAGGTGAGCCTTTATCTTTCATCTGCTTGGGCAGATACAGTTCAAGCTGGACGATAATACGAACACTTGCCCACAGGTGCATACACTGCTCTGGTTTAGGTGCCTGCAATACCACTGAAGTTCTCCTTACTTGTGACAGCATACTGCTAATCCTGACAAAAAGTTGAAACACCTTTGCGACTGTGAATTGCATGTCAGGGGGTGTGGCAGCAAGTGCAAACAACGACAAGTTCCAGGGGCTGCTTGCAGCCCAAAGAGCTTTATGCATGAGGCCATGGATGCCGCAGGGAGAAATAGGGCATTCAAAGGAAGGCCTTCTGCCTTGCAGCAGACATGAAATCGCAAAGCTGCGTTCAGCTGGACACCTACCGTGTGCACGGGTGCAGGTCCCACTGGAGCAGGCGCCACAGGTGGCACTGGAGCTACAGGAGCAACAGGTACCACTCAACTGCCCTTTCATGCAGCTATACAGGACTTGCAGACACCATCATCTACAAGCTGCTTCCATAAGTCTTTTGCTCTTTGGTGCCAAACAAACTTGTTGCCATTTCTGTGTGCCTTGTGCTTTCGACAATTATAGCATGGCAGCTAGCTTTCGGACGAGAACATGTCTTTACTCGATTTGTCATTGCTAGCACCTTTCAGAGGCGTTCTCTCTACATGCAGGCTTTGGTGCAACTGGCTCCACTGGTGATCAGGGCCCCACCGGAGCTACTGGTGACACAGGAGCCTCTGGCGGGACAGGTGCAGCAAATTCCCTGCAATCCTGGACGATGTGCAAAGTTTAAAAATCAGGCTCTACAGAGCATGTTTAAATGAATTTTCAGATTACTTCTGATAGAATGCGTCCCCACAGCAGAGCCATCTGCACGGTGGTCAGCCAGATTCCCATCGTCGCAGCTTCTGCTGCTCTGCGCGGCACCTCTGTGAGCAGAAAAGGGTGCCCATCCTGTTGAGTCTGTCAGACACTCCACATTAGGCTTGATCTGCTCCTGCTGCCAACCACCATGCAGCGAATTGAAGAAGACACGTGACCACCTGCAAGGCTGCTGTGCATCTGACAATGTATCACACTTCGACTGGTTGCACTGATTGCTTGGGTGCTTGGCGTCCAGAAACACCCTGCATTGACAACTGCATCGCTGCTGCAGGTGCCACAGGCGCCATTGGCGAAACTGGCGCTCGAGGTGTGCTACCTCATTCTGATAAGTGTTTCAGGCTCTGAAGTTGTCCGAAAGTACACGCAGTAGCATTTACCTGAGACGCAGCAGCGCATGACCTGCATGTTGCAGCAGTTCGGAGGCAATACCAGCATGCTCTACCATCACCTTACCCTGGGCGGGACATTGTCAACAATGTACTTGTGCATGACTAGTGTTGCACGGGCAGGCCTTTCATGCATTACGCCCTACACGGCGCTCAGAAATGGCAAGGGAGCTTTGCTGCAGACTCAGCTATTGCCCTGGACGGGCTGAAATAGCTTCAGGAATGGATCCAGGTTGCGATGTTGTTCTGCATGCAGGCCCCACCGGTGCCACTAGCGACAAGGGCGAGACTGGCCCTACTGGTGACAGAGGCGCGACCGGCACCATCGGCGCCACTGGAATACAAGGCCCTACCGGCGCTACTGGCGGCATTGGTGGCACCGGCCCCATCGGTGACAGAGGCGCGACCGGCACCATCGGTGCCACTGGAATACAAGGCCCTACCGGCGCTACTGGCGGCATTGGTGGCACCGGCCCCATCGGTGACAGAGGCGCGACCGGCACCATCGGCGCCACTGGAATACAAGGCCCTACCGGCACTACTGGCGGCACTGGTGGCACCGGCCCCATCGGTGCATTCTTTAACTTACATACGCGTGCCAAGCCTTTTATGCCATAGCTCTCTTGGCATGCATCAAGGACAGCTGGTCTCAACACTAAATTTCCACTGTGCTGTATTGGCTTATTGTTTGTTTCTGGAGAGCGCGACTGGCTGGTCTGAGCGTGGAGCATGCTTTCTGGGACCTTAGACAGACTGATCGGCCAGGAAGCAAGGATGCATTGGTGACGATTATGATACAGTACAGCTCTGGTCCCTGTCATTGCTCACACATATTTCTACCCCGAGATCGTGAGTCGTCTAGAGTGGTCACTGATGACTTCCGCTGTGCTTGTGCAGGCCCGCAGGGAATCGCAGGGCCTCTTGGTCCTACTGGCAGTATAGGAGCTACCGGCCTCACTGGACCTACAGGCCCTACCGGTGAAATCGCAAAATTGCTGACATTGTCAATTATCAACGCAGCATGCCTGGAAGCTTTACGCTGATATGCACCATGAACCTAAGCTGCTATATGCAGCCAAATGTCCACATAATTGTCCCATCTGGGGAGAAACCCCTTGCATACATGTTTGCGACACAGCACGCATGCCTGCCAGGCAATCTGGATGTCCATGAATGGCAGACTTTGAGGCATCAGACGTCGGGTAAATGTGCCTTTACTTAACGTAAAGGCGCCTGTGGTCGCAGGCTTGCCCGGCCCGCCTGGAGTCAGTGCCTTCTCAACGTGAGCTAAAGCACCCATTACAAAAACACAGTTTCTTTTACCTCTGTGCAAGGAGTAGAGAAGCGGTCATGTTGGTCACCTATCGGAGCAATCAAACCTGTGATGGCAGTGTGGGCTGACATACCTCTCAATCAGGAACCTAATGTCCAACAGGCCAATCGTGGGAAGAACAAAAGAAGAAGAAGAAGCGGCTACCTCTACTCCTGCCATCTAGGGTTTAGGTTTCACAGTACAATGGCGGTCATGCAGCCCCTTGCTGATATGGTGACAGCATTGGTCATGTCATGTGGCAACTTTG
This sequence comes from Sediminibacterium sp., assembly GCA_965279585.1. Taxonomy (GTDB): domain Bacteria; phylum Bacteroidota; class Bacteroidia; order Chitinophagales; family Chitinophagaceae; genus Sediminibacterium. Next base: position 118,572 of record CBDIIG010000002.1, on the reverse strand, counting down.
GCTATGGTGGCATGCATCTACAGATAGGGAAGGATTACATCTCAGCTTCAACCATATGGGCTCCTCATGTGCTAGCGTCTGCAGGTGTCCTCTGCTTCCAAGCCGCAACTGCGTGAACAACCAGTGTCCTGCGCCCCCGACCCCCGGATATTGTGGATGCGACCTTGTCACTGCTGACATCACTATAAATAGCAATGCCGCAATTACAGACATGTCCTACTACCAATGCCTTCAAGGCGTTGTTGGTAATGTGGAGCTGCAAAACGATCAAGTTCTTGCCACTCTCAACGGTTTCCAGGTACTGACAACTACCACTGACTAGGTCAGCATGAGCAAAGCCTGTCAGCTGGAAACCTTGGCGATGATTTTCTTTTATATGCGTGTCGTACAGATTTGGCATCATGATAAGGCTTAATATGTGCTATGTCTCTCATACTAACCACTCCATGCTCGAATCACTTTGCCAGCCCAAAGGGCGCTAATCTTTTTATGAAGTTCTTATGTGCTGTGCATCGATGCTCTGGCTCACTCCACCCCAAATGGTGCCACAACTATGCATGCTGATTCGTACATGTGCTGAGCACACTTTGGGAGCATCCCTCCTGTTGTGATGACTCTCTCGCACGCCAGCTCCTTTGAGGATCTGAAGTTTGTGTCTTCCGGCAGAACGTCTCGGTGATCTCCGGCGATTTAGGGCTTAACAATGACCCGGCATTAGTGTCACCTATTTCGGCATACCTAACGGTATGATTCAAACTACTTAATCCCAATGAAGATAAGATCCAGGGAGACTTGCGCACCCATGATGTCTATGCTATCACTTAGGTGTTTTAATAGTCAATTGTGAAGATACTGTGTTGCATTCAAAGTAGTGGTGTTTATCCTATTCAGTAGAAATGCCTTGAAACCCTGATGTGGTTCTTCTGGTGATCGTACCAATGCACATTACAGCCGCTCTCATTTCAACGCTTGAAAATTGTCAAATAAGCGATAGGTCGATGTGCAGAGCCTCTACTATGTGGGCAGCCTGAATCTCAACAATCTTGCCTCGCTCACAACATTGGACGACTTCAATGTGCGCCCTATTAACTCTTTTGCAGTGCATGTGAGCGCTACTGTTGTACAAACTTGGGCAGCCTTCTTGGAATGCAATGTTTTCAATGTCCTAGTGCAGGAGATACAGACTGTTTACTTCAGCGGGTTACAAGTCCACTGCATCTTATTGCCCACTAGTAGCACCTGTCACTTTAGGAATTGTGGTTATCCTTTGTCTCGCAGGTGTTGCGAACTATAACAGGCTCCCTTAACATCCAGAATGACCCTGTCTTGACAAGTATTGGTGGTTTCCAGGTAAGAATCACACAGCTTTACATGGTCTCACGGCCCGTCCAATACAGTGTATCCACTTTTTTGGCCCCGCTGAAAGAGTAATACTAGATCACCAAGGATTGACATCTTTCATGGCACCTAGTCACTATGCTGGTTCAGCAACGGTTGCTGACTTCTCTGGTCTTCACTAGGGTTGCTTCAAATTACAAGGTAGTAGTTGGTGTGAGCTCATGTGCACTCTACTTTTCTAACAGCATGGTGAGCATTGAGTGGTAGCTGTCAAAAATGTTCTTTAGTGGTAACTATACAATTTTTGAAGATGGGAATGAACTACATGGAAAGCCTCCTGATTCTCCCATAAGATCTTGTGGAGAGAGGTCGTATGGTCTGATGCGATTTTGTGTGGTCAACCTGGGGGTTGTGCTTTGAGGTGAAGGGATCTTGGACATGTAAATCGCAGGCCTTGAATGCACCTAACAATCAAATTGGACTGTACATCAGTTCCAATCCCCAGCTGACAACAATATCAGGCTTCCAGGTGAGCTCTTCACCCACCCCAAAAATGCACGCATGGCCAACATGCCGAAGTCCTTCATGGAGGTATTTGCATTTGTTGTTTGCATGTGCACCTGAAAGCAATCTGCTCTGGCAATACACGATGCGCGCTCTGCATCTTGAAATGCACCCTATTCAAAGTTTGCATATCTTTCCGATGGAGTCTTTGGTGGTTGACTGTCTCGTATTAGCAGCTCATGCCATGAAAGAGTATTTGTTCACCAAGAAGCAAGTTCTCAGGAGCTACTCTGCAGGCATTGTCGAGGGCTTATGTACAGATTTTGTCAAATCAAGCTCTGGCTTCCATCACTGGTTTCCAGGTAGGCGTCTGCATATTGGATCTTCACAGATAGAATACAGCGCATCCAGTCTACGTTCCTCCTCATCCTACTCGGTTGCACCTTGTGATCAGCTCCACAAGAATGTGCTGACTTGTGCATGAGGTCATCTGCAATGCATTACCTCATCAAGAATTTGCTTGTTGGCGCTTGAAGTGGGCACTCCTTGCTCATGTCACTTAAGGCCATTTGGATCTCGAGACTCTCAAAGCAATGTTACATGGATCATCGATTTCTTTTTTGAGCTTTCAACTCTGTGGTAATGTAGGACGTTCATGGACTGACAAATTTGACTGCCAGCAGTGCTGCGCATAGATGCTAGGATGTCGAGGTCAGTCTATAAAAGTGTTTGATATCTACATTTGGTCTCAAGTTGTTTCACTTTGCAGGCACTCACGAGCGGGAACCTGCAAATCTCTTCTAACAATGCTCTCACATTGCTAACAGGTTTTCCGGTAAGCTAACATCATTGCAGCTATGAGCTCATCATCGCACAATTTTATCCTGGAGAATGCAGGATTGCAATAACACTCTTAATATAAGTGCTCTATATAAGGACCATATTTGAGACTCGCTGAATGACATCTTGTCCTGACTACAGTTTCCCAATTCTGACTCTCTATTGTCTTTTTGTGTATTTGAAGCTGAAAGGTGGAACTGTGTGTTGCAGAACTTTGCAAGTGGCAGCGTCACAATCTCCGACAATAGAGCGCTTGTTGCAATTCCTGCATTCCCAGTGAGTAACACACTAGCAAGACGCTACAAGTGGTCGACCACGTTTTGGCATAAGAGATGCCAGCCACTTTTGCAAGACTTTCTCATCAAGAAATTCATAGCTTGTTCCATAATAGAATTTTTGCAACGAACCACAGCTGGGCGCTGCGTCAATCCTAAAACTTGTTATGTTTGATCAGTCCCTATTTCCTGTTTCACACGGAAGCTGTGATTCCTTGCAATGCAGTTGCAGCCCCATCAATGAATTTTTGTCACAATGGTATGAGAGTGTTCTTTGCAATTGTGGCAGGTTTTTTCTCAGGGATCCACCTTGAACATAAATTCAAACAATGCGTTGCTCACCGTTTCAGAGTTTTCGGTGGGTGAACGGTGTCGTTTGCACAATATGTAGTACACTTCATTGCACATTTGTTGGTTTTTGAATGACAAAAGGTTTAACAAAAAGAATGACCATTGACACAACCGCGTGTACATGATGCGCAATTACACGAAAATATCAGCTGGAGAACCAAGAAGCCAACACAGATAAATTTGAAGGCGTACACATTGCATACTCAGCGTATTCGTAATGCTAAGGATGTCTAGTGCACTGTAGGTTTTGGTGTCATGCAGTGATATCTACTTCACAAATAATCTTGTGTTACCTGCACTCCCAACATTCCCGGTGAGTTTTGGTCTACATGGATCGTGTTGTTGAGCGGCGTTGTTTCCGAAGGGAATGTTGTTTGGGCGTCAAGTGCTTTATATGGCATGCATTGGACGTATGCATGATTCTTGGAGCTTAGACTCGAACTTTGCAGAATGTTTGTAGTAAACCCTTGCGGCATTGTCCCAAGAGCTGAGCTGTCAACTAAGGAGTGGTACTAGATCAATCTGTACCAGATTTCACAGAATAGCCAGATAGAAAGATATCTCAGATATTGTGTGATACACAGGTGCTTACCTTCGCATACTCTCTATCCATCCAAAGCAATGGAGCTCTCACGGCTATCAGCGGATTTCCGGTGAGTTTTTGTCTACTTGGACTGTGTTGTTGAGTGGCGTCATATTCAATAGCCATGATGACTGGGTGTCAAGTGCTCCACATGGCAATAGCATGCACTGGACATACGCAATATTCTATGAGCTTGAGCGCAAAGTTTGCAGAATGTTATAACATACGTTATATATTTCTTAGTATTTAAACCACTGCGGCATTTTCCCAAGAGCTGATCTGTCAACTAAGGAGTGGTACCAGATCACAATGTACCAGATTTCACAGAATAGCTAGATGGAAAGATATCTTAGATATTGTGTGATACACAGGTGCTTAATACCGCATACTATCTCTACATTGAAAACAATGGAGCTCTCACGGCTATCAACGGATTCCCGGTGAGTTTTTGTCTACTTGGACTGTGTTGTTGAGTGGCGTCATGTTTGATAGCAATGATGATTGGGTGTCAAGTGCTCTACATGGCAATAGCATGCACTGGGCATACGCAATATTCTGGGAGCTTGAACGCAAAGTTTGCAGAATGTTATAACATACGTTATATGTTTATTAGTATTCAAAACACTGCGGCATTTTCCCGAGAGCTGACGTGTCAACTAAGGAGTGGTACCAGATCACAATGTACCAGATTTCACAGAATAGCTAGATGGAAAGATATCTTAGATATTATGTGATACACAGGTGCTAAATTACGCATTATATGTCTCCATCCAAAACAATGGAGCTCTCACGGCTATCAGCGGATTCCCGGTGAGTTTTTGTCTACTTGGACTGTGTTGTTGAACGGCGTCATATTTGATAGCAATGATGATTGGGTGTCAAGTGCTCTACATGGCAATAGCATGCACTGGGCATACGCAATATTTCGGGAGCTTGAACGCAAAGTTTGCAGAGTGTTAGCAAGTAAACCCTTGGGGCATCGTCCCAAGAGCTGACCTGTCAACTAAGGAGTGGTACCAGATCACAATGTACCAGATTTCACGGAATAGCTAGATGGAAAGATATTTCAGATACTGTGTGATACACAGGTGCTAAATACCGCATACTATGGTGTCTACATCCGAAACAATGGAGATCTCACGGCTATCAGCGGATTCCCCGCTGTCACCTACTCCGGTACCATCTCCATACAGGACAACCCCAGCTTGCAAACCATTAGCGGCTTTACAGCTCTTCAAAATATAAATTCTATTATAATTTCAGGCAATCTTATATTATCTGCAATCCCAACATTCCCGGTGAGTTTGTCTACATGGATCGTGTTGTTGAGCGGCGTTGTATTTGAAGGGAATGTTGTTTGGGCGTCAAGTGCTTTACATGGCAATGGCATGCACTAGACGTATGCCGGATTCAGGGAGCTTAGACTCAAGCTTTGCAAAGTGTTTGCTAGTAAACCACTGCGGCATTGTCCCAAGAGCTGACCTGTCAACTAAGGAGTTGTACTAGATCAATATGTACCCGATTTCACAGATCAGCTAGATAGAAAAGATATCTTAGATATTGTGTGCTACACAGGTGCTAACTGCCGCATACGATATCTCCATCCAAAACAATGGAGCTCTCACGGCTGTCAGCGGATTTCCTGCTGTCACCGTCTCGAGTTCCATCTCCATACAGAGCAACCCCAGCTTGCAAATTATTAGCAACTTTCCAGCTCTTCAAAATATATATGGTCCACTTACAATTACAGACAACGCTGTCGTTCAGAGCATTACTTTCAACAATCTCTTAAACATTGCCAATGCATTCACCATCCAAAACAATGCACAGCTGACAACAATCAATTTTCAGGTACGCGTGCAGCCAATACGTCCACATTGCTTTCTCCAATAAGTTGCGATGACCATTCTTTACAAGAACGCGGGCTCTTGTCCTGAGAATATGTTCCGCTAATTATTTGAAGGACAGCTATTTGAATATCTTGTGTTGCACTGCAGAGGAGCTAAGGACACTGTCTTATTGTGCAGGCACTGACTACTGTGCAGAACAATTATGCTGTCACCATCACTGGCAACTCGGTGTTGTCTGACATCTCCAGCTTATACGCCCTTGCAAAATGCTCCGGTAAACTCTTCACTGCATTCAATTGCCTTTGATTAGGAGTCTTGAGGTGACATAATATCTTTGCTGCAGATAAACCCTGGTTTTCTCAGATGACATGAGGGTCATTTCTGCACAAAGGCACAACCCTTCTGCATGGTAATGGAAGGAGTGCTAGAAAGTTGTGATCACTGATGTCCAGCAACTTGTGTGTCACTGACCTACCTATGCTTCCAAAGCTACGAGAAGCTTCTAGGACACCGAATTATTTTCACATATCCTTGCAGGCGACCCGGCCAGCGTCACAAACCCAGTCACGATTGAGGTGCAGACCACTGGAGGGACGTGCACGCTTGACACATGGACGAGAGTTTGTGCATACCTTCAAACCCCTAGTGCTTGCCCTCCTTGATGCAGCTTGCGCAAATTTAACCACGAATGCTTGCTCATGATGCTTGAGTGCCATCATGGAACGTACTAGTCAGGCCTTGAGTACCTGTGCACGTGTGAAAGCAATGCCCTCACAGAGGAGTAAAAGGTAAATATCGTATCATTTGATCATGCAGCGGGGGAAACTGAATTTGAACTTGATGCCAACTTGAACCATGACTTGGCTTGGAGCCGACAATATACTCTGCCAGGACTGTGGGTGGTGCATATGTGAAATGCGGTGGCGTGTCGCTTCAAACTTTTGCTTCAAGTATCATATGCAGAAAATCTTGAATTTATAGGTTGAAGTGCGACTTTGACTTGAAGTCATATAAGCAGGCCGTCCAGCAAAAGTGCATGTTGATTTGCCATCAATTTACCACCACCGGAAAGGTGATTAGTCGCTGTTACATTGAAGAAATTGTGGACGCGTTTGACCAGACTTTAACAGTACTGTGTGCGTACATATCATCTCCATAAAAACATGCAAGTTCATTTGTTTTGTAAACAATTTCACTTTCTGGCTACATAGGGAAGCGGCAGGATTATAAGCAACATAATGTAATGAGCAATGTCACATCACTGCTGCCAGCCAGTGGCAGCCTTAAATATGAAGCCGCCCATCATATGTATATTGGTAACAAAGCACGACGGCATGCTTTGTTACCAATGGAATCTTTCCTTCTTCTACATGTTGGTAGACACATACATATATGTACAAACAAGGCATCTCTATAGATCTGGCTTGTCATGCGCTTCACGGCGCTCTGTTACCTATCAGGCAGGGTTTGACAGGGGGTCAGGGAAAATCCAGGTTGCCCCTTAAGTTGAGCTCAGCCAGGCAGGGGCTTCGCCCCTACCTGGCCTCTCAATGTGAGCTTGAAAGTCAGGGCAGCCCTTACTAGGGAACTTAATTTTTGGGGGCAACTGCGAAAGTCGATTTCCAGCTTTTAGCCTTTAGCAGTGTGTCGACAGAACGTCCTTCTAGTAGATCTACTATAGCTGAGGGGCAAGCTCAATTACATTTCATGTGGCTGGTTTTCTGAAAGATCAAGACCCACCCATCTCTGCCATGAAATCTGCATCATCACCTAGACCATCACCGACAAGGGCATCTTCACCATCACTAGCAGACTCAGCCTCAATTTCAGAGTCCTCAAAGTCCTCAAAGTACATCGTAGGTGCCAACCCCACCATGACACTGTCCTGATCACCTTCCATGTCTGCGCTGTCACCAGAGTCGGTGTCGCCATCGTACTCAATAGCATTCACAGCCTTGAACACACCTGGCATGCGGAATCCCTTTGGCTTCTGGTGATGCAATGTGACAGCAGCAGAATAATCAAAAGTCTTGTAATCATCCACCATTGATCTGCAGCGCATGAGACCATCTACAGTCTTTATGCGCAGGCGATTCCTCACTTTGTTCTTGATTGCCCCATGCTCTGAGAAGCCCCGCTCTACGCAAGCAGTGTTCATCGGCACAACCATGCACACTTCAACAAACTTCAAGATATGCGGCAGTACCAGCCTGTGAGAATCATCTAACTCACGCCAGACACTCTCAAACGTGGAGTGGCGGTCCTGACCAGCAGTCCACAACACCTGCTTCATTATTTTGAATTCCCTGCCCAACCCCTCCAGATACGCCTTAAGAGCCACCTTGTCCACAGGAATATCATCAAAAAGGCGGTTTGCCAATTTGAGACAGTGTCAGGATGTCATTTTATGGTTCTCAAATTGAGACAACTGAAGGCTATTGATGTACCAGCCACCTTTAGCAGGTTAAAAATAATTATCGCAGGAAAGCAGCGCAAGGCCAACATGCTACAGCAGCAATTTGGAAGATACATACATACCATTCATAGGGTATCATCTGCACGTATGGTGATCACAAGACCATGAGACCAAAGAACTGGCGCTCTACATCTTCCTCGGCTGCTACCATGCATGCTTGTACATAGAGGAGGAGCCAACAGTTGACTATGCGCACTTATGGTACGGACTGTACAGGAGTTTTCTGCAGGGCCTCGTGAACATGCACCTAGTCATGCCACAAAGTGCGCCATGCCTTGTGCTGCCTGCATCGCTTCTTGTGCAAGTCTCTGATTTAAATAAGATAAGAGCGCAAACCAGAACTGATGATCCTATCACTTCGTGCAGGGACTACGCTGAGCGACAGCCATGGTTTTGGCGCTCTGTACAAGCCCAGAACCCCCTTGGACGATCTTCTCCGTATTTTTATAGCAACTACTAAGGACAGCGCCAGCATGCAAAGTGTTGCTTCCTTTCGTGGCTGCTTGCCAAGGTGCTACCTCCACACTGTTTGAATCCTGCACACCACCGGCGCATTGCTATCCTGCTCCAAACACTGCAGTGCTGCGCGCAACCGCCAGGCATGCGGACGGCTGCTGTTGCCGCCGGCTCGCCTCCAAGCGCTGCCCGCACACCGTGACCCGTTCTTTAGATGATAAAGAAGAAGAGAAGAATAACATCACTCCAGCCGCCTAGGGCTGATTGGATGAACTGGCATCATCCAAATGATCAAAACAATCCATCACATGATGTGCAACACCTACAATGTCCAACTGCCACATGAACTGCTGCATGGTCAAGATGTCCGCATCAAAGAACAAACGACGAGGGATGACCCACCGTCGCTCAGCAGACAGTGCACAGGCGCAGGCCATGAGGTCGTCGAGCGCCGTGTACAGCGCATCTGCCGCAATCGGAGCGGTCACATTGTCGGCCATCAGCAGCTGCTTCGCACTCAGTGGCCGGCCTGCACCGTGCAGCAGTGCTGCACGTCAACCTCACAAGTCAGTGCACAGATCAACATGTGAGGACGTGTTGTCGACCAAGTCAGTACTGTGAAATCTATGCTGTGCTGCACTGGGCTCAAGGCATGATGTGTGCGCTACTGTACCACGTAGTGCTTTGGTAGATCTTGTAAGGACTGCGCAGTCTTATCTGTGCATGCTCTCTCTCAAAAGATGGACGTGCGTTGGCGTCGTGTAAGTGTCAACATTACGTAATACGGTAACTTGCAAGTGTTATAACGTTGATTAACGTTAGCTGCAATTGTATGAGGGACCCCGGGATTCAGATGCTTGCGCAAGCATGCAAGCACCAATCAATCAAGATATCATTTTAAACCAACGCGTTGTAACGTGATCAACGTTGATAATGTCTTGGCCATGGAGATGCCACGTGGCATGATGCTACTGCGCGATGAGGTCATGCAGTACAGTGAGCACACTCACAGCCGTTTTGTCCAAGTATGATGGTGTGATACAAAACTCCTTCGTTATACATTTGGCAAAAAACATAGGTATATACAAAAAGGGACATTTGTGCCTCAGCATGCGCTTTTCGGAGCTCTTTCTAGCTGCCATCAAGCATCTTTGTACGTTCGAAAATTCCTGATCAGCTCAGATTATGAGCTCGAGACGCCTCCAGCAGACTAAAATAAAAAGCACAGAGTGTAGTACACTGCCACTTCAAAAGCTGACTTGCCTTGAAAGCAAACGAAGTTTACGAGAGGTGCAGATCCCAAGGCTTTAAAATCCAAGGTCACCAAAAACGCCGCAAGGGCTGCTACCGCGAAGCTTGCACATACAAAGAAGGAGCAGACAGTTTCGGTCTGCAGTTCTTCGTACAGGATATACAGCATTACACTTGCAGAAATTATAGAAGGTGCACCCATTCATGCGGCAAAGAGCGCCATGCGCTCCGCTGCCAGCACCCGCTCACTCCGCAAAGTCCTTCACTCTACTTGTATCGAGGAGCGCAGACCTAACATGATTGCGGAGGTCATCATGCCGGGAGTACGCAGAGCAACAGCCACAGCTCTGCTCTCTGTCAAGTGCAAACCCATGTTTAGCGGTCTTCTCTGCTGTGTGTGTCTGTCACCAAGGGCTGCTCAAGCACGCGATGTGCCAAATCCCTGCTCGCTGATACAGTCTCTCCCATGCCCATGCACCCTGCAGACCTCCTATGTGATGCTGTCATGTTCTAAGCATCACAGCAAAGGCAGATCCCCCAGGTACACAGCGCATTGCAGCGCGCCATGGCAGCCAAGAGCTCCCGTGCATTGTGATTGATCTGCGGGTGTGTGATTGTCTGAAGCAGCCCTCGACGGGCCAAACACTGTGTCAGTTGTGGATGTCTTCTTCTTTTTCCTAGTCAGCAAACAGTCCAGGGAAGCCCAGGCAGTCCTCCTCGTTCTGCTCAAGCGCAGACATCTGCTCGGCCGGGGCCGAGCGCTCGGCTGAGAGGGAACACGCACAGGCGCCGGGCGCCGCGGCTGCGCGGGAGCGTTCCTCGTCGCGGGCAGCCCACAGCGCGGCGCGGCTGCACGGCCGGGCAGGCGAGGCAGGCATGGCACTGCTGCGCGGAGCCGCCAGGCACGAGGTCGGCTGCGCCGCCGCGGCCGCCGCTTGCTGCCGACGGCCCGCCTCCAAGCGCTGCCTGCAGAAAGGGTGTCCGCGAAAGGTTGTCCATGCTCCAAACTGTGCAAGCATTAGAGTCCAAATCTTTGCACGGCTTCTTCCAGGACATTGCACAGCATCGGTGCCAGTGCCGCAGTGCAATGTTGAAAAAGCTTTCTGGGCATGCGTTACAGGCAGACACCCCCTCGGAAATACTCTCAGCAAGTTAAAGTGGGAGCGGTGCAGGTTCCAGACGAGTGACAGGTGCCTGAGAGCAAGACATGAGAAGCTGTGCCCCACCGACGCTCGGCAGAGAGTGCACCGGCGCGGGCCATGAGGTCATCGAGAGCAGTGTACAGCGCATCTGCAGCGACCGGAGCGCTCACATTGTCGCCCATCAGCAGCTGCTTCGCGCTCAATGGCCGGCCTGAGCGGCAATCTTGTAACTCAATACACTGTCAAGCCTGTGGAGGTGTGTTTTCAGCGAAGTTGTACCTGCTACCCTGTGAGACGAACTGTTTTTAACTTCGAGGGGATCAGAGCATCAGATGGCTGTCCCGCTGCTCATGTCTGCACAATCTTTTGGTGCTGAGATATCGGCATCCATTTTGAGCAGAAGGGAATGCAGCCATCTACATAATTAACTTAGCGGTGACTGAAGGTTTGACCTGCAACTGCAGCCACCCACTTGGTGATCCGCCTACGCTATTCTCCGACCACTATGTGACTTTAGAATTATTGATCATCATCGACCCTGAATCCTAAACCCACCATTGCACTCCCCAATAATAATTATTACTACAAAGGCCCCTTTCTCATACCCTTACCCTAAACAACCCCCTAAATCCCACACCTTGAGCGGACGTGGTCAAATAATAAACAAATTTGGTGATTCCGAGGCGAGGGGAGGGCATCACCGTAGAAGTCCAGGTTGACGTCAGAGCGTGTGGTCAGCAGAGAGCCGTCAATGCTGACGCCGGCAAATGCGCCGCGGCTGCAGGAGTAGCTGTAGCACACTGCCGCACCCCCCAGTCCCACCTGTCCCATGCACAAGGCCCTCTAAGTACCTTGAACATACAGAATATCGCAGCGCCAGTGTTCCTTATTTCAGACACTCACATTATCCGCCTGTAAAGAGACCATGTCGTTGAAGACAACTGGCAAGACCAGCCCAGACAAGACAAGATCCTTATGGAGCAAGGGCAAGTGCACTGCACGAAGGTTGCAGTCCACACTGGACTTCAGTTTACCGGGGATGCTGAGTACGCCTGTTGTGATTGCAAGGCATCTGCATGATGGCCTCCGCAGAATGCTGCATGCAGGGTGCTGGGAGTTGGGGCAATCGGGAGTTGCTGAGTACGCCCATCGTGGTACGCATGGCTTGTGCACAAACTTGCAGAGTACTTAGCAACTCCTGATTGACCCAAACTCCCAACACGCCTATTGTGATATGCATGGCATGAGCGCACCTGCATGGTCACCTCGGCTTGCCGGCCGAGAGGCCCGACCGCCAGATTGACGCCGCCTGCCAGCCCGCAGTGCACCGTCCCGCAGAAGGCCGCCACCGCCGCCCTGCACAAGTCATATTCGCGATCAAGTCCCACTGCAGGAGTCTTCTGTCCGCATACTGTTTTCACAACAAGTTTATGATAGTCTGATTGGAAGGCAGAAGTCGGCGGGCTATTTTTCCCACATAGCATCATAGAGGATGATTGGCAGGCCACCGCCACAAGTCACATCCGCTTTCATTTTCTTGTCCCACTACAGAAGACAGCCTTAAAATAGTCTGGGTGAACGGCCAACAGTGCAAGTGGCATGAATCATGGTCACAAGGCATGATCCCTGTCAGATCCGCCATGAATCCGGTGTTCCCATGCAACAATGCCCATAGCATCAGCTGGGAACTGGGAACGCGTGACAGCAGTGCCACTCGTGGAAACACAAAGGATTGCACAAGAGCTTTTATGCGACAACTCTATAAGGAAGCGGCCTGTTGCAATTGTCCACAGGTCCTCCGCAGAAGCCAGCCAGCCGAAGTGCCAACATCACAGGTTAATCGACGGGAGGTGTCTGTGTGTATGTGGAACTCAACGTCGGAGCAACCCGCGGTTTAAACACAGAACACACACGCCATCCCACCTTTCCACATACATTCCACAACACAATAATCTGCAAATGGTATAGGTGCGAGTCTGGACTGTTCTGTGTGTTTGAATGGAGCTTTCAAACCATCAATTCCTCAACACAATAGCTTGCAAATAGTACAGGTGTGAGTCTGGATGCTTCTGTGAGTGGGAGTGGGTATAGGTGAGTCCGGAAATAATAAAAAGTAAAATGTGGGAGGCCGAGAGCGCACTGGTTGCGCAGGACGATGAGGAGGTCGGAGAGGACGCCGCCGAACTGGACGCCCCAGCCGCAGCTGTAGAGCGCCAGCGCGGAGGGGGGGGTCCAGGACCCCCCGGGCTTGCGCGCCACCACCAGCCCCGTGCCCGCTGCCACGCTCCAACCGCAACCCCCCTGCCACACGAATTTACATCGAAACCCCTCAGTAGGGTCGTAAAGTTTGAGCGTTAGGGTTATTCTTTGAACACAGGGCCTATGTAGCTGTACATTTCCTCACTAAATGCAATGGTGCAGGTAGGGTTTTCCACAAGTATCCCTTGTTAGGGGGTGCAGAGCAGAATGTTTTCTCTGGCCTTTGCCATAACATATATATTATATGTATTTTAGGGTTTAGGGTTTGACACAGGCCTTGCATGAGAGCCAGCGGGACTTGAGGTGTCTGTGCTTCCGGTTGCCGCCAAAACATGAAGGCAACTGGACCTTCAACAAGGCTTTTGTATATTCTTTCCGTGTTTTTTTACCCCATGGATCGGAAACTGGTAACAGTTTTGTCCTTGCGCACATGGTGAACACAGAGCTCACAGCGCAAGGGTAGTTGAGAGAGTGGTGACTGAACAATCTGGGTGATAATTGAGGGTATAGATCTGCGCAACCTTGACAGCGGAACGCACCGCAAGGGTATTTGAGAGGGTGGTGACTGAATAAGTAATGTGATGGTTGAGGGTTCAGATGTGCAGACACCTTGGCGACGGAACGCAGGGCAAGGGTGATTGAGAGGGTGGTGATTGAATGATTTGAGGGTTCAGATTTGCGCACACCAAGGGTGTTTTGAGAGGGTGGTGATTGAACAATCTGGGTGATGATTGAGGGTTCAAGTTAGCGCACACCTTGGCGACGGAGAGGATGGCGAATCCAGCGGCGCCATCGAGGATCGCGGCCGGAACGGCGGCGTCGGGCGCTCGGCTACCGGCAACTGAGAAGCTGCGCACGATGTTGGTCGCCTTGTACAGCTCAGCCGCCAGCGAGGCGGCCATCGGCGGGTTGAACCAGGAACGCAGCGCAGACGCGTCCGTCACGTCATGCACCGCCGGCTGCACCGCCTGGCTCACCGTGCCTGACGCCAGAATCGGAAACCCATTACTAGCGCCAAATCAGGACATCCAGAAATAGAAAGCCATTCCTAGCGCCAAATCAGGGCATCTAGAACAGGAAAGCCACGAAGCGCCAGTCGGGACAAAAATTTCAGGTGGCCGTGGACAGCACCAACTCCAATGTGCCCTGCAACCTCTGACTCGATGTGCGCCTCGGTAGAGTAGGTGCTTCGTGAGGAGGTGAACTATGGTCGTCTTCTGGTGCCCTTGGATTTAACTCTGATGTTCTTGGCAGACAGTAAGACTTTCTTAGCTTTAGTAGATTGCGTTTCACGGCACATTTGATTGGCGTACGTTCGCCTGGCGATCCTGTGCACGCTCCAGCATTTCTTGGCATCAGAGACGGCTGCCTACAGTGGAGGCGAGTTACCTAAAATGCGATGGCTGATCTGCGACCTTCTAGCACATGCTCGGAGCTTGGCGCCCCTTGCGCGGCAGGCCAGTAACAAACAGCTCGACCATACCAGCGCTGCAGACATGGTTGCTGATCCTGAAGATGTTGACGTTGGGCTGGGCCTCAGCAGCGAGCCATGGTGTCATGTTCATCCGTTCAGCATAAGTAATCGACACTCTTCACCCACCTGCCAGGAAGGGCTGCAGCGGCAGGAGCAGGGCCGCGCAGTTGATGCAGACGCGCTGCGGCGAGGCGAGCCGGAACTTGGGCGGCAGCAGCAGCTTGCCCGAGCTGCATGCGCCGCAGAAGATTCCCCCGCACAGCCGGCAATGGTGCCGCGTCCGCGCCAGTGGCCTACCCATAGGCACACCCAATGTTACAAACTGCCTCTTGCTTACAAGAACCAGCCGCCAATGGATGTTGTTATGTGTAGGCCGCTGAATGCTTCTCATGGAGGAGGCACCAACTGAACCGTGCGTCGTGCTTTTTATTTATTGCCGTAGCAACAGGTAGTGATGATGCCATCCGCTGGCTATGCTAAATGTCCGAATCCGCATGAACTCTACGCGAGCTGAGTTCCAATTGGAAGAGCAAGGTAAGGACTGTGGGCATTTGCATGCGCCAAAGCCAAGCACAGGAGCCTGACGGCTTGCAAAGCTGCAGTCACGCTCAAAAGGACTTCCAATCGACCCTCGAACGGACAAGCAAGCGAAGGCAAAGATGATAAACAATGAAACAGGAACAACCACAAACAAGGACCCACCTGAACCCAGCTTTGCAGCGGTTGCAGGAGGTCGCATGGGAGTCTGGCACCCAAGTGGGCGGCTCCAGTGAGAGCAGATCCCCGTCGCCCTCCAGCACAGCACTCAGCGACATGTGTGCCGGGGGAGCGCTCGGCACCAGCGAGACGCCGTTCTCCTTCTCAGCCTCGCCCTCCAGCGGTTCGCCCGACACCCCCTTCCTTGGCACCTGCATATCGATACCCTTGCTCATTTCTAGACGGTGTCTTCTTACACTTTTCCGAAACAATCGCATGTGCTGGTGGCGCACACGGCGCCTCTGAGCTGCCACTCCGGCCTTTGCTCTTAAACCTTGGGAACTTCATTGCATGCGCAGTCCTTCAGCGCCTGTGGGTTCTGGACATGGTGATGTCCCGGGACTCATGACAGACATGCTCACATGCAGGACGAGTGGGAACTCTGGCTGCATCTAATCATGCCATGACTCCCTCCAGAGTGTATATATACTTTTTCTCTCACCAGCTACATGAGCTTACATGCAGCTTGATCCGCCACTGCCTCAATGCACCTTGCAGAAGGCTAAAGTGCTGACTAACAGCGGTCTTGCAAGAAGTGTAGCAATTTATGAGAACAGCCTTGGAGAAGGCTCACAGGCTGTGTGCAGAAGGTATCAAGTAAGGGTGGGTCTGTGTGGCAGCACCTGAGAAGTGACAGCCTGCCAGCCATCGTTCTGCTCCACGGTGCCCAGCGCAGCCGCGAGAGCTATGAGGTCGCGCAGCTCATGGTTGACGACGAGGGGTGTTCCTGCAGGGAACGCCGCGCGACAGAGCGGACACTCTGCTTTGGCGTGCTGCAGCTGCGCCATGCAGTGCAGGCACCCGTTGTGGCCTGCCCGAGCAAACCAGGGATCACACTTGGGGCCGCATGTCTGATTTTCCAACATTGCTGGATGTCCTGCTTCAGGACGGGCAAGCGCTTGAAAGTGAAGCTAACAGTGCATGGGCCTGGGAAGAAAGTGCAATAGCATTTGTCTGGTCACTCCAGCACAAGTGGGCAGTGTCTGGCTGTATAATGGACCCATCCTGTGCGAGGATGTGGCCACTCATGAAAGTTCTGAACACAGCAGGAGCAGGATGGGCGCACCACAGGGCAGGGTGACTGGGCCCCCGTACTTCCCCAGAGTCTCCCAGCAGATTGAGCATAGGGGTGTCGCTTGACCATTCATGGCCGACTACCGGTACGAGTCACCAGAGCCTGCAGAGCCGTGTTGCAAGCTTTATAATGCCTCGAATGAAATATGTGTGCGTCACACAATATCCTGTTCTACAAATGGAGCGGCATCTTGACACGAGCAAAGATGATTTAGGATGATATTTATGGGAGCGCTCCAACAAGGATAGATTTCAGACATCAAACGCCAAGGCAGCATATGTATTTGGCTCAAACAACAACGGTGCGAACGTAAGGCTTGTCAATTGTAACTTGCACTACAGTGATTACGGGAAACATCATGCATTTTACTTGAAGGAGCAGTGTCAAGCCTACCTGAATGAGTTCTCAGCATTTCATGGCCAAGTCAGCAGATCCCTCCTGTGCCTCCCTTCGCCGCGCGGGAGATGGTCACTCGTCGCAAAGCACCCTGACGTGAAGGGTCGAAGCACCTTCTATGGTTGGTAAGCGTTCAGTGAGGGCCCAGCTTGGTGGAATCCCCAGGCAAGTATCAGCAGCTCCGAGGCTACACGGCGCCTCCAGCCCCTCACAAAGCAATTCACCACACCAGAGGTTCCCTTCTTATCTGCCTTCCCCCGTACCTAAGGTATGTTCCTTTGGTTTCGTGCAGCCAATGGCCGACAGCAAGGACATCTCCGAATCTAGGGCTCCTCAGCCATTTCCCTTGTCGTATACGTGATTACAGTGGATTACATACGTGATCAAGGGGAATCTGCCAAAACAGTCCTCATCACACCTCGAAACGCTCGCACCTCGAACAGAAGTGTTCCGAGCTCCCTGCACTCACCAGTCGACGTTGCCTTACGCTGTCAAGGAGCAAGCGGTGCTTTGATACACTGTAATGTGGCGGTGCTGCAGCTGCGTAATATGTACAGTGCAGGTTATTTAAACATCGAGAATATGCTGCGTCAGGATTGCAGCAGGATTATTCTTGTACAGAAGAAGCAGGAGGATATCAGCACATCAGATGCCCTCATCACCCCTGATAAGAAGGTGCAGCAGCATAATGGAGCTGGAGGCTCGTCGTCAAGGCGATTATTCGCGAACGGGGAACCTACTCACAAGGATGTAAACAGCTACTCAGAGGACTTTGAGGAGGTGCAGAGCAGGAAAAGGCCATGCCAAGGCCATCACTCATGTGATGCGCAATCAACGAATGAGCAAGATGCGTGTATCCGGGAGCAGAGGAAGAGACAAGCGACTAGGCGCCTTTTTGGGAGCTCACCGAGCCCAGAGGAGATGGACCTGTTCTTCAAGACTGCTGAGCACCAGGTGTGGCGCTGTCAACCTATTAGCCAGGATCGGGTCTCATTTCGCTCGGAAGAACTGCCTTACAAAGTATTCCAAGTTCAGATGTTGACATCTTGGACACGTATATTGTACTTGCAACCCGATTTTCATCAATGGGGCTTTCAGTGTGAGGGAAGATCGATTGCAGCATCAAAATAGCCCACAATGCTGAGCCTGGGCGTGTTCTGTAAGTTGGGCTGGGTTCTCAAGTAAAGATTGCGGACATCCTGGCCTTGCAGGCTCGTCGAGCATTTGAACGGTGCTGGAGCATCGATGCACCCCGGATGCAGCCTGTGAAGGACGGACGCTGGAGCTGGACGGTTCTTGCGCGGCATAAGAGCGGCGTGACTGTCCCTCCCGAAGCCATCTGAACATCTCAGTCAGAACATCCTTGGCGGGAACCGAAGGTACGCTATTGTCCTGCAAAGCGACATGGCTACAAAGATCCCTATTCACTCTACATACTATTCACCGGTTGAGAGAACGTACAATAGCCTAAATCTACCAGCAAGCAGGTGGGAATTGCGTCAAGGAATATTCACATTCCAAGTTTCCTTAGGGCTCTCGTAAGTATTTTCTGCGGGAGAACGATCTCGCTTGTTCGTGATCGCCGCTTGCCTCCGCTTCAGTTCGCAAGACTGAACGACGAGAAGGTCAGTGTGCTTCGTGTTAGCCATAAGTTCCTTGTGTGTGCAGGCTGCCTCACAATGAGGCCCTCACTGCCCTAATACCTGCGAGCCTGCACAATGTAAATGACAGACTGCCCACTCCGAAGCGGTGGATGGCATACTGGAACCACCTCGTCCAAAGCTGCTGGTCAAAGCACCACAATGGCCCCCAACGCCCTGTACACAAGCTAAGGAAGGAACCCTCAAATTGTGCCCTCATAAACGGGATGAGGATCATTTGGTATGGCCATGCCCAACGTGAGGCTGCAGTGGTTGTGGCATCGCACCATTGAAGATGTTGAAAAGTTTTGTAAACTGCAATTTGCCCCTTAACTTACGGTGTTTGTCTCTTGTACTATAGAGTTTTCTCAGCTGCTTTGTGCAGCAGAGGACACATGATGCAGCCACATTGAGATTTGACATGCCTGGTCCAGCACTTGTGAGCTGGCCATTGGCAAACTCCTGCACTTTGGATCCTTTGCTCGTGTCACCCTTGTGTCACCCGATAGGAGCAAGAACGGACAGAAGAAGAAGGGACCGGCATGCTTGATAGTATCTCCTTGGTGTTGGCCTGACAGGTTCCTCAATGACAATCACCAGGGTGAGACACAGACTATGTTGTTTGACAGTGTCAAGTTGACACCAACCGCCTGACAGGCCATTGACCAAGAATGAGTAGACGCAGCACATGACTCCTCGATGAATCCATGACACATTTGTATAGAGCTCAAATGAGTGGTTATAACAATTATATTATATATTTGTCTCTGAACGCCATACGATATATGTCTCTGAACAAATTTGTCCAAACGTCAATCTTGCAATTCCCTTGGGATCTGTGACTGACCAATCTGTACACATGTGCACTGCAGCTGCGCCTTGTTTTTTTCTCCCTGTTGATTGCGCATTAGTGCTGACGCAAGCTCACATTGTGCCTCACAACTGCCATGAGTTTCGCTTTTTCTTGTGTACTTATAAGTACATCATAAGTATGGGAGGGCATGTACATGTTGACCATCCATGCCGCTTTGTATGTACATCGAAGTATAATGGATTGTAAAGAAATCAAAATTTTCACTTTGTCAAGTAACCCTCTACCACGCCACTAGCTACACTTGAGCTATTGCATTTACAATGGGCTTGCTTCAAAGCATATCAAAGCCTATCTCAGAACGTGGATCAATCTGATCAGCCATTGCATGTTCCTCACACAACTTGAAGGTCTTCGAGTGCCTGTGCAGCACGTTCCTGACTAGAAACCCGGCAAATACTTGCGCAACATTCCAACACCAACAATGGTATTCCCGGGTCCATGTCTCCACACATTAGATCCATCAGTGTCGACATATTCCCGTGGCTGTGCTTGCTTGCACTATGAATGCCCAGTCCGGGCCGCTTGCTACAATCGCATGACGCTGCTGCATCAATGCTCGGGCGCAACCCAGTATCGACACTCCCTGAAGTTCACAGCCTGAACAGGGGCAGCCACGGTTGCCCCAAGTCTGGAGGTAAGTGCTTCTCTTCTCTGCCTGTGCAACAGGTGCATGCATGTGCTCCCATGTGACGGCACCTGCGGACATCATGCTGCACCTTCTGTTCTGCTCCTGCAGCACATGCCACAATACTAGCACCACCTCTTGCAGGCTGCACACAGTGCGCACATGCTCTTGTGGACAAGCCTGAGCTTGCCACCATGCCGTGTGCGGAGAAGCCCCCAGAATGGTGAACGGCATGAGCTTGCACACATATCTCATTTCTGGGAGCATGTGCGCTGGGTCAGCTGACTTTGTGAGGCTGGCAACAAAAATGCATCCGCCGGGCATGCGCCCTCCTCTCAAGAAAAACTCGATGAACTTCTGTTTTAGCTACAAAAGGGCGCTAGCGGCCTGCACACCTGTCATGGGCCTTGTGGCGACAGCACTGAGTACTTCAAGACCCCAGTGTCGCCTTCACACTCAAGGTCGATGAGCCCTGCCGCTGCGGATGCCAAGCCCATAGTTTTGACCATGCACAAAGGTAGGACAGCCAATCCTTGCGGCACTCTGCCTGTCTTGGCTACCTGCCTTGCGCTAGGCTCTCTGCCAGCGCCCGCCTGCGCACAGAACATCGTCTGGTCACATAAGATCTGTCTCTGTCAGGTTTCTGTAAGGTCCAGAGCTCGAGGCGGTTGGGGTGGGCTGAATGAGAGAGTGTTTTCAGAAGGCCAGCCACATAGCAGCAGGGGACAGAAAGTAATGCCAGAGAAGCACATTTCAAGAGCCCTGTTAGCAGCTCATACAGGGACAGCAGAAACACCTGAAACACTGCTTTCTTGACCCGTTTGCGTTCCAAAGGCATACTGAATGGAGATGTGAGGTGCAATCTCCCCCTGGATCATCCATGATGTTCAGGGCAACATGCATTTATGTCAGTACTGATCTCAGGACTATTATGAGTAACTTTGTACCTGAGCTCGGAGATGCGCTCGGCCTTGGCAGCACAGCTGGAGCAGCCGCTGCCGCCCGGCTTCCCGGCGCACCGAGCAGCAGGATCCCCCGGGCCCTCCCCCTGTGCAGGTAGGGTCCCCCCAGTTCCCCTGGGCTCCCCCTGCGCACTGCCGAACTGTGGGCCCTGGGCCACCCAGAACAGCGCTGCTTCCCTTGCTTCCAGCCCTGCACAGCCACTTTTCCTTCGGTCACCCCGATCTTCACTCAGAGAGACCGTGATGCTAAGCAGGGACAGAGTGTGACCGCTACATAGAGTGCTCTGGCATCGACAGCTCAGCATCTTAGATGTATGAGGAACCAGGTTACATGCAGTACTGGCATGTTCCCTACAGCTGGCGGCTGACTCACAAGCAAGTGCAACAGGTCATGATTGGCACCAGACTGTTGGGGCAAGAGACATGGTTAGATGCAGTGTTCCTGAAGCTAGCGGCTGACAAGCAGCTCATGATTGGCACCAGGTTGTTGAGGGTGAGAGACCGGGCTACATGCAGTGCTGGCATGTGTACCGACAGCTGGCGGCTGACCCATAAGCAAGTGCAAGAGGCCATGGTGTTGGGTGAGGGACCAGAACACATACAGTGCTGGCATGTGTACCGACAGCTGGCGGCTGACTTACCGGCCAACGCGGCCTGCAGTGCCGCCACCTGGCGCAGCGCGGCGTCGCGCTCGGCCTCGAGGCGCTCCGAGCGCTCGGCCGCGGCCACCGCCGACCGCCGCGCCTCCAGCAGTCCCCCCTCCGCAGCCTCCAGCATCTGCACCGTGACATCACCAGTCCCCCCACTCAGTCCCCTTACAAGTCTTATGCATACAAACCCATCCATTGTTGCATTGAAAACAAGAGGGAAAGGATGATAGTGTGAAGATCGATCTACACAACTTGTGCTTGAAACCCTTATCTGATGCATGTGCAAAAACACATTAAGATCCGTCAGGCGTTGCAAGCTACAATTTGCGCCCTCGCATCCCCGGCAACATGAAATTTTACACACAAAGTTCACAGTGCGGATATACAACAGCCATCCTGCCCCTGACAAAATACATGCTTGTGTATTCTCATGGTGGTGGGTCAAAACAGGGTAGAAATCTAAAACAATGCACGCACGTCTCTCGAGAAGCAAAGACGGCATGGATCACTCCAGTGCACCGATGAAAAGAAGGTGAAAAGGAAATTTGAAGAAAAGAAAAGGAAAAGAAACGAAGTGGAAGGATTTGCACACCTGCATGGCATGCGCAGGGATGTGGATCTCCTGCAGCTTGCAAGCCTGCTGCAGGCGCTTCACAGTGCCCTGCACATATGCACCAATTGTTGCAAGAGAGCCCGCATGAGACTCTATGCCTGACCAAATATAGGTGACCATGTGACCAAGCAAGGATCGAATCGAACTTTGCCTTTTTATGTATGTGTATGAGCACCAAAGCACCCCTAGATAGAAGTGTGACATCTTCTTACGCAGTTCCCAAGTGTCATGCTGACCTGGAGCTGCGCCAGCTGTCCGTCCAGCTCAGCGATGTGCTTCCTGCTGCTCTCTGCAATCCCCTCCGCTTTCTGGGCCCGTTCCTGTTCAAACGTCCGAAGGAATCAGTTTTCCAGTCTGCCAGTCATGCACAGAGCCATGTCCCAATCCCTAGAGACTGAAGGCAGTCATAATAAAAGGGTACAGAATCTTTGGTGATAATCTTTGTGTCCTGCACCGCAACTCAGGGTAGCTCTGTTATACTCTGAATGTATTGTACATATCATCACTTGCTGAACCACAAACTTTGTCTTTTTACTGTAGGGCCTGAATCATGATCACAAGTTGCGTAAATTATCTATTTCAAATGCAGATGTCCAACGAAAGGCCAGGGGGTACCAAATTACTGGTCAAAGTGGTCAGTATTATGTTCCAGTAACACCCCTGGACAGGCTGCCTGCTGGATTGTTCTTGGGCAAAGGGGCACCTGTGCAGCGGCGAGCTTCCCGAGCAGCGTCCTGTTCTGGCTGCACCTGCGTGCTGACTCAGCCCGTGCCTGACTCAGCGCCCTGTCAGCATCTGCCAGGCGGTCACGCATGTCTTCCCTCTCCGCGCATGCCGCTTCCACTGTTCTCTTCAGCTCGGCCGCCTGCAACAGACAGGGCAGTCTGTGAATCCAATCGACAGTGCTGCATCAGCAACGGCTCTGCTGCTCCAGAAAACCTTTCTGACGCGTCGTTCAGACAATAAACAGCCCTTACGTCTGCTTGAGGCAACACAGTCAGCAGTGACATTAACACCAGGTTTAGTGCAGCTCTAGGTTATGTACCCCCTTTTACTATTGGCCCAAAAGCGTGTTTGCAGTCATGGTGAAGAGCAGGCCCTGATACACTACAAAACAGAAAAGAATATGCATTGAACCTTTGCGGCCCGCTTTTCAGCGGCATGCAGGCGGTTCCGGAGATCCGCGCAGGCAGCCTCAGAGACGGAAGCTTCCTCCTTCGATTGGCGCAGCAGTTCGCGGCAGCCGTCCAGCGCGGCGGCCAGCTCCGCGCGTTCCCTCTCCCGGCCGGCCACCGCCTCTTCCACTGCGCGTTCTGCCGCCGCGCGTTCCCTCTCTCGATTCTCGGCTGCCGCGGCCACCGCCTGAAGTGAAAACACCGCTTTGCTGCATCTGTGCTAGGAAGCAGGTGCATCCCAGGTGCATCATACGGGCATATCTCCCTGCAACTGTCATTGCGGCCTTCTAATGCACCATGCATGACAAGACAAATACCAGAGAGGAATACCAGCAAACAGAGTGACAGAGTGTGACACCTGCTCCGTCCGTGCGCGTTCCCTCTCGGTCTCGGCAGCCGCATCGGCGGCCGCGGCCTGCGCGCGCGCCACGTCAGCCGCCAGGTCAGCGGCGGCGGCCGCCGCGTGCTCCCGCTCGGCCGCGGCGGCTTCTAGGCGATCGCGCAGCTCTGCAACCGCCGATGCAGCCCTTCTCGCCGCACCTGTCAGGCGGCGTACCTCCACTGCGGCTTCGGCGCCCTGTGAGTCCCCCGTCACCCCAACTTCTGCCTCTGCTCTCTCAAGGCACGCGTCAGAGCCTGTGTCTGAAGAGGCTGCTTGGTCGGTCGTCAAATCAGTGGCGGCTTCGTGGTCGAGCAGTGCGGCCTCCAGCACAAAGGCTGCTTCATTGGTTGCCCTCGCCAGACCGGCGATCTGACCCAGCAGAGCTTCCTCTCGGCTCTTTGCAGCGCCTGCCTGCTCCTGTGCAGCTTGCAGGTCGTCCAACAACACCTGATGAGACTCCAAATGCGCCTCGCATGCCCGCCGCGCGCTGACAGCCTGTGACAGCTGCTCGCGAGTGACCTGCAGCTCGCTCGCCTGATCCGACACCCTTCTTTTGGCTGCCCCCAGCTCCTCACGCAGCACCTGGATAGCTGTAGCGTTGTTTTCATTTGTTGCCAGACGCTGCCCAGCCGGCCGGTCGCCGCCGTGGCCTCCGCTGCGCTGTCGGCCGCCCGGGCCTCGGCAGCTGCGGCAGCTTCGCGCGCGGCGGCCGCGTCGGCGGCCGCCGCGGTGAGCTTGGTGCGCAGACAGCCGGTGTCGTTGGCCAGCCGCCGCTCGGCCGCATCGGCCTCGCCGCGCAGCCGCGCGGTCTCCGCGCGGCCCTGCCGCAGCAGCTCCTCGAAGCGCGCCTCGGCCGCCGCCGCGCGGTTGTCGGCTTCGCGCTGCGCCTGCGCCGCGTGCGCGGCAGCGCGCGCCCGCGCCTCCTGCACCGCGCGCCGCTGCTGCTGCAGCTGCGCCGACAGAGTCTCGGCCGCGCGCTCCGCCGCATCGGCGCGCTCCCGATCTGCCGCGCTACGCTGCGCTGTG
Organism: Sediminibacterium sp.; assembly: GCA_965279585.1. Lineage (GTDB taxonomy): Bacteria > Bacteroidota > Bacteroidia > Chitinophagales > Chitinophagaceae > Sediminibacterium. The sequence continues at coordinate 93,599 of CBDIIG010000002.1, read as the reverse complement.
CGCTTCGCAGCTTCTGCCAGCGCTGCCACCGCGCTGATCGCGGCTGCTGGCATATCACCACCGTTGTCATCTTCCGGCCGCACCCAGACCTGTGCCTCACCTGGCCATGGGCGCTCGGGATCTCCTCATCGCACGCGTCACGACGTTTGCTCCCATCGATCTCGGCGTTTTCCGCGCAGGCACAGATCCGCTGCAGGACGTCTCTGTGGTGCTGCAGCTGCGCGGCCAGGATCTCCACGCGGCGGTCGGCGCCCTGCTGGCAGCTGGCTGCCAGAGTGGACAGCTGTCCCTGCAGCGTAGCAGCTTCCTCGTAGCAGCGCTGCAGATCCGCAGCTGCATCCTGCCGCTCTGCTTCAGACTCCTGCATCACATCCGTCCAACATCCTGACTCTAGAGTATCCTCCCCCAGATGCATTATTCACTACGCCCCTTCAGTTTTGTGTAGGGCCACTAAGAACACAAGAGATCAGAAGACGATTCACAATGGAACATGTTCCACATATGCAAGCAAAGGAGATGGACTGTGCCAGCAAGGGCCGGGAGTGCAGGAGGCACCTGTAGCTGCGCTGCGAGTCGCGCGGCCTCCTCCTTTGATTCGGTGGCCTTCTTGGCGGCGGCCGCCAGCCGCGTTTTGAGCCGGTGGGCCTCGTTGCTGGCCTGGCGCCGCGCCTCGGCAGCGTCGGTGGACGCCGCGCACGCCGCCTGACGGGCGGCCGCCCGCTCAGCTTCCAAAGCAGCTTCCAACCTCCTGCACAACAATCGCTTCATGAGTCGTTCCATACTCCTTCAGAGGCGTTGCCTTTGTACCAGCGATGTGTCTCTATGATGTCAGTGAGTGCGATACATGTAAAGCCCCAAAGCTCAATTCGAACTTGATTTTGAGGAGTGTTCAGGGAAGAGGCGGTGCAATGTCCTTTGCCCAGCAACGTGTGTATTCGGTGTCAGTGAGTCTGCCATATGCTTCAAACAGCATTGGAGGAGACCACCTCAGCGCAAGAACTCTAACAAAACCAACAGCAAGACAAATCTCATGCATCTTTGATGCACTGAAGCCAGCCCTGCTGGACTAAACGGTGACTGTTTAAAGAGACCCCTTGGACTTGGCATAATGTACCTTTGCTCAGCAGCCAGTCGGGCTTCTGCGGCAGCGGCTTTCTGCCGCTCTGCGCGGATCTCGGCCTGGAGCTTGGCCAGGTTCCCTGCACAGCGCTGTGCCTCAACCTCCTTTGCTGCCAGCGCCTGCCTCAGCTCGGCTGCGGCGGCATCTAAGTCCTTCTGCAGCTTGGCTTCATGTGACGCCCTCTCCTGTGCCATAACACAAGAACATTGTGACCTGCTGGTTCGCTGTCCCCTGGTGTGACTACAGCACTTCGCATGGTTATCCCGCTCTCAACGCAATATAACTGCGGTTGGAGATGATCCAGTCCGGAAGGCGATCAGTTCTGTCGGTTTCACAAGACTTCAAAGCCCATCACTTCCAGTGTTGCAGCGTAAATGCTGACAGCTCTATGCAGACCTTGGATTGGGAGTGCCTCAAACCTGCTCATGCGACTTGTTTGTGGCAGCAATCGCCTGTGCGAGATCTGCAGCGGCCGCAGCCCTGAGCCTCTGCAAGTCCTGTGCATGTGCATCTGTTATGCGTTTCATGTCCGCATCTGCCGCAGTGGCCGCCGCTTCCTGCCGCTCTTCGGCCGCTGCGCGGTGTTCCCTCTCGGCTTCCAGCTCAGCGCTGACGTCAGTGAGCTGCAGCTCGGCAGAGAGGGAACGCCGCGCCGCGGCCGCCGCGCTCTCGAGCTCTCGCTCCAACGTGACGCAGCGCTCCCCGCGCTGACTCAGCTCCTGCCGCGCTGCTGTCAGCTGCTGCTGCGCTGACATCAGCGCCTGCTCTGCAAGCTGCGCTCTCTGTGCCTCCGCATCTCGCGCCGCCCGCATCTCTGCCAACTCAGCTTCATGAGCTTCACCTGCGCGACAAGTGTCCAGCATCACGTTGTGCACACTCAGAATGTGCAGTGCAAAAGCAACCCAGTCAGGTCCTTCTGTGACATCTCCCCGATAATAGCCTGTCTTGCTCCTAGAACTTTGATGAATTGGTGCTGTGACGGAATTCGTAGTGTTCGTAGGTCGCCCCTGTTTGGTGCTTACACGCTGAATTTGTTAAGTGTTCTCCCCCTTGTGGTTCACCTTCCATATAATTTTGCGCGAGAGAGGGAGTCGAGGCATGATGATCCCAGCAGGGTGTATTGTAATAATTGTTGGGACCCACTGTTGGTAGCCCACGCGCCAAAGCACTCTGATTCTGCAGTGTCAAGGATTGGTGCACCCAGCTGCCTGATACGAGAAAAACACACTTTGCCATGCAATGGACGAACCCTAACTGAATCCTGAACTTTATCCAAACTTTATACCCCTAAAACCTTACATAAACTGGCGGGGAAATACACACCTGCCTCGGCCGCCTCCCGGGCATGCTGCTCCAGCAATGGGCCTGGACCCTAAACAACCCTATCTCCCTAAAATCGTACATAAACGGGTGGGGGTTTTAAGAATACCTGCCGCGGCCGCCTCCCGGGCATGCTGCTCCAGCAGCGCGCATGTCGCTTTCTCTGCATCGGCCGCCCTTTGCGCGAGCGCCTCCCGATCTGCTTCTCCTGCTCCCTGCAGCACAGTTGCACGACATGGTAGTCCGTAAAACTTCAACGGCCACGGTTCCTCCGTAGTTTTTCTCATACAAGGAATTGCGATGTGTGTCGAGAGGTGCCCTGGCCGAGAGATGTTTCGATTGCTGCCCTTCAGTATGACCATCCCAGAAAGCAACGGCTCAGACATGCGTGCCGCGTCGGTCCTTTATGGTGCAACTATGCAATGCAATGCGCTGCCAGCAACACTGCACTGGTTGAAGTACACTGAACTTGGACAACTGGATACGCTGTGCTTCTTGGGTGTGCCTCGCTCAGCCTGCAGGCCACTTGGTAGATGTCCTGTTTCCTGGACGCGGCTTTTAAGACTTGGGAGCATTCAGTCAAATGGAACCGTTCATGTATGCTCAGCATGATGGGGCGAACCTGCTGCTGAAGCTGCTGCCGGGCAGTTGCCAGTGCCTGGAGCAGCTGCTCCCGCTCGTCCACAAGCTGCACATTCTGCTCCTGCAGCTGCGCGGCGGCTGCCCAGGCCTTCTCCAAGTTCTGTGCGGCTTCCTGAGTTTTGATTGCGCGCTGCTGACTCAGCTGCCAGGTGAACATGTCCCGCTCTGCTTTCAGTGACTGATCCTCCGCCTGCAAGTGGCCTGTCTGTGGCACAGTACGGTGCTCTAATCCCTGAAACACAGTGAACGGGTACTTGTTCAAGATCCTTTCCACGATGAAATCGCAACGCTGAAGGTCCTAATCGCTATGTAGGAGCAGCATGAGATGTGTCCTTACAGGATTGGAGCCCTCGCAAATACGTTGTTTTTCACAATTGGAAAAGTGGGTGGATTGTTTTTATCGATGCCTAACGCACCATCTGAATGTCTGCACTTTGCAACTGCATCTCGAGTTCCAGCTCCTGCAGAGCCCTCTCTGTCGCAAAGGCCACATCCAACACTGCTTGCGCACTGTCATGTGTGGCCCATCTGGCCACATTGTTTGTCCTCTCAGTTGCGTCCTGACTGCTGTGCATCTGCATGGGCGCAGCAAAGGCACCCCCTTCTTCGTATCTGATCCACGTAGGGGGATGCTGCTTTTCCTTGAGCTGGGGTTGTGCCGGCAGTGCGCGCAGGCTGTCAAGGTGCGTGTCAGAGATGTCCAGGACAGGTGAGCCTGAAGAGCTACTGCTGCTGCTGCTGTAGTCATCCATGTCAACCCAGGGCTGCTCGGTCTTGCTCACATAACCCTCGTGTTCAACGACAGCCTTGCTGTCACTTTTCTGCGGTGCTCCGAGACTGCTGTGATGGGAAGAAGACGAAGAGACCGAAATGGCATCATCAAACATGCTGTCACCCTGCATTGTGACGCAACTATTTTTTTAGGTTTCTTTACATGTTGAGAATAATACATGCATTGCAGGCTGCCAACCGTCGTAGGTTGAACAATCAAAGTTGTGTAACACCGTGTCAAGTCAAGGAGTCATCTTAGGACCAACAAGAATGACTAAGAAGACTTACAATAACCATGTGTTACTTCAGAGGACACTTAAGGATGCATTGGGGTGGTATGGAAAACCGTCGCTCTCTATGTAGACTTCAAGATGCTGGACTGGCAACAGCCCTCCATTTCGTATCTACTGCGTGTCAACCTGCTTGGCGACATCGCGGAGTTTTGCATAACGCATGTCTTTGGTGATGGTGGCATCGCGTCAATAGGAATTGAAGGTTTTGCGGCAGGTTCTGTGCAATGCACTTATTGATGACATGGTGACTCACCCACACCCCCTGCACTTTTCAGGGTTAATCGCTGACGCGTGATCTCCCCGTGGGCCCCACTGTCGACGTCACTAACACAGAATACTGCAAGGATTGACAGAGTTACTGTCTCACTGTCGATCCAGACAACAAGTCATTGAGTTGAACTTTGTGAAGTGTTCTGCCTACCGAGAGAATCTGTGTCTGCAGAGAAAAAACTGGCCCAAGAGCGCGTGTATTGCTGTCTCTGTGACGTGGGGCCCTCACAAAAAGAGACCGGCAAACTTCCGCTGGAACGCAGAGCAACGTGGATCAAAAGATCAAGCCAGTCGCATCGGAAAGTATCTATCTTTCCACCCTGCAAGGCGCAGCTTCTGTCCTCGCTGCTTCTACACATCAGGCTTCCGACATCTGGCAAGTCTCTCGCTTGCGGTTGAGAAGCATCCAAGAGCACCCCTCTCGACAATGTCTTGGTCTCAAGTTGATTAGTTTCATTCTGTTGGCCTGAAGGGGACTCAGAATGGACACGACACGGCGTGAAGTTGCAGAGGAGGTATACACCATGGGAGCGTTGTTCCCGGGGTCTCCAGCGGGTGTTCAGGCGCCCAGCTCCTTCTTCGACCCCTTGACCGGAAGGTGTGTGTGTGTTTCCTCTACTTACTAATTTTGCAGTGAGGTGGCCACTGCCCCTTGGTATAAAATGTGAAAGAGTACACGACAGTCACAGCGCACTGCGCTGTACGCCACATTGGTAACACTCAGCTCTTTGTTCTACCTGATTGCAGCTTGATGACGGAGCCCGTGAAGCTTGTGAATACAAATGAAACGTTCGATCGGACCAGCGTCCAGACTTGGTACCGGAGGAGTGTCAAAGGTGAGCAAAATGAGTGAATGCATCTGCCGTCGACGTGTTCGTACCTTGCGCACATTTCTACATACGTAACTGTACTGCGACGCTTTGAGGCGCACCCATACGTCTCGACTTACTATTCTTGCTTCTGCAGATGTTGAGCCCAAGTGTCCTCGTACCGGCCAACCTTTGAAAGGCTGGATCGTATTTCAAGCCGATGAAGAGCTTCGCAAGCGGATTGTGGCATGGGCAGACAAGCACAGATGCAACTTGGACCTCATCTCCAAGATCAGGGCCTCACAGGAACGTGAAGCAGCGCAGGCTGCACACTCCTGCCTTTCAGCCTGCAGAGGGTGCAAAGCTGGTGCGCAACCTAGATGTCCCCCACACGCCTCCAGTACTTCCCTTGCGTACTCTCTTGCGTCCTATCGTTTCGTGCTATCAGGAAAATGAAACTGCTCTGACTGTGAGGGCAATGTACATAGTTTTGCTTGTGTGAGGCCATGTGTTTGCTGTTCAGGTGCCCATTTCGCAGGTCTTCTGGTGGCTCCTCAATAAGTCGCACCTGCGCATGACTCATCCTGCAGCACTGGTCCGATAAAGACATTACGAGTCCGCATCTGCCACTCTGCTGAGGACAAATGTACCTGGGACAGGTCAGCTTGAAAAGGGCTTCAACGTATGGGCCGAGGACTGCACACAGCAAAGTTTTTCGACGGAGTGTGGTGGTACCCGTCGGTACCGGTGTGGACCGAGAAGGTGTGTCTAAAGAAGAGCTTTCATTTATCATCCCAGCGTTCAAGGCTGTCAGCTCTTAGACGTCAAGTTAAATAACAACGTGGTGGGTAAGCAAGTGTACCTCCGTGTAGACTGGCGAACGCCAGCTTTTTATTCCTTGCTGTCCATGGCACTCCTGGCAGTTTGACGGAAGCCGGTGACTGTACCTTCGCAAGCAGCATTGGATACTGCAGAGAGATGTACGAAGACTTTTGTACGGTTCAAAATTAAAATGGGCGCTTCAGCGTGTGATTGGCTCTTTAGCCTTCCTTGGAAGTATTTTTGGCAGCCACTCGCAGCTGCAGCTGATCCTTTGCAATGCTGTGGTGAGCCACATGGACAAGCACTGAACACATCAAGTCTGTGCATTTTGCACATAGTAGTCTCCCATGGCCTAGAGTGATGTGGAGCTGGTCAGGTTGCTGGCAGAACTGGTCCACAGCTACTGGGGTGTCAACGACTGGTTGTCACATTGGCAATCTGGGCTTGCGAGACCAATCAGACACATTTTCACACCCCTTGGTAGTAGTACTGCAAACATTGTCACATGGTTGCTATGTGTCACTACAACGGTCTCTAGAACTTTCTTTTCGCTGGCGCTGCTGGCTATTCCTCGTCCTTTGTGATGCTTGGTTCTGTGTCTGGATATGATGGTTGAGTTCTTTTTTGGTCCGAGTCCATTAGGAAGACACAGGCAGTCAAATTTGTTGACGCCTGTGTGCGGTCAAGAAAGTTACGCCAGTGCCATCTTTTGAGGTTGGTTACCCCTCCAAAAAGACAATGCATGTCAAGAATACTGTGGAAATTGTTTGTCCCGTAGCAGCAATGCTACCCTCCTTTTATTCTTTCATTATTGGCAGGCCTGATGGCAGGCATGCACATCTTTCGGTGGTGTAGTTTTCTCTAAAGCTGCGTAGGATTAGCGCATGGCAGTCAAAGCAAAGACGCTTGCGATCTGACAGAATGCTGCGACACCTGAATTTTACCAGTGCCAGGGGCTTAAGGTGCCGTACCTGCAATAAGTTATTATAATGTCGCTGCTTTAGTATTTGCTTGGACCTCAGCCACTGGGCTGGAAGCAGCGTAATCCATTTTGACCAATTCTTTATCAGGAGGTTTGAGGCGAGCAACAGGCTGTGTTTCTCTTCCTGATATATCACCAACGCAACCATGGCAATTTGTTTGGGCCTTGGCATGTACAAAATGCAAAGGCTAGTGTAGGACTGAAAGGTGGCCTGCAGGCGCCTGCTGACATGCTAACTACGAGTATCAAATGTACTTGACTGCTTATGAGGCGGCTGTATTTATTCTTGACAAGGATGACCATATGTCCATCCGTTGTAGTAATGATGCACCGATGCATCTGTTGTAGTAGTGATGCAGCAGATCTCTAGAGTTCAAGGCAGATTTGAGTCAAGGCCGTCATGCAGGAATTATATTATTAATACTTTTGCTGCTGGGCTGAAGTTTGTTTTGCGTAAGTTCGTGAGCAGACTGGATTTCATTTGTAGATCACTAGCATATTTATGGCGTATGTGTAGCTGGCGCTGCGCTTTCATACTCCCTACTATGCAACACATGTAACAAAGATGCTGCGACCAATATTGCGCCTCCAATTGGCCTTTCCAAGTTCATGACAGAACATTCAAATTGGATGACAGGGGGTGTGCATGCAAGCTGTCTGCACAGACAGCTGTGCCAATGTATGATAGCGTGATGAGGATTGCATGCATCATAGCATCGCCCCATCAACTTACACCGCCCTAAGCTATCCACAAAGTTCCCCGCCCTCCACTGCAAGTCCTGTTTGTAGGCAGCAGACAAAGTGGATTAATTCACGAATTCAGTAGTGCCCAAGAAAGCCTTGCTTGCCCAGACAGATTTGGTGCTGCTACATGGGGGGCTGCTGCTACATGGTGGGTTGCACTCCCTGAGGATTGCACTTGCCAGATCAGGCCATCAGCATTTGACTTGCCTTGTGCTGTCCCTTATTGATTGGCTGTGATCAGCTGCACTATAATTAGCCACTTAAACGACTATCCCTGTAACCTGTTTGATGGCAGCTCACCCCGTGCACCATTTGCCAGCTCAAAGTGGTGGCAGGCAGGTGTGCCTATGCTCTTACTACGAGCCATGATAATGATGACATCAGCCCTGAGAGCAAACTTGGCACATTGTCTCCCGCGCTCGTTACTGTCACTAAGCCCTGCACATGGCAATCAGCATTTCCGTAGGCCATTTTCTCACACTCGGCACAGAACCGAGAGAGACTTCCCAGTGCACAAATATTCCTCCCCTGCTCGCATGGCCAAAAGGTACAAAGCACCCGTCAACAAGATTCATTCTATCGAGGCGCAGACGCTGAAGAGCACAAAAGGCCGAATCCTGAAGATCAGAGCAGTAGAAACAGCTTTGCCTGTGCCATATCCCTGCCCTTCAGCACCGCCCTCCATTTCACAGCCAGCACAATGTCTCCACTCATCAAAATTCATTCTTACTAATTCTAATGAGGCTCTCCAGGATATTGAGGATCTTGCGCAGATGCTGGAGAGCGCAAGAGGCCGGAACTCCTAGACTAGAGCGGCAGGAAAAGCTTCGCCTGCGCGCTGGCCACCTGGTGGGTCCACCCCCTGAGCACCGCCCTCGCCTCCACCCAGGGCCCCGGCCATGTTTCTGTGCGCTCCCGGGCAGCTATCTCGACCCTGTCCAGCAACTTCTCGATCAGTCACGGGCTCAAATTGAGACATCTCCATGAGATCCACAAGTGCGAACTCGTCGGACTCTGTCGCAGTCAGTCATCCAGAGCTGCGTCAGCTTGGTGAGATCTGACATTGTGGAACCAGGGTACGAGTGCCCGCATCAATGTGGGAAGGTGTTGATGATGTCATGCCCTCATGCTTCAAGTGTGTGGTCACGACCTTGCATCTCGAACCCGTGCAAGCAGATAGTTTTTCATGAGGCTACAAAGCACGCTCGACGTGCCCATGTGTGCCCTCTGCTACAATCTTTCATTCAACGCATCTGATGTCCTGCCGTGTACTCAAGCCCCTAGCCCCCTTTTCATTCAGCAGTGCATTCGCACAATCGCAGGAGACCAGTCAGGCTGTTTAGTCGTTCACCACGGGGCAACACATGGATACACTATCTCAGGTGGGCAGTGTGCAGCACCTGCTAAGGTGCCAGGAGTGCCACATGGCACGACCATGTGCGCCGTTGGCACGCCCGGCTCTCTCCGGCACGGTTGAATTTGAATTTGAGGTTGGCAGGGAATGCTGCTGCGTGGATGCCTGCCTACGCCAGCCGCAGGAAACTGCCGGCCCTGCATGCACCCTGACTCATCAACCCCTGGAATTGAAGCAGTCCAGTGGCATATCTTGAGCTCCGCGGTTGGATGCATGCCACTAATATCTATGTTCATGCGGAAGTTTCCACATTTAAGGAATGTCGGGTTGAGGAGAAGTCGGCTATAGACCCCAACTGCAAGGGGGCAAGATGCTTTGCCACAGCCCTGACCCCACCAGCAATCTCGATGCTGCAAGTTTTGACAAGAGGCGAGGAGATTTGCAGAAACACTGCACAACTACACATCAACCCAAAACTGGTTCACAGACAGAGACAGCAGCTCATGTACATAGCCGGCACTACAATCTTGCTACATAGAGTAACAGCAGTGATGCCAGACACAGGTCAGCGAGCCAAATCAAGCCGCTGTACCGGCCGATTTGGAGCCGAGCGCGAGCGACGCGCTCCATGGCGTTCCCTCTCGTTGCAGCGCCAGCTTCAGGAACGCCTGCAGCGGCCCCGGCGATGACTTGGCCGCTGAGGTAGCTGCTGATGTGGACGGGCCGTTGCCTGATGAGGCGACGGGTGCAGTCCCATTGCCCGGGGTTGTCAAGCTGTTGTATTCGATCAAATCCCCCTCTCTCAACTTCACCTGACCTCCTGTGGATGCATCACGTATGATCCCTAAGTTCAATCAACTGCACCCAAAAAAACAACTCTTACCTAAGTGACCAACATTTGCCCAAGGCGCCCAATAGAAAGGCATGCCGAGCATGTGGGTAAAGGACTCAACACTGTTAGCAGTAGATTGCGTCTGAGACTTTATACTTCCGGGCATACATCAAGCCTATTGCCACATGACATGTTCACGTGATTAATAATGGAGGGTACCGAGGTGCATATCTAATGTTTGCACTAACAAGCACCTGTTGTCACAAATGGCCACGTTGCAACCATGAAAAAATATGTCAATGTTGAAGAGCAGTGACACACCCTTCAGGCGCGCATCAACCTGGAGGGAACGCCCCAAGCGCTGGCGCAGCTCCAGCCGCCAGCCGCCGCGCGACCGCGCGCCGAACGGGAACGCCACATACGTGCGCAGCTGCTGCAGCGGGTTCGCCACCCTCCCCATTTCCCTTTTCTTCTCCTCCTTTTGCCCCTTGCCTGCGGCCTCCTGCACACCCATTGTTCCAGCGGCCTTCACTGCAGATCTGATCACATTTTCCGGGAACCTCTCCACACTGGCAATCATTGCCATCCACTCCGCCTGAACCACACAAGAAAGTTCTTGTCTACCCTTCTTATATATATAGGTATCTTCTTTGAGAATTGCCCCTTTCTATGTTTCACTGGGCGTGACTGTTACCACATTCAAGAGGAAGAGTTGCTTGTCAGGATGAAGCAGAGAGCGGGATACGGTACACCTTCAGTGGAACACAGGGCGCACATGTTTTGGATCTGCTCCGGATATTCCGCGTGTGCTGCTTGAAAGGCGCTGCAGCCGCTGCTCCAGGCGGCTGCTTTGGCAGCGCTCGCATCCAATAACCACCCCCTCCCAGCTGCCGCTGCTCGGCTCTGCTCCCTTGCTAGATTCTTCAGCGCCCCCCACCGTGTCTCCGCTGGCGTTCCCGCTTGGGGAGCCTGTGACATAGGAGTGCATCACCAGGTGTAGACATTCAAGGGTAACGTTACCATCAAGGGTTAACAAGGGTTTATCAAGGGTTTAACCCTGCAATGAGGCCGCCACAGCAGTGATGTCTGCAGATTAGACTTTGTATAAAGAAACACTGGTAATGCAGAAGATACAGCAGTAAAAGTCTGAAAGACAGGGGGACACAGCAAAGATCCATGGCACCAGTTATGTACTCAGCAATCGTGGGGTTGAATTTCAACTGGGGCGCCCTGGCTCTTGCTACCACTGTATACGATGATTACAGCTTGCTGCATCAACTGCTGCAATTCAACGCTGCAATGTATGCGCGCTCTTCCACATGTCAATTGTGGGAGCACCTGTTGCAGGGCCACCTCGGCAGCTGCCACTGACATCAGCAGAGCGCGCGCGCATGGCGGTGATGTCAGCGGCAGATGCATTGCCTAGTCTGGCGCTGGGCCCTGTCTCCAGCTCCAGCAGAGAGCCCTGATGGAGGTCTGTGCGCACCTGCCACATCAGCACGTGTACTTCGTGGTTGTCGATTTTGAGATTCGATGGCCAGGTACATATCATATCACTGAATCGGCAACCTAACCTTTTTCTCTTCAACCTGGCGCTCGCATCGTCTGCAGCTGCCACAGTTAAATCCACGTCACAGTGACTCAGATGCTCTCCAGCAACATGCAGCCTAGCGGAGTTCAAACTTTAGGTGATGCTAGCAGCAATCCAGCTCTCCAATTGCAAGAAACATGCACATAGAGCTTTTTATGTTTAATTTTGCATACTGACTCTGAGTGATGAAAAAAACATCCTTAGCAATGTCTACAACGAGCGCTGTGTGTCCTCTGCAAGTGGCAAAATGTCTGTCTGTGCAAGTGCTAACAGGCGTTAATACACAGACTAATTTGCTTGGAAGCAGGCTAAGGAGCAATCGAGGCGATTAGGAAAGTGGTAGTGGTCAACACAGAGGAACAAGGAGACTCACGGTGCCGGTGACACGCGTGGCGCCCACGTCCACGCTGGCGGACAGCTCAGCGTCGGGGGTGCCATGCGCGCACAGCTTCAGGGCAGCGCTCTCCTCCACGAAGCCGCCCAACAGCAACGCGTAGCGCCTGTCCTGTGCCGCGGTCATCCTTCAGAGGCTCTCATGTTTCGGGTTTGTCGAGGCACAGGGCTTTGGACTGTATGCACTGATTGAGAGGGGGGCCTGTGAAAGTTGTCAGCAGCCGCGCAGAAGCACTGCTGCGTAGCGCCTGTCCTGTGCATCGTTCATCCTTCAGAGGCTTCCATGTTTCGGGCCTATTGAGGCACAGGGCTTGGATCACATGCCCTTGTTGTTGAGAGGGGGCCTGTGACAGTCGTCTGCAGCCGCGCAGAGGCACTGCTGCACATCATGCCTGTGCTGAAGCTGTCTCCACCCTCGCAACCATGCAAGCATGTTAGATACGGAAACAGGGTATTGGTGTTCAGGGCCTGTTCCAGAACACCTTCCCTTCATGAGATGCTTGCTGTTCTTGGCAGTTGGAGGTGGTAAGCCCTGTTCAATGGGCCCGGAACAGCTGGCGGGAAAGCCAGGTGAAGCGGTGAGACTTTCCATAGAATCCTGATGCACAGGATCTAAAATGCGCTTCACTTATCTGCTCATGGGATTCTGGCCTCGTGTGGGCAGAGGACCTGGTGTTGGCCAGTTGTTGGACCACAAGGAGGTATGAAGCGTTGTCAGGGGCAGATTTGGCCTAAGACAAAGTACTCCATTGATTTTATGGGCGGGATTTGGAAAACAGTACAGCTTGGGAAAGGGGCATGAAGGCTATGTTTGCAGCCATTGGGGGAGGACTGGTGAACGTTGAGTCACCTCTGCCAAGCCTCGCATTCGAGCTGCATGCGATCAATGTCGCGTGCCAGCTTGGTGTGAAACTGGCGCTGACGTGTCCACCCCTGGCGGCTGCTGCGCTCCAGCTCAGCCGCCCAGGCCAATTTTGGCGCAGTCTGCCGGTAGGAGGCCCGCCCAGTGAACTGCCCCAGGACATCCACCCTGTACTGACCCTCCGCCTGCACGCTAGCATCCTGCACCCCACCGCTACCCGTCATACAAGATCTCACTCAGAGAGAAGCGGAGACGTAGGAGGGCAGTGCGGGTGCTATCGCTGCAAGGAACATCTGTCTGGTAATGTGAAGAAGCTGGAGTGAAGCACGTAATGCTCCGGCCCAGGATCAGCAATGCTCCGTGCATATGAGCAGCCGAGCATGGGCTGGGGCCTAGGAAACAGGTGCATGACTGAACGAGATTTACAAAAACCAGCAGTCTCTTCGGAGCACCAGGGCTGTCCTTTAAAGGTGTATTGGGATTGTCAACTACAGTACATTCGGCCTTCTGCTGGTGCTGTCACGCTATGCGATATATCCACAGGAAATAGGTAACCTTCCAGCAATTGCCACAAACAAGTGCATCATGCACTCAATCTGCATTCCATAGCAATCAAAGGGTCTGCAGAGAGTGGACACCTGTGGCAGGCATCGATTTATGAGTGTGTCCTGGCCCTGAGGGTGCTCATGATACAGCAAGCGAACTCCATGGCCCTCCCCATTGAACAGTGGCGCCTGAACTGACCGGCCTGAAGTGTCCTCCATTCTTTTCTTGTGTATCCTTTTACCAATGACAATCCTTTACTCAATATGTTTGCTTAGCTCTATTCTTGGGGAAGCTTTTGGATGCATGCCCGAGTGCCTAAAAGCGCACTGCAAAGTAGGGCAGAACATCCGCAGTCCAATAGCAAGAAGAGCAGTGCCTCCAGTTATGATTCGGATAAGTACCTAAAGAAGCACCTTGAACAGACACGAAGAATTCACTTCAGATGGGCTTTCCGACTATGGTCTTTTTTTCAGGACAGAGGACGCATGACCAGAACGTCACACGTGCAAATGCGTGTTTTCAAGAGACACAGTCTCAATTCACATATGCTTGAAAGCGTCATGGCTTTATTGGTATGACCTCTGCTGATGAGGCAGCGTCATTGACGCTCCAAGATAAGGGGTCCATGACCCTGTCAGATCTGGATAATCTTCTATTTTTATCCATCCTGGGCAGCGATGCCAGAGGTCGCTCTTACCCATCTCTTGCTTGTAGCTCGATTGACAGCTGATGACAGCACTTGTAATCAATGAAGAGGGGTCATGCGAGCTTGCTAGGGCTGTATCCTGGCAAGCAATATTGGCTTGGATATGCATCTGTGTAAATCACCTAATCAGTCGATTAGCAGGAAATAAAGTGAGCCTCAGTCTTTCTGAACCAGCTTACAAGAGGACCAATTGCAGAGAGCAGCACAACGATGCATTCCAATGGGTTAATTGCCATATATGGATTGCCACCATCACGGTGGCGACGTTTGTACCCCATCTATTTTAAAACACAACAGGATTGCAACACCTACATACGCTTGAAAAAAATAGCCTGTGTAAAGCTCCCCAGCCAACAAGACCTGTGACACACAAGGCAGGGACAGGGGTCTAAAATCCCACCTTGGAATCACAGTCACCTTGCCCCAGAATGAAGACAGATCTAGATTTGTTGGGCAGTGGCACACTGTTATCTGTTACTGCTCATCATCAAACAATACTCTAACGATGCAACCTGGGAACCCACCAACAACATTTATTTCAAAGCCGTCAACCCAAGCCTACTTGCGAAATACCTCTTTTCTCCTACTAGTTATAACCCATCTTTTGTGACTGGCTTGACAGGGGCCACGTCATGAAGCGCTGAAAAAAAAAACGTTGCACTCAACGCTTCAGACGTGTCGTCTTTCTGTTAATCTCTGTTGCATACCGAACAATCCTACGCAGGGACATCATGGCTGATGCAAAGCCATTACCAGAGGATCACTTCTGCCAGCCAAACTAGCTCTTATCCCTTTTCAAAGAACAGCTAGGAGAACGGCCCTGTGTTAATAACCTTATGAGAAATGGAAGCGACTGTACTAGTGCATGCACTGCACTGCAGCACACAGCAAGAATATTCTGCAACACTGGAAGGCAGACACTGACCGAAGCAAGCAGCAGAGCCGCAACATTTTGGTCCAAAGCAGTCGTGCAAGTCCCCAACTACCCCTGAAAATTTATGGCACGACCCTCTTGGCGGCCAGAAACACACCATTGCCCGTGACTAATACTGATGTAGATGATGATCTTCTGCACAATGTGCGACGGTATGCCCCCCAGATGAAAAGCAACCAAAACACGCCCTTCTCGAAATATAATAATGAAGTCTTTACCTGAACCCATCTGCTCATTCACACAGACATCCCTCAAACACCAGTTGGAACACTGCCTGCCAAGAATCACACGCAATAGCACTGGTATGCTCCTATACAGCCCCAGTAAAGAAGTGTCACACGGTGTGCTGGTCGTCTCGACAAAGTCTGCCACTTTGTGACAGAACAGACAACCCAAGACCCCACCTATGCAAGAATATATCTCCATTGCCCCCTCCTCGTTGCAGTTGTCAAAGAATCAAACTCGACAATCCCTGCAAAGTCAGAGCTCCAGTAGCTGCCACAGTGGCTGACGCAATTGACCTCCTCTTTATCTTTTCTCTAAACAACAGTTTCATTAGGACACGTCAGCATTCGTCGGTTGCAGCTATGGCAGCACTTCCTGAAACCGGCAAAATGCCCCAAAGAAACGAACAACCCACCCCCACCTGGGCTACATTGCAGGCAGATGGGTTTTTCAGCTTACATTGCCAGAGCTGCAACCTATGTGACTCATGGATGAAGGAATTGCCGTTACGGCCAAAAACCTCAGACAACCCCCAGCACATGCTGCATACTTTCAGTCATCACTTGCCTCCACCACTGCACACACTTCTGGGACTATCCACCAAGCCAAAGATCTGGGAACCTGAGCCCCTTGTTATTCCGTATTCGCTCCATCTCACCGACGTCCGGGGCCTGTCCTGACACTCCCACTGAAAACGGGGTGACTCATTGATGACTCAGTGGCACATGCGCGACTCGTCTGTGTGAAGCTCGTTCTCCGAGCTGCACTCTGCGGCCAGCAAGCCATAGACCTGCGGTGGCGTGTCTGGCGCGAATCCATCCAGGTCATCGATTTCGTCCAGGATGCTGCTGCTGCCCCGTGAGATTGTCTCGCTCGCTGATCCGCTGTTGCCGGTGCCGCTGCAGCAACAAGAAAATATTCAAATACACACATCTACTGGCCTTACTCAAGTACCATATCCGCTTTCAGGCACCACCACATGGTGCTCACCAGCTCGAGTGCCACGATTAGACCCTTGGTCTGCTAAAAGCTACGGCTATAAGCCAGCCAGCTGTCAGCGCGATGTAATGAGAAGAGCAAAAGCTCAGGACCCAAAATCATTCACACAGCGCAAGACACCCAACGAAAGAAGCCAGCCCATTCAGCCAGTCCACATCAACTGTGTTGCTCGATATCATATCGAGGCCTGCAATTTTCATGTCGTGATAACTCGAGGAGCAACAATGGGGCTATATCCTGAAGCTCAACCCTCACACATGCGTGACTATGCGGCACTTCCCATGAGCTTTAAGATATGCAGCAGTCCTGGAATAAAGATTCTGCAGCCAGAAGGTCTCACCTAGCACAAGGGGCTGCAAGATGGGCCTCTCCCATGGGCAGTGGCAGCTGCAATGTGGTGCACACCAGCAGCATGGTGACAAGGTAGGGGTCCATGTTGGACGCAGGCCGCCGATCCTCAAACCTGATCAATCATGAAAACTACAGTGAGCTATCTTGCCACTGTAACTCCGCCGTATGGCAGAGCAAAATCCAAAGGCAATGAAAAGTATGAATACCTTTCTAGGTGCCGGACATTCATCAAGGACACATCCATATCAGAAGCTTGCATGCAACCGACTACGGTACTCACCCAATCAGCAATGAAAGTGAGACATCAAAAGAGAACACAAAGCTTGTCTGATGGGCGGATATGTACCAAATTTTGAACAGCATGGTTCCAGCACAGGAGTACAAACATGCAGGTGCAGGTCAGTAGGGACAGGAGGCGCACCAGCCGCGCTTTTGGAGGAGGACTGAGTGAGGTATGCGTACAGAGGCGTTCCTATTTTCCATGCCAACGGTGAAATCCAATACGGAGCTGCTGGGCTGTGCTTTGCAGCCTAGACCTCCCCAACGCTTGGCATTGCCCACACCGTATGCCACCATGTGCTGCATGTGTGTCTGCATGTGCACAAAATCACCTTTGAGAAGGACTTACCCTCAAAGTTTGTGAGATCTTTTTCTCTTTTAGAAAGGTGAAAACATCAGCTTCACAAGCCGAGAAAACCCAAGGCGTCTTGCTCCACGAGATGACCATGCAAGATGCACACCTGTTGCAGGCGCTTCAAATGCTCTTGGATCACAAACCAGCCCTTTCCTTCCTCCCTGGTCTCTCGTGTGCTAAATTTGATTGGCGCTCCGTTGCCTGACCAATCCCCTGGCACAGGTTTGGGGTCTGTGGAGGCAATGACCTGCAAAGACCACAAGAATCAACACAACATGCTCATATATCTTGACCACACACACAATAGCAAAACGCACCAAAAATGTACTTTTGCCAGGAACATGGGATAGCACAGTGCAAGCCAGATATGCACCGCTACAGATGCAAACTTTCCAGAACTTAGCATTGTGGGCCCTCGCACCTTAAATTGCTCTGATAGTCTGAGCAACAGGTAGCGTGACAACCATAGGTGATCTCCAAGCTCAATACCTCTGCAGGGCCCCACTGTGTATGACCACTGCCCTGGTATTGAGTCTGGCCTTGATCCTGTAGCAATAAGCCCGAAGGTCAACACCTTCAGTCCCCGAACTCATCTGTTTCATTAAGTGCCCAGTATGTATCGTGACTGCTTCTGGAACGATCCAGTAAACACAACGACCTTTCAGACCAATCGGTGAAAATATCAATTCACCAATGTGCCAATAAAGTCCAAGAATGGTAAATCTCAATGCACAGGCCACATGAAGGTGATTGCTATGCTACAAAAGTATAACATCCCCAATATGAAACCTACCAGCAAAGTTGCAGCCATGAACTTCACAGGACTTCTGGGCAAGGATCACTTAGAGCAAGCACTTGCAATTCTTCAGCATCTTCTAAACGTCACTTGCCCAGTGCTGCAACTCACCAGATATGCGCAGTCCAGCATGCAGGCACGCTCTCATGTGAGCTTCCGCAAATTCTCGACCTACTGCTACACCGGTGCCTGTACCACAGTACGACTGGCTTGACGATGCTGCTCCTGTAGCCCGCTCTGGCCAACCTGCAATGTGCCGAGAAGTGTCAGCTATATCCTAGCATAAGAAGAATGATTCTGCATGTTTATTTTCAGGTCCACGAGAACCCTTCGTGAGCACCTCTTCCAAGCACCTTTTCCAACCAGACAACTTGCAGCCCCAACACAGCCTACACTTATTGCCTCACGCCCAAGCGCTGGCTAATGACTTCCGAAGGGCGGAGCAAGGCACGGACCTATTGGCCAGCACGTCTGTGGGTTGAGCAGTGTAAATTGCTGGTTGCAACTGAACACTGGCTGGCTGGCCGCTGCGGTTCGCATAACCCGATCACAGGGTGCCCGATTGTTGGTAGGATGCGGGTGCAGCTCCGGCGATCCAACGTCCGCCTCCACGGACGGTGCTTGGAACGTATCGCACAGCACCAGGATGTGGTCGCCTCCCCTGAGGAACCCCAACACAACACGCTCAGTGCCCAGAACCTGCCGCCTCCTCACAACAACCACCCTTTAACAAGTGTCTAACTTAGCACGCGAAAGTGCCAATTGTGGGCGGCAAAAGTGCAGCAGGCAGCGGGACATGGGAAGCGCCCTTGAGCTGGAAGCACCTCAGCGGGTCGGGGTGGATGCTGCGGGCCTTCAAGTACACGACTGAGCACGGGCCATCCTCCTGTCCCGTCGCTGTGCCATCGCTAGTCCACAGCGGGACGTCTGCGGGGCTGCTCGGCTTGAAGGAAAGCACTTTGGTCGCTGAGCGAAGGTCTGAGCCGGAACCTCCCAACCAGACATATTCAGCCATCACCTTGCCCCGGGTGGACAAGCCAGCGAAGTGATTGGCCAGCATTGTGTCCATGTTGAGCAACAAGTAAGATTGCGTTCCAGAGCTTCTTGCGGCGAAGCTTGCTCGAATTTCTTCGCCGATCTGGGCCGACAGCGGCTCGCCAATGGCTCCGCCTCGGGTCGAGGATTCCCGTCCACGCGCAAGTCATGGAAATCTTCTTTGTTCACGTTTCTGAGGTCATGCATGTCGTACGCCCACGCATACACCATGTACTGCAGTTGACGTCTGGGAGCACGAGTGGGAAGATTACTTGTCCCCAATCTAAGGGCGACATTTGGTTCTCCAGAAAGTTTGCTAGTTGGCACTCTTCAGGGGTGTTCTGGGGAATTTAAAGAGAAAGCCGGGCGAATTTTGATGAAAGACTGAAACTTACCGATCCCTGTACTGATCGCCTGCACTGACTTGGAAGTCCCCTTGATTCTTCTGTCAACATCTGCAGACACTATTTTTTGCGTCTTTAGGACTGCTCCATCTTCCTGCCAGGATCTCGAGCTGTAGCATCAAAAGCCACGAAGGGCTCTTTCAGGCAAGCTTACCTCGAGACCTAGGCTGTCTCCTGCTAGAAGTGTTGTATTCTGCAAGCATTCGGGCCTCAATGGTTGCAGAACACAGAGATGTGATGGGGGTAGGGACTGGATTAAACGATGTGAAAGAATGAAGTAACTCATGCACATTTTGTTGTCTGCAACTCGCCTGGTGACCTGTTCAACCAGCCACTGGTCATAGCCAAAGGCTATCACAAGGAGCACAGGTCATGGGCGCTGTCATGGCGGATACTTCTGTCAATGAACTGCATGCAGGCTTGAACATGCTGCTTGCGCCACCTCTACATTTCCCTATGTAAGTAGTTCTGCCTGCTCAGCTACTGGCAAATTACGTGGCGGAGGTGCATTACCACAGCATGTGCTGAGGCTTATTCACGGACACATGGAGATAGGTTGCTAGCTAATGCTGCCAGTTGGTATAGCTTGGACCTTGCTCATGCGGTATAACCCCACATAAGCCTAGGCATTCAGCCGCTGCTGCAAGGCCAGCTGGGTTCAACATGGGAAAGACATTGCGGAACAGGAGCACAGCACAGCAGAATGTACCAGGTTTTTCACTCCTTTCACTCTCCTATTGGTTGGGAGTGTATGTGTACAGCAAATCGTTGTAACGTTTCAGATTATTGAAAGTTCCTTGGTCTTACCATAGCTGGTCAGCAGGTCATTTGCCATTATTTAGAACGCTATCCACCGCAAACACTCAATTGACAAGGGACAATATAGGGATATTGTTTTACATGCCATGTCCAGTGAGTGGTACTAGCAACTTACATGAGATGTCTATTTCACATTCCAATGACAGAAGTAGTTGATCAAGGCAGGGGTTGCCGATAAGTCACTGTTCACCAGGTTTCGAGCGGTTTCCGACGAACCTGCCCCCCCAAAAGACGGCGAAGTTGTGGCCAAAATTGCAGAAGGATCATCATCTGTGCTGGCGGCTGTCAGTGAGGACGCCGTCGGTGTCTTGCTGCACCGACATGCGTACCCCAGTAGCCCGTTTATAGATCCAGTACGTACTGGGGCCCTCGAACAAGTTTGGGTTTAAAGCATTGTGAACCGTAAATGTATGCTCCAAACGTACAGTAAGTAACAACAACATTAATGAATTGTACGGCGATCTCGTAGCCTTGCGACCGTGCCCTGAGGGCAGACACAAGTCCGTCTGCAGCCGGAGACGGTTCAAACTGGTATTGGAACCTGCCAGGGGGGGCCGTACTACGCGCATAAGATGCGCACGCTTGCAGCCTTGTCAACTCGCAAGTGTACCGTGCACCATGCTGGGTCACCAGCCTGGGTGTGCCATAGAAGCTAGCAGCTCTTAACATTCCTTCTTACAAGATCGACGAGGGCTGTCCTAAGCAACCCAGGCCCAGTGGGCCACCCTCTCTGGCAGGATGGGTTTGATGCGGTTGCAACAATGCCACCGTGGTCACCACATGTGGCAACGGTTGCCACATGTGACGGTATCCCGGGGGGCCCCCGGGGTGAATACATGTCTCACTTGACCATATCGCTGAAATGCGCCTGGAAATTTGATCCAAAAATGTTTCTGAAGTGTCAGGGAATCGAACGTGGACCTGATAGATATCTATGCTTTAAGCATCGGATGCTATCATTTTAGCATCACCATTCGGCCGGCCCGGCCCGGGCCTGCCGGACCCCGCGGGATAGACTATACACCGGTACCGCCGGTACGGCGTATACACCGCATGACGCACGTGCGTACGGTGACAGAACCTGTCAACTACTTCGGGGCATGTGCTGGTGAATGTAATTCAGTATGGTCCACTTATCACCACCACCAACACAGTATTCATGTGGTCCTACATAGTACTGCTATAGTATGCCGCCATAGGAGTTACACTTCCAAGTTGTGTGTGGTTTATCCGTGCACATGTAAATTGTTTGACACATGACGTCAACGTCAACAGGGCGCACTTTCCACTGATTGGTTACTATCTGGTTGGTGCTAGTACTACTACTGGAAGTACCAGTTGGTTGCAAAGTTGTGACGTGGATAAGATCAAGAGCTATAAAGTAAACAATCAAGGGCGTGCGAGCGCCAGTATTTTCACTGGAATCATAGAATCTTTATCATACGTGATGATCACAAATAGTACCTTGAGTATACGAAAGGTACTACTTGTCAGCCGTGACAGCCCCAAGCCCATCTCTTTTTCTGTATCTCATGACCGCCCAACTGCCGCCGATGCTACCATACTCTCCAATTCTGGTGTATATTGCTCCTGCCCCTGTCGGAGCACAGCGGGGTGACAGCGGCGTAGGTAATAACGAGGTACTGCAAAACAATTTATTTGAAATCGATCCCGGCCCTCTTGGCGAGGAAGCTCTTGCCTGCACAGATGTTCTTTCCAAAAACACACCTCAAGAAGTGTTACCTCTGTGATTGAGATTGCCCCAAGTGCAGTGCCGGTCTTCACGGCAGTGCGAGCACTCCTACAATCACCGGACCCAGCGAGCAGCCATCACTCGAGTATAACATCCTCTTGAAGCGAGACCATGGCGACAAGGTAAGATAAAATCCAAGACTCTAGTTCATGCAGATAATCGAGGATGCCATCTGCGTGATTGTTGCGCTTCTTCCATTGCTTAGCATGATCGAGGAAATTTGTGCACACAATTATCAAAGAGGGATGCCGTTTGGGTGTTTCTTCAAAACAAGATACACATTTGTATATGCTTTCCTCGTTAAGAAGAGACAAGAAGCCACAATGTACGCAATTGAGCACGCATTTGTGGTGAGACCCTCACGACCTCCACAACTGCCGTCGCAGGCGCAGTACACAGGCTTGGACGGTGTTCCTCATGCACATGTTCATGCACATGTCGTGCGTTATGAGTGCGAACATTGAAGGTGCTGCCGCTGGAGATACTGCAGGTAAGACGCTCTGCTTCAAGGTCGTCCTGCTTGTTTCGGTCCGCAGTGGGCCGACTGCCGACGTTGGTTTTTGAATGTTGGACCCCGTGAAATGCCCATTCTGTTCGCGACTGGAAGCAATAACAGCATTCTCGTGGCCTCACTGGCCTCAATAAAGAAGAATGTCTGCATCCTGCTCTGCGCTTCCGGCAGGTTTTCAAAAAGTGATGGAAAGACAGGGTTCAAAGCGTGGTCAAGTGACAAAACAGTTACCTGCCTGATGGTGCCAAACTGTCAGCTCACTTCAAAGCTAACCCCGGTGATGAGTCGATTGCAGCTGTCGCGGCAGCACATGCATTTTTGGAGGCGTCACCTGCTGCTTGTCATGCTCTGCTGTCGAGCTGTTGGACTCCTGCCGCCAAGAGCTCCTTCGCTGCCTTGTGAAAGCGTTCTAGATGTTGTAAGAAGAGCTTAACATGACTGTGCTGCCGTCTTTAGGTCAACCCGAAGGCGGGTTCAGCGTTTTACCAAAATGGACTACCGAGACGGGGGACGTTGTCAAGGGTGTTTTTCCCGCAAGGTGCATCAGCAGCCCATTCGGGATGGCCATACGGATATCATTATATTTTGTATGATTACCAGTGATCCCACATTTGACTCAACTGACCGTATGTCGTGACGCAAATGAAGTAGTTGCCGAACACCAACATTCAAATTCTTTTGTGGTTGCGTTTTTGCTGCAGCAAGGGGGAAGTGAAGGGCATCCAAAACGAGATTGACATGATCAAGGCGGATGCTGCTGCAGAGAAAGTCATTGTCCAGGCCATCGTCGACAAAGTGAACTCGTTGACCCCGGTGAGTGCCCCTACACGCGCCGTGAATTGCTTCTGTGCTTCACCAGAAACTTTTGCTTGAGATCAGGCTTCGTTCTACGAGCTTGCTTTTCGAGATCAATCTTTATGCAAATTTAGCTTCCTTTAAAAGCTGAAGCTTTGTACTGTACTAAGATACTTATAACTGTCAAGTTTATAAACTTTGCTACTGCAGGGATTCAACGGCACAAACGGTCTGAACGGCCCGACAGGAGCTACAGGTGAGGGCATTGCTATCCCCATCACAGACTTCTGATCTCATTGCTGTGCTTTTCCTAACCACTCTTTCTTAGCAGCAGCAGCTGCCAGTCCGGCGCAATGCTATGCAGTCATGCGCAACTGCAGTCTCACCAGGACTTCAAGAGGTGCAAGGAAACTTGTTGGGGATGCGCAGGAGCGCTCCCAGTGCTTCAGGTCTCCTAAGACATGCTTTCTGATGCAGGCCCCAAAGGCGACACCGGTCCCACTGGACCCACCGGCGGCACTGGACCAACTGGCGGCAGTGGACCTACAGGGGCGACTGGGGCAACCGGCCCTACAGGTGAAGCCCCCAGCACCTTGGCTCCAATCTGACTGCCATAAAATGAACACCCACCGCCAGCACTGCTCCACAAAAACCAGAGCCCTGCATCCATGTTCTTCACAAACTGTGATGTGCTGTTTTCAATGGTGTAGCACTGTGGAACACCTATAGATGGTCGTGTTTTCTTGGTAGCTTAGAGCACAGTTTTAAGATGCCCTTGTCTTGCTTTAGCATTGTAGCTCACCATAATGTGCAACTGACAAATGCTGCGCCATTGCGCGCAGGCTGCACCGGCACTGCCTCGTCGCCGCCCAACGCCGTGTACACACTCGGCCCTGAGTCGCAGGCATTCCCTCAGTCCCAGCCGTGGGTGTCCTTTGATACGCGCAATGCTGGCACTGTCTCCATCACCTCTGAGAGTCCGCGACGTGGCGACGGCTCCCTGCGCCTCTTCACCACCGCCCCCGCTGACAAGGCCCAGGTGGGTGTCTGTGACTGTGACCTGGCAACCTCTGCACTTCAAAAGACACTCAATGCAACCCTCTTCTCAGTGCGTGCTGCATGTCCCCAGAGCTGACCGTCAGGCTTGCTCCAAAGCCTGCTAGCGGCAGTGAACTTCCTTCAATAGCTGAAAGTGTGGTGGCAGTACAACCTTGTTAACACGTGCATCCTGCTGCGCACAATGTGTTGACACGGCTGTCACTTCTCTCGCTGATCAAATAACGGATCTGCAGGTTGAGGGAGTGTATGATGTCGTTGGCGGTGCCCCCCTTGGAACTCTGGGGGACCTGGTGGCAGGCTCTCTTTCCTTTGAGTACAACGTTCCCTCTAGCAGCCCTGTCCCAGCTTTCCGGTGCGCTCTTGCACAATTTGACCTCCATATCCATGCAGCACCTGTTACATTCTGGTATATCTCAGGCATGCTCGTCTTATTTGTGTTGCTCTTTCAAGTCAACAACTGTAAGCTCAGAGTCAAGTGCTTGAGCCAGAGTGCAGAATCTTGGAAGGCCTGGTGTGCATGTAGAAACTTCTCCCTGTGCGAGCAGGCTGGTCATCGTCAACTCAGCAAATGCTGTCGTCAATCTGGTGTGGGAGCGGGCCTACCAGACAAATCCTGTTCCTCCCCTCAACGTGTGGGTGACTGAGGACATGACCAATCAGAAGTTCTGGATCCGCAGCAATAATCAAAATTCAGTGGCACAAAATTTTGATGGTGGGAACAATTTCCAGCCTCTCTCCGTATGGGCCACTGGATTCCAGGTGAGTGCAAACAACTCATCATCCTATGACCTGACCATAAAGGTGTTCAGTCATTGCAGAGAAGTCGAGGGATGGTCACCCACCACTTAAAACTTCTGTGTTTCCTTGTGCCAAAGACCATTGAAAGTGTAACACAAATTGTGTTACACAATGCAAGGGATGTGTGAACAAAATGATTACAAAGTCACTTAAAGCTACTTTAGGGTTTATGGCGGCTCGTGACTCCCGCACATTGTGTGGCAGGCCAACTTCCTAGGCGGCACGAGCACTCCCCCGCTCAGCGGGGCAGACAAGATTTACGCGGTGCGCATCGGCATCGGCAGTGGCCTGCCCGGCTCCACCTGCTACGTGGACACCCCTACACTCAGCTTTGGCAATGGCGGCGCCAGCTACACCGCAAATTTTGAGGTCGGCCCACCGCCCACGCCTGTCTGCCCCTAGGCTCACCATCAGACGGCACCACACTGCAGCTCTTCCCGCATCCATGCTTTGCTGGGAGACTTGCAACCATGAATGATCAGTGATCATTGACCACACTGACAGAGCCTTTCTTGGCTGACAATGTCCTTCTCGATGATGTGGTGGGCATCCACAGTATGATCCCATTGAAATAGGTATGAGACACAAAGCATTGCAGTGCTGACGTGTGTTGTGCTCAAGTCAGTACAGTCAGTGGCTAATTTAGTGCCCCCACTAGCTTGTAGGCAAGTTGAAGACTCATGGTGGTACAAGGCTATGTGGGTGGCTTCCTTTGGGATCCCCATGCACTGTGCATGGCAAAAGCCAGGCCTCTCTTGTTGCCAACCAGTACACATGCAACCTCTAGTCAAATGTGAATTGCACTAGAAAATGCCCTGCTCTGTTACGGTCTATAACGTTTTTTGGCCCCCAATGACTGCTTTCCTCGGTACATAGAAGCAGTGCATGCCGGTGAGCCAGTGACCTGCTGCTACACAGTGATATTGTCATTTAGGAGGGCTCTCCAAGCTGCCATATGATGAGCGACTGGAATGAACGTGTGTGGGCCTGTCCTATAATGCCTTGTCAGCAGGAGACTGATAGCACCGAGCTGGGAAATTTGTACAGATGCTCGCTGTAAGCTCGCACATCATATCTGGGTTTGCAGCCAGTTTCTTCACACAAGCCCACATACGTTGACAATTAATACACACAGATCTGTGTGAGCCACAATGGTAAACTCAAAACTTGCCACTTCTAGGATGGCCCCGGCGACGGCAACATCTACAGCTCACAGGTTCAATAATGCAATATGGTGCTCGGCCTTACCCCCACCAGGGATCATTCTGCTGCTGTGGACCCGTCTTCGCGCAATCTCCCGTTCCATTCCCTACAAGTCCTTGAGCGTCAGGGAATCCCCGGTTGGGAAGTTCTCGACCGCAAGCTCCAACCCTTTCACCGAATCCTGCAAGTGTTGTCAAAAGCCTCTGAACGATTAAACGGCAACATCGATAACAAGGCGTGCCTTAAGACACTACATGTATACGCCGCTCTTCTAAAAATACGAAGTTGACAGAGTCACTTTCGACCAATGGAGGGCAAGAGCCTTGTTCGACATCTTGCACGCCTAATGTTGCTATCAGCCTTACAGCCAAAGTGATTTGCGGGCTTTGACGGACAAACCATTCCGAGGTTGGCAGGATTCCATATCCGCAACGATCCCGTGCTTCGTCACCCACTGAGGCCGACGAAGCTTCCTCTGCAATATTTGAAGGACAATTGGTGACCGTCTTAGTTCACCATAGGGCTCACAGTTTGCATTCCCTCTGTTCCTGCATTCACCCTCTTCTAAAACACACCTAGGCCTGCATGCAGGCCTATCCGAGTTGATGATGTATCCCATAGGCCACCCCGATCTGCATGAGAAGTCGCATGTGGCGTAAGAGGCCGCTCCCTCCGCAGCATTAATCAGTTCTTGTTGCACGATCTCCTGCCGCACAGTAACACCAGCACTTGCTCTGCACAAGATTCCGCAGGTCACCTTCAACGCAGGCAAGGTCCGACCTTGCACCATGGTAGCATCAACATCATCATCATCATTTGATGGAAACCACGGAGCCAGCTGACCATCCTCTTTGGCATTTTACACCACATATTCGGTTGTGCGCACGCTCAGGTTGTCGACCTGCTTGCTCTGACTTGCAGATTTTAAGATGGCGTCCAAGGTTTGGATGGTGTTGATGCTCGCCGTGGCAATCTTCTCGATCGGTGCTCCTGCTGCGCTGGCCGATTGCTCGGACCGTACCTACAACTGCATCCTTTCGGCAGATGTCTCCTACGACAGCAGGACAAACCAGGCCACAACGGTGAGCTCTCGTTTTATATGCAGAGGTCGATAACAGTCCTCTTTCCTTGGACGACTGCAGCGAAAGACTCCTTGTGTTGAGTCACAAAACGTGATTCCTGGCAGCACCTTTGGTCGAAGAACAAATGTCTAATGAGGGTGCTGGGTCTATTTCGTACTTGATGGCAATGATCCATGCATGTTTGACCAGCACTCGAGGCCATTGTATCAGTCAAAAGTTAAGTGGGCATATGCGTGCATGCATGTGCCACACAGGATGCCCTACATGTCCGGTAAACACACCATTTATATCTCCACAAGTGATCATCACAGCCACCCCTGGCAAGTGTGGTCTCTGGCACGAGTGGTTGCTGGGGGTTGCTCTACAGCTGGGGGCGGCCGTGACAGCTCCGGGGCTGGCACTGACAGCTCAGATGGCACTGACGGCTTAGATGATGGCCTTGACAACTTAGCTGCCACTGCCAATCCGACGCCGAGTTGCAACGTTGGAGGAAGCGACACTTCGGGCTCCAGCACCCAGTTCATCGCCAAAGGTACCTCCGCTGGCAGTATCACGCAGGGAAGGGTCTTCAACGCTTACCTGCCCAACAACTGCGGCGGCTCCAAGAATCCTGAAGACATATGCAATGCAAAGCACCCCCAGTGTGCCAGCAACTGCACATCAGTGTGCACTGATGCTTCCAGCAACACCTGAATCAGGTGAGGACTGCTGGTGATGACACCTGTAGTGCTGTCCGGCTGCGATGTGTGTCCTTACTGCAAAAATTGTTGAGGCTGTACAGGTTGCCATGCCAGTGCCATGAGATCAGGGATTCTGTATTGACCTGTCAGGTCTGATACACAGGTAGCTGATACTGCGCATCCATATTGTGGATCATTTATAATGCAACTTCGCTCCTGCAATGATGCATGTGATCTTGCATGCTCAGTTTGCTTTCCCTGGTACAGGTGCATTTTTGCAGCGTCATAAAAGCCCAGACATCGGTGGATCACTGTGGATGCTTTGCTTCCACCTGCCCAGCCTGCTGCAGGGCGGTGAGTGCAGAAAGAGTACTGGTAGACACGCCGATGCAGGGGTGATTTTGAGCTTCCCACTCCGAGGGGAGTGAACCAAGAAGACTCGTAAATTCATTCTGCAGCCCAAGCATTGCAATATGGTCACATGTGGGATAGCATCATGCTGGTCCACACGGCTAATACAAGGCAGCTACTCCTGTGTGCTGCAGTACTGTGTTTATCAATCGCAATTAAACTTGACAGCTCTGCCTGTCAAGGGAAACCACTTTAAAGACCTTCTGGCCACCAGGCTATGACCACGCTACCTGTGTGTGGTAATATTGGCCTCTTTTATAAAATTGTTCTGGTCATGCCATGATGCAGCACTGTTGCTTGCATCTGCAGAGTCAATCAAGAAGTAGTGTATGCCCTGCGGCAGTTTCTAGATAATCTTAAAATTCGAGATGGCGGTTGAGTTTATACCCATTGACTGTGCAGTGTTGTCGGACCATTCTGACGAGTTCTGCTGGCCTCTTGCAGACTTCATATTGAAGGAATGGCGCATTAATGGTCACAACATTGTGATAGTTGAGCTAAGCTTAAGCATAGACAAAGCACTGGCCACTTGTGTGAATTAGTGTTGGCTGACGCATGCACGTGTGGGCCCAAAGTGGTGGTGCGGGATGAAAGTCCCTGCATTATAATTATATAATTATGAATGTAATTACTGGTAAAAGCTGCAGCGTTTGCTGTTCACCTCTAGCCTCTTGCTAGCCACCAGTGCTGGCAGGGCACACCTCCCGTTTATTTTTGGAATGAGAGAAAGTGAAAGTATCAGAAGGCATGCGCAAGCTGCTTCGTTTGCCCTGCTCCAAAGTTAGCCCCTCTCAAGGTTTGACGAGGGTGTTAACAATCATACCAAAGACAGTGTCCAGAGAACCCCCGTGTTTTTCACTGCAGGACGCAAGAGTAGTTTGCTGTGTGATTACATGCATGAACCTGGACAGCCTTCACCAGGAGGAGCGCTCCCTGAGAACAACATGGTCCCAAAGCAGAGGATGCAACCGCTCAAAAAACACAATAACACTACTGGATTCATACCATAAAGCAAAGATCATTACATCATCTCTGCGATCCTATTTCTTTCCCCCATGCTTGCTGCAACAACATTAATGATTACTGTATTGAAATAGTAATGCCAAACACAGCCTGCACTCACTATCAACAAACGCTCTTGCGGAATGCCTCCTGCGATACGAGGCGGCGTGACAACAGCAGACGGCGTGCACAGGAGCAGAGGCCATGCATCTTGCAAACCACACACCCTGGGTGCAGTATCCCAACTGCTGTTGCTTTCACCAGTGCTTTGACCCAGAACGCCAAGAATGCTCTGATGACCACATAACCTGTCAGTCATGCATGCTCCTAGTGCCCAGATCCGTATCAAAGGCCCCCTTCTCCCCAACAGGCATGGGCACTGGGAATTCCACACAACCAAAATATCCACCTGCCACATGCATGGAACAATGTCATTTCAACTCCCCATAAGGATAATTGCCAATGCTGACACTGCATGAAGATAAGCATGCTGAGCAGGTTTTAAGAGCCCACTCACCAAATAACAAAACTATTGATGAGAAGTAATGCCGAGCAAAGTGTTGCAGGAGACATAGGGAGCTGTTTCGAGCTCACCTCAGAAGCACTTCCTGTGCACGATGGAGGGGCCGGACTCGTCGTACTCGCTCTTTGCGATCCACTGCAGCAATTGGAGACATGGAGAATGTCAGTGAATAGCGCAGGGACACCCGCACAAGCAGCACAACCACCTCGCAAACACTGCATTAGGGACAATCGAGGCAGTGCATCCATTACCACCTCTGCTGCAAACTATCGACGCCGCGCAAAGCTGCGGTTGCATGGAAAGATATCTTGCTATGAATAACGATGGCACAGAAGGGAGAGCCAGCGGGGCGTACCATCTGCTGGAAAGTGGACAGGGAGGCGAGAATGGAGCCTCCGATCCAGACGGAGTACTTGCGCTCAGGCGGCGCGACAACCTTGACCTTCATGGAGGAGGGGGCTCGCGCCGTGATCTCCTTGTTCATACGGTCCGCGATGCCCGGGAACATGGTGGTTCCTGTGAGCCCAACAAGGATATTATGACATCTGGCAGATTCAGGAACTCGTGTGGAAGAGGAGATGTACACTGTAACGCGTCAGAGAGCCTGAATACAGCCTTCATGTATGCTGCGCACATGGCAGAATGCCAGGATGAAGTCAGCGAGTCAGGTGAGGAACTGCATGGCTAAGCCCCCACACTTGGGAGGAGATCACAGGAATTACTGACATTGCGAGAATGACCCGTGGCATTTAATATGGGCACATGAATCGTCCCGTGGAACAACAGCATCATCACAGTGCAGGAAAGCAGCAAGGGGTGGGCGCACCTCCAGAGAGGACCACGTTGCCGTAAAGGTCCTTACGGATGTCGACATCGCACTTCATGATGGAGTTGAAGGCGGTCTCATCGATGCCAGCCGCCTCCATGCCCACCATGGAAGGCGTGAACAGCACCTCAGGGCACCGGAAGCGCTCGCTGCCGATGGTGATCACCTGCGCAGACCAGCAAACTTACGGTTTTTGGACCATCTCATTTGCGCGCATATGTTGCACACTTCATACTGCTGGGAATTGCGGGTCAATACATGGCTGCAGCTTCAAACTCACGACACTAACTATTGGTCAAACAACCTTGCGCAGGACAACACACAGCTGCGTGGGACTCCTAACTAGATGAAGAGTTAAGTCTTGGTATGTCCGCCTGCACTATGTTGTGCTCAATCACACACGAGGGTCAACAGCATATGCAGGTAAGCAATGCACCTCCATCACCATATCAAGGTGTGAGAGGTTCGGTCAAGCACACCAAACTGCAACCACCGTCACCAAACTCATATGTCACTTCCAAGGACGCCTGCAGACACCGCACCTGGCCGTCGGGCAGCTCGTACGACTTCTCGATGGTGGAGGAGGAGGCTGAGGTGGCCAGCTCCTGCTCGTAGTCGATGGCCACGTAGGCCAGCTTCTCCTTGATGTCACGCACGATTTCACGCTCGGCTGAGGTGGTGAAGGAGTAGCCGCGCTCGGTCAGGATCTTCATCAGGTGGTCCGTCAGGTCGCGCCCAGCCAGGTCCAGCCGGGTGATGGCGTGCGGCAGCGCGTACCCCTCATAGATGGGCACTGCGCGCATGGCAAAGACAAAATATTACCCAGATGATCCTGGCGGAACACCCAGGTGAGTGGATGCTTACTATGCAGCATGTGAAAACTCTTTCAGGGCTTCAGCCTGAGAGCCCCTGGTCTGCAAGCCTTGGGGTTACCACGGGTTGCAGGAGCAAAATGCAGGAAGGCAGCATGCAAGAGCAAGCAAGAGCAGTCTACAGGTAGGAGCCCTTCGAGACCTGTGTTGATAGGGCAAGAGCGCGATAGAGCAGTGTCCCTGCTGAGGCGCAGTAGAGATGAGAGGGAAGGATTGATTCACCTGTATGGGTGACACCATCGCCGGAGTCGAGCACGATACCAGTGGTGCGGCCAGAGGCGTACAGGGACAGCACAGCCTGGATGGCCACGTACATGGCGGGCACATTGAAGGTCTCAAACATGATCTGGGTCATCTTCTCGCGGTTGGCCTTGGGGTTGAGGGGCGCCTCAGTGAGCAGCACAGGGTGCTCCTCTGGGGCCACGCGCAGCTCATTGTAGAAGGTGTGGTGCCAGATCTTCTCCATGTCATCCCTGCATGCAGTAAGCAACCTTGTCAGCCTGTTCCTCAGAGGGGAAGGAGACCCAGCCACTGCCTGTGGTGGCGAGCTTGCAACACTGTAGACCCCCTGCAATTGACTTGGCTTCCGGATCCATCGGAATCTCGACACAGAGCGCAAAAGCCCATGATGATATCCATTCACCTTCACAAGCAAGCCAAGGCATGCAACCAGGATAATGCTAACGAGAAGACGCCTGGCAGTGCATATATACTGACATTGATCTGTGACACCACTGGTTAGCTTAGGGAACATGACAGCCAGCTACAGGGCAAAAGAAATGCAGAGCCCCGCACCAGTTGGTGACGATTCCGTGCTCAATGGGGTACTTAAGCGTGAGAATACCACGCTTTGACTGGGCCTCATCGCCAACATAGGCATCCTTCTGGCCCATGCCCACCATCACGCCCTGCACAAATCCAACATCTCAGTCTCGCTATTTCCACAGATGTTTTTGCAAAGTAGTCCTCCTTGCAAGGAAGCCCTTCCTATCCAGGCTGCACCAATTTCCTGTCTGCCCACATTGAGGTGTTTCACGGCCCTATCTGACACGTATTTGCGTCCACAGGCAGAGAAGGCGTGATGTGACATGCACAAGAACACGCATTTTCATGCATAATCAATGCAAAGGATGTTCAGGAAACGCAGAGGGGCCTGTTATGAACAGGGCTGTGGTGCACCTGATGCCTGGGGCGGCCAACAATGCTGGGGAAGACTGCGCGAGGCGCGTCATCACCGGCGAAGCCGGACTTGACCATTCCTGATCCATTGTCGCACACGAGCGCGGACACTTCTCCGTCGTCAGCCATCTCTGTTCACAAGTTCTGCGCATCAGAAGATACCCTCTTCATTATCAAGCCTTGTTACAAACCATCATGTGCACTGCTTACGATGCTGTTCCTACGCAGAGCAGCTCTGAACACTTTTTCTCTTCTGGTGTGCACAGGCAAATTGCTGCTGCTGCCGAAGCCTGGAGATCACTCTAAATCTTTGATACAATATTGGTTCGTATGAGTATAGAAGACATCCAGTGACATGCTTCTATCTAATATCAACGGTAAGATGTAATATCTTGAACAGGTGACGAAAAGGAAGGGGGAAACAAACGATTTTGTCTATGTTTACTAAGATCAACCGTAGTACACAATGGCAAAGTTAAGATCAAGGCGATTGAGGGAACGAGGAATCACCTTTTGAAAACGCACTTACTGCTGTTTTTTCAAGTCTGCAACTGATGACTCAATATCCGCTACGCGCTTTTCCAGTTCCTCGCAATTGAACTTTGATGCCTGCTGACAGAATCTCACGCTTTGCGGGTTGCATGAATTGAGTAATTAACAACAACTTTCACAACCACTTTCTGGTCTGCACTACAATCCAGCCCAAACT
This sequence comes from Sediminibacterium sp., assembly GCA_965279585.1. GTDB lineage: Bacteria > Bacteroidota > Bacteroidia > Chitinophagales > Chitinophagaceae > Sediminibacterium. Next base: position 59,942 of record CBDIIG010000002.1, on the reverse strand, counting down.
ACTCCAGTCTTCTGTCCAAACCCCTTTTTCAAGGATGCATATTAGCTTGGTATCAACGAGAACTCATGCTTGCGGCACAAGCTCTATACGGACGCAAGGCCAACCTAAAACGCTGCATGACGCCCCTATGCCAGGAGCCCGCCAAAAGGCGGCACAAACCGTAGCGGAGCCAGCTCCCCCGCCATCATGCACGGCAGTAATATAGTCCACAACTCCAGTCATCACGATTAATCCTGGCTAACCCCGACCGAGCGCCAGCTGGCGAGCGTCTGTCTACAGGCCTTACCTGATCAATGAGGACCTGCTGGCTCTGCAAGAGGTCCTGACGAAGCTGGAAGTAGGCAACAGCACCTGCAAGAGCTACACCTGCTAGAAACGAAGTGGCCCGGACGCGCAACAGCATGCCTGGGACCAATTTATAGACTTGACAGCCTTTTCTCAACCACCCCAGAAGAAGCAAAGCGCTACTGGTGAGGTAAATGGTGGAGCAATGACACTGCCGTCGAAACGATGCGCCCCGGCAGCCTCGGGTCCAAGTTAGGCATATGGAGGTGAGCGATCGCAAAAGGCAGCTTGATCTGAGCAGCTATCAGTTGCGATCTGATGGATGGCCTTGGCGCTGGCTCCGTAGTTGGCATTGGAGAGATCCAGCAGCCATTCCTGAAGTGTTTCTTGATGTTGCCTGAATCGTTGGGGCGCCCTGGTTGACAGGAACAGTTGTTAGAGCAGGGATGGCAGACGACGGCAGCTTCAGGAATAGGGGATCGGAACAGGCTTCCACTAGCAGAGAAGACGATGAAGATAGCATGGCTTTGGAGCAGGATCCCTCAGGCAGATTCTCACGCTATGCGCAGAAAGTAGGCTCAGGGCGCTTCAAGACAGTCTACAAGGGCTTCGATGAGAAGCATGGCATAGATGTGGCTTGGAGCAAGATAGAATCTGATGTGAATAATATGGATCTGGACGACGAGACAATGGGAAAGATCGTGACAGAGATGAGCAAGGGGCTGCAGTTGGAGCACCCCAACATCATTAAATGCTTCAGGTGTTGGCATGACCTGGACAACCACTGCATCAATCTCATTACGGAGTACTTCACGTCAGGCAATCTCAGGGACTACAGCTGGCGGCATAAACATTTGGAGTTGAAGGCAGTGCGAAAATGGGCCCGTCAGATCCTCAGTGGCTTGGACTACTTGCACCTGAAGCAGCCTCCTGTGATTCATGGGGACCTGCGCTGTGATAAGATTTACATCCACGGCCACAGTGGGGAGATAAAGATTGGAGATCTGGGGCTTGCAACTCTGCTGCCAAAGCGGTTCTCGCCATGTGAGCTTCCAGTGTCACTTGGCAGGCAAAACTGACATGCAGTGGACATCTGAAACCTTTTATGTGCCTTCCAATGTGTTATAACGTCCTGCACTATCAGCGAAAGATGTGATGGCAGGGACTCTGAGTCACTGAGAGATCTGAGTGCCATGCGCAGCGGTGCTTCCGGAGGACAATTTGGAGAACCAGTACACGCGCAGCATTGACATTTTTGCGTTCGGCCTGTGCGTGCTGGAGCTGACCACGAAGCAGCGCCTGGACCGTGAGAATGCTCACAGCTGGCCCGACCTGCTGGACGCTGTGCAAGACCCAGATGCGCGCGGCTTCATCCACAGGTGCTCTGCACTGCCTGAGTGCCCTGGGGCCTGAGCACACTATTCAATGGTATTCCAGGAGCGTGCAGACCATAGATTGTTGGGATGTCTGGGGACGGGGGCCTATAGGCTGGTGGCTGCCACGAGAGGCAACTCTGGGGGTGTGTTTCAGTAGGCGCTTCAATGCAAGGGGATGCTCAAAGGAGCAGTGAATGGAACCCTTGTAACACAATGGGTCCTAAGGCGACTCTTGCCTGATTTCCAATGCAATGGGAATTTTTCAAGACCGGACAACTTGGTGTGCCCTCAGGGGGCATATGCACGTCTGCACAGCAGGGCATGACCTGCCACATGGTGATGCAGAGGGCCTCAACATGCATGCAGCGTTGGGGAATCTTGACCTTCTGAGCCGAGGCTCACTTTGTGTTGGAAAGTCACAAGCATGTGCGCTGCCTGATCAGGTGCCTGGACCCGGCTGGGGCGCGGCCGACAGCGATGGAGCTGTTGGAGGACCCCTTCTTTGCAAAGCCGAAGCTGCCGCCGCCGGAGGTCGGGGGGCGGCGGCCGAGCGGGCTGCCCCAGCTGGAGCCGGAGGCTCCACCGCACGGGGGGTCCAACCACCACCAGCAGCAGGACGGAGGGGCCAGCTCAGGGAGCGAGGAGGCCTGCGAGGTAAAGTGTCTCACATCTTTCGCCGATGTGGCTGGCATCCCGCCAAGATTGTCGGACTATGCAATTTAAGCTTCATGTTGCAGCCAGGCATGTCATGATGTGCGACACAGTCAGAATTTGATTCATCATGGGGGATGCAGGTGGGCACGGTGCGGGGCGAGGACTATGATTTCCAGTTTTCGGGGCGTGTGAAGGAGGGGCGCTTGCATTTCCGCCTCAACATGGAGTACGTGGGGGACGATTCCCAGGACGAGGAGGAAGAACTTCCTGAAGAACTCCCTCACCAGAGGTATGGACCCTCACCCCAGCGCCTTGAATGGCTCCTGACCACAGCTCCCGTGTCCTGAGCCAGCGGGCTGTTTTGTCACCACCTACCCAGGGTTGGTGCAAAGATTGTGCACCCCTGGATGACTGGATGGCATTGAGGAGCTGCGCCGTCAAGGCAAAAGGCCGAGTGATCGGGTCATGGTCTGTGGGGTGAGCAAAACTGCATTCAGGGCTGCATGATTGACGCCATTAGTGCAACCATGCTCAAATCAAGACTGGCATGCCGGTAGAAGTGTCAGGCTTGCGACAAGTATTTCCAGAACATGCAAGGAGTGCTGAAAGCTGGATGGTGTGTGCACAGGCACCGGCGCACCATCGACTTCGCGTATGACCCGGACAAGGACACGCCAGAGGAGATCGCAGATGAGATTACTAATGAGTTCGAGCTGTCATCCACAGACCGCGACATCTGCGCCGCCGCTCTCAAGGTGAGCCAAGCAGCCAAGATGGTACAACACCTGACTATGCCGTGGGCATTGATGCCGATATGTCGATACACTAGTGGCTAATATGAATGTGGACTGTTGAGGTAAAATATAGCCTTTTCAACAAGATGTCACAACGGAAGCGGTAGTACAATGATGTGGAGGGCAAGGGAAGGGCGTTGGAAGCAGCATATGTCTCTCGGGTCACTGTTTGCTGATTGCCTGTGTTGGGTCGATGTTTGTCCCTGATGCGCCTGATCAGACATCCCCTAGTGCGGCGCCTGCTCGCCCTTTGTCATCTGTGCTTCGGCATGCAGCAAGTTGTACCGCAAACTAAGACTGACGTGCCACCACAGGAGTGGCTGGCCAAGGAGATGCCTGGGGATGGCGGCAGCTGACGGCATGCTGCCGCGGCACGGGCACACATGCCGCCCCGCCATGTCGTCCCCTTGCCATTTGGTAGTGTGGCAAGCGTCTGTCTGGGCGCTGATCTGCCGTACTTATGGCATCAGGATAGCACAAATTGTGTTGCACACATTCTCTGGCATGGGACGGCATGTTGCAGTTGCGGCATGAATTGCTGATGTTCTGGGATCAGCTGCATGCTTTTGCACTGCCCACGCTCAAGGGCTTCAGGCAGCAGAGGTGTTTCGATCTGGCAGGACATCGCGGCGTAGTGGCATGCTTGAGATGGGCGCTGTGCCGTGCAAATATATGGGTCGGTTGTTCTTAGGATATGGGTTGTGTTGGACGCGCACTGTGGGCAGGGTGCAGCAGCCTGTCTGGCATGCATCGCCTGCGGAATGAGTTCCTGTTGGGCTGGCTGGCAGCGCATGCAGCAGTATATTCTACTTGGGCACTGGACCTGAATTAATCAGGGCGTGTTTCTGCTGGAGAGGCCATGCTGCGCCGGAACCAAATTTCTGCGCGCTTGGCGCGCGGATGCATAGATTGTGAACTGTTTTTTGAATGTTGCCCTTGAACCTTTGAGTGGGAACCGGGGAATTAAGGCGGCTGCTCTGATGGCTGCCAGCGTGTCTGTCAAAGTGCTTGCTTCGGCAGGTGTGGTGCCAAATAACCAGAGGGGTCCCAATACACTGCAACTGTGTTGGGGCCTGAGTTGCACTTGAAAGTAAGAAGAGTTTTGATGCTGTGGTGGCATGCAAGCAACATGGCTGGCGGCAGATTTAGGTGGCCGAGTGGATTTGCGGACTGGATGGTGTTTTGAAGTGGGTTTGCTGTTGCTATATATGCAATTTTTGCAAATGGGTACAATAGAATTTGCGTCATCCATGTAAAAGCATGTTGAGGGAAGTACTCTGCTGGCAAGTGGATGGGTTCCCCAGGGGAACTTTCCCCTGGTTATCACTGGTAGCCCACAGGATTTATTGATCAACCCTAACGGAGAGGCTCCATATGCATACTCATTCTGCAAAACTGGCAATAGACTGCGAAGGCAGTTTCAGAGGACAAGGTCAAGTGAGTAGTGGCATGGGTGCTCATGCACTTGCTCTTGGCATTAAATGCATTAAACCACTTCTGATTCATCATAACGTCATCAGACCTAGGTGACATCATCCCATTGAATCAGGTGACCTCCATGCACTCACTCCAGAGTGAGGGATCCCTTCTATTCTTCTCCACACATATCACACACGTGCTGCATTGATTCAGACTGGAAAACTTGAGGTGAGTTTAGCGCGACTATGACAATTCCTATGCTACCCTTGGACAGACATCCGTTCACTTCAGTAATTTTCCCTGGCAAATGACCAACCCGTCTGACCACTACAATATCTCTACACCTCGACATGAGCACATGCTTTGTCCACTGCGCTTCACAGTTCTGGCTGAAAACAATCTAGCTCTGCTTGCAAGCGGAGGTTGACTCCTCCACATTCGCGGCTGCACGACCTTCTTGAAGACCGCCTTTGCTTGCATCCAGCCCATCAGCCGTATGTGCAAGCGGCACCACAAGCGCTGCTGGCGGGGCATCGCTTGGGGGGTGAGGATGCTCGATGACATCAGCGTCCGGAGTTGCACCGTTGCTGCTTTGTGACGGAGGCTGGTGAGAGGTTGAAGCAGCCGCAGACGCCCCACTGTCATGGGCTGATGGCTCCCCAGAGGCCGGCACGGCCATGACAGCTGTCGCTGTGCCAGCAGTCTGCGGCGCTGCCGTGGAAGAGTCTGACTCAGCATGCGCAGAGGCAGATGCTGGTTGAGCCGCAGCAGGTGCAGCTGCTTGATCAGGCTCAGTGGCCGGCTTCCCTGCCCCTGCTGCTGCCCCCACTGCCTCTGAGATACTCTTCCAGACGCTCTCGGCAGCTCCTTCTCCCGGGTGTGATAAACCGCCCGTGTCCGCCGTGCCGTGCTCAGACACTGCGCCTTCCCGCGCGGAGGTGCTGCCTGGAACCTGTCGCGGGCTGCCAGATGCATCCGCCTGGTGCTCAGCCGAAGACTGCTCGATCCTGGCTCCTAACAATGAGACGGCTGCTTCAGAGGAGGGGTCCTCTCCACCTGCTTCTGTTGCGCCTGGCGGATGCGCACTGTGAGACGCCTGAGTTGGAGCTGATGATACCGCCCCTGCTGATGCTGATGAGCTGGCACCAACTGGCGCTCCCAGATCAGCAGCGCCGCTTTGCTCTTGTGCACCTGCGTGGCCAGAGTAGGTTCAACAACCCTTGGGGCGTGAATTTCAAGAATGTTGACTTTGGCAGAGCAGGTCAAAGAACAAATAGATGGCCTGCAAACGAGAAACAGATCACCTTCTGAGGATGCAGGCAAGGCAGTAGCGGCGACTGGCGCGGCAGCGGGCGTCGCTGGTATTTGTTCCTGTGACACGGGCTGGGGCTGGGCCTGATCAGGCGCTTGCGGCTGTGCCTGGTTAGGTGCCTGCACCTGTGCCTGATCAGGCACCAGCGGCTGCGGCACCAATTCCGGCATCTTGACAACAACGCCGGCGTCGGCAAGGAGATTGGGCGTGAGGTTGGCAGAGATGGAGTGCGCCTTGTACCAGGTCAGGTCCCACAGGCTGTGCCCCTCCGCGTCCTGACGCACACACATGGACATAGCCTGAAGCCTTTGCGCCAGAATCTGAAGGGGTAGCAGACTATTGTCTTGACAGAGGGTCAAAAAGTCTGGAGCAGAGTTCATAAGGTTCATGCTGCCATGTGACACAGACTGTAGCTGCAGCTTATCAGCATGATCGACATAGTGTGCAGCAGATTCCGTCGTATTGCCATATCCGTTTGGGAAGAGTAAAGAAAGGCTTGACAGGGCTGTCAGCAAACTCATGCCAATGCCTTGTCAGAGACAATCAACAGCGCAGGCAAATAGACAAAGGCGATCGCCTTGCATTGGCCTTGGCACTATCTAGGTGCCTAGAAGACGTTCCATCTATCAAGCCATTCACTACTTGAGAGTGTGAGGAGGAGAACTAGGGGCTGACCGTCCAGGAGGGAGCCAGCACTCCCTGTGCGGCCATAACCAGCAGCACATTCTTCAGCGCCTCCGGCACCGCTTCCGCCAACAGCTCGCTGCGGTTGCGCTTGCACTCGTATAGCACCTGCACATCCATGCATATGCACACTGAAGAGCAGCACATCATGCTGCCTAGCCAGAGAGAGAGAACTGTGCTCGAACTCTCCGCAGCGCTGTGCTCTCCGCGGGCCATATGTCAACTCGGCCTTACCCGGCTTGTCAAGACCTGCACAACTGCGAAAGTGGGGCAGAAAGCAGATGACAAGTTGTCACTGGCATGCAGAAGGGCGTATCAATGGAAGTACCAAGGACAACATGCATGGCTCCTGCTAAGGTTGCGCCAAGAGGTCATGCACATGCTGCAGTTGCCATTGGGTCCCACAACAGGCACACGTCAGCTGCACCATGCCACCAAAAGCCCATCTTGACAAGGAACCCGGGAACCCCAACTGGGGCTGGTGGCGCCGTGCGCACCTGCAGGATGCGGTCCCATAACTTGGCGAAGCCCGGCTGGCACTGGAGCTTGGTCAGGTTCTGGAGCAGCATCTTGGTCATCAGCCCGACCGCCAGCTTGAGCGAACGCTCCGCGCCTCTCAGCACGCCCGACTGCGCATTCACCGCCACTGCCAGGTGGCCCACCATGGGAACTATCAGGTCCCCCAGTGTCGCTGCCCAGTCAGCTCCCGACAGCGCCAGTGCCTCACTCGCCGGCATGTTCCTGCACATCCGAATTTTTTAAATTTGAAGGAAAGACTTGCGCTGTCATAAGACTTGGAGCACAGCACGCTATGCAGCAAGTACAGTACGGGATAGTTCAAGAAACCTCACTAAGTGGTGGTACCCACAGCAATCCCTCAGGATAGTGTGATACCGCTTGTACATCAGGAATGCAGACAACCAAACAAGGAACGTGCCTACAGCACAGTGAAGCTTGTCTTGGCCATGGGGCAACCAAGACAGCCGAACTGGACCCCCTTCAGCCCTTCTACTCTCAAAACGCAGCAACGGCCTATCTTGTGACATTCCAACTGGCGCGCCTTGTCATACTCGGCAAGAAAATTTAGCATGTTGAGTGCTCGCAAGCGCCTCGCTTGCAGGGTGGACCTCTCAGGGAATCGTGCATCAGTAGAATATTGGAAGGGCTATCCTTGGCGAACAGCACAGCTCAATCTTCAAGCATTCCCGATTTGAAATGATCATAGGCAGGGGGTGATTCAGCAAAAATGGCATGGGGAGGTGCAGGCTCACCGCTGGAGGATCACGAGCGCTTGGTTGCGCAGGGGCTCCATCTGCAGGGTGCCCAATCGTGCTAGCACCTTGACAATGGCCTCCCACAGCTTCGCCCTGTCTCCCTACACCAGCCAACAGGTGTTGATGCCCAGCCCATTCCTATTGCCATTCCCAACGTACGCATGCTTCGGCATCGCAGTCACTGCCAGGCTCCAGGAAATACACACCAGAAAAGCCTCCACATCGTGCATGCCACCAAAGCTCTCAAGGAAACTCAGTCAGCATGTAAAAAGACTCACTTCTGTGGAGCCCTCATCATCCTGAGCACCGTCATCTGCAGGAGTGGCTTCTGCGCTGTCTGGCAAGGAGTCTGACTTGGCGCTTTGCAGCAGCCACTGGAACAAGCTTTCCAGCATGTCGATCAACCGCTGACCGCCCTCCATGTCCTTGTCCTGCACAGGCAACTCTGTTCAGGCAGCAGAACATTCCGCACAAGACAGGACGGCAAGATGGTCTGTTTGACACCAAAACTCCTTCATCCACTAGCAACTACACCCTTGCAGATATCAATATTCACTCTGTCACATCCTGCACCTGCTGTGCTGACAAGGAAGGCCCACGAAGAGAAGGCCTGGACACGGGCTCCTCGACCAAACACAGAGCATCACGGCCGTGCTCACTCACAGACACAGAAGCTGCAATGCGATATCATGCTGTCAATTCCGCAATCACACACCTTGGCGCAGCGCTCGACACAGGCGACACCGGTGGCTTCCGGGACGTTCATGCTCACGCACAGACATGAAGTGGTGACAGAACATCACTGGGAAAGCATGCTGTCAGGTGCATGGCCACACCTTCGCGCAGCGCTCGACGCAGGTGACGATGGCTTCCAGGACGGGCATGAAGGCCACGTCGCTGAGCGCAGGGGAGCGCGCAACGGCACTCAGGGCGTTGAGCGCGGTGGGGGCCGCGTCCGGGTGCAGGCATGTGACGGTGATCAGCGCGCAGACCGTGCGCCAGCCATGCGCGGAGCGGATGAATGCCGCGCTGCCCGCCACCAGCGTCAGCACCTGCATGCCCACAGCATGTCGTGGGACATGATAAACTGGTGTGTTTGCAAGGGTCTGGAAACTTGTGCAAACTGTCACCAGAGCAAGCACTTGCATGTGAGGGATGGGAAATAATTGTGGGTCCTTTTGAAGGTCTGGATATCTGCAAAGTCCTTAACAGCAAGTGGGGTTGAAAAAGCCACTTCTGCTTGAATTCTTAGAAGAAGAGATCAGCGCCTCAGCAAGGAGTGTACGTGTCACAGGTCAGCATCACTGTTTCTTGGAGGAACAGGGTGTGCTTGATGCAACAGGAATGATGCAGAAGCGCCCACCTCTGCTGCGATAGGCTGTGCCAGCTCCCATGCGGCCGCAGGGCTCAGGCGCAGCAGCAGCTGCAGGCTGCGCAACAACGAATCCGCCGTGACCTGCAAATACAGAGTGAGCACAGAACATTCAGGGTCGAAAATATGCTATTCGCACTGTCCCCACGGTGGAACTATGAAAAAAGCAAAGTGTGTAAAAGACGATGCAACAGGGCTTTTCAAGGTGGTTTCAATGTAAGCAACACCAAGCAGGTACCTCCGTGCAGCAAGAGAATGTCACAGGAATGGCTGGTAGTCATTCAGGGTTAACCTTAAACCCTAAGCCTACAGAGCCTAAATAGGTCATTGCCCATGGCTTACCTCCTTGTAGGGCAGGAGGCGTTGGCAGACGCGCAAAAGGCCGAGCGCAGCGCGAGCGACAAGGGGGAAGGCGCCCCGCTTGTCAGCGCCCTGCTGAGGTGGCGCCAGTATGGCGGCCAGCATGTCGTGCACCAGCGGCCAGATCAGCAGCAGCCGGTCACGGTTGCGCAGAGACAACGCAATCACCATCTCCAAGCACATCTGCACACACGGCAACCACAATTTGCTTCCAAGACTTCTGGCATTTTTAGACCCCTAATACCGCTACTTCTGCATTGACAAGTGGTTGATGTGGCCATTAGGTTGATTCAGGTGCATACTCCAGAAATGAAGGGGAATGAGGGAACGTCGGAACCCTGAATTATGAAGCAATGAAACCCTCAGAAAAACACAGAGAAAGGGGCACCTCTGCTGTGTCGGAGTTGTCGCCGGTGGCAACAATGCGAGGGATGGGCCCGGGGGCATGCACAATCGCCTGGCAGAGTTCCAGCAGCGAGTCGGCCTGCAGGAACTTGGAGTCCGCGAAGAGCTCGCCGATGTGGCAGGCGCCTATACACGTCACCGTAGCCTGCAACGCCTCTGCCTCGCGCGCTGACAGCTCTGCCCCATTGCCACTGTCCGAGCTCTCTATCGATATCAAGCTGCACCCCCAAGACCCACATAGAACTCAGTCGGCCTAGTACTGAGCACATCCCACTTGCACTCTCCTCTGTCCGCAATATTGACATGTAAGTAGCCCTGCTCGGCCCTCTTGTCCAGCCAATCCCATGCAACCACTTATTTACCACTTAGGGTTCAAAAGAGCAGTGCAGGGTACAGAAAATGACTCTACTTGCTATGCTGCACGCACGGAAGTCGGGTTGTGTCGGCTGCAGTGCTTCTGGGCAAGGTCAGTCGGTCAGCCAATCACACCATTTGCAGTTGGCTAGGGCCGATCAGATGTCTAACTCCGATCGTCAAAGTTAGCACCAGCATCACATCCAGGAATTCAGCCAGATTGAGCTGTGGGGCCATGCCTGGAGAAGGCGCGGGAGAGCAGGGACGGCGCGGCGGAGGAGTTCTTGGGCGCGGCCGCGCGCGGCAGCCGCCCGGCAGCCGCCTCGGCATCCTCGCCCTCCAGCGCGGCCACCGAGGCTGGCAGCAGCCCCAGCTTGTGCAGGCGCACCACCACGTCCATCACGCTGCGCCAGCCTGACCGCAGGCCGTCCCCATATCTGTGACGAGCGGAATTCTGCGCTCAGTCTTGGGGCACTGTGCAGAGTTCCTTTTCAACCTCTGCTACATCAGACAATCCTATAAGAAGCACATGGGAGATGTCCTACAAACTGCTACTGATGCATGCTGTTTTGTTGTAATGCCTGCAAGAGAACATGACCTCCAATGATGTACGGTGGCCTGCAAAGCAGCCTGCACAGACACTGCAATTACACGTCTCATTTGCACAGCAATATTTGCTTCCTCAATCTCATGGTGCCAGTTCTGTTGCCGAAAGAAAGCAGATATCCGGCCTATGACGTGGCTATAGTAGCAGCTACATCAGAGTTTCTTTCAGTCAAGGGGCACAGTAAGGACAGGCATTACCCACCTATTGGCCAGCTCGAAGATGGTCTCGGTGGCCATGCGCGCCTTGTCATTCAAGCCAAACAGGACACTGGCCTTTGGGGACAGGGGGTTGAGCAGCGCGGTGTACTTTGTGAGCGACGCCAGTAAGCTATCAAGCACCTGTGTACCAAGGGTAGAGATGTTACGCTGCTCAAAGCTGTGTCAGAATAGTGACGAAGGGCAATGGTCCTGCACCATGTGCCCATTAGTGCAAGGATACAAGCAGACCTAAGCTACTCTGCATCAAGCACCCTTCTGGACTGAATCAGACTTATCCACCAGAGATCATGTTCCATGTTCCCACAGCTAGTTTGCCTGCAGCGCATATTTGGATGCATCGCTGCCTGTGCAAGCGATTTGCACAGCGCTGCACTGCAACAGCACGTTGTTGTGCACGAGGGAAATTGCAGAAGTATTTGGAAGTGAATGCACAGCTTGTACCTCGTCAATTCGGTGGCATGAGGCGATGCGCGCACAGAGCAGGAGGCCGTCCAAGGCTTGGCGGATGACAACACGGTCTTCGGCATGATCCAGGATTACAGACACCGCCGCTAATGTCGGGCCCCATAGAAGCGCAAACATCTGCCGGTCTACCGCAATCAGTGCACCTGAACACGCGCATGCATGGCTCCGTCAACTCACCGCATTAGAATCGAGGTTCACAATCTGCGTAAGTCTCACAGCGACTGGAATGATAAAAAGGCTGCTCCTCTGGGAAGGCCATAGACACTTCATCAGCTCATGCAGGGCAAACAAGGTCCCTTGAATGCAAAATCTTTTGGACATGCGGCATCGGGTTGCACGCACCATCGCAGGAAGCAAAGTTGCCGCGTGGCCGGCGCGCCTGCTGTGCCAGGTCGGTCCAAAGCACAGCCGACACAATGGGCGCGTCTCCAGGCGCAGCCGCCGCGGCAGCCTGCTGCTGGTCGGCGGAGATGCGGATCTCATTCTGACTGATGGACGCATACAAATCGCGCAGGAATGTATGCGGCAGGTCCTCCCCCCCGTTGATGCCTCGGTTGTTACGGATGAATTCCTCACACGTCATCTTTTTCTTCACCTGTGCAAGAGCAATCATACAGTCCTGAACGTGCCACATTCACATTACCTGAGCACTAAATCGGGGCTGAGAAAGGATGCAAATGCACCTTTGAGGTCCTTGACAACGAACGAATTCATGGGACTGGGTTTGACAAGAAAGTTAGAAAAGGTATGGGTCTAGAGGGTAAAGATAGAGTAGGTCATTTGCAGGAGAGTACGGTGTCTGACAGAAGGCAATGCGAAGCACGAGAACCCTCTAGCTGAGGGCTATGAAGGGCCCTGGGCAATGCATAGAGCCTGCTGAGCAGCGCACCCCGATATTGTGCTGGTCGGTGTTGAGGAGGATGACGGAGTATCCCAGGATGTAGACGGCATCTGCGTTGCGAAACAGGTCCGGGCACTGCTCATGGTAGTGCTTGCCAAAGGACTCCATGATGCGGTTGATTTTCTGCGCCTCTCCCGGCAGCCGAAACGACTCCAAATACAGCCGGATTGCCATGTCGAATGGCAGTCCTGTGCATTTTGAAAACCAGTTGAGCGCATTTGGTCATCACCAAATGTGACTGTCAATAGTACAGCATGACCAGCACAATGATCCCCTGCTTGCCTTGCTAGACAAACAACAGTCAAGGACTTGCAATGACGCAAGGAGCCTATTACAGGTTCTGAAACTTGCATGCATGCAAGTAAGTTCAGGGTGCATGAATTGGGACAAGATGCGGCCTCCTTTCTGTGCACAACCAGGGCAAGCAATGCCCAATAAGCGTAGAGCAAACCCGAGACACACCTTTAAAGTTGAAGGTACCGGTGAAGTCGTCCAGAACATCAAGGAAGAACTGATCGTTCTCGCCAAGGAGGTCCCCGATGGTCTGCTTGGAGAGGCCGGGGCAATGTCTCAGGAAGCGCGCCACCTCTCCGGGGTCCAGGCTTTCGCTGAGCAGGCCCAGAGACTGGTGTGCACCACAACATTTTCAGGCACACATTATTTCTCTGACACTTTGCTCTGCACCCCCTGACTATGGTGTTTTTGCAATAAAACCGGAGATTTCCATTGATGTAGGAAGAAAAGATCTTGCACACTGGGCAGCTGTAGATCCCTGGATATCTGTTGCCAAAGCCCCCATTGCATTCATTCCGGCCAACATAATGATCGGTACTCTGGTGTGCATGTGTGACCACAACACATGTGAAGGCCTCTGGGATGGCTGGAGCAAGTGTTGCAGTGCATTGACGGCACATCCTGTTCGGCGTGTCACACAATACATCAGAGAAGAAATGAAGGCAACAAGCAGCACACCTGCAGGAACTGGAACCCCTTTTTGTAGTCCAGGTTGAAATGATCCGCCGCCACTGCCAGCCGACTCTTTGCATGCTTCTCCAGAAGCATAGCACCCGCAGCACTTGCCTCACCCTTGCTTCCACTTGTGCTCGCTTCATCCACTCCTGCTCACCAGACCATGTCAGCAACAGCTTGCTGGACATTCACCTCCGGACACCATTTTTCGGCAGGGTTGCCTTGTTGAAAGTTCCCACCTTCCTCTCTGAATGTTAAAAAGTGATGCTGGGTGCTGACTTTGACGAACAGAGTCAAACATCTGAGTGGCCCAGGTGGCTGGAGAAGCTGTAGTTAATATCAAAGTTGCATATGTATTGTGGAGTATTTAACAGCTGCTGTCCATTTGACCCACCTGTGCAGCCATGTGCAATGCCATCAGGGCGGTGAGATGCCCCGGGTGGCGGCTGGCCGCTGCACAGAGCATCCCAGACACCACCAATATCTGAGGGGGCCTCTGGGGCACCTGCAGCTTCCAACCTGCTGGCCTGAGAGCACCTGCGCCCGGCATGCATTCTGTGATTTTCCAGGCTTACAGATCCAGGCAGCACCCTCTCTCAGTCCTGGCAAAATGACAGTCAAATATGTTGATGAGTACCGTTGGTCCGGCAGCTCCTGGAAGGGCACTTATTATGCCTCACAAAGATACTAGTAAAACACTGCACAGATGAGTGCGAAATGTGAAATCAACCATCATCTGGTCCTAAGATGGATAGAAACTCGGAAGCACACCAACAGAATGGATGCGCACCTGTCAGCCAGGGAGGACAGAATGGAGAGGATGCCTTCCAGGGAAAGAATGTGGACCGAGGCGAGGGACCCATTGACTGGGAACGCAGTCTTAGACAGCAGCGTGCAGATGGCTTCAAAAAGATTTGAGCGCTCAATGCGGCAGTCCAGGTTTATGAACACCTCGTGCACGAATCTAGGCTGGTTGCAGAAGTCCAAAATGGCCTGCATGGGAAAAGTACGGTTTGTGGACCTTTTCGCTCTGGACTTTCTTAAGCGGGACTTGGCTTGTTGACATGGAGGCAATGCATGCGCAAATGACCAAAGAAATACATACACATGATCAGCTTATAAACATGGAAATCGAGGTAAAAAAGCAAAACCGATCTATCAGCAATTATTGTACCACCTTCATCAAGGTTTCCAAGACTGATCCAACTTGTGAGTTGCAAGTATGCTCTCTCATCGGCATTCTCTCTGCTACCTGATTTAAAGAGGTGAGCTCAGGTAATGTTGCAGGAGGTTCACACAGAACTTGACAACTTCTCAGGAGACCTGAGCTGCAGAAAGCTCTAACAGTATGCCTGCCTTGAGGGCGGCTTTTTGCCTAGTTCCACAAGAGCCTTCGGCACGTTCTCAGGAGACCCGAGCTGAGATCCTTAAAGTCCTTGATGTTGTACTATTAACCCTAAACCCTTCTCACCTCGAGGGCGGCTTCCTGGCGAGCGATGCCAAGCGCGGCCTTGCCCTCGGCCAGAGGCAGCAGCAGGCGGCCCAGGAACGCCTCAACCTGCAGCAGCACCCGCCGCCCCAGGTGCACATACAGCGACAGCGCCACCTGTGCCAAGCGAATGATGGAACACCCTTAGACTGTATCACTCCCAACTCATGCCGATCATCACAGGTTGCAGCACTCAAGCATGCAATATGGGGCCAACTTTCAATGGCTGACATACTGTGCCACAGCCAAGCTTGCACAGTGCATACACAGAACAGGATGCCCCTCACTTTATCGTGAGAGCCTGGATCTTGAATGTTTGGAGGTATGGTACATTCAGCCGAGGATCTCAAGCCCCTACTTATGAGGCCAAGGTGTGTGCTCTGGGTATATCTCCTGTATGAACTGGTGAATAATCTCAGCTGCGCTGCTAACAGTTTCCGGGACTCCAACACAAGTCAAGATCGCATTCACATGTTTCTTTGTGCTGTTCAAGCCGGAGGGCCACCTGGCAGGCCTGGGAGAGGGTGGCCAGATTAGGCCGGCAGGCAGCAAGCGCAATGGCGCCCCAGACATCCTGCCGCAGCAGCTGCAGCAGCGAATCGTGGTGGCCGAAAGCTCTGCCACCGGCGTTGAGCGCAACATTTATCAGCTCCAGGCCGAATGTGTCCAGGTCTGTGTGGACGCCCTCCCCCTCCGAGACCATGAGCGAGATGACAAACTCCAGCAGATCCAGGAAGGTCTGCAGGCCCACCTCTGCGCAGCATGCCAGTCTGCAAGCCTCATGGATCTGCAACACTGGCTCCAAGGTGGAAGCCAACAGTCCTGAGGATAGATAGTGTGGCAAACAGCTGACACTGGTACTGAAAAGTCTTGGCAGAAACTCCACATGACAGGGCCATTCTTATGAAGCCGATGCCCCGACCTGTGCCCTTGCTGTCTTCAGAGACGCGTGCGTCCCCATTCTCCAGTGAAGAGCCGGCAAAAGCAGGAGTGCTAGCTGATCCATCGCTCTTTCCTGCACCCACGCCGCTTGTGCTCCCATCCTCTAGGTTGCCTTTGAGAAAAGAACCAGCCAATGAGGTTCGTTGCACAATGAGGTTGTTTAACGTACTGCCTCAGCAATGCCTTTGTGAACCCAGATCTTTTGCATGTTGATCAGAGCCAATACTCTGAGCGCTTTTGTGCGACACTGGCAGACCCTCTGCCAAGAAGACAACAGGTCAATGTGTGAGCAGTAGAGCAGGGGTAGAAAGTGATGGAAGCGCATACCATTTGACGCTGGAATCTCCATGCGTGAGGTTGCTGGCGGCAGTGCTTCTGGGGACACGTCTTTCAGGCGGCTGATGACAAGGGCCACCATCTCAATCATCACTTGGCGCGATGCCTGGGTCAATAGCTCTGCCCACCAGCAACGAGTCAGGGAACACGCGGCAACATGCGTGGGGAAGTCACAACAAGAAGAAGCAGCATCCGCATCAATTTGCCCATCTAGAGCTGATTAGATGTCCTAACATCAAGCATACTTCACAAACTCAACACAATGCATTTGTCTTGCAGGGTGTGGTGTAAAAAGGAGCATTGCAAAAAGAGGCCAGGGATGACAAGCAATCTTCTTGTAGGCCTATCAAACGTATCGCGGAATCAGAGTCATTGTCACAGTAGGTCATGGTGGCCCCCATCGCAGTTGCACCTGACATGTCCTTGCTACGTTCAGTCTGGTAGTGGCCAATGCGGAAGCAGGCCTGGAAGATGCTCAGAATGTTCTCATGGCTCAGCAGCTGGCCACCTGGGCATTTCACACATGCCAGGAGCACCTGTGTGCACGTGAGACAAATTGCCATGTCACAGCCTCGGAGAACCCTCGGGAAAAGATAGAAAACTTCTGTGTTTGGCACCTGCACCAATCCCCAACATACTGCACCCAGTAGGGTCCTTCACAAGTTTGGCAACAGATGCAGGTATTGTCAGAAAGGCAGTATATCCTGGGGGCTTCCATACAGGGCGACCATTCATGGGATGACACTGACATAGGCAGCCTCACAGAGTAACACCCCACCTGCAGGATTTTGTACAAGACCACCTCATCTGCTGCCGGATCAGTGGCTTCAAATTTACACTGCGTGATAGCCTCTGCCGTGGCTTGCATTGCCTCCTCAACTCCAGATGCAGCTTCACCTGAAGGGCAGTCAAGTCAAAACACATGGAAGAAGCAACTTGTCGACAAGTCCGTAACGTTCTAAGGCCCCATCTGATCTGACCTTAATAGAGAACACCAGTCAGCCACTTTGCTGGTTTGCAAGCCAAAGTAACATAAGAGTAACATATCAATCCCAGAGTCAGCACAAATGCTCAGACAGCCAGCAGGTTTGCTGCCTGCAGCTGCATGCAAGGATTGACGAGGAAACACTGCGTAAAAGGGTGTTGGAGAGAGCAGATCAAGTGCCCCTCACCAAAGAGGTACTGATTGAGCAACCGGCGTACTGAGGTCAGGGCAACTCCAGTGATGGGACCGCTGGTCTCGGGCGACCGAATAACCTCCAAAAATGGCCCAAGGTATGTGAGCGGTGTGATCTTGGACCACTCTGCAATGCACAATGCAGTGAAGTACATCAGCAGTGCCCACATCAAAGGTGAGAACTCCATTCAGGACGAGCCATGCCAATCAGGCCAGACACCTATAGGTGAAGCTATGCAAGATTCACTCACCATTCCACTGAAATATGCGCCGGCGCAGGACCTTGAACTCATCCAGCAGGGGTTCATCGCTCAACTCGTCGTCCTGTAGCCTCTGCACTCAGCAAACAAGGGCCTCTGCTTTAGACAGTACGGTCCTTTGTCTTCGTAGGCATCATGCTACTTTAATGCGCTTGTCCTACTATTTCGCAGCGCGTGCTTGAGAACCAATGTCACATGCTGCATCTCATGCAATGTGATCCACATTCGAAGCAAATACAAGTCCAGTAGGAGTCTCTCCCCATGTGTTAATGCCCGATGAGTACGTCTCCTAATCTTGCCCGACCTCAAGAACAGCAGATGTGAGCCGACAATATCGATTTTCAATCTGGTGTTGATGGATCGAGGTATGTTACCGTATATCTCGTTGGCACCATAGCCCAGCGCGAGTTTTGCCGCATTGCAGTGACCACAGAGGACACCTCCTGGTTGAGCAACAACGCCATGCTTAAGCACTTCTCTGTATCCATTACGGACAGTCCCGATCCTCAAGTTTCCACCAGCACTACAAGCCCAGGCTTCATCAGTCTTCCTGGGCGAGGCGCTGCAGCCCCATTTCAGTGTGCACGATACATGGATGATATAACCTGGTATCGATACATACTAGATCACTGTATCCATTTCTACATAGGCAATTCCAGACTCATACCAATATGCGTTCTAACACCTTCACGAGGAAGTCTCACATTGCCTAAATTTTTGCCTGCCCACCGTGCTTGCCAGGAAGTTTGGGCTGCCTGCTCCTTGGACTTGCTCATTGTGCGTGCTCGTGATGGGGTTGTAAAACTTGAAAGGTGAAAGTCACATCGAAAAGCTACTAACAACAGATGCTACAATTGGGTGCTACTAGAAACGAACTACAGACAGGAAAAGTCTTTGGAGATTCACTGGGTTGGGACACTTGAGAGTGTAGAAAACTGAAGATGGGGAAAACGTATCTATTTCAATGGTAGAATGGATGGGAGACTGAACGATAGAAGGGCGGAGATCTACACATACGAGTCAGAGAACATCGTGTATGGACTTAGCTGGAGTGTAAGCACCCATTTAAGCTCCCGCATGTTCAAGTTAAAATCACAAACTCGGTTTTACTCGCACGTCTCAAACATCTGACATTCACAAGCTCCTCCACAGTATAACTGACCTGGCCTCCTTCCTGGGCTGCAGAACCGACGTGACAGGAAATTTCGATTGGCAGTGGGCAGCTTCATTGAGGAGTATGACAACTACGTTGAAATCATTACACGTGCGTCTTGGAACCAGTTGCTTTTGGCTTCCTTGGTTGTTTCACCTTGTGTCCTCAGTGGGGACGACAACCCTGGACAGGCCCTTCAGGAGTGTTTGAGGACATCATGCAGAGATTATGCAGAGGAATTGCTTACAGCAGAGGATCATGAGCGGTTTGCTTCCTGCGCAGTTGATGATGCATCATGCAAGTTCACATCGGATGGACAGCTTGCCTTCCAGCACCCGTACCCACCAACAAAGATCATGTTCATGCCGGACAAGGAGGGCGCCCAGCCCGACTTGCTAGCCACCACTGGCGACTACTTGCGCATCTGGCAGCTCAAGGAGAGCGGCACACAGCTGATCAAACTGCTGAACAATGTGGGTCTCTCCTCGTGCCCAGTAATTACAGCTGGCTTGGGTCTCAGTTGCAAGGATCTTAGGGGGTGTGTTGATGTGCTCCACAATGCAATTCTTCATGCCAAATCTTGTGTTCTCATCTTCTTACTACAGGCGCACTTGGGGGAAACCATGCATCTTGTGAGGCACAGCAGATCGGGGCCCATACTGAAGCTAACGAGTACTTGTACATGTGCAGAATAAGAACAGCGAGTTTTGTGCGCCTCTGACCTCTTTTGATTGGAATGAGACGGACCTCAACCGCTTGGGGACATCCAGCATCGACACCACTTGTACAATATGGGATATTGAGGTAGGCGGCAGCTTCCCTGTCCAACACGTCCGGCCAATTATTCACCTGGCACTAGCTTGTCCCATGAGAAGTGCCTCCCAGGCAGTCTATCTGTCTGGTTGAAAGCACTGGTGAACAGCGTCAAGTTGTGCAAGTTTCCAATATCAGTTCAGCCTGCGAGCAGCAGTGATTGTGCCACTTATATGAGCTGAGCACAGGTGGTGTGCAAGTGCAGAAAGGCGTAGTGGACACGCAGTTGATTGCGCATGACAAGGAGGTCTATGACATAGCCTGGGGCGGCGTCGGTGTCTTTGCCTCTGTGTCGGCTGATGGCTCTGTGCGAGTATTTGACCTTCGGTGCGTTCCCTGTGCTCGGTGTGGCGCTTATCTAAGCACCATGCATGTGAAGGGAGGTGTTTGATTGTATTGGGTGAAGCAGGAATGTTTGACCAACAATAAGTCGCCAACGCAACTGCATGTGGCAAAATAACAGGGTTGGGGAAGGGAGCAAGGATGGGATGTGTTTTGGCATGCTTGTGAATGGACATCCGGGACACACTCCCTCTTTGTCCACCCAGCTGCATCGGCATACAAAGGGTGGTGTCTGCAGTCCAAAGCATTGTTGCTTGTGGTACAGGGACAAAGAGCACAGCACAATAATCTATGAAAGCCCGCAGCCGGACACGCCACTGCTGCGCCTGAGTTGGAACAAGCAGGACCCCCGCTACATGGCCACTGTTTGCATGGACTCCACGAAAGTTGTCATCCTGGACATCAGGTGACTGCTTCAGACCCTCAGAAGAGCCTGCATGCAACGCCTTTGTTGGTTTGATGGAAAGCGATGAAAGTATCTGCTGCATATCAATCAGGGTGAGGCGGCATTGCTGCACCGATGAGTTTTACAGTCAACAGGAAAGGAAGGCGTGCATTGCTGTGGGATGGGCAGCGCTCCCTGATCTCCAGAATAATGTACCTGTTGAACTGCTGAGCTTCGTGCGCATTTATTTGTATTCCAAATGCCACAGGTATCCAACACTGCCGGTGGCGGAGCTGCAGCGGCACCAAGCGCCGGTGAATGCGGTGGCTTGGGCCCCGCACTCCTCGTGCCACATCTGCAGTGCAGGGGATGATGCACAGGCGCTCATATGGGACCTCTCCTCTATGTCTCACCCCTTGGACCAGAGCCTAGGTGCAGTCCCGCCTTAGGAGATTTTGCAGGCTTGTGGCTTGCCGACAGGCAACACATGTTCCTCCCCTTGATCCAGGGCTCCTTCAACCTCTGATGTCACCAGGCATTCAGCACGTGTCTTGCTGGTATTAGGGATGACCACTTTGACAGGGACGTTGTGCTGTTGCAGATCCCATCCTGGCATACAGTGCTGGAGCGGAGGTGAATCAACTACAGTGGTCCACGACGCAGCCTGATTGGGTGGCCATCTGCTTTTCCAATAAGACTCAGATACTGAGGGTGTGAGGCTTGTAGCAGGCCCCAGTGAGCCCTGCCCTCGTTGCAAAGTTTATGTCCAATGTGTGCATTGGAGCTGTTCAGCAGCGCTGATCAGTGTGAAGAGAAAGGATTGTAGAAGTCGATGTTGGTGGCAGAAGAAGGCTCTAGGACTGCTTGACAATACTGACGTCAAAAACCCCGTCGTGTTAATTTATCATTGCTTTTGTGGTATTACCGTGATGATTGGGAAATTTTGGTTATGTCGCAACAACGCATCTGATGCAGCTTTATGGACGATTACTTTTATTATCGCTATAGTCATTGAGTAATTGTGAATTTTGCAGCTCAGAAGATCCATCGCTGCTTTAAAATGTAAATACATCAAACTGTCTTAAGAATAGCTTTCCTCGGGCACCTCCATTTCTTGATCCCGATCCGAGTACGGAGCTTCCACAATCGACCTCGCAGAAGAGACTCAGTTAAGCCTGCACGAAGTGTCTAAAGTATCACCACTGGTCGTTGAGGTATTGGGTGTGAGCGCGGTATCAGGTACAACAATGGTAGAAATCGCGGGAATGGCAAGCGCATCAGTATGCAACGGTGGCCGAGTGGTTAAGGCGCTCGCCTGCTAAGTGAGTCCCGAAAGGGGCGTGAGTTCGAATCTCATCCGTTGCGCGACCATAGTTTTTCATTTTTGGGTTCCTTTTTGCTTGTCTAGTAGGCAATGTCTAACCACTTTGTGCAATGTGCTGTCGTACCCAACTCCCAACCTCATATCTCATGCATGGGCTTGCCAGCAAAAATTTTTACATGTGTGACGCGTGTGTCGACGCTCCTAGCTTATAGCTAGGCTAGCTACTTCCGAACTCATAGTATGAGTCATAGTCACTACGGTATGAAATGCATGCACATGCCATGCGACAGTGCCACTGTGTGCAGTGTATGCCAATGACTGCACTGATGGCCGCCAGCACGCAACACCTTCCTGGACTGACACTGTCTGGCATACGATTTACAATTGCAACTCCTTCACAAAGATTTGATAAAAGGATCCTAAAGAGCCATTCTTCTTCAGGTGTTGCAACTCTCTGGACAGTTCTGCCTCTGCAGAGAAAGACCAAGTGTACACGGCTTCAAAAAAGGCATGTTGTCCATCAACTCATAAATGCCAACAGAACTGCCCACAGGCTGCAACTGAGGTGACTGCTCAGTCAGTAAAAACGGGAGGGTGAACAGCGTGCACACTATAGACAAATACTTTCACGCTGTGGCGAGCACCTTTTCTATTCGGTCCAGCACAGCCTGCATTGCACCATGGCGACCGTGACAGAAGAACAATCTAAATTTCCTGAGATACAAAGCACTGATGACAGTAGATGGGCACTCGTAAGACACGTCAGGGACCTTACCTGCACTTTACTCTCTTTGGCGACAGACCAATCGAAGTGCAGCATGGAGTATTGCTCCACACGCTTGCTCTCGTCCCAGACTGTGAACAGGTCTATATATCTGCACAAGTGGCTGTGAACCTCTTGCGACACATCAGACGCTGGCGGGTGCATCACTTCCCGTGCGAATTTTATGACATGTGACTGCACACAAGTAAAGCACGTCAGAACCCATACACTGTTGGCAGCTGCAGGAGCTAGGAAGCAGCATGTGCAGATTGGATAAGAATTTGCATGACTTGACACTCTTTCCCTTCCATCTGCAACCCCCAGCATTGTGACCATCACAGTGCATACCATCACAGGATGCCTGGTATACTGCAGCTGCATTGCCTGCTTGGGTCCTGTGAGCATGCAGCACCCAGCAAGACATACACCTAATGCTGTGGCTGGTTTACATGTAATGCTGCGCGCACCAGCATGACATGGCCGAGCGTGCCGGATGGCGAGGCCACAGCAGAGCTGGGCTTGCCCTGGGAGACCTGCGTGCGCAGGTGCTCTGGTGATGGCAAGCTGGGGCCTCCTGAGTTCCCCAGGTCCTCCTGCGGTGGTGACGCATCCTGCACAGGCGGCAGCTGCTGCGGTTGTTGCAGAGGCAACGCCTCAGTGTTGTGCAGGGCTTCAGCGCTATGCAGAGCAGCTGCATGGTGCAGCGCCAGTACTGCCGAGTGAGGGTCTGGCTGGGGGGACCACACCGCCTGCATAACCCAGCATCTAATCAAATCTGAGACCCACAGCCAATTCACATAAATGCTCGCAGGACAGGAAAGGCTGTTCCTTCAAAACAGCCAGGTCAGCTACACAATGAGAAGACGGGGAAGGATCAAAAGACAGGGGATTGGGTGTCCGACGAGGCCAAGACTCACCTGTGACATGTCTGCAACAGTGACCAATCCTGCACAGCACATGTTCCTGTTGATCAGTGCTGTCCCATATGACCAAGCAGTTCCATACGTAACAGAACTGCAAATGCTACGGCATATCCCACAGACTTCAAGGCTTCAGACCCAAAAAAGTATTTTCAGCACATGTAAGCTCGCAATGAGCAGTCAATAGTCTCAAGTACATCACTTACCGTGTTGGGGGGCTGCTGTGTTGCCCTCCAGCTGATGTGGGTGATGATGGCCCCCGAGGTGGTGCGGGGGACCCATGCGGTGGTTGGAGTCGCCCCCCAAGCTGCCCTGGGCAGCAGCATAGTCTGGTGGCAGGTGCCCATAGGGCAATCCATGGTGCACTCCCACAAAGCCATTCACATCAGCCGACGCCATCTCAGGCATCTGCGGGCATGCCATGCTTCAATTTAGGTGTCAAATAACACTCTCTTTATATTCAACTACCCCCAGGAGAATCCAACAGCGCAAAATTGAGACTCTGCCAGTGTATACATGCATGCATCAACTGCGGTCAATGCCATCTGCGCACTGCCAGCTGTTTTTATGGCAGGATACTGGACATTGCATCTGCCATACGTGTTCCTGTGGAGTTGGGTATTCTGTACAGCCGAAGGACGCGAGCTTGCCTGTGCCAGGCGCGCGATGTTCTGATATTCAGAATGCTGCTCCCCCTGCTGTGCCGCTGTATGGGAGGCTTTTGCTCGTTTCCTTGGAACCTCTGCGCCATCCTCTCCCTCTGCAGCATTCAAATGCTCACCTTGTTCCCTTGGTGCCAAAAGGCCCTTTTGCATCATACTCAGAAGGGTGTGTTGTTAGATCAGATGCAGACAGCTCCCCGGGAAGAATGCTTCCTAGGCCATGGTGTCAGCTGTTATCCTGGCATATCGATATACTACATCCCTTCATCAGCACTTGCATAATAAAAGATGCTTACCAAGCTTTTCATCCTTCCGATCCACATTGACCATTCCCTTCTCCTTATGCTTGTTGCAGAAGTGGCCCTTTTCCTCGCCCTTCCAGTTGAAGGCTGGTCGCGTGCTGCAGCCCGGTTCCGCACACTGCCTGTGTTTTACATTCACCATCCCTTCCTGCACTCAAACATTGGTACTTGTTAGTGTTTGAAGTGACGCCCTTTGACATATGCAGTAGGTGTAGGGTTTGTGCACACTTGGAATTTAAAGAATTCATACTGCACCGATGCTTGAAGGTCATCAGTAAGATGATCAAGATGTTTAGCGGGTAGGGTATGTAAGGGTACGCTGAAAGATTGTTTACGAGATCTGAGAATCCAGCAAAATAATCCTCACCAACTTGTGTTGACTGCAGTACTCTCCCCTTGACTGCCCAGATATATTGAAGGAAGCAAGCGTGGTACAGCCCTCTATTTTGCAATGGGGGTGAACAATATCTATCATGCCTGGCTCTTTGTGCTTGCTACAGAACCTCCCCTTAGTCTCTCCTAAGTGGTTAAAGCGCGCACTGGTCTTACAACCTTCGAACGTACACACTCGAACCATGTCGTCTCACAATTGCAGAAGTTTAAGAGTAGCACAGGTCACAGATTCGACACCTCACAACAAGTCAGACAAAACTTGTATTTGGCGTGCAAATTGTTGCTGGTTGTTCTTATGTTACAAATACTGAACAGAAGCCATTATTGGGGAAATTTCAGAAAAACTTGGCGCCATTTGCACCGTGCGCTGTTGACAATGTCAACATCACATGTAAGGTGAGCTATAGAGCGTAGATCTACGTAGACGGACATGCGGCGTTCCTGCTGGAACAATTGGTTTCAGCCTTCCATAGTCGGCTGATCGCAATCTTGCACAATCTGAATGCGTATAGACAATTTTACACAGATCCGGCGCGGGCGACAAGGGGGCGTGCTCTGGTGTTGTTGACCTTTAGCGAAAGCTTTCTGATCGGGAAAGTGTGACTTGACTATATGACGGAAAAGGCTATCTGGCTTGCTTGGCCTGTTCATGGTAGCCCCCTTAATGTGGTGATAAATACACGTTGTGCTTTCATTGCAGATTTTTCTACCATTACAGGAAGCCATATAACAAGATTGATCAGACACTTTCTGAAAAACCTCAAAGACAGTATTTAGCACGTCCACTTTATCTGCTTCCGACTGCGCTGTGCAAATACAATTGAACAGCTTCGATGTATTCTCTTTCATCATTGCAAAACTTTGCGTCTTGATCACTTTTGAAGGAAATTCCAGAACCCAGGTCGTTGTGGAGGCACCACAAACCTTGTATCCCTGAAGATGGATCTCTGGTCAGTGTTTGCTTGCTAATGACACTAAATACACCCAGTTGCCTATGTACTGGCATGGGGGGCCAATCCCTTATTAGTAGCACCATCAAATGCAAGCCAAATCAGGCAAAAGAAAAAGTTTGCCTCAGAATTGGCCTGATTGAAGCCTCCTTGCTGAGAATTTATCTAAAGATAATCTTGACGTGCTCAGCCGCGTTCGGAACCCGAATGGGATCCGCTATAATGACTGTGGCGCGGCCTGCAAAGAAGAAATCCTTGTCGAGACGATGTGCTCTTTCAGTATGTGTCGCCGCTGTGTTCACCACGGTGGTCGATTTCAAGGTGCGTGGCTGTCTGCTGTTCAATATAGTTGCAGTCCGTTGGGTGCAATGTAGACACTCGTTGCCGAGTTTCGGGTGGTCTTGAGTAACCGCCGTGCAATAACGCTCCTACGGATAGTCGATCGCGAGGCGTGCAGGAGGCACTGACCCCCAGATGACTACAACAGACCATACTTACACATATTAAAATGATGTTGAAAGTTTAAGAGTCGCATGCTCTTTCATCAATCGACCTTGCGAAAATTAATTGCCATGCACGCTTGCAGGGCGTAGAAGCAGCGGACGAGAGCGGCCTCCTCGTAACATGTCCAATGCAGACAAGCACTTCAATTCAAAGCCTTAGTATTAAGAGTATGCAACCTCTCAGCGAGCACGTTGCCTCAAGTACAGACTTCGTGGCCTGGTTATACCCTCAAGCACCCAAGGGCACTCTGCGCTGCAATCAGAAGGACCTCGTCGACTTTCCAGCTGGTATGACTCTAAGGATAACGACTAAACATTATCCGAGAGTTCGGAACTCCAGGCAGAACTCTCTTCAGAAAAGTCGTGCTTCAAACAGCCTGCGACTGTGTCCTGCAGGCAGTCCTTTGAGCATACCTGGAGGGAGCAAGTCAATGGTTAAGTATGGGGCTGGTTTGCTGAACATAACATCCGGGGGCCAGACCTCTCAGATTAAGATGCCTCTGGACGCCATGGTAAGCACTGTAATGGACAGCATATTGCAGCATTGTTGTAGCATCTACTGGCAGTATGCAGGATGAAGGGAATAGCGAATGACTCCATTTCCCAGGGTATCTATGTAGGAGGGTAAAGAGATGCTAGCATTATTGGTTGTTACAATAGTGTCTAAAGAGGGTGCTGACTGGAGAGTAATGTGAGGAGGAGCGGCAGGCAGATCTGTCCTTTTACATTCCTGTCACATTGCTGCACGGTGCAGGTGGAAGCGTGTCGATCAGGAATGTTGTATGTGGTGAATGTGGTCGGCAAGGATGGCGGTGTTTTGAGTGAGGTGGCCTTCAACAGCCAAACTGGCTGCATAGGCGCAAACACTGTCCAGGTGGCCCACCGCTGGTCTTCCTTATATATTGAGTATCTGTGCTCCACAGAAGTCTCTAGACCTGATGAAGTTTTGGGGCAACTGATAATCTCCGCCTCTGATTATACGATGCTTGCTTTGTGCACACAATGCAATGCACACTGCTTTGCGTTTCTCTCTTTTCCATTCGGACACAAGGCTGACGCAGTATGATATCCTAAAATTTTCCAGGAGACCCTATTGGAGTCATGTCTGGGAACAATTGAGAAATGTGTGAAGTGAAGGGTTTGCTCGGTTTGGGATAGCAATTTACTTCCACGCCTTTACGCCCTTCACTCAATAATAGCCAAGACACAGGATAGCAGATCATGGTGATCTGCTGGTGCAGGTGGCAAGCATGCAGGGAGGCCCGTCAGCAGATCCCACGTCCAACACAGCATATGCAAGCCAAGCGGGGATCCCATTGCCTTTGGGATACAACCCTCCTGCTGCCGACACCGCGACGCCTGCCCTCAATCCTAACCCATGCCTGGGCCAGGACCCAGGCTTCTCCAATGGGCTCTCCAGTGCATTTTACAGCAAAGCCATTGGGAAAGGACAATTCCAGACTGAGTCGCCGACCTTCCAGAGGTGAATATTTTTGAAGTCAGCTGAAGGTCACCTGGGAGAGCCAACAACTGGAACATACCAACACATTCACAGCATGTGATGACACACTGTTGTATTAATGATGCTTGACAAAATGGTTGACCATTGTCTCGTGCTGCGGATCCAGAGAATAATCTGCAATGATCCCTCCAGTGGCAGTAATGCTGTCTAACTATCAATCATTTAGGTTGCCTTTACACAGCGATTTGCAGCTATGACAGTGGCTAATTATTTCCTCCAACACTGATATGATATCCATAATTAAAAAATGGTCCACAAACCCCACGCAGGTGTGATTGTCCCAACCATAAAACGGTGAATGCCTCATGGCCTGGATACCCGGCACTACCACAAGGCAACTTCATCGACTCGTATGAGGCGCGCTTGTTTTTGACAATTTCCTGTTATGTTTCAAGAGTGCAGTGCATACTGACTTGCAGGTGCAGTTGTCGCAGATATTTGCCGCTGGACATGTCACCTGTTCCTTGCACTAACCTGTGTGTATTCCTTGACTTCTTGATAGTCAGAGTATGCATATGTCTGTCCATGCTTGCAGTGCGCCCATCCAAATTCATCTAGTACACATGCACGATGGTGTGCCCTGTTCAGGTGTATACCATATCATCAAGTGTCTGATGTAGCACAATGGTGGGACTGCAGGTGCGCATGGTGGGTGAGTTCCTGGTTTCGCGTCCGGAGGACGGTGTCATCGGAGAGACGCCGGACATCTTTCCCGCCGCATCTGACTACCACCTGGTGTGCCTGCAGCACGACGATTCAGCAAACATGATCATCGACGGTGCGCATCTTCATGCATGTGTTCTACCTTCCGGTATTTGCTGTGAGGGTTTAACAGCCTTGAGAGGACGTTGATGGGGATTGGTGCAGTGGAACGGTTCCAGACGAAAGATTATCCTCCAGTGCATTCAAAGCCCCCGGGGAATTCATGCTTTTTGCCCACTATCAAGCAAAGCCAAGATTTCTGTGAACCATATGCTTGCTGTGGGACCGGAAAACAAGTGGAAACCTGTGAAACCTTGGACCTTAAATAATTGAGAAGAGTGAAATGACATTCCTGTGCTTTACAGGTAATTCCTACTATTCATCAGATTCCAACACCAGCACACCAGCCGGGTTCAAGCAGTACTGTGTGCCAATCCCACTGGCACCTGGTTGGCACAAGGTGGAGCTGCGCTATACAAAATCACCGCTCGATCGCACCTCCGTGTTCCGGTTCTTTGTTGTCGATGCCGAGCAGGTGTGCACACTCCTCGTGGACCTGAGAAGAAACTCTGCGGCCATCATGACCGTCTTTCCTGTGTTGATGTCCTGGTTTTGATCTAAATGTAGACAACGAGACCATGGAACTCCAGGGCTTGCTCAATTTGGAATTTGCGAGGCAAATGTTGGTGCGTGTGTGCACACTGATACATTACCTGGGCCTCAGCCACCATCACCAGCCAAGCCCTCAAGTCAACAAACATGCTACCGGACTTATTGCGGCACATGTGCTCAATGCAGGTGGAAACTGTGTACACTAGCGGGGTTCCCTCCAACCAGATCCTCTGGAAGGTGCGCATGCGTATTCCTGCAAGAATGTTCCGTGCAACGCTCAGATTCAGTGGCTTTCTTAAGCTTGAGCTTGCTCTTTTGAGCAGAGTGAATGGAACATTGATAGCTGCTTTGTTGAACATTTATCCAGGTTGCGCTGTCATTGATGCATGATATGGTCATCATTCCGTGCAGGGTCAAGGAAAGTGCTGCACCGGGGGATCTGGGGCTCCCGGCTGCATGGCACCCCTGGACTGCTGCAAGTTTCGCAACACCGACTGCGCTGTCCCCCCGCCTGAGCTGGCCCCTGCACCAGCGCCGCTCATCCCGGAGTCTACCTTATTCAATGCGCCTGCCCCGGCGCCTATCATTATTGAGACCCCTGCGCCGGCGCCTATAACCGTGGAAACCCCAGCGCCTGCACCATATCCCCTTGAGGGACCAGCGCCGGCAGCCACATTTTTGGAGACCGCTGCACCGGCACCTGCCATTGTTGAGACCCCTGCACCGGCAACAGTGCCACTGACTGCACAGGCAGTGCCAGCCGCTGTCAAGGATGTCTTCTTAACACGCAAACGTGTTGTCAACACTATTACTGCAGCAAACGTGCCCGCCCCGGCACCTGCTCAAGGGTAAAATTTTATCCTTTATCCTTGAGAAACAGCCCTCTGTTACAAGAATAATTGATATGCTCTGCGCTCACTCACAGAGGTGTAATGTTCATCCACATGAGAACAGTCTTCAGACTACTTAAGTCCAAGTTGAATGCAGAAAGTGTAAATAGTCATGTGTGCAGGTGCACTCCATTATGTGAGCTGTACGCAGTTGACATGGCCTTCTGTGGTGGTGAAGGCCTTGTGACTTCAAAGAGATCCGCTACCTTCATCATGGTCTGCAGCCAGGTGACACACTGATTATCAGTGATTTATATCCGGCATGATGGACATGTGACATGATTTCTCTGAATTTCTCGCTTCTCAAATTCTGTTGTCACACATTGCCAACTGTGATCACATTCCTTGCATGTAGTGCAATCGCAAGATACACACTGATGATGCAGGCGCTTTCAGTCTGTGGGGACTGTTTTGAGTTGAGTGGTCCAGCAAACACCACTGTTGCATTCTTTGACTACGGCGCAAATACGACATCCACATATCAGCTGCAGCTGATGTGGGACCCTGCCTACCTTGGCCCTCTGATACTTGACCTTGTGCCTCCCCTTAGGTGAGAGCTTTGCAATGTCCCTTGAGGCTCCATAGCTGATTTTACAGACTTGACACCAGGGGCCACACATAAATGAGAGCATTGTGTGCTTCCTCGCAGAGCCTGTTCCTCTTGTTCCTTGCTGCAGAGTAGGACAACAGCTGGATGCCCAGCTGTTAATCCTGTCCATTTTGAAACAAAGCAGGCTGTGCAAGTGCAAGCTGTTGCCTATAAAGTAATTACAGAGTGACTCAAATCAATACAAACTGTCCACCTCTGCCTCACTGAGGTGGCACCTTCAAGAAGTGTACACTTTTTGCACCATCAACATCATGTTGATTAATGACTAATGTTGAATGATTGTTCTGAATTGTCTGAACACAATTGCCATGCATGGCCATCAATGGTTGGTTGCCCGTGTAACATGTCGTTGTGATTGGCGAGAGGTGTACACAGGGAGAGTCCTGCAGAGGGAGCCAAGGCAGCCCAGATTGCATTGCCCGTGCCAGTCTGTGTGCTTGGCACCTGTATTGGTATGCAGCAGC
Source organism: Sediminibacterium sp. (assembly GCA_965279585.1). GTDB lineage: Bacteria > Bacteroidota > Bacteroidia > Chitinophagales > Chitinophagaceae > Sediminibacterium. The sequence continues at coordinate 28,979 of CBDIIG010000002.1, read as the reverse complement.
TGTGTGCTGGCCGCTACTGTTCAATTGCAATTGCGGGCAGATGAAGTGCAATTGTGTGCAGCCCGTGACATGCAGTGCTTAGGTGGCGGAGCTTTGGTGGCAGCTGCTGCACGGGGTTGTGCTGTAGTGCATCCATGCTGTGCATCCCACGGGAGGGGTGCTTCTGTTAACCTCACCACCCGGCGTACTGCACGAGAAAACCTGTGAAAATACGCCGGGTGGTGAGACTCACATTTTGCCTCCTGCCTATCCTCGCCTTTGCTTCTGGTGAGTTGGTTGCTTGAGAGAACCGTATTGTGCCTATACTCCCTTTCCATCCTAGCTTTGGGTGCCGGGGGCGTGCTTTGCAGCCCCTGCTTAAATTTAGCAGTAAAGAACCTGGAAGTGCTCCCGTTTCACTTGCGAACGACAGTAGGACCTTCTGACGTTTCGCCTCCAGCCTTTCTTGTCACGCAAAATGAGGCCTAGCTTTGGGTACTTTGGGTCTGCAAAGCACCCCGTGTCTACAAGTTTCGAGCTTAAACGTGCTCCCGTGACACTCCATGCACATGATTGACTGCCTTCCGATTCGTGTTTGCCTGCTTTGTTGTGCCCTAGGCACATTCTTTGTTTGGTTGTCTGCCATCCTGACCTACATTCGGTATCACACTATCCGCCTGAGGCAGTGCTGTGGGTACCACCACTTAGCGAGGTTTCTTGAACTATCCTGTCCTGTACTTGCTGCATAGCGTGCTGTGCTACAAGTCTTGTAGCACAGTAAGAACGCCACGGCATGCAGTGCTTGTGAGGCTTGATCCCCCGCCGCCCTCTTCATGCAGTCAAGCTATGTACATGTGTGCATGCAGTCAGGCTCCCGACTCCTTCATTTTTTGCGCATCCCGCCCAATACATGCTCATGATCTTGCTAGCCAGCATGCATCCAATGTGGGAGGTGAACGGCTGCGGCTGGTACCTCCTTGCTTGCTGGAGCTAGCTTGGCGCTGCGGATGGTCAAATTCCATATGGCCTATATGTTCAGGAGGAAGATCTAAGGCAGGAAGATGATCGCGAGCCTGTGGCTAAGATGAGGAGACCTGTGTGGAGAGCGTCATGCAGGAGGTTGAGGAGATGAACTGATTGTGCGCTGCCTAGAATCCTTTGTTGACACATGGTGGATTCGACTGGCATCGAATGGCATACAAATGCATAAGGGACATTTGAACTCTGACGTTGCAACTAGGTGGACACAATTCTGAGTGGCAGAAGTAGATCAAGGCTGCTGAGAATTAGGGAACTCTCAAAGCCCAAGCAGCAGATCAGAGAGAGAGTCAGCTAAGTTTGCTTCTATATCACCAAGAGTGGCCGTGGCCAAACAGTGGCAGGAGCCAATGCAGTATCCTCCTTATGCGTATAACGCAGGCTACCCTTTCCATCCTCAAGCAATAAATGCTAGGGCGGTATGTGATACTATATATTTTCATTGAATAATCATTTGCAGATAATTATAAGGAATGGCTGCCAATGTCTCTTGCAAATTGGCAGCTAGCAATGTACTGAGATGGTAAGTGCGACCGTATCGATGCAATTTAATAGTACCGTAGACTGGTAAGTGAGGGACGACTGGAACGTGGAAAGTGGAAGGGTTCACAGCGCCATCCCTTTTCTGGCCCACCTGGGAATGTATCAGCCCAGGCCGCTTACCCCTTGCTTCACTACGTTGTCACTTGTTAGAGTGTCTTGTAGTTTCTATGGTGGTTGCACGTCGTTACAGCAAGACTGCGGCCCTTTCGGACGACAGTGCAGGTGACCGTTGGAAGTCGTGTGCAAACAGCGCCCACATCTTCATGAGGCAGTTACAACCTGCCAACGACGAAGATTTAAGAGGGAGAACCTGTTTTGCAGTTGTACTCGATTAACTTTCATCTGTGCCACTGTCTATGTTGTCTGACTGACCGTTGCTTGCGCTGTGACAGATTCTGCTTCGCTGTAGAAAGAATTCCGGTATTGTATTCTTGGGAATACTTCTTGTTATACTGGCTTCGTTAACTTGTTTTATGATTGGCGTCTTTCCATTGTCTGTTGGAAGCTTTGTTGTGTACATTTTTACTTTAGTAAAAAGGGAAACCACGAGGTTGGAACGAGGTCCGCCCTAAAATCCCCGGATCCTCTATTCTCGGACAATTTCCATGTTAGAATTATCCCCCAGCGTATCTTAAGGGAGTTGTCAAAAAATATTTTTTTTTGCACTTCTGTGATTTTGTCCTGCCTGAAGTTTTGTCGTCTCAGTTGTCTAGGAGCTTGTTTGCTTCGAATGCCTAGCAGTACTACTTAGAAAGCACATATGTATGCATATATATGTGTTCCTGACAAACTTTTGTGGACACATTTGCCTTTTCCGGATTTCAGTGCGCCACCCTGTGAAGAGGGATCCGCCCAGGTCTGCCCGTTTCCTGTCCGTTTCTGCTGCTCCGCCTCTGGAGTTGGCCTATATCATATTATATAAGCATATCTATGCATACCAGACGAAGTTAAGAGGAAAGAATCGCCTTTTCTGGACTCAAGTGCGCCTTCCCTTGAAGACGGATCCCGCCCAGGCTTGGCTGTTTTTCTGCGTTTTGGTTGCTCCGCCTCCGGAATTGTCAATACTTATGTTACATAAGTATATATGTGCTTACTTGTCGAACTTTCGTGGCAAAAGAGGCTGCTTTTTACTTCAGTGCGCCATCCTGCAAAAACGGATGCGCACGGGTGGCTGTGTTTATTTCGGATTCCTTTGCTTTGCCTGCTAAAATATCATCATCATTCTCCAAAAGAATATGACAGCAGTTTTACAGCAGCATGGTGGAAAATATAGAGCTGTTTGTAGCAATAGGTTCTGTGTCACCCGTGGATAAGGTGTTTGGTTGGATTCTGGGTGCTGGAAGAATCTCAGAATTTCTAATCTATCTATAATCGTATTGATTGATTGATCTTGTGCAGTGTAGGAAGCCTGATCGTGTTTTGGAGGTGGAGCAGACTCGGAACATGACAAACTGAACAATCTGGACAGAATTTGAGCTGGTAGTAAAAATGCTTGTGAGGTTAAATGTATTCCAGAAGGATCCTTATAACAGAGGCCTAGTAGTCTTCTCCTTCTCTGCTTGATCACCGCTGGAAAGCGGCTGCAGTATTGGGAGCTAGATCGTGGTATGCAATTGGTCACTGGCGTTGATCTCTTTCAAGGGGTTACCTAGCCAGCTTGCAGTCTTTGCTGGCACATCTCATGTCAGCTTTTGCTACAGAAGAACATGATTGCTTGAAAGATTTGTGCAGCCCTGTAGATCTCTATATTCCATGCTAATTCAGGTCTGCTTTGTGCAAAAATTCTTTTGCGTTACGCTGCCACAATATATTTGACAGTGAGGCGGTGCGGCAATATATATATATCTTCATCCTAGATGAGGCTGTATAAGGTTGCAACAAGAGAGCAACGTCCTCATCATATGTTCTTGCCGCAGGTTGGATGCTAAGCCAAAACTGACGGCAACACCACAGGTGAGCCGCAGGTTTTGACACTCTGCAGCAGCAAAGCAGTGGGGCATTAGGATATGAGTTCACCTTGCAATAATACAGCATGAAGTGGACCATGCAATAAACATCTGCTGACATGTGATGTTCCTGCCGCCGAAGGTTTCCGGCTCAGCTGCCCTGGGAGTGTCCGCTGGCGGGCCGCTGACATCAACATCAACGCCCCGCAAGCGTGCCCATTATTTTCCCTGTCCAGTTTGAGGTGATGCTCGCAGCAGATGCTCTACTTTTTCCAATGCATTGCGGATCCGCTGCCGGCAACTCAGCACTTTCCCCAGGCCTCTGTCATCAGGCTTTTTTGCAGTAATGTCCAATGGCATTGCTGTTGCAAATTGCTCCCAAGCATGAGAATCTGCCACCAAGACTCCTATGGTATATCAGTTAATCATGAGCCTCCCTTTGCAACCCTACTTGAATGCTAGAGAGGGTCCCAGTACCTGTTTAGTATGTATAGGAAGAACTCCCAGATTTGGGAGTTTTGTGCACCATTGCCATTCCCGTGCTGGCAGGTATCTACCTCGTTATTGTTGGCAGCATGCACATCCATTTATGCTGCCAGCAGACACTCTGTGTAGAATGTCTTAAGCTTATTACACTGTTCAATGGACATCCAGATCAGAATGGCACCGCCACGGCGTGCAATGCAGTGCAGGGTGACCCTGTTATCTCAGATGTCATGCAGGGCGGGTTTAAATATGAAATAGTAGGAAGAGCGCAGGCAGGTCTGCCGCAGTAAGAACATATTTGCCCTCTCTGAGAGACTCTCATCGGAGGCTCTTTCCCATACACAAGTTGTGGATTATCTTTCTTCCAAGACACATGTGGACGTATGCACAGGTACACAGCCACCAGTCGGACTGCGACAACACAACCACCGTAGCGCCATTTGATGGCGCTACGCCTCTTGGGACACTGCTGGCAACCCACCCAACCGCAATGTTGCACGACTCACAGATTGATCCCATGCAGGTGTACAATTGCTGCTCACTGGTGCCAACAGTGGTCTTGTTACCAATATTGGTACATGTCCCTTCTCTGGCATGTATGACAAATATATTGGACATGCATAGCGCTCATGATGGGAACATGTGCTGTCATCAGTGATGACAGCTACCTGTAGGTCCGCTTCCTGTATATTTGAGACGCATGCGCTCGTGCAGGTGCCTGCAGCATCCAACAGCATGCAACATCATAACTGCTTATCACAAGATTGCTCTCGATACCATGGGCATGATTGCCGATTTGGATTTCCCACAGTTCTTGCTATAGCTATCACATTGACCCCGGCTGCCCGGGGCCCGACGAGCATCAATCATACCAAAGACTAACTGACATGCATCAGGCATCTGACAAACGTTTGACTTGTTATCATGAAAGGAATACTGCTATTCATAGAGATTGATGTCAACCTATCTATCATGAAGTTCTGTGCAGATATCTGGGACAGCAAGTCGGGACATCCAGTGATCATGAGAATGTAAAAATGTACACACCCCAAGTGGCCATCCATGGCCACCTTCTCTAGTTGTCACAATTGCTTTGACACTGGTCAGGGATCCTTGCAAACTGCACCAGCTGGACTTGGAGCGTTTGTAGTTCTCTTGTTACATGTACAGTCATTAACATCATATCAACTTAGTTTTGTTGGGCTCTGTGCAGGTCGCTGGATGTCATCAAAAGTGTGTCAGATGCAGGGCTCCAGTGGTGCTGTTGGAACCTCAGACGGTGCCCTGCAGGTGGAATCTCGTGGGACACACACATCCAGCACTCCGTCAAGGAGCACCTATCACAACCAACCAACCATGACGATTGCTTATCTGTGGGGGCGGCACCTAGCCCGGCATAAGAAGGGTACCCGCGGTGTGCAGCGTTCCAGTGCTGGCCGAAGGCCTAATGATGGACGTATTTTCTCTCGTTTGCACAGTTGCCTGAGTGGATCTGACGTGTCTTCCTTAAACCTCAGTGGTCCTCATACCTCTTGCCCGTTGGTAGCTGCTTCTAGCAGGTCCAGCTCGAGTGGGCCATTGAGACGGGATGTTGCCGACCCCACACTCTTGTGTTCTGTGCACCCACACTTGCTTTGTGATTTGAGACTGTCACCGAGGGATCTCCAGGTCAGATATGCTGCGTTTGGAGAGTCTTTCAGGGTGCATGTCACTGTGTTTGGGGTACAGCAGAGTCTGGACTTTGTTCAGATACGCCTGTGCCTCAGTGACATTGGCCTGGCAGGTTTTAGGTCTGGTGAGATGCGCAAGAAGAAGACCTCAGGACAAATTGCAATGTCCTGCTGGCCCGCGATGCAGTTGAAGTCCCCGCCAACGAGAAGGTGGCGATCAGCTGGCATGCTGGGGAACAGCTCCTGCGTGAAGTACTGCGGCCGGTCTGCAGCTACTGAGGGAGCGTACACACACATGACCGTGTAGGGTAGACCACCGAATGTGAAGTCCACTGACAGCGTGCGTCCTGTTGCGCTGCTGTGGCGTACTGTGAAGTGAGATATCCTGGCTGTAGTCCTGAAGAGTATCGCTACTCCGCGGGACTGACTCGTGTAGTGGCACCAGAAAGCAGGCCCGCTCCAGTTGCAGCGGAGCCCGTTTGGCCCCTCCTGCGCCCATGCTGCTCCTTCCTCAGGGCTGCGGTGGTGGGTCTCCTGGAGGAGGATGATGTCCCACTTGTCACGCTCCAAGAGGTTGAAGAGCCAGCGCCTCTTGTCTTTGTCCTGGAGGCCGTTGACGTTGAGGCTGAGCAGGCGCAGGGTGGGCTGTCTGGGCCGAGTCATGGCTGAGAGGGCCGCCGTCCTGGCAGGCCCTCCCTATCTGTTCCTGTTCCTGTAATCCTGTTCCTGTGAACCTGTTCCTGTGGCGGCTGATGGGTCCACCACTTACTGGCGGGCTGTCTGATCCGAGCTGAGCGGCGGACGGCTGAGAGTCCGGTGAGGGCTACCTGTGCGGCGTGCTGAGCTGCGATAGAGGCCGTAACGCGAGGCTCGAAGCCAGGAGGGATGGCAGGCCTATTCCGCTGTCGCGAAGGGGCTGCGGCGCCCTCGTCAGCGGCTGCCATGTCAACAGCTGTGAGTGGTGATTGCCCATAACTGTCCCGCGGCAGGCTGTCTGCACCGTGTATCGTGCGGAGGATCTCGCAGAGTGAGTCGTGCTTGGCCTCGCAAGCCGCGAACGTGTCTGCTCCTGACTGCAGCATAAGGGGCTGCTGGTCGTACAGTGAGCGGAGGGCTGCTGTGGTCTGTGCCGGAGCAAAGTGCGTGTGGCTGGCGAGCCAAGCTAGGCACTCCTCTATTCGCGTGCTGGGGACACCGGACAGCTCGAGCGGCTGCAGGCTGGAAGTATGTAGCTGCCCTGTGCCTGGCCCTGTGTCCAGGCTGGGGGGCTGGGATGCGCTGTCTGTCGCGGCGGCTGGCTCGTCGCAGTCCATGTCGCTGGTGGGAGCTGTATCCCCAACCCGACGGCGTGAAGATCTGCGCCCTACCCGGCCAGATGGCGAGGCACACTCCATCGGGCTGTCTGACACAGGAGGAGACGGGGGCGGCGGTACCTCCACCTCCATGGCTACCGGGGCCTGGCTCAAAGGAGGCAAGACCTCAGCACCTATGGGCGGCGTGCAGTCCATAGGGGCAGCCGGCTGCGTGTCACGTGCTGGCTGGAAGCGAGGACCTCGCTGCGATCTCCTGCTGACAGCTGTGGAAACGATGCCAGAGTGTCCAAGGCCAGAGTGCCCGGAACCAGGGACCTGACTGGCATGTACGCGTGCCTCGAGGCCCTGCAGCTGCGGGCTCCCTCCTGAGAGCGGCGCAGGCTGCGCATCGTGAGCACCGCGCGAGCGGGCCTGTGCGGCGGCACGCTGTCGCTGACGTATGGGACGAGGACCGGCTCGTGCTGCCGGTTGCGAAGCGGACAGATCTGCCTGAAGGCTGGTGGGCTGGCAGGGCTGACGCATCTGCCCAGGGCGTGTGATGTTGATCCTCGTGTCGCCGTCTATGATGAAGTGCTTTGGCAGGCGGCCAAGGTGCCTGTCATCATCGGGCGTCTGGATGTAGGCAAGGCAGGCGCTGCCATTGCCTACTAGGTGGCTGCCAGCAGCAAGCTCCCCTGCAAGGTCGCCGAAGAACTTGCCGCGCACCGTGTAGGTGTCCCTGGGGCAGCCGGCACAGTCCAGAAGGATCTGGGTGAGACCCTCTGTGCAGTACTCGTATGGCAGCCCGTGTAGAAGGATGCAGGTGTGCTGGCAGTGAAGGCGGCCAGCTGATAACTGCACCGGCACTGCCACGTCGCCGCTGCTGGGGACTGCACGAAGGCGGACGAGCTGATCCTCCGCAGCTGCGTGTCGCGCTGCTGTCGCTGCGGGGACCGTGTCGAACCAGCATTCCAGGCGCCGCTCCGGTGACTGACCACTCCCCCCTGCTGCTGCAGCGCTCAATGATATCATCGCAGAAGGACGTCTGTTGCTTGCCGTGTAGCAACTTGTTTCCCTGTTCACGCTTTTCATGGTGATGCTGCTTGCGCCGGGCGTGCCCCGCTGCAACACGGCTGCTAGATGTGGCCCGAAGTGTGTGAGCAACGCCCTGCTGACCTGCAGCTCTAGGTCCCTGCGCTGCTGGCTGCCATAAGCCACGTCCGCTGCCAGCTCGAGGTGCCCCAGGTCAGCAACCAAAAGTGGCTCGCTATCTCCCCAACGACTCGGCCGTGCCCGCAAGGGCCTGGGCCGAGGGGTTTGTAGAGCGTGGGCGTCCAGGGCTCGCTGCGGCTGCAACTGCCAAGTAGGCCGGATAGCCTGCATCGTGACGGGCAGATCTGGCAAAAAAATACCGTGATCCGTAAGTCCCGTCACTGACCGTAGGTCCCGCCGCTGACCGTCGGTCCCGCCGTTGACTGTAGGTCCCACCGCCGTCAGCTACGGTGGACTGGGGACCTTAGCGGCCAAAGCCCTGGGGCAGCCTGCCTTGTGACTGATTGCTCCCCTCGCCCGCGTCTGATTGCTCCCTTCTCCTGCCTGCAGCTCTCTCCTGCGGGCTCTGATAGCCGTCGAGAGCCGGGGCCGGGCCGAGGAGGTTTTCAGGCCCTGTTGGGGAGCTCTGACGCTGGCTCTGACAGCTCCCTACTAAGAGCCCTACCAGCCCCTCGGGAAGCCTATCAATGAGGCCTCTGATCTGCTCTGACTGTGGAGGCTGGGCCCAGAGAGGGGCGAGAGGCTCCCTCTCTGTGGCTGAGTGCAGAGTGTGGGTGTGCAAAGTGTCACATATCTAACTCTACGCCGTGCTGGGGCACTCCAAGAAGTCCTAGCAAGATCACAATCTAAGTAGGACCCTAACAGAGTGTTTTGTGACAAGATCCCCAGAGAAGAGTGCGAGAGAGTGAGTGATCAGGGGCTGTGGGAGAGGACCCAGGTAACTCTCTATCTTAAGCCTCCCTCCCCCTCAAAGGCTGCCTGTGGCTGCACTGGATCTGGCACTGACCTGTGAGGTTGGAGACTCAAGTGTCCTAGGTGTGACTGCCCTGTGGTGAGGCCCCCTTGGTGAGAGCCTCGCACCTACTGAACACCCAGGTCCCCTCTCACTGTGCTGGACACATCGGGTGCCCCCGATCGTGGCTAGTAAGGGAAGGAAGCTTTCAAGTGTAAGGGGATCCTGCCACGAAAGACACGGCACAGCTCTCCAGGCTAAGGTGATCGGCAAGCTGCTTGAGCCACAGCAGCTGGCTTGGAAAGCCTTCTTCGACTTCTGGTTCTACAGGAACCCAGCCTGGCTAGCATCACAGGGACAGGCAGCGCTGCCTGCTCGTCACCAGCACCCAGTAATCCAGTGGTGAAGACTAGAAGGCAAAAGACACTGTATTTCTGGAGATATCGCAAGAAATCGAAAATCCAGGAAGTTTTTCTCCTGAATCCTTACTTGTGTAGAATTCTCCTGTGATGGCTGCCCTGGTGGCAACCAGCCCTACACTGCTGCTACGAGAGGGCACGTCACCACGACACGGGTGAGGGTGGCAGCCTGATCAACACAACCTGGATGCGGGCACCTGTGTTCTGCGGCATTTTAGCGATAGATGCACCGCAAGAAGGCACCGGCGAACAGCTTCCCGTGGAGTAGTCTCCATCCTGTAACGCGATGGCGACGGTTCCATTGAGAAGTGTGCAACACCCTCCAGACGTGAACCCAAGAAGGCGATGGTCCTGCTGTGGCTGGGTGCGACGGTGGTGTTGGGTGCAGCTGCTGGCCATAGAAGCTGTAAACAGTTGCGCCGCGGCAGATGCCTCTCGTGTGACGGGCTCATACAGGCCACATAAGAAGATAAGAAGGTGGACCCATCAGCCGCCACAGGAACAGGTTCACAGGAACAGGATTACAGGAACAGGAACAGATAGGGAGGGCCTGCCAGGACGGCGGCCCTCTCAGCCATGACTCGGCCCAGACAGCCCACCCTGCGCCTGCTCAGCCTCAACGTCAACGGCCTCCAGGACAAAGACAAGAGGCGCTGGCTCTTCAACCTCTTGGAGCGCGACAAGTGGGACATCATCCTCCTCCAGGAGACCCACCACCGCAGCCCTGAGGAAGGAGCAGCATGGGCGCAGGAGGGGCCAAACGGGCTCCGCTGCAACTGGAGCGGGCCTGCTTTCTGGTGCCACTACACGAGTCAGTCCTGCGGAGTAGCGATACTCTTCAGGACTACAGCCAGGATATCTGACTTCACAGTACGCCACAGCAGCGCAACAGGACGCACGCTGTCAGTGGACTTCACATTCGGTGGTCTACCCTACACGGTCGTGTGTGTGTACGCTCCCTCAGTAGCTGCAGACCGGCCGCAGTACTTCACGCAGGAGCTGTTCCCCAGCATGCCAGCTGATCGCCACCTTCTCGTTGGCGGGGACTTCAACTGCATCGCGGGCCAGCAGGACATGCTGGATCCGGCGAGCCCGCCCGGTCAGAGGACCCTGGGATACTGGACAGGACTACGCCACGTGGAGACAGAACACCACCTCTATGATGTCTGGCGCGACCTCAACGCAGACCGACGGGCGTTCACCCACATTGCCACGTCAGGCCAGTCAGCTGCCCGCCTGGACCGATGGCTCATATCAGAGCAGCTGCGCGCCAGAGTCAGCAAGGAGCCACAGGCGACAGGGCATGTCATCGGCTACCCAGGTGACCATCTGGGCGTCAGCCTCTGCCTCACAGCCCCCGCCAGCACCCTTTATGGTGCTGCAGTATGGCGCCTGCCTCTCCATCTCTTAGACGACCAGCCCTTCTGCGATCGCATCGCAGACGAGGTCCCAGCATACCTTGCGGCACACCCCCTCGGACCACAGCTGACACGCGGCCACCGCTGGGAGAATCTCAAGCGGCAGGTGAAGGACATTGCCATGCAGCGCTCCTGGGCTCTGGCAGCTCAGCATAGAGCGTCACTTCAGATGCTTGAAGCAGACAGCAGAGCGGCAGTGGCCGCCTACAGCAGGTCGCCCTCAGCACAGACACTCTTGGAGTGGCAGGATGCCCACCAGCTGCTGCAGGCGCTCAACGCCGAGGCTGCGAAAGGTGCCGCTCTCCACGCACGCGTGGTCTGGCAGTTCTACGGTGAACAGTCCACCTTCTGGTTCCATCACCTAGCCAGGGAGCGTCAGAGCCGCACAGAATTCAAGGCGCTCAGGGCAGGTGCTGCTCCAGACAGCCCGCGCGTCGTCCTTGACACTTCCACAGGACGGGACACAGGCGGCACCATACTGCGCGACTACTACAGTGGAGCCTTGGAGACAGGTCTTTTTGCGGCGCATCCGGTCTCAGCACAGGCCCAGGCGGAACTGCTACAGGCTGTGGACATGGTTCAAATGTCCCTTATGCATTTGTATGCCATTCGATGCCAATCGAATCCACCATGTGTCAACAAAGGATTCCGGGCAGCGCACAGGGTGCGCCTCCGGCCGTCGCGTTACAGGGGTAGAGTGGTAACATGCGGCACAGAGCCGTACGGCCAGAGACACACCCACCAATACCTTACTATACTAGAGAAGGTGGCCATGGATGGCCACTTGGGGTGTGTACATTTTTACATTCTCATGATCACTGGATGTCCCGACTTGCTGTCCCAGATATCTGCACAGAACTTCATGATAGATAGGTTGACATCAATCTCTATGAATAGCAGTATTCCTTTCATGATAACAAGTCAAACGTTTGTCAGATGCCTGATCCATGTCAGTCAGTCTTTGGTATCATTGATGCTCGTCGGGCCCCGGGCAGCCAGGGTCAATGTGATAGCTATAGCAAGAACTGTGGGAAATCCAAATCGGCAATCATGCCCATGGTATCGAGAGCAATCTTGTGATAAGCAGTTATGATGTTGCATGCTGTTGGATGCTGCAGGCACCTGCACGAGCGCATGCGTCTCAAATATACAGGAAGCGGACCTACAGGTAGCTGTCATCACTGATGACAGCACATGTTCCCATCATGAGCGCTATGCATGTCCAATATATTTGTCATACATGCCAGAGAGGGGACATGTACCAATATTGGTAACAAGACCACTGTTGGCACCAGTGAGCAGCAATTGTACACCTGCATGGGATCAATCTGTGAGTCGTGCAACATTACGGTTGGGTGGGCTGCCAGCAGTGTCCCAAGAGGCATTTGATGGCGCTACGGTGGTTGTGTTGTCGCAGTCCGACTGGTGGCTGTGTACCTGTGCATACGTCCACATGTGTCTTGGAAGAAAGATAATCCACAACTTGTGTATGGGAAAGAGCCTCCGATGAGGGTCTCTCAGAGAGGGCAAATCTGTTCTTACTGCGGCAGACCTGCCTGCGCTCTTCCTACTATCTCATATTTAAACCCGCCCTGCATGACATCTGAGATAACAGGGTCACCCTGCACTGCATTGCACGCCGTGGCGGTGCCATTCCGATCTGGATTTCCATTGAACAGTGTAATAAGCTTAAGACATTCTACATAGAGTGCCTGCTGGCAGCATAAATGGATGTGCATGCTGCCAACAATAACGAGGTAGATATCTGCCAGCACGGGAATGGCAATGGTGCACAAAACTCCCAAATCTGGGAGTTCTTCCTATACATACTAAACAGGTACTGGGACCCTCTCTAGCATTCAAGTAGGGTTGCAAAGGGAGGCTCATGATTAACTGATATACCATAGGAGTCTTGGTGGCAGATTCTCATGCTTGGGAGCAATTTGCAACAGCAATGCCATTGGACATTACTGCAAAAAAGCCTGATGACAGAGGCCTGGGGAAAGTGCTGAGTTGCCGGCAGCGGATCCGCAATGCATTGGAAAAAGTAGAGCATCTGCTGCGAGCATCACCTCAAACTGACAGGGAAAATAATGGGCACGCTTGCGGGGCGTTGATGTTGATGTCAGCGGCCCGCCAGCGGACACTGGGCAGCTGAGCCGGAAACCTTCGGCGGCAGGAACATCACATGTCAGCAGATGTTTATTGCATGGTCCACTTCATGCTGTATTATTGCAAGGTGAACTCATATCCTAATGCCCCGCTGCTTTGCTGCTGCAGAGTGTCAAAACCTGCGGCTCACCTGTGGTGTTGCCGTCAGTTTTGGCTTAGCATCCAACCTGCGGCAAGAACATATGATGAGGACGTTGCTCTATTGTTGCAACCTTATACAGCCTCATCTAGGATGAAGATATATATATATATTGCCGCACCGCCTCACTGTCAAATATATTGTGGCAGCGTAACGCAAAAGAATTTTTGCACAAAGCAGACCTGAATTAGCATGGAATATAGAGATCTAGAGGGCTGCACAAATCTTTCAAGCAATTATGTTCTTCTGTAGCAAAAGCTGACATGAGATGTGCCAGCAAAGGCTGCAAGCTGGCTAGGTAACCCCTTGAAAGAGATCAACGCCAGTGACCAATTGCATACCACGATCTAGCTCCCAATACTGCAGCCGCTTTCCAGCGGTGATCAAGCAGAGAAGGAGAAGACTACTAGGCCTCCGTTATAAGGATCCTTCTGGAATACATGTAACCTCACAAGCATTTTACTACCAGCTCAAATTCTGTCCAGATTGTCCAGTTTGTCATGTTCCGAGTCTGCTCCACCTCCAAAACACGATCAGGCTTCCTACACTGCACAAGATCAATCAATCAATACGATTATAGATAAATTAAAAATTCTGAGATTCTTCCAACACCCAGAATCCAACCAAACACCTTATCCACGGGTGACACAGAACCTATTGCTACAAACACCTCTATATTTGCCACCATGCTCCTGTAAAACTGCTGTCATATTCTTTTGAAGAATGATGATGATATTTAGCAGGCAAAGCAAAGGAATCCGAAATAAACACAGCCACCCGTGCGCATCCGTTTTTGCAGGATGGCGCACTGAAGTAAAAAGCAGCCTCTTTTGCCACGACATTTCGACAAGTAAGCACATATATACTTATGTAACATAAGTATTGACAATTCCGGAGGCGGAGCAACCAAAACGCAGAAAAACAGCCAAGCCTGGGCGGGATCCCTCTTCAAGGGAAGGCGCACTTCAGTCCAGAAAAGGCGATTCTTTCCTCTTAACTTCGTCTGGTATGCATAGATTATAACATGATATAGGCCAACTCCAGAGGCGGAGCAGCAGAAACGGACAGGAAACGGGCAGACCTGGGCGGATCCCTCTTCACAGGGTGGCGCACTGAAATCCGGAAAAGGCAAATCTGTCCACAACAGTTCGTCAAGTACACATATATATGCTTACAAATGTGCTTTCTAAGTAGTATTGCTAGGCATTCGAAGCAAGCAAGCTCCTAGACAACTGAGACGACAGAAGTTTGGGCAAGGTAAAATCACACAACTACTAAAAAAAAATATTTTTTGACAACTCCCTTAAGATACGCTGGGGGACAACCCTAACATGGAAATTGTCCGAGAATAGAGGATCCGGGGATTTTAGGGCGGACCTCGTTCCAACCTCGTGGTTTCCCTTTTTACTAAAGTAAAAATGTACACAACTAGCTAGCACGAATCTAACCTAGAATTACTCCCTTCTCAAGGCTCACACGTCCCAATCTGAATCACCCAGCACCTATCTACATAGAGTTACTACTTAGCCCTCAATTATGTACCAACCAATCAGCGAGAAGTGCTATCAGGATAGAGGCATGCACCAGCTATACAGAACACCCCACGCACCAGAGGAAGACCTCATTCTCTCTGGCGCACTCCAGCCCGCCGGCCACTCAACACCCTGTGGGTGAAGTGGGAGGATCCACGGGGCAATGCGGTAGCATTGCAACTGGAGGTAGGGGCTACAACACGAGCAAGTTAGTCTACTTGCATGTAAGCATGATGACTTATCTCGATTCTGAGGACACCAATAAGGACAAAGTGCGGACCAAACCTAGTGGGTGTAAAATGTATTCCTAGACCGATCACCTGCTGTGTGCATGCACTAGTGCCCAAATTAGGTGGTGCAAGTCCAATAAAACTACCAGAGCCGACGAACACCGCCTTCGGACGAAGACACCCTTTTGCTGTCGTACACTCATTAACACGTCACCAGCGTTCCCAACGAAGTAAATCAGTGATCGACGACTGTAGTTTCCGCATATAAAAGAAGGGAGCCCGCGAGTCTGATGCCCATCCACCTTTCGAAAATTTGCAAGACTCTCCATAATCGGAGGCACTCACCTGCTAAGGTCACTAAATCTCTACAGAAACACCACAAAAGTGTCGTGTTGCTAGTGGCTTTTATCATGGGGAGTGCCGAATGCAAAATGCAACGCCTGTAGTCGACTAGCGGACAACGTACTATCCAGTGAGAAAAGTCCAATACCTTCTATCAGTTGAGCAGTATTTTTACAGATCTCTGATAAACTGTGCCGTAATCGTCCTTACCTTACTGCTCACTGCAGGCTGCGAGGCAAAGGGCTCAAGAAAACGAAGCTTGGCGCTGTGTACGAAGGAACGCAGACGTCATGCTGAGAAAGTTGCAGGATGGCGAGGTCACTGCCGCAACCGAGCTAATCCTGCACACATCATTTGATGAGAGTCAAGCAAGGTGGATCACCTTGCAGTTCCTGGTAAGGCACTGAGAGTGTTCGGTCTGGGGCATTAGAGAGACGGCTAAACACTAGTAAAGAGACTGCATGATTAGAGAGCCAATATAACTTGAAGAGGACTCACATATTTCCAATCTTTTGTAAGGAATAGTGGTCACACTGTGAGGTAAGATTTTGCAACCATTGTGACACCCAGAGAGCATAATATTTGCGCCAATGCTTGCAGGAGGCATGGAATTTTGTGAGATGCTCACAGCCTTTGAAGGCAGATGAAAACATTAAGCATTTGACAATAAGGCTGGGAGATCCTGTCGGCAATCTTGACGAGCATGCAAGATTGGTAGACATGAAAAGAACTTGCTGGCTTCTATGGATTGAACTTAGTGGAGTAAGCTTCACACTTCAGATGTTCATGCAATTGTCAAAACCAGAATGACGAACGTATTCTTGTTACAGCAGTGGTAAAAGATGTCAGTACCTAGCAAAAATGCACCCTTTCCCTGAACAAAGTCAGCTTGGTCACTCGTGTCATGACATTTCCGATATAATCTGGTGCAGCCCATGTATATAAATTTGAAGCAGCGATATCTATTTTGAGACAAAACCTCACATCACAGACACCACAGACAAAACATCTCAAAAGGCACTCATAATTTAAGCACAGGCCAATCAGATCAGCGGAATATTTCATACTTATCTCTGGTACCTTGAAAACTCTGCATGTGCACAGTGTTATATGCCATCAAAATCACTTGCTCTAGCTGCAATGGTTCTGAAAAACTTGTTGAGCTATTATGCTGTGCGAATCTAGCCTTATCCATCCATAAAATTGTTAATAAATATACAGTGACCATTCTGGACAAATGAGACCTCACTACTGTGCAACTGTTCCTTTGTACAGTAGCAAAAGAAATAATCATGAAGAGTACGTACTCAGATGTACTCAGTTGTATTGAAATAGCACACAATGATAGGGAACAATTATCTTGAGTCTGATCCTGCTTGGGGTTCCTTGAGTTCCTTCCCCATGGCTTTGATGAAAGTGGCCATGCTTTGACGCCCCCTCTCCCGCTCAAGCTGCTCCAAGACCATTGACAACGCGGTGGGAGAGGGCCCTGCGCTGCTGCTGCTTGGTAGTTTGGCCACCCTACACTCAACAACTTCGGCAGCTCTTTTCCACTCTGAGTACCGCTGCCTCTTCTTGGCAATGATCTCAGGGGGCCAGCCCCTTAGTGGACCCTTGCCATTGAATTCATCGCCAATTGCCCAGAGCTTCCAAAACTGCTGCATAGATCGGAGCACTCTCAGTTGTGGCAAGCTGGGCTGTAAAGAAGAACTTTGGGCTCGAGGCGCTACATTCTGTATTGCATTTGCACCAGCGCCGTCTAAGGCTACACTGACAGTGGCCGCTTGACTTGCTTGAACGCCGAGCAAATCTAGCCTGCCAACAAAGCTTTGCACTCCAGAGGCTTCACCACGGGGTTGAACCGCAAGCTCACCCAACGGTACCACTTTCACCAGCCCCACCTCAGGCACATACACATACCCACTAGCAACTGCTGGTGCCCTGTAAACCATATGCCTTTTCTTGTCAGCGCTGCCAAGGAAGGCATGGAAAGGCCGAGTTGTGGCATTAGGTGACACAGGCAGCTGCTGATTATGTTGCGCATGTTGATGCTCTGGATGGTGAGCTACAACCGTAGCTGATTGCATCGTCACAATTGTACCTACACTGGCAGATCCACTTGCCGGATCATGCTGCACCTGGCCCCCACTTGCATGCGGCTGAAAATTATGCTGTGATGAGAAAACTTCACTGGATGGCTGCGCCAGCTGGTGTGCAGTAGTATCGAGGCCCCTTTCCACAGCCATCGTGGGCAAAACTCCAGCCTCCGCATCCGACTCCTCAAGAGCTGCCTGATCTTGCAGATCTTGGAAAGCTCGCTGATGCTCTGCCAGCTGAGATGCGTAGGTGTCTCGGCGATTACTAGCTGGCTGAGCCCTGGGCGGGGAGTACACAGCCAGAGCCCCCTGTGTTGGCTTGGGCAGCGCCCCTTGAATGCTGATAAGATGCCCAGTTATATCTTGCACGCGCTCCATCATTGTCCTGGGCCGGAGGTGTTCGTACGCCCCAGTTTGCTTGTCATACTTGTACTGCTGCAGCAATTCCCTGCAACATCAAGCGCAGGGACTCAACTTCCAAAGTGCCCGAGAAATGCCTCACGTCAATGCACGGGTCAAATGCTTTCTTTTTGCAATACTCTTGTCACATTAAAATCTGTGTATCCGTGACGCATCTGTCATTATGGAACAAGTTGGAAGATCTTACACAAAGCATGGGGAATCGAGCAGCAAAGCATGGACCGGGTTCTCGGGGTACTGCTCTGCATCCTCCAACGCGTCTTGCACCACAACCACCGCCAGGTACTCTATTGCCAGAGTGACACTCTTCATAGAGTTGGTGACATCCTTTCCCAATTTCTTCACCGACTGCGAATGCACAATAGAGTTGCATCACCTCATCATGCACAACTAGAAACAAGTCGCTCACCGGTTGAGTACAGCAAAGAAAACAAAGAGGCTATCAGCAATACAGCTTTAGCGCAGCCATATTTAAATGGCTCTATGTATTGGGAGATCTCACCTCCTTCAAATTCGGCAAGAAGGGGAAGAGCAGATCCACAAGCTTCTGTGGCACACACACGCAGAATCGAGTGTGCCAAAATTGATGGTAGTCATTGCTCGAGGCGCCAGGCCATCCCGCAGCAGCCAACAAACCGCAAGGCTTGAAATACAGCAGGTAGCTTTTGGACATGGCTTGCAAGTTCCACTTTCCCATGCGTCCAATCACCTGCATGCGCAGCCGCATACTGTCACGGTATATGGCATTATATCGTCATGACAGGGCCTGCAGTGAAACTGATGACCCTTGACAGACAGCCATGTATACTTTTGCCTTCATACGAGTGACTGAGCCGTCTAATTGATTCACTGACTGCACTACCGAGCTCAATTTCCCATGCCTCTGTCAAGATTATCTCAGTTATTGGGTTGCTATAGAGGCAATAATTTGGTAGGCAGATGAATCTCAGCCCCAAATCGAAAAATCAATACGATCTGAATGTAACCACGCAGATTGCTGCTTAAACATAGTGCAAAGTTTGCATAGCAGCATAGCGCATGACTCAGGGACTCAACATTGGCAAAAGAAGAGACCATTGTCAGCTTCTTCTAGTAGAAAGGACTCACCTTGTCATCGATGCCCGCTTCATCAAGATCCCTCGCTGCCAACACTCGGAAGATGTGTGTCACCTTTCGCACATAAATGCCCAGCTCCTCCTCGAGGTAATGCTTTATTGCTTGGGCTTGTTGAGAGTAGGACACATTTTGCCTCGGGTCATTGCCAGGCCACATAGGAGTTGTCACCCACAACTCAAAATCTGAAGGTGATGGGAATGGCTCGCTACCCTCAGTGAAGCGCATGACAAGGTGCTGACCCAAGCTGCCATGAGGGCACATGGCAGGAATGAGATGGCGAATGCTCCCCGAGAATGATGATTTGCCGTTCTCCAGTGTCTTGCCGCCCTTCATTACAAAGGGCAGCAAAAGTGCTGGGGAGGGGCCTGCAAAGCAAACAAGTAATTCCTCAGCTGAGTTCTAGAACAGCACTGCAAACCCATCCAACAGTGCCAATCTGCTAGTAGGATCAAAAGTCCCACGTACTTATGCTAGCTGCAAGCAACAGGCAAGGTAGGAGGCATACCGATACTCTTCA
This sequence comes from Sediminibacterium sp., assembly GCA_965279585.1. Classification (GTDB taxonomy): domain Bacteria; phylum Bacteroidota; class Bacteroidia; order Chitinophagales; family Chitinophagaceae; genus Sediminibacterium. The sequence continues at coordinate 9,619 of CBDIIG010000002.1, read as the reverse complement.
TTGATTTGGGACTCATCATGTCTGCCAAGAAGATCATGCGCCCCTCATCTGCCCGGCCAACGCTGGCATATAGATGTGCAAAGATGGAGCGGTCTCTCAACCACTCAGGCTTATCTGAGGCAAGCAGCAGCTTCATTAGTTTGTGATACTGATCGGCGGTGATGGTGTCTTCTGTGGTGTTGTTCTGAGGGTCCACGTTCCCAGTGGGGCGGCTCCCCTTGGCTGAAAGGCGATTCTTGATGGTGGTGTAAGCTCCTAAGTATGCTGCATCATTGCCAAGCTTTTGCACGCGCACCTGCATCACAACACGCCACAGTTGTGACACATGCCTTTGAAAAGATTGTGGAGGCACAAATAGTCATCTGCATGTTTGGAGAAAATGCCGTGCCTGTGTGCGTTCCTTAGCATGCAGTGCCATTAGCTGCTCACTGTACAGGCTTTGCAGCGCACTGTGGGCGCCTTCCAAGACACCAATTTTCTGCTCAACACACATCACCAAGTGCATCACACATCACACACGAACAGCAATCGTGGCAGATTATATTGCACTTCGAGCTAGCATCATTACCATGCAATGCTATTAACTCAGATGGGCTCACCAGCTCGGTGGCCTTCTTTGGCCAGTCATGACCAGGGAAATTGAGCCCCACCCATTGGATGAATCGCAGAGCAACATCCACACCAGCTTGTGCGGTGACCATGTTGCCATCGTAGGGATGGACTCTTTCAATTCCCTCCTCATCATGCTCAAGAAACCACTGCCATAAGCACAAATTCCTGAAGCTCCGGCCACCAACAATCAAATCACCAGCAATCTTGTTTAAGTACATGAAAATAGCTGAACTTGGGACCGCACTTGAAACCGTTTCTGTAGACTCAAATACTTTTTAACAGTATTTGTCCTTGATGAGAGTTTCCTCTCCTTTGCTATGATGCGCCTCTCCTTCTTTGACAGCCTGCCAATAGCACAAGTATGACAGCATAGTCTCCTTGTCTCTCTTTTAATTGTTAGGTGGGGGAGAAGGCATATTAGGTAGATCATTAGGCAGAACAAGGCTGGATCTCACCGAACATCTTGCAACTGTACCTTGGGTCGCTGTACGACTGCCAAGGCCTTGGGACGCTTTAGTTGTGTCTTTGCTAACAACTTGCGGGCACGGGCTGCTCTTTTCCTTTTTGATGGAGCTTCAGGCTCAGTGTCTGAAGTTGAAGAGGAGGCTGATGGCAACTCTGGCCCCGTTAACGCTAGAGCTGTTCTGCCCCTTCTCTGCCCGCGCCCAGTGTTTCCGATTGGCTCTTCGTCTGAAGATGACCCGCACATCGAAGGATTTTCGGATGCTCTGAGCAAGTCTAAAACCCCCGCCTCGGCTCTCTCCTCTTCTAAGCCCAAGTCCTCTGAGGCAGGAGTGATGGCATCTGCACCATAGAAGAAGCTATTCTAAGCTTGAAACCTTTCAAGAGGGCAGAGAAAGGTACATCCATCGAAAGGTGTATTTAATAGTCGAGTTCATCATGACGCTTACCAGCCCCACTGGCAGATCGCTGATCATTTTCTGTTTGAGCGTTGAGTGCTCTCCTCATCTTTAACACAGTGCGGAAGAATATTGAAGTAATTCTTGAGCCATCAGACAGGCTTGCTCTCCTTAATGAGAGTACAACCAATCTCATACACTTCAGCGGGCATTCTGCTGCCAAAGCTTGTACCTGGCGGAACACAATTCTATCTTGCAAAACTGCTCGACAAAATTATGCGCCCCCAAATGGCAGCCACAGATGGCAACTAAGTTATAGCAAGCCATCACACTGCGACACGCATTGAGGTCGATGCTAGAGGCGGAGATAGAGGTGTGGATCGCGCCATCTACCTTCGTACAGGACCTGCTCCCTTTGGGAGCCATCCGCTGGCACAACGCCTTGAGCTCTCAAGGCTTGGAAGAGCATATACACATAGCACTGGTGGTCGACTCAAAGCGAGGAATGGTGGAGGATCGAGAGCACAGGCGGTCTCAGAGCACGGCCACATTCGTCGCTCCGTATTACAGTTTGCGGACCCTTCCCTAGCAAACCCTGCGGACTTTCCGCGGACACACGCCTATATAGGGTGTCCGCAAATAGTAGATATGCAGTGCCAAGCTTTTGCACGCGCACCTGCATCACAACACGCCACAGTTGTGACACATGCCTTTGAAAAGATTGTGGAGGCACAAATAGTCATCTGCATGTTTGGAGAAAATGCCGTGCCTGTGTGCGTTCCTTAGCATGCAGTGCCATTAGCTGCTCACTGTACAGGCTTTGCAGCGCACTGTGGGCGCCTTCCAAGACACCAATTTTCTGCTCAACACACATCACCAAGTGCATCACACATCACACACGAACAGCAATCGTGGCAGATTATATTGCACTTCGAGCTAGCATCATTACCATGCAATGCTATTAACTCAGATGGGCTCACCAGCTCGGTGGCCTTCTTTGGCCAGTCATGACCAGGGAAATTGAGCCCCACCCATTGGATGAATCGCAGAGCAACATCCACACCAGCTTGTGCGGTGACCATGTTGCCATCGTAGGGATGGACTCTTTCAATTCCCTCCTCATCATGCTCAAGAAACCACTGCCATAAGCACAAATTCCTGAAGCTCCGGCCACCAACAATCAAATCACCAGCAATCTTGTTTAAGTACATGAAAATAGCTGAACTTGGGACCGCACTTGAAACCGTTTCTGTAGACTCAAATACTTTTTAACAGTATTTGTCCTTGATGAGAGTTTCCTCTCCTTTGCTATGATGCGCCTCTCCTTCTTTGACAGCCTGCCAATAGCACAAGTATGACAGCATAGTCTCCTTGTCTCTCTTTTAATTGTTAGGTGGGGGAGAAGGCATATTAGGTAGATCATTAGGCAGAACAAGGCTGGATCTCACCGAACATCTTGCAACTGTACCTTGGGTCGCTGTACGACTGCCAAGGCCTTGGGACGCTTTAGTTGTGTCTTTGCTAACAACTTGCGGGCACGGGCTGCTCTTTTCCTTTTTGATGGAGCTTCAGGCTCAGTGTCTGAAGTTGAAGAGGAGGCTGATGGCAACTCTGGCCCCGTTAACGCTAGAGCTGTTCTGCCCCTTCTCTGCCCGCGCCCAGTGTTTCCGATTGGCTCTTCGTCTGAAGATGACCCGCACATCGAAGGATTTTCGGATGCTCTGAGCAAGTCTAAAACCCCCGCCTCGGCTCTCTCCTCTTCTAAGCCCAAGTCCTCTGAGGCAGGAGTGATGGCATCTGCACCATAGAAGAAGCTATTCTAAGCTTGAAACCTTTCAAGAGGGCAGAGAAAGGTACATCCATCGAAAGGTGTATTTAATAGTCGAGTTCATCATGACGCTTACCAGCCCCACTGGCAGATCGCTGATCATTTTCTGTTTGAGCGTTGAGTGCTCTCCTCATCTTTAACACAGTGCGGAAGAATATTGAAGTAATTCTTGAGCCATCAGACAGGCTTGCTCTCCTTAATGAGAGTACAACCAATCTCATACACTTCAGCGGGCATTCTGCTGCCAAAGCTTGTACCTGGCGGAACACAATTCTATCTTGCAAAACTGCTCGACAAAATTATGCGCCCCCAAATGGCAGCCACAGATGGCAACTAAGTTATAGCAAGCCATCACACTGCGACACGCATTGAGGTCGATGCTAGAGGCGGAGATAGAGGTGTGGATCGCGCCATCTACCTTCGTACAGGACCTGCTCCCTTTGGGAGCCATCCGCTGGCACAACGCCTTGAGCTCTCAAGGCTTGGAAGAGCATATACACATAGCACTGGTGGTCGACTCAAAGCGAGGAATGGTGGAGGATCGAGAGCACAGGCGGTCTCAGAGCACGGCCACATTCGTCGCTCCGTATTACAGTTTGCGGACCCTTCCCTAGCAAACCCTGCGGACTTTCCGCGGACACACGCCTATATAGGGTGTCCGCAAATAGTAGATATGCAGTGCCAAGCTTTTGCACGCGCACCTGCATCACAACACGCCACAGTTGTGACACATGCCTTTGAAAAGATTGTGGAGGCACAAATAGTCATCTGCATGTTTGGAGAAAATGCCGTGCCTGTGTGCGTTCCTTAGCATGCAGTGCCATTAGCTGCTCACTGTACAGGCTTTGCAGCGCACTGTGGGCGCCTTCCAAGACACCAATTTTCTGCTCAACACACATCACCAAGTGCATCACACATCACACACGAACAGCAATCGTGGCAGATTATATTGCACTTCGAGCTAGCATCATTACCATGCAATGCTATTAACTCAGATGGGCTCACCAGCTCGGTGGCCTTCTTTGGCCAGTCATGACCAGGGAAATTGAGCCCCACCCATTGGATGAATCGCAGAGCAACATCCACACCAGCTTGTGCGGTGACCATGTTGCCATCGTAGGGATGGACTCTTTCAATTCCCTCCTCATCATGCTCAAGAAACCACTGCCATAAGCACAAATTCCTGAAGCTCCGGCCACCAACAATCAAATCACCAGCAATCTTGTTTAAGTACATGAAAATAGCTGAACTTGGGACCGCACTTGAAACCGTTTCTGTAGACTCAAATACTTTTTAACAGTATTTGTCCTTGATGAGAGTTTCCTCTCCTTTGCTATGATGCGCCTCTCCTTCTTTGACAGCCTGCCAATAGCACAAGTATGACAGCATAGTCTCCTTGTCTCTCTTTTAATTGTTAGGTGGGGGAGAAGGCATATTAGGTAGATCATTAGGCAGAACAAGGCTGGATCTCACCGAACATCTTGCAACTGTACCTTGGGTCGCTGTACGACTGCCAAGGCCTTGGGACGCTTTAGTTGTGTCTTTGCTAACAACTTGCGGGCACGGGCTGCTCTTTTCCTTTTTGATGGAGCTTCAGGCTCAGTGTCTGAAGTTGAAGAGGAGGCTGATGGCAACTCTGGCCCCGTTAACGCTAGAGCTGTTCTGCCCCTTCTCTGCCCGCGCCCAGTGTTTCCGATTGGCTCTTCGTCTGAAGATGACCCGCACATCGAAGGATTTTCGGATGCTCTGAGCAAGTCTAAAACCCCCGCCTCGGCTCTCTCCTCTTCTAAGCCCAAGTCCTCTGAGGCAGGAGTGATGGCATCTGCACCATAGAAGAAGCTATTCTAAGCTTGAAACCTTTCAAGAGGGCAGAGAAAGGTACATCCATCGAAAGGTGTATTTAATAGTCGAGTTCATCATGACGCTTACCAGCCCCACTGGCAGATCGCTGATCATTTTCTGTTTGAGCGTTGAGTGCTCTCCTCATCTTTAACACAGTGCGGAAGAATATTGAAGTAATTCTTGAGCCATCAGACAGGCTTGCTCTCCTTAATGAGAGTACAACCAATCTCATACACTTCAGCGGGCATTCTGCTGCCAAAGCTTGTACCTGGCGGAACACAATTCTATCTTGCAAAACTGCTCGACAAAATTATGCGCCCCCAAATGGCAGCCACAGATGGCAACTAAGTTATAGCAAGCCATCACACTGCGACACGCATTGAGGTCGATGCTAGAGGCGGAGATAGAGGTGTGGATCGCGCCATCTACCTTCGTACAGGACCTGCTCCCTTTGGGAGCCATCCGCTGGCACAACGCCTTGAGCTCTCAAGGCTTGGAAGAGCATATACACATAGCACTGGTGGTCGACTCAAAGCGAGGAATGGTGGAGGATCGAGAGCACAGGCGGTCTCAGAGCACGGCCACATTCGTCGCTCCGTATTACAGTTTGCGGACCCTTCCCTAGCAAACCCTGCGGACTTTCCGCGGACACACGCCTATATAGGGTGTCCGCAAATAGTAGATATGCAGTACTTATGAATCAGGCAGCTGGATTTGCAACAAAGCATAGGCTCTTTTACAGGGGCCAAAAGATTCAGACAATATGTATGCATGCCAGATCGAAATTGTCCATCATACACAGCAATGCCAATGACACCAAGAAAGTAAAGCTTCGGTCTGGGCTCAGAAGAGCGCTGCACAGTTGAAAGCTCTGCTGTAATTCAAACTGCTTAAGTCCTGACGCCGCCTGTCTGCGACAGCGTCCCTCGCCCTCAAGCCAATACTGTCTAAACACTGGCTAAAACTGGCTAAACAGTAAAACAGGCATAACTACCTCAAAACGGCTCCTATTCGAGCCCAAATTTCACTGGGACATTCCTGAACCGTGTTTCTACAGCCTGCGGCTGAGAACCCTAAGTTCTCCCCCCAGAGGCCACCGCAGCAGCAGAAGGCGCGAACGGAGACGGGAGCATGCCAGCTGCAGAGCTAGAAGCCGCGCTCCGCAGCCTCCCGCGCGGCAAAGCGCCAGGCATGGACGGCATCCCTTACGAGTTCTACCAGCACTTCTGGCCCGCTCTCGGCCAGGAGCTTACAGACGTGCTCCATGAGGCCTTCACCACAGATGCCAGCCCCGCTCTGCCAGCATCGCTGCTGCAGGGTCGCATCACCCTCCTGTACAAGGGCAAGGGGGCGGACAGGGAGTCACCAGCCAGCTACAGGCCCATCACGCTGCTGAACACGGACTACAAGCTCGCCGCACGCGCGCTTGCCAGCAGACTCGGGCCTCTACTGAACCACGTTGTGGACGCAACACAGACAGGCTTCCTCCCCAAACGCTGGGTTGGGGACAACGTGCTGGCCCACCTTGAGGAGATCAACTACTTACAGGAAACACAGGAGCCCGGCGTCATGGTCTTCCTTGACTTTGAGAAGGCCTTCGACCGCTTGGACAGAGCCTGGATAGAACGGTGCATGGCAGCGGTCGGTTTCGGTCCAAGAGCGCAGCGCTGGGTGCACATCCTGCACTCGGGCACGACAGCGCGAGTCGCCTACAATGGCTGGCACACGGACGCCTTCCCAGTCAGATCCGGGGTCTTCCAGGGGAGCCCCCTGTCACCGCTGCTCTTCGTGCTCGCCACGCAGCCCATGGCAGCACACGCCCGGCGTCTGGCTCAGCAGCAAACCTTCCAGCCCATCAGGCTGCCTTCTGGAGACCCAGCGCCGGTCATGCACCAGCACGCAGACGACACCAGCATTCACGCGAGGAGCCCCAGAGACGCACAGATCATTCTGGACACCAGCGTGGACCTCCACTGCGCAGCGACAGGCTCGAAGCTGCAGCGTGGTAAATCTCAGGGTCTCGGCCTGGGGAGCTTCAGTCACCTTGCTGGTCCAGACGCCGCCACAGGAGTCACCTTCGCGGAACAGGGGGAAAGCGTGAAGCACCTGGGCATTCCACTGTCCAAGGACCCAGCCGCGGCCGCCACAGCCCTCTACACAGCCATTGTTCAGAAGGTGGAGCTGCGAATTGCGCGATGGTCAGGCTTCAGGCTCAGCATGCTTGGCAGAGCGTACGTTGCCAAACAGGTGCTGGCATCCATGGTGGTCTACCATGCCACCTTCATCCCAGTGCCGGAGCATCTCCTCATCCGCCTGTGCAGAGCGCTCCACACATTCGTCGCAGCTAACAGGCCAGTCATCGGCGGCACACAGGCGCCACTGTTTCCCGGAAGGGACGCCTGCTTCCGCGCAGAGAAGGACGGTGGCATCAGTCTCGTGGACATCCGGTCACAGATCTCAGCTCTCCAGGCTAAGGTGATCGGCAGGCTGCTTGAGCCACAGCAGCTGGCTTGGAAAGCCTTCTTCGACTTCTGGTTCTACAGGAACCCAGCCTGGCTAGCAGCACGGGGACAGGCAGCGCTGCCTGCTCGTCACCAGCACATTTGGCAGCTCGGTAGATTCCTGCCCTTCTCCACTTTCGACGCCTCCCGGCTCCAGGCACCGCCGCGCGTGCGCAACTACGTGGAGTCGTACCAGCAGCTGCAGCCTCACCGCCTCACGCTTCCAGACAGTCTCAGCTACCACGCGGCGATGAGCGAACCCCTCTTCTTCAACAGGCAGATCAGGGACGCGGACAGCCTGCCCTTTGCCTGGGAGGACTGGGCGCGACAGGGTCTCCTCAGAGTCAGTGACCTGCGCAGCCTGGTGCATGGCCCCGCGCCCCACGATGCCTCTTTCCAGCAGCGCATCGAAACTCTACTCGCAGCGTTGCCCGAGCCTTGGCTCCGCTTCATCCGCTCAGAGCCGCCTGTTGGACCCTGAGTCCTGGGGGTTGGGCCGGCGGCGGGCCCATGAGTACGTGGTGAAGGAAGTTTACACACGGCGCCAGATCCTCGTCAGGAAGGCCGCGGGCGATGAGCACCCTGCTGCACCCATGCGCCCTCCCATCTGGGCAGACAGCACAGACGATCAGCGCAGCGGTCTCCGAGCCATCGAGGCCCGCTGGGCGTCCAGGGCAGCAGCGGAAGGCACCCCTTCTCAGGTGCTGGGAAGGCGGCCGCGAGGGGAGCCAGATCCATCTTCTTATGCGGCCTGGATGAGCCCGTCGCCTGAGAGGCAGCTGCCGCGGCGCAACAGGTCACAGCTTCAGCATCGGCCAGCAGCCCGCCACCAGGAGCGGGTTCCCCCACCCGACACCACCGACGCGGCTGCCTCTACAGCAGGCCCACCACCCCCTTGGGCTCACGTCTGGTCGGTGTTGCATACTTCTCAGCTGGATCGCCGCCAGCGCGTGACAGCATGGAGACTCCTTCACGGGAAGCTCTTCGTCGGCGCCTTCTTGCGGCGCATCCATCGCCCGGATGCTGCAGGACACAGGTGCCCGCATCCAGGTTGTGTCGATCAGGCTGCCACTATCACCCATGTCCTGGTGACATGCCCTCTCGCAGCAGCCGTGTGGGACTGGTTTGCAGCCACTTGGGCAGCCATCACAGGAGAGGACGCACCGCCGCGCAGCCCAGACCTCTTTCTGGCGGACGACCAGAGGACATGGAGGCCGGCCTCTCAGCTCAGGCCCCTCTGGCATCGGTTCCGGCTGTCCACCATCTCCCAGCTGTGGGCAGCCTACCAGCGCATGCGGCACCAGCCGGATGCCCAGCCGTCAGCGGGCGCGGTAGCTGCTAGGGTGCTCTCCTCATGCAGGACCGCTCTCCTTGGCGATTGGCGGCTTGCCACCGTCACCATCAGGCACACAGCGGGCGTGCTCAGCGATTGGCTGCGCGGGCGCGACCCACAGCTGACGCGGGAGGCGTTCAGGGAACGCTGGTGCCACCGGGACGTCCTCTGCGCGTTGGGCGCAGCACCGGATGCCCAGCTTGTCATCCGCTGGGGTGCGCAACACCCGGTGCCGCTGCCCCCATGATCACTCATTTGTACCAGGCCTGCCTTGGCCATAAACAGGCAACCTGTGTCACCATGCTCTCTTATGGCCTTTTGCCATGACACCCGCTCACCTTTCATGACCATACTAGTTTTTTTTTTTTTTTTTTTTGAAGGAAAAGCTTGCGCCGTTACAAGACTTGAAGCACAGCACGCTATGCAGCAAGTACAGCACGGGATATACCGAATGTACGTCGAGAATGCAGACAACCAAACAAACAACGTGCCTAGGGCACAACCATGCAGGCAAACACTAATCAGAAGGCAGGCAATCGACAATCGCAGGCCAGGCAATCAATCATGTGCATGGAATGACACGGGAGCACGTTCAGGCTCGACACTTATAGACACGGGCTGCAATGCACACCCAAAGTCCCCA
>CBDIIG010000001.1:0-190549 GCA_965279585.1 Sediminibacterium sp. | reverse complement strand
TTATTTATCAGATTTTGTTTTCGCATTTTTTATTGTATATTTTTTCGAAATTTTTTTCATGAAACAATTATTTTGTTTTTAAGAGAGCTTATTAAGTTAAACTTAGACTATATCTAAAGAAATCTTTTGCTTTATTTAAACTTTATTAGTCACTTTTTAATTACTAGAATTTTTATTAAATATCAATTACTTTTTTTGAGTTAACATATTTCAAGTTGTTTTTAGTTAAATGGGATATCTGTAGGAGAATATATCAATAGATTTGTTGATTAAAAAACATCAAAATTAAATATAAATTCTATATTTTTTAAGTTGAATAATTATTTCATTTTTATAAAATTTATTATGAACTTTATCATTATTTGTTATCTTAATTTAAAAAAGTGATATGTGATGATGACTGAAAATTATATAGAACTTATGAATTTTCTTAAATATACTTGTTAACTTTCTTAAGTATAATATCATAGATGTGTTTTATTTATAATATGATCATATTTTATTATTATTTATAAAAATGGATTAGAAGGTATCAGAAAAGGTTGCTGATAAGATATCCAAGAAATAGGACAATCTCTAGGGAATGCTTAAGATAGTGATATAGAATGCAAATTGTAAACAATTAATATATTGAAAGAAATTTTTTTAGGAGTGAAAGATTATAATGAGGCCTAAATTTAATTAGAGTTGGAAGGTAAAAAGTAGAAATCAAAGAAGCTGAGTTTGCGATAAAGTAAAAGCAATGAAAAACTGAAAGATAATTTTGATATTGGAGAAAGTTTCATTTACAATCTGATTAATGTTACCAATCCAAGAAGAGAGTTATTGATATCTGTCATATATTTGGTTAGAAAGGAAACCATAATGCAGTAAAAGGTGTACAAAATAGAACTACTTGATCTAAATCTTCAGCCCTTCACTAAAATCACTCTTCCTATTGAGAAAGAAGGTATAAAAAAAGAAAAAAATAACATCAATATATCCCTGAGTCTGGAATACTTGATGAATCCATTCATAAATAAGCCTGTTGGATCTACAAAGGCAACATTAATGAAGATTATAGACAAATCAACTGATTAGCAGAAAAAAATGGACTTAAAAGATTATTTCATCGAATTACAATTAGGAGAAAGTAATCCGCTATATACAAAATCAATTTCATCAACAATTCAAATATAAAATACTTCAAGGGACACTAGAATATAGGCATCATTATATTAAAATATAAAATTTAAGGAGAATGAAAATTTTGAATCAAAAATTTTAGAATTAAAAGGTAAATTGAATTCTGGAGGGAAGGGAGACGCCTACATTGTTTCTGGATAAGGCAAATACCTTTGTGAAATGGGTTGGAAAAAGATTGAATCAAAGGATTATGAGACCTTCAAATCAACATATAATGAAGTCTTAAAACTAAAAGATAACCAAATAATTGAAATCGTATTTGATGTAGAGCACATAGTGAGTTTGTCTGAGACCGAAGTTGAAACTAAAAAACAACAGCTTGACCTGGTTTAATAAAAGAATAAATAAAATGCTTCCCAAATGGTATAGGAAGTCACACAAATCAAATTGTCATCATTTCAAGGATGTAAAGGATAAGAGATATACTTGGTATTCGAATTATAAGATTACTTCACATATACATACTTATTGCCAAGTAACAAGTTACCAGAGTGGCAAACAAACCTTATTTTAAAAGTTATTTAAAAGATTAAACTTTATGATACTCATTTTAATATGGCAAATTAGAAGCCAATTATTGAATTTGATCTTAAAACTGATAAAATATTTGGAAACTACAATAGTGAGTATATTGATTACTTAATATCTCAATTTGCTATTAAGCCTTAAGATTAAAATCTATACAAAGATGCTGTCATACATTTAGAGTATGTGAAACAAGAATATTATTTTCCATTTGAATTAAATATGCCTGGATATCTGAAAAATAAGATTTAAAATGAATACCTGATTAATAATTAAATTAATACACCATTTTATTAAGTCAACTCGATACATGACCATATATTGATAAGAAAGGTAGATTAGACAGAGGACCCGGAATTGTATGCTGTTCCAGTCTTCAAGCACGAAAAATCGAATATCTTAGATTAATTTCAATTAAAACTTACATATCAATAAACATGTAAGATAGAAATTAATAAAACCTAAAAGTAAGTAAGTCAAAAAAATTCTAATTATGCTTCATTATTCATCAATAAGGTAAAATTTGGAAAGCTAGAAATTAATTTTAAATAAGAATACTTGTAATTTTAGATGAAAGTCGGCAATTAGTAATACGATACCTCTATTAATAAGGGATGCTATTTTGGATAGGAGTTTCTAATTAATTTTCCATGTAGAATTGATATTATTTTGATAATATGGGAGGAACAACTAGGTATTAAGAAACATAAATTCAGTATGAGTGGATCATTCGATCCTTCATAAATAATCCTATAAGATTCCCAATACTTAAATATAGAGCTTCAAAGTTAGAATAAGGTTGATCCTGCAATACTTTCAATTAGACTTTAGTTAGGAGGTTGTATTAAGCCATGGAGTTTAAAAGTTCAACCTTCATATATTTTAGAAGATTAAGGGAGAGAAAGTAGTGTAGATATTGTTGTATATGAGGATTTCAAAATCTATTAGACATATAAAGGAATTTTCTCAAACAATAAATACTAATTTGAGCTATTTATGTTATTTAGTTAAGATCCTTTGAAAAAGTTTAGGTTTCAAGTTGTTAAAACTATGATAAATATAAACTAAAAGACGATATTATAGGATTTACAAATTCGATATATTGATTTGATTTGGTAGAGCGAGAATTATAAGTAATTTGATAATATATCATTCACAATAGAATATTTTGATAGCCAGTTACGTAATTTTGATGATCCATTTTCAATAAGTGAAGATTAACTACCAAGAAAGTTCCTTCAATTCACTCTCCTAAAAGTGGATGTAATTTAAGATGACATTTCTAGTTCTAAATTCCAAAGTTTTGCGGTTGAACTCAAACCACAAGAGCAAATTTTAACTGGATAACAATACTCTAAAGATCTAGATAGAAGATACAAGGACTATGATGCCACTAGCACAGCTAGGTCAGTATTTTTATATGATGCCTCCAAAGAAAACTAATTGTATGATCCCCTTCTCAGAGAACTGGAGAAGAGTGATTTAGATAAATATTTGGATCTGAGTATAGTTATGAATTACATTGAAGAGGGTGAACCTTCTATGTTTCTAATAGGCACAGATATAACCATTTAAGAAGGAGAATTTTATTAAGAAATTTTAGATAATTAAAATTATCCTCTAATTTTCAAATATTCACTTAAATTGAAACATTTTTTCAGCAAGAAAAATACAGATAAGGTAGAAGTTACCCTTTTGCTTGGTTAATAGAATTATGGATATGATATTGAGTTTGAAAAAATTGATAAATCATCACTGCCTTGGGTTAAAAACTAACAAATTGATAACTTTAATTTAAAATTACTCAAAGACAACCTAGATAAGAAAGAAATTGAGTAATAAACTTTAAGATAATTGATTTTACCCAATTTAGAATAGAGTGTATAACTTATGGCTTATGATATCTAAAATAAATTGATTATCAAAAGATACATATTCGATATCTAATAATTGACATTCAATTATGAGATTACGAAAGATGAAAATTCAACTGAATAAACTATAGAAGGACACACAAAAATATATGATGGGGAGCAAGAATTTAGTTTAATTATAAAAGAGCCAAGAATTGAATAACTAAAAATATAACAAGGATTGAGTTTCAAATTTCTAATGTTATTCAAGAAGTTATTTAAGAAGAAGATTAAATTTGTATTCTAATTTGGCATTAATTAAAAGAAATTTTCATACAGCTTAAAAGAATCGTTTAAAAATAAACCCATCAATTAAGTTAACGACTATTTATACAATATTAAATAGCTAGATAAGCCACCTAATTATATTATCTCATTTTTAGATTACACTAAGGGAGAGTTCCCCATATTTCATTCAGTTTCAAAAGTATTTCTTGGAGATCATGAGCTATATTTACTAAAGTGCTATGAAATACATGGAGAAGTGGTAGAAAAGGATGAACTGGGCTTGGATGTTTATGTTTAAAAGTTGATTGAAACTAGAATACAAGTAAGAGAAACCTATGTTTGTAGAAAGCAAGAGAAACCTTTCAGAGTCCTGATGAAACGACACCTCTAGAAGAAGGTCGGTCATTAAAAACAATACGATGAAGAATAATTTGCTGATTTGCATGAAACCTATGTTAAATCAATCCCAATATATACAGAAATAAAAGTTGGCTATATAACAATTACATTTTTAAGATTAATTAAGGGCCTATAAGAAAACTACATAAATAGATACATTCTCAACAAGAAGCGAGTAGTCTAAGCAGCTAATAATGAAGAGATAGATGAAAGATTGAAATTGATATCTGAAGACGTTTCAATTCAGAACACTCATTCCAAATAATAATCAGGTTAAGATTAAAATTAAGAAATGATTATAACAAACATTAAAATTGATGATTAGTAACCAAATAAACCTGTAAATATGTTTGAAAAGAGACAAAAACTTAAAGATAAGATCTAGTTATCTCTTATCGTAAAATACAATCATTAGGTTAAAGAAATAGGGCTTATCGATCCATATGGATTATTTGTAAATAATGATTTCCCAAAAGCATAATTTTTAGCTTAATCCGCTGAAGACAATATGTTAGTATAACTTTATGGAAATGAAATACTCATTGGGGAGGCAGAGGTGTGTCCTGCTCTTATTCAATAAAAATTCATATAAGAAATTCCCTCAATATGTTATACCTAAAATGATTTCTACAAGTACTTCTATGACGAAGTAAATTTAAATAATGTTTATTTGATGGGCCACATTGATTTTAAGGAGGAAACATGGTTTAAGGTTTTCATAAGATTTGAAGAAATATTTGGTCACATTACTTAATCTGTTGACGAATCAAACACTCTCTATGTTAAGGTGTATTTCAAAAATGAATATCAGACAACTTTGTCATTTCTAATATTTTAGCAATAATTCAGACATAAATTTGAAGACACTGAAATACTTGACATATTGGTTAATCGACCGGATGAAAATTATTATCTAAAATTGGATGTTGTATTTTATGATACAGTAATTGCAACTAAAATAATATCATTGATGCCTTTTATTAGAAGATTAGGAGCAAATGTACAATTCACGATTTAAGTGGATGAACACATAAAGCTAAACTCTACAATTGAAATAATTTCAAAGTATTAGAGTGATATGCAAAAGCCAAAAACAATTATTAAAGAAAGAGTAGATTTTAGAAAATAGAAATATCAAGATCTATTGTTATAAATCTTAAACAATCCAAGAGAAAAACTACGAGATGGGCTTGAAGAATTAGTAGAATTTTTAGTGTATACTAAACCCAATATGTATGATCCTAAAACTCTCTTTTACCCCCTATTGGCAATATTTGAATCATTCAAAGATTATTGGTTGATTGTTAATCTAGTAAGTTAGTGTATGAATTATATCATTCTGAGCCATTATGATAACATCGTTGAGGAAGCATAAATATTTTCATAATTATTATTTAGATATTTTAGAGATTCACTAGAAGATCAAAGGAAGGAGTTATAAAACTCTATTGTAACACAACCAATAGCAGATGACTTTGAAATAACACTTAATGATTTAGTTGATCAATATCCAAAAATAAAAAACTATCTTTGCATCCAGAGAAAGGAATTATCGATAGATCAAGATTCTGTAGATGGGAGAAAGGTCTAAGCACATGCCTTTGAATATTATCTAAAAATGTAATTTAATTTATAAATATTAGAATTGATCGCCTAGTTAAGGAGAATGAAGATATTAGGACATAAATTCTGAAATAAGATTTACCAGACATTTTGAATGCATTTAAATAATTTGACATCCATTTGAAACGACTTGGGGTGTATTTTTGCATGTTCATCAACACATTAGTCTCTTTGCATGAAAATCTAAAATTTAGTTTATATGAATCAGGTTAATTTATCCAATTAGAAACTTAACATTTTTAAGAGATATTTATAGCATTATGGGAGTAGATTGATAATGAAATCGACTTTAAATCCTAATCAGATTAGGAAATTATAGCAGTAGTATAAACACTAAATAATTTGATTAAAATATTAAAGATAAAATAAGTAGATTTTATTAACTTATTGTTTAAAATAATTTTATCACCTTAATTGAGGGATGATGCTAATTATTAGGATAGAGAAATTGTTATTGGGATTGCAGTGGAGTATTTTCAGCCTGAATTCTAAGAATAAATAAAAATTTTAAGTAAATAATAATTAGAGGAAAGAGAATTGATAAGAGAAAAATAGAAAACAAAATAAGCCAAAATACCGTCAGTTTTCGAAAGAATAGAAGATGTCTCTTACTAGATATTGAAATAAGAGTATCAGAATTAAAATTAGAGTATCATATTAGCAAATATCCTTGATATTCTAAAATAGTCTTTAGAATTTAAATTTGAATTGGTAATTATATACATATATATAGAATTTGACACAAATAATAGATTATATGAAAAAGAATAATGCCAAATGTGAGTTAAACATCCCCTGTATAGAGAAATTCTTACTTTTAATTAATTAGAAAGATAATTTATAAAAATTGAAAGATAAAAAATAAACTAAAAAGAAATTTGATGTTTAAGAGGAAAAGAAGACACTAATGAAGAAATATTCTATAGCTAAATTACCTTGGTGATGTTTTGAATTTATAATAATAATTGTTTTTATTAAAATAAAATATCATAATTTTAATCCATATGATCCATTCCTAATATATATTGTATATTCTTTTAGGCCATTGTTCTGCTTAATCTCTTAAACTTCGTCTCTATATAGATTAATTTGACTATTTGATATAATTAAAATATTTACCATCCCCAAGATTATGAAACCTGTTTAATAATTTGATGATTTCCATTAAACTCCCCAAATTATAAATAACTGGAATCCCCAAACTCCTATGCAAGCCAATTCCTGACAAATATTGTTAATAAGACTGATTATTGATAACTGTCTCTCTCTCCCATAAGGGTCCTTAGATAGGAGCCAAATTCAATTTTAGCAAATTTTATGATTTCATTCTTCACCATAATCTTGAAATCCCCAATTTTGTCAAGATCCTTATACATGTTGCTAATCAAGAAAGACTTGTTTCTGAAATAGATCTACCCTAAAACATGGAAGAATGAATTTCCTTGAGAGTTGATATATTGAACTGTAATGACCTTATCCTTATCGAATATCTTATAGTCAAACAATGAGAAAGTATCTATTAAGGATTCGGTGAACTGCCTCACATCAGAATACTTTTACACAGTTTAGATCTTGAAATAATAAAATTAATTACATTCTGGATTCCAACATCAAAGTTATCTATGTTTTTTATCAAATACTATTAGGCAAAGTTTAAATTACCATAAGAAGTAACCTGTAAATCTCTTAATCCTATAACCTTTATAAATCTATTAATAAAATTAAATAGTACAATTTAAAGTTATTAGCTACTGAATTCAATAGGATTTCATAATTTCTAGGTTATCTATTCCACTCCAATAACTCATCTTACTAAGGATTCAACTTATAGAGTAAGCATTTAATGTAAATCACTAAAATAGTCGAGAATAAGTAATTCTATTATAGATTAGTCACAATATCTGTCAATTTATCATCTCTCCTTCTTAATTCATTAAGTTCACAAACAAAGAAGCAAACTAGTTGATTTGAATATTCAGGTTTTATTTAAGGAACCCTATTTACATTCACTTATATTTATGTTCCTAAGATTTATATTATGCTATCATAATATTGGTATTAGTTTCCAGTCATCAAATTCCTCAAATAAATATATCCTAATGCTAAAAACAGATTATTCTATCCTGAGGGTATGCTAACAATATCTGATATTTATTATAAGAATTTATCTTAAAATTGTTATGGATATTGTCTTTTGTTAATTAGCTCTTCCACTGAACTTCTTGTTGTTCCCTTAGGAACATCATTTATGAATTTTGTGAGATTAGATTTTTCAAAGATAGTTTCATCAATGCCAAATGATTCCTCATTTACAGATTTCAAGGTTGAAAATAAATCAAATGAATCCCTGGGATCTTTATTTGGAGAATCATTTGCACTCTTATAGAACTTCAACTAAGTTGTTAGAATTTCTATCAATTAGTCTAACTTCAAATATTATTTCTATAAAAAACCAACTTCCTAAATTAATTCCATATTTTTAGCAATTGCTTCCCTCTCAATTATGATCTGGCTTTACTTTAAGCTCTCTATCTCCTTGAATGCACTCTTAATTTAATCATTGAGTAATAAAATTTAATCATCCCTCTCCTTCAATATTCTTTTTTAAGTAGATTCTTAAGCTTATATTTAATTTTACAATAATCTTATTTATGCATCTGACTAATTAAACTAAGTTTACATTGTCAAGTATTTTTATATAAATTTCTCAATCATGACTTAAGTTTAATCTTATTCTATGTGTCTTGAAAGTAATGTCTTTATATATGTTAATTGTTATTCAGATGTGGTCCTACTTTATTTTAATGATTCTATCTCTTTGAATTGTCGTTTTATTTCTTCATTTAATGACGAAATTTAGTCTTGATTCTCCTTTAGTATCCTCTTAGAGGTATTCTCTTATTATTATAATTAATTTTATAGAAGTTTTATCTATTAGTCCGATTGAGTAGATTATGTTTGCAAGGCCAAGTACTTTTAGAGGAATTTCTCAGCCATAACCTAAATTTGATCCTATTCAGTATGTTTAGACAACATAGTCTTCAAATAAGATAATGACTATTCAGCTGAAGTCCTACTCTATCTTAGTGTATCAATCTCTTTATACTATTATTTCAACTATTCATTTAGTAATTGAATCTAATCATCTCGATCCTTTATTTATCTCTTTGAAATCGCTTCATTAGTTTCTAATTAATTTTAATATATTTTTGATTGTTGTTCAAGTGAATTAAATTACTATTTAAGATTTGTGAAATCTATTTACGTCTAGATTCCTCTCTATATTATATTTTCTGCCATTATCACCAACTCATTGCTCTCAGTGTGCTTCAATAATAGTGTTTTGAGTGCTAATATTGATGTTTCGAGTTAAGTCTTCTGATTTGTAGTGAACGTCAATGATTACTTTAGACTTTATATTTCTCGTTCGTAGCCTGCATATTTATTTCTTTGCAGATCCAACTCCTGCTAGTAGACAATTATTCTTTCCTCAAGCTCCCGTTGAGTTTGGGAGGGATACTGTTTTTGGATAGCCAATTTTAATTCTTCCTACATATACACCATTTTGTCTTCAACTTGCTTTAATGTATCAACCATAGTTTAGCATTTAGTTTTAATGAAAGAAAGATTTTCATCAGTACTAGCATATTATCTGCCTTCATCATTTAGGATGGCAAAAATTTCTTTAACCTATGAAACAAAGGACTATTGATGGTACCCTTTCGTAGACTCAACCGTTGTATTAAGCGATGTTTGTTATCGATTATACTTCCTCTCTTATGGACTCTTCAATTATGCACTCTGGATTAGAAGTGGACTACTCGAATCAGTCGATCCTTTAAGAATTTTTAAGGCCTAGACTTCAGAGCAAATCTTCTATAACCTATTGATCCCTTTAGAAGGGCTATCAGTATTTGATTACATTTTTTTAATTATAACTTTTTGTTTTTGTTGGTTTTGTGTATATATTTATATTAGTATTAAAAGAATAAAAAAATAAAAATAACACGTGCACTATGGACTAAAGAACACCAATACAGATCCTAAAAGAGGAAATTAACAATTTACCACCTGAAAAGTTATTAGAGATCTCCTAAAAGTGTGAATAAAATTAAAATGTCCTACTAACATAATCAATCTTACTAATTAAACTAAATAAGCAATAAGATGCATTGAACTTATTGAAGCAAATAAGAGATCATCCAAGTTATAATTTTACTAGATTATATGCATTATATAAGGATGGATAATATTAAATCGTCATAAATGAGGCAAAAAGAAATAATGCAGATGAATTACTTTTAGTTGCCTAAAGCTTAAATAAATCTGAAAAGTATTTGGAATCATTATAAATATACTAACAGATCATAAAAGAAGTATAAATTTAATTTATGACAAGAATAAATTTCCTGATGATTAATCTGATCTGATGACAAATTTAGTAAATGTTGCCCTACAACATGGAGATGAAGCTATATTAAGATAAGTCAATTAGTAGGTAATAGATTATGTGAAGAGATAAAAGAATCATTATGCAAGAGAATTATTACTCAATCATTCACTTTTGTATTTTTAACTTAAAGAGTATTTAATTATTTTTAATAAAGATATAAGCAATCAAAAGAATTGATCATAAGATTTGAAAATTTGGTGAAGATGGACAATTAATTTGATGATGATTTAATATTAGCTTAAATTATATAAGATATCTTAGATCAATAAGATTATTAATCAAAAGTTAAACAGTATATATTTATATTAAACAAAAGCTATGAAACTATAGAAAATAATCCAGAATAAGCAATTATACTTAATAATTTAGCAGTTTATCAGGAGAGAATTCAATCACATCATGAATCACTAAAGAGAATAGAACAAGCTATGGATATAGATTATAAATTCACACCTCAATAATTACAACAATTAAGAATAAACAAGGCTATAATGTAAATTGTAAGAAATAGGCCTGCAAAAGAGTAAGGATTACCAAAAATATTACAAATTGCGATTAATAGATAGAAATGGGATAAGCCAATCGATGATATTTAATAATTCCTAGTTTATGCAACAAACAATGATAACTCTTAGAGAATTTTAGAATTATTTGCTGTTCCTAATTTTGAATAAAATTAAGTTTTATCAACATTCATATTAGCCCATTTACTAAAAGTGGATGATAGTAAATTCTAGCATTTACTATAGTAACTTAAAGGGAAATAGACTAAGTTATTATGCCAATATTACATTAAGAAGGGAGAATTAGATAAGGCATTAGAACATTTCACTGATGATGAATCTCTAAAAAGTTAATTAGCCCTCTTAAGTATCGAGAAGGGTTAGGCTGAAAGAGGAGCATAATTTATTGATTCGATCCAATATCAAGGCATAACAGACATGGCTGAAATAGAAAATCTAGAGAAGAATATTGGTCTCTCTAAAAAAGTTGAATAATAGGTCAAAAAGATTTAGAAAAGGAAGAAAAAGAGAATTCGATACCCAAAAAATTTCGATAAAACTAATCCAGGTCCATTACCTAATCCTGAGAGATGGCTACCAAAGCATGAAAGAAAAGAATATAGAAAGAAGAGACAATTGAAGTCACGAACATAGGGAGCTGGAGGTGCAGGAAAGGAGACAATGAACACATTTAAGGCATAGGGTAATACAACAGCAAATATGGATGTTTCAAAGAAGAAGAATAAAAATAAAAGAGGATGATAATAATCATATTTAAATTCTAGCTCTTGATGGGCATAATAAATCTTTATTAAGATATCTTAAGAAAAAAGGTATACAATTGTTCTCTTTACATAACCTATGTAAGTTGTCTATATCGTTCGTTTCTTCCTCTTCTTCAGATGAGCTAGTAACATGTAATATCTCTTCCTTAGCCAGTCTACTTGACATATCAACCGAACTCTATTCTCTCAATTCTAGAATCGTTCTCAAAGATTGAAGTATTTTAGGTTTCTCAATTTGAGATTTAACTTTAACATTAACAAACCACTAATGATTAATTGCATTATTTAGATTAATTCTAGAAAAACTATCTTAATCTAACATTTATTTTAAGAAATCACTCAAAGAATGTGATGCCTTTTATTCTAATGATTCTAGGTCTATTTTGAAGTTATCCAATTATTTGGCAAATGAATTACCTTGATTCGATTTACCAAATAAAAGATAGTATGTTAAGCAGCCAATCTAAAATACATCCAATGCTTGGGGATTTAACTTTTGCATTGAAAATTTTTAAGCATTCCACAATTCTGGTGGTAGCCAGCATTTTGGTGATTTCTTAATCAGCCAATTCCAATTAACCTTCTCTCTATAGTGGAATCCACAAATATATATTTTGATTTCTTGTTACTTTTTACTCACAATCACAGTATTAGGAGTAATCATTCCATGATAGAGTTAATTTTAATGTATAAATCTAACAACTCTAACTATTTAGTAAATTATTTATGCAATTTCTAAATTATTAAACTTGATTCCACCTTGTAGGACCTTGAATAGTGAATCTCCTGTCCAGAATTCATACACTATAAACATAACATCTAAATCTTAGAAAAGCGCATAAAATGGAGGTAAACCTGCCTGCTTAAAACACATTAGAATATTGATTTCATTCATGATAGCTTCATAGGCATTATCTGAGATTGATGTAAATTTAATTATTTATACTGTATATGGTCTATCTTATTAAAATATTACTTACTGTTTTTATTTTTAATACATAAATAATGTCCTTGAATGGGTAGTCGCTCTTTGATAGTAAATTTATGATCAAAATTTTAAAGCTTGCAGAATCTTTTCAATTATTTTTCCCACTATTATGATAAAAAAAAATTTTAAGCAATATTTATACATTTATTTATTATACATAAGATTCATAAAATAGGAATATTTAGCCTTACTAGTTAAATAAAACTATCCCTTAAGCTACAAATTCTTTGTATTAAATTGATTTCTTAACATAAGTACAAGTACTTAAAATTAAATAACCTTATTCATTTAATAACATATTTGGATAGAGTATGAATTCCATTTATACAAACTTCTCTAACTTATTATCGTAACTATATAAATTCTACTTTAATATTTAATCACATTGCAATAAGTGTTATCCATTATATGGTCTTAGATTATTTTATTATAGTTAATATTTAGGAATTTGATCCAACAAATTTAATATCCATTCAATATTGTCTCTCTTATAACTTACTCTAGGTCTATCTTGTTTCATATGTGGGAAAAAAAAATAATGATAAAAATAAAAAATTAATTTAACCTGATATTATTGAATTTTTTTTTTTTAAAGAAGTCAATTAAGTTCCATCATATGAATTAAATAAATGAGATGTTTTCATCCAAAGAATAATATCCCATATTATAAATCACCTATATATATTTTAAAGAGTTATCTTTATTTTATTAATTAAAATAAAAAAAGAGAAACCTTAAAAAAATGATCAAAACATAATAGGTTCCCTTCCTTCCAGGACATGTATTCTCAGATCCTTTCAAAGAGAGTCATCATAAAACCTAATAATTCTCATATTAAAATGGCACAAATTAAGAAAAGACCTAACAAAAAGAAGAATTTGATCCAAACCTATATGATTCAATGAGAATGAAGACTCCACCCAATCTAACATATGGATCACGTTAACCTCCTGAAAATGACTACATACCACGAATACAACCACCATGGCTGAAGTATGATCGATCTGTTTTACGATTTTATGCATACTTCTAAGAGTCAGTTGTTGAAGATCCAGGTGAAAACTATAGAGTTAGAAAGGTTATCATATACTACTATTTGAGTGATGGCACAATACATGTTAATGAGGTATTTATTTATCAGTTATATTTTTTTTTTTTAATCTTAGCCTCGTGTAGCAAACTCAGGTATCCCTTAAGGAGTTTTCATAAAAAGATAAAAGATCCCCAAAAATATAGGAAAATAAGATTTTTATGTATGGGAAGATTTCTCATTAGGATCCAACATAAACTTTTATTAAAGAGTATTTATTACCATAATCAATAGGTTTTTAGAGTTTGTGATACTGATGTATTTACAAGAGAATTTTATGAATATATGGGAAGACCACTATAACTACCTGAATAATTACCTAGAGATAACTTTGAAGCACACAAAGAAGTTAAAGATGTGAAAATTAATCCACCTGACACAAAAGAATACAAAGAATATTTTGAAGTCAAATTAGGAGGTGGACATCCAAATGGTGGATTGAATAAATATTTATCAAATGATAGAAAGGTCCTATCATTTGATGTTTATTGGGATGATACATCTGTTGAAGGATAATTAAATTATTACACATTGAATTACTTCCTTGCAGATGATACAGTTGAAGTTAAGGAAATTAGAAAACAAAATTCAGGAAAAGATCCATATCCTCTCTTATTAAGAAGATAAAAATTACCAAAATAACCAATAATGACACATTATCCAGGAATGACATTAAAGAAAGAAGATCATTATTCTCCAGCAGATTTAGTATTTTTATATATCTATAATAGATTTGTGGATAAAATGTTATCATATATGGTAGAAATTGTTTCATATTCAATTGTGATGACTTCACCAAATATTATTATGAACATGTACTTGGAATAAAATAATAACCTGCATAATTGAAATAAGAGAGAACCAAGAAATTTTATTAACCAATCCCTCCATATAATGGATTCGGTTCAGAAGAAGACTCACTTGGATATGTTTACAATCTCTAACCTAAGCCACCCAAGAAAGATGTTAGAAAGAATTTCACTTAAGACTAATTTATCATGAGATTTGAAGCTAGATAAATATCTGAAGTAAGAGAGGAGAATTTCAGAAAATTCTTAATATCATTCTATTGCGGTGATGATACTATTTAGGTATATTAACATGCTGAGAGAAATAGTGGAATATGGGTAATTATTTATTTTTATTTTCTTAGGGAGGTAAATTTATGGAAAGAGCTAGATAAAAGAATCCATTAACAAATTAATATTATTCAGAGAAGGTATATTTATATTATTAATTTTTTTTCAGGACTTCTAATTAGGATCAATTTTATAATTTACAGTTTACAAATTTTAATTAATGAGAGCAGATGAATTCACAGTTAATTATATGAAATAGAAGCCAGAAGCATTTAAAGAGGCTGATATTGCATAAATTATTACAAAATTAAGAAGATTTGCTGATAATTTCAGATCATTTGACGAATTCCTTATTACACTCACTAAGTAATATTTATTATAATATATAGACAACTTGATAAGAATTTGAATGGGTAGATAGAATTTGAGGAATTAACATAAGGTATGGCAGAATTAGGATTTAATCTAACATTGCAAGAATAATATTATTTGATGAGATACTTTGATAAGAATGGAGATTGGAAATTAAGTATGTAAGAACTATGGGAAGGTTTAGGTGGTAAAACTAAATGAAATATGTTAAAAAAAAAGAAATATATATAAAATATTATTGAAACTTTAATAAAAAAAAAATATGAATCAAGGAAAGACATTAAGCTTGAATTTTAAGAAATAATCATCATTCAAAACAAGATCATCATAACATATAGTATGTGGATCACCTTAAAAGAGTCCAACTAAATTTATAAGAAAATAAACTCGATATAATTCAAGTACTTAATAATCTCCAATGAAAACATTACAATCATCTCATTAATAGCCTGAGTTATTGAAAAATATAGATCATGCTATAGAATTACTTTAAATCATATCAAAGCATAAAAATGAAAAGAAAAGATTATTCCATGTAAGATCATGCTCAGTACCTGATGATAGAAGAACTTTGATATAAAACCTAGTTGATTAGATGTTACCACCATCAAATAAATTAGAGTACCTTTTTATAATTATGCATTAGTCTCGAGATTGAATCGGTGATGAGTTAATTAACAGAAGAAAGAAAATAAAAAGAAAAAGCAATAACTCAAGGATAAAGTATACTGAAATAATAAGAATGGCAAATAAAATAATTGGTATTTTTAATAAAATTATTTAGAAAAATAGACTTTCAAAATTTAATTGATTTATCACTTAAAACTAATTGTTTATGAATGTGGTTTTTATCTCCATCTCTAAGAATGAATTCTATAAGGAGATTCTAAAGATGTCGATAACCTGGGTGTTTACATCTTGACCAATGTTACCTATGGAGGTGTAGTGTCTCCTTATAACATTCTAGACATTTCCATCAATTATCTGTCCATTAAGATTATTAAATTTGTTATATCTTTTGATTGATTGTCTGATGGTACTTGACTAGTTTAACAAAAATCTAATAAAAGTTCATAAGTCTTAAGAAACTTCTTAAAAATTCCCTATTAGTACTAAGATAATTTCTTAATCTAAGCTGTAAGTGTATTTATTTTAGTAAGAAAGTCAACAGATTGAGGTTATGCTTATCTAATTTATTATTTAATTATTACAATATTTAATTTATATTCTCTATTATGGAAGCTTATTCTTTATACAATCTTTTTTATTATTTAACTTCTGAAAATATTGTATCTGCTTATAACTCTTATTTTGATTTATATTTATCAAAACTATCATTAAATTTATCTATCTAATCTTTGTAAGCAGCTAATTGATTTTAAAAACTTTATTATTTATATTCAAATATCAGCATTTATTCATCTACCTTTTTCATGGCACCATGAATTTCAAATTAAACTGATTTATTATTATTAACTTCTAAATCTTGAAACATCTAAGATAATGCTTTAACTTTATTTGACACAACATAATTGTCTATATTAGAAAAATTAAATAATACCGTCTTATTGACTATTAACCAACATTTTGATTTAATCTATTTGTTTAATTTACTCTTTTATAATAGTTACATTTTAATTTAATCCCTAGATCTAATCACTAAATCTATTATTAAATATCGCCAACTGTTATCTTATTTCTTCAATATTTCTCATAATTTAAATATTGCTTTAACGTTACTAAATTATATTTGAATTAGCTTCAACTAGTTACTCTCTAATATCAGACTCTTTTAACATTAAAAATATACTATATTTGTCTCAGTATATGTTTTGTATGCAAATATATGCTTTTACAGTTCAAACTATTCGTTAATAGTTTAAAACTTATCACTCATAGTTTATTTATGCTCCTTCAATTCCTGCCTTTTTATATACTATCTATCAAAGTTAACTATCTATTCTTATTATCGTAACTCTTCTTATGCTGTCACTTTTTATATTTGCTCATTCATTAAATTCATAGCCTATTCAATTCTCGAATCAATATAATCTTGAATAAAAATAATTAATACCTTCCGTTTATTTCTTTTCCATACCAACAAGACTTATTAGATCTTTTTCTATCTATTATGCTTATTCAGTAAATGGATTTGCTATATCATTCATTGTAATATAAATGCAATCAAATCCTGGTTTAACATCCAAAAATTATGATATCTTTTATCTCAATTCCATCGGGTTATAGTTATGTAGAGTGAATATCTTTTATAAAGCATCAAATATCTCATTGTACTTTAAAAGAGTTCCCAAAATTAATTATTCCATTTTATTGTTTTATTATATTTTTTTTTAATAATGCAATTAACAAGGTTCAACTTTTATCAAAACTTACCATTCCTTTTACAGAAAGTTAAAGAGGCGCAATACATATCATTTGATTTTGAATTTTCAGGTGTTTAAGCGTCCCCTCTACTTAGGAATTCCGCTCTTGATTCTGTAATTTTATTTATCATAATAGATTCAAACAAGATATTGGAAAACTAAAGAAAATATTAAAAGATTCCTACCTTTGTAAATGGGATTTTGCACGATAAATGATAATATCCTTCATCCATTTAATTTATATCTCTATCCATTTACTATGGATGGATATTTAGATAAATAATTCTAATTTAGTGTAAAATTTATTCGATAAAGAGTTCCTCAGTATCATTTTTGGCAGAAAATAACTTTGATTTCAATAGAACATTTTATGAAGGGATTTACTTTATATCTCATTAAGATGAAAAAATTCTGATTGAATCGAAATAATTAGAGCTCTTGAAAAGTGATATGAGATTTTGGACTAAGAAAGTAACTTTTGAAATGGAAGGATTTTATAACAAACTTAAGGATTAAATAGGTGCATTCTTTTCGGATACTAACTAGACTATTTTTAACATAAATGTTGGATTTGTCAAATAAAGGGTTTAAAGACATCTTATTGAAAGAGTATTTTATTTTTTATTAAAATAGATGAAGAAAGATTTCCCTGGATAAGAATTCTTTATTACATATGACACGGAAGTATTTTTCAAAAGGACTGTTTTGACCATAAATAAAGGTAAAGATCATACTTTAGAAACAAAGCCAATCGTCGAGATCGGAGATGGTGTTGGTGCTCGATTGATATTCGATACAATTAGAGATCATAAAATACCTCTAGTTGTACATAATGGTTTGTTAGACATTTATCACATTTATGATAAGTTTTTTTATAATATGCCAGAGACTGCTGTTGAATTTAAGAAATCAATACATGAGATATTTCCAATAATATATGATACTAAATTCATCATAAACCATTCCTATGAGTTGAATTCAAAATTGAAAGGTAGATCAGATTTAAAGATGTGCTATGATTAATTGAATATCCCAAAAGTAGAATACGGTAAAGAATGTGCAGAATATCTAACCAACAACTAATAAACATTTGAACACTAAGCTGGATATGATGCGATGATGACAGCATCTATATTTTTAGCCATTTAAAAAGAATTTTCGGATTTAAAGCCTTTCAAAAACAAATTACCCTAAGCATCTATTAAAGTACCATTTGATACAGAGACATATGATGATAAATTCCATTCCAAACATACTATCATATTCCATCTTTAGCAATTAGAGAAAGTATTGGTACCTGACAATCTGATAAAAGATCATTTTCAAAATGCGCATAAATCCTTAGTGCAAATTTATTTAAGCTATGGATTAAACTTTGAATATTTTATTCAATTCTATGATTTAGAAGTGGGATAAAAGATTAAAAGTACATTAGTTAATGGTTCTACTGCAATAAAAATCGGAGAACATTAATTTATATTGAGCTAATACGAGACTTATGTTGAAACACTATAAAGGAGAGCTAAGGATGAGCTAGCCTTGAAATCTATGCCAACAATATTCGAAAATAATTGAATATATAATTAATATGATTGCCAGATATTCGAGATTCTTAATAAACATGCCTAAAATAGGTTATATGATCAGCGACAATAAACATAAACACAATCATGAATTTGAGAATACTCACAATCATTAATAAGGACATCCAAAGCATGATCATCACAAACATCATGAACATGATAAACATGACCATGATCATGATCACGATCATTCCCACGATCACAGCCATGCAGATTTTTAACCTCAATAGAAAACCCAATAACAATCAGAATAAATAATTAAAGAGAAACGTGATTTTATAGATACGGTATTATTATGAAATATTTAATAGACAGTCAAATCGAATAAGATTGTGCTATTTATGAAAGGTACACCTGTAGCTCCAAGTTGTGGATATTCTAATTATGCAGTTGAAGTTCTCAAATTCTATAAAATTAAAGACTACACTAGTGTTGATGTGCTAAAAGATAATATTTTAAGAGAAGAAGTTAAAAAATACTCAAATTGGCCAACATTTCCATAACTAGTATGATATTTTATATAAAATATAGTATGTTAAAGGTGAATTAATAGGTGGATGCGATATAATGATGGATATGCATAAAGATGGTTCATTGACAGAGTTATTTAAAAAATTATGAAATATTATTATTTTACAAAATAATGCAACAAGATTATGCTAACTTATCCAAATAAGTCATCAAACAAGTATCTAATTAAGAGAATAGGACCATGAACTCTCATAATTCATTAAGCATCTAGAAATTTAGAAATCATTCTCAGAGAAAAATAAATAACTGATCGAAAAACAAGAACAAAAGAAGAGACAAATAGAGGGTAAACGATAAGAAGAAAGATTTAAGAAATTTGAACAATCACAAATGAAATAACTTGAACTAAGTATGATCAAAGAATCCTTTGAAAAATCTCTAATTACTAAAAAAGAAGTATTTATTTTATGCAAATCATAAAGTAATTAAGCAGAAGGCTTGAAGATCAAGATACTAGACATAGATAGATTATTTAATAAAGAACTTAAGACATGAATGAAAAATCATTATTAAGAGGATTATATTTACAAGATTAGGTTGAAAAAGCCAGATAATACACTACTAATTATCTCAATAATAGAAAAGATAGGTTCTAATAGAAATTACAATAATTGGACATTCAAATATAATAAAAATAAAATCAGAGATCAATTGAGAGATAGGAGAAGAGTGTGCTCTTTAATTGTAAACTCATCAATAACTAGATGAATTATAGTAAATCACAAGAATTATTGAAAGAAAAAATAAATGTATATGAAAATAAATTAGAAAATAAAGATTCTTTGTCACGATAAATCTTATTAGAGAATGAACGAAAAATTCAAGAAAAGCTCTAATTATAATAGGCAAGTTTAAGTATCGGATTAAGAAATGCTGATAAAGCTTAATAAATTTTTTAAAATCATCTTTAATATAAGGAGGAAAAAATCTACAAAAAAATGGATAAGTTAGATTAGATGATAAAAGAGAGAGAGCTCTTATAGTAATAGGCAAGAGAAAGAAGAGCTATGGTAGAGAATCAAAAATATCTTTTAAAGGTTTAACATGAATAGATGATGTGATTTTTTTTTTTTTTTTCATATATAAAATAAAAAAAAGTCATTTCTTTACTTGATAGTCTTTTTCATATTATTCAGACCACCTTTTTAAGAATTCAAAAGCTTAAGTTTAGAGGATTTCTTTAACTTAATTACTTTAAAGAGAAGGCTATTCGATTTCACATATTTGAACATCTGTCTAGATCGTAGATTGTAGAGGATCCAATGGATTTAAGTAAATAGTATAGATAGCTGTAACCTTTTTTAATCTTCTTAATCTTCGTTCCTTCTTTCCTATACGTCCCTCTTTCACAAAAGTGTTAATTATTGATTTGCATGTAGATGGTAATATTTTATACTCTCTAGCAACCTAAAAAAGAAATTTTAATGAAACGATACCTCTTATACTGTTCGATTATTAACAAGAACCTCATGGATGATCCCTTTACGCTCCTATTTTGTGATTTTACTATAGTTTTTATGCTACATTTAATATAAACCAATTAATTTAATTATTAGAATTTTCTTAAAAATAAAAATATTATTTTAATGTTCATTCCCAGTCATCTAATTTTTCTAACTAATCTTTCATCAATTATTCAAATTAATCTTTTTTTTTGGCCCAATCAAAATTTGCTAGATCATTCATATTTGGATTAAGTAAAAAGTCCTTTAGAGCATTAATCAATTCTATGATACTACTATCCTCGGCTGACCATTTATCTATAACAGCTAAACATACTTCAGCTCTTCCATTCAGATAGTTATAAACATTTGGATGAACGAATTGATAATCTTTAGATGTTTACAACATATAAACTAATGGTGCTTTTTTAGGGAATACATCAGGCTCTTTATTTGCTAATACAATAAGAACTATATGATCAATAAAATATTACACGTGAACATTTTATTCAAAAAAATTCCATCTCCCTTGATCTTGATAATCCATTCATTCATCATCACTTTATTAAAATTAGCAGTTTTAATTTCATGATATGATAATTTAACCTCATCATTAAAAATTTACTCTATATCTTATACTAACTTATCGTGATAATGTTGAAAATCAACCTGCATCATTATTTTTTGTAATATTTTTTAATAAAAAGAACTAAAATTATATATATATGTTTTATAAAACTTAAGAATATTAGATATAAAGAATAACAAACTTTAAGCTATTATAATAACTATGACATTCTCTATCAAAAATATTTTAATAATATTAAATATTATTCTACTCCTAAAATTATACATATTTATTAAAGCCTCTAAGTATAAATTATCTACTTCAGTAATTTTTTTTAATTTAATAAATTTACAGAAAAAAAAATAATAATTCTCTAAAAATATTTTTATTAAAAATATGAATAGGTTTTGTGGCTGCTTGAGTAATTTAGATTTGTTTAATGTACCATTTACTCCATCTTTATCGAAGGCTGATAGATTTTAATATAAAACACGTACTGGTGCTCTTATTTCACTGATAATTGTAATATTAAGCATAATTTATTCAATCTATATTTTGTATTAATGGCTTAGTTTTGAATTCTTGGCTAAAGTAACTTAACAGTCATCAATAATTGAGAATGATAGAGTGATTGAATTAGAGAACATTGACTTTAAATTATATTCTTGGAATAAGGATACAATTAACCCCTTTGATACTAAAAAAAATGTCTTATCACCATATTTGATTAGTAATAACAATTTATCAAGCTATACTAGCTTATACTAATTTGTTGATGATGATGAATATAAATTTTCACCATAATTAAGTTTATCCTATTAGAGTGAATTTTATATTTTGTTTCAAATATGTAATGAAACTGGTGATTATATCTGTGCATCAAAAGACGAAATTGAATAATTTTTCAGCCAATAAGGAAATGAGATTTGGATATTTATGAATTTCAAAGTTGTTAATCCAACTAGTTTTAAAACTGAAACTTATACCAGATATTACACAATGTCAATCGACAAAAATTAATGTTTAACACAAAGACTACAATTATAGCCTTACAGATTTGAGTTAAGTAGCTCCTACTTCTTTAATGATTTTAGCTATCAGTATGCATATGGCGATACCATTTAATAAACATATGTTAATTCTCTAAATTATTGTTCAAAAACATATTAATAGAAAGACGTTATAGGAGTTGTATATTTTGCTGTAGATTAAAAATTAACAGTTTAGAAATATCAATACCCACAGATTGGTGAGGTCTTCGCCTAAATAGGTTCGATTGTGTCAGTTTTATTTGTCATACAATACATCATGATCGAATTTAATAGGAAGTATATGATAGAAGATCTTCTAAGCTAGTTGATATTACAATATTATCCAGAAATGAGTTAATATGTCATAAAGAAGGGAGTATTTGGACAGATTTAGAAAGTTATCCATAAATCTAAATAAATTGATATTTAGAGTTATAAAATATTTATGAAGGACGTTTAAAGTAAGTTAGAAATAAAATTGTCATATGTCAATTTACTATACGAGGTATCTAGGATGCAGTTTTTATTACAAACTTTTATGCCTAGATAAAACTTGTACAAAAGTCATGCTCTAGGAATTAAAGTAAAGTATAGGGAGGAAGCCAAATTACATATCATTCTTGATAACCATTCAAAATCTTTGAGTAATGAAGAGATGCTTGCGTCACATAACAATCAATTAAATAATCAATTCTATTAATAGTCTGATATTAACATACTAAGCCTAGATTAAAAAGAAAAAGCTGACTTATTGATAGAAGACTAGGAGATGTTTCCATTAGACTCCTGATACTTTAGACCTCACTGATTCCTTTTTGATTTTTCTATATAATTTATATTTTTAATTAAGAAAACAAACAAAATTTATAATATGGATTAATAACCAGATAAGAACCTATTAGATCAATTAGAGGAGGCTTTAAGTAATGAAAAGAAGCTAAATTTAACTGCAGATAAAATAAATCCAAGTATTCTTTATTAATATAAAAAAAGATGAGGATGCGGATGAATAAGAGGATGATAAAGATGATGATATTGAAGCGACACAAAAACTTGAAGGTTTGATGTAAAACTTACTTCAAGGATTAGGTGGTGATAAGTACTATATCAATATATAAATAGTGAATAGACAAAATAATTTTAGAATTTATTAGGATAATTTAAAGATCCCTAAAATGGAGAGTAAAATTTTGATGAGATGGCTGACAAAATGCTACTATAATTTATGAATAAGGATTTATTATATGAACCTCTCAAGGAATCTAAGGAAAATTATGCAAAAGTATTAGCAAATCAAGAGTTACCTCAACCATAAAGAGAATTATATGAAAAATAAGCTAAATGCGTTGATGCATTACTTAATCAGTTAGAATTAGATCCTGATAATAAATAGAAACTAGTTTAATTATTTGAGGAGATGTAAGCTGCAGGAGATCCCCCTAAAGAAATATTTTAAGGAGAAAATCCATTCTCTATGTTATAAGATAATGAATGCAAATTATTTTGATTTAAGAATCAAAAAAAACAATAAATTATATTCATAAAAAAAAAATGCTAACATAAAGACCTCCATTCCCATCAGGAGTTATGGATTGTGTTCTACCACAAACAGATGATTTAGGTGGTGTTTTCTTGAGTGGTGTTGAAGCTGCAACTAACTATAATTTACTACAAAATAATCAGATCAAGGCTATCTTGACAGTCGGAACTGAATTAGTGAATCTATAATTTTAATGTATTCATAAGGTAAATTTTAATCTAACATAAAAGGTAATTATGCTACATGATCTACATCATGAATAAATAAAAAAATATTTTGATGAATCTCGAGCCTTTATTGATGAATCAAGAAAAGTAGGAAATGTTCTAGTACATTGCTTTGTTGGTGTTAGTAGAAGTGCCACAATAGTAATAGCCTATTTGATGCTAACTTGTAACTACACACTTACTCAAGCCATGAACTACATCATGCAAGCAAGACCATTAATCAATCCCAATCCAGGTACCTATGAATTTATTTACAGGTTTCCTGAGATAACTTCAATAATTAGATTAAGAACTTTTAAGAAGGAGATTAACAATCAGAATAATTAGAGAAAAAGAACAACCATAATAAAGAGGTAGACCACCATCAGCAGATGGAAGGCGAACACCTCAATAAAGTCATAGAAATTCAACTGTAAGTGCCACTCCACTGAAAAGAGTTACTGGCCCACATCACATTAATTAATCTCCATCCTCATTCAGAAAATTGGAAGGCACTCCTATTGGAAGATAGAGCCTAAATCCAGAATTATTCAGAGAAGCCATGGTCTTAAAGCCCTCTAATTATTATAGTGCCAAAAAGCCAAACGAATTCATGATGCAGGCAAAAAACTTCTGTAAAACCTTTTCAGCTACATCACCATTTGGAATACTTCTTAAATAAACGCCAGGATAAGGTTATCCAAGAAGATTTAAATAATGAGTTTCCCTTTTTTTTTTTATATATTTTCAAAAATTGTTAAAAAATATTTTCTTAAGATCATATATAGATCTAACTACTTTACCAAGATTTGAATTATATTTGATTAAAGATATAAGAATATGAAAAATATAAAGTCTAATATGAATAATGTTTATTCTGCTTAATCCAACAAATTTGGTAGTTATAATAATTTTTTCTTTTATTTTTAGTATTTTTGTAATTTCTCTAATTTTTTTTAATTTATCTTTAAAATTTCTTGTTACTCTCTTAGTTTTTTCTTTGTATTCGACTTTGCTCAAGAAAACAGAATTTAAGATAAAACATATTTTAAATTTATAATCACTTAGAATTATAAAAATGTACAGGAGAATCTTCGAATTAATCTTCAATTAAATTATCTTATTAAACTTACCCATCATCAATAAGATCTTTCAATTTTTGTGATGTAAAGCCTTTGTAGAGTTAATCAGGATTTTTAGGATTTTTTGCTTCATTGAGAAGAACATAAATAGATTTTTCATATGGTGTCTTGTCTGTAGAAGTTTTCATGTTCTGGATCATGCTTAAAGCCCAACCGTCTTATAGAAAACTGATCCACCACTCCTTAAGAGTTTCATTTTAACAAATTCTTCTTAAGTCCTTTATCGCCATCTTTTGTCTGTTATTTTTAAAGATACTAATTTTATAATTAAGCATTTACTCATCATTGAACTACTCTTTGAAGTCGCCCATCCATTCCATAAATTTTTCCAACATGACAGGAATTAAATTCTTGTATGTTTTTTTTTTATTCTTCTACTCTAATTTCTCCTTCTAGAAATACTCAAATTGCATATACTAATCCTCAGTAAGTACAATTTGAACCTTACCATCTTATCTCTTTATGATGTTAAAATTATTCATTATAAATTTTGTTTTTACAATTTAAATTATATAATTTTGAACATAAATAATCAAATTTATTATACTCTAGTGTATTTTTGGAAATACACTATCACTAGATGGAGATTTCTCCAACTTTTTTTTTCACGGAAAATTTTTTAAACAAGATGCATATAAAATATTGAAAATAACATATTTTAACTTAATGATTCATTCTTCTTCACATCAATATATAAGGCTTGATTGAATCACTCTATCAGTTGTAAAAAAATCAGAATCTAAATATTTACTTTGAACCAACTCTCACTATCTCAAGTAGTTCAGATTCGAAATAATACTTGATAACATAGCATGGACTTGCTTCTAAAATTGTGTTCTTGCATAAAGATTCTATATAGAATAAGGAAAAAAATTGAACTCCAGCCTTTTAATACTCTGATCATTTTGAGAGTTGTAATCATTGTAATCATTGTAATCATTGTAGTCATTGTAATCATTCACAGAAAAGCCCACCAGAATATGATTTGAAAAAAAAAAAGTATATTCTTTGCACACTTGTAAGGGATAAATTCATTGCATAAGGTTCTACGAATCCTTTTGTGCAAGCTCACCTAGGTTCGTAGCCTCATTTACATCAAAATTTATTTGTGGAATTTAGTTTTCTTCATACTAATTAGTAATATATTTTTTTATTATATTATATTTTTTTACTTTCATTATCATTTTTATAATTAATAATTCTTAATATATGATTACATTTTGTATATTTTTTTCTTTCCCTATTTCAATAGAATATTTTAATAGATGAAGTAAATAATATAATAAAAATTATTTAATATATAAATTCATTAATCTATACCACATTAAGAGTGGGAGTTATCAAATACCTGAATTGTATTCTTAATCATCCAATATTAAATTTTTTTTTTATATAATTATTGAAACATGAAGTTCTTTCAAGTCCGAGGCATTATATTTTTCATAATTCTCCTATAAATCATCCATTCTTTGATATATTTTTTATAAATGTATTTTTTCAATTTATATCCATGAAATCCTGTTTGGCAATTAAACAAAATAGTTAATTTATTAGATATTAATTTAATATTTTTAAAGCTCAATTATTTGAGTATAGAAATAAGTTGTTAATAGTGACAATTACTGATTTAGATAATTTAACCATGATTTAATTTGCCTCGAGAATTTTTAATTAATTCACAGGCTTCATTTCTCAATTTCTAATAAATGAAATTAACTAGATACGTATCTTAATCAACTGTAATTTAAGAGCCTTTATAATTATATATTGAATTTAATGAATTTATTTTAAGAAATCTTTAATAAGGTTTGTGTATATATAAAAATTGATATCACAAAAGTAGTTGTTTACATTCCTATTATATGTTTTT
This sequence comes from Sediminibacterium sp., assembly GCA_965279585.1. Lineage (GTDB taxonomy): Bacteria > Bacteroidota > Bacteroidia > Chitinophagales > Chitinophagaceae > Sediminibacterium. The sequence continues at coordinate 163,109 of CBDIIG010000001.1, read as the reverse complement.
TTCAAAATCGAATAAAAATCTAGCTAATTGTAAATTTATAATTAACTACATATTCTTAAAATCATTTTTTAATAAATTCATATTTTTATTTCACCATCAAAATCGGGATATATAAAGACATTAGAGAAAAATTAAAGAAAATATATAAAATTTTGTAAGAATTTAGAACTTTGTATTAAAAATGATAAAAAAATTAAGAATATTTAAAGCACTTGATTTATTTGGTGTACCTTATAAAACCAAAATCTCCCTACAGGAATAGGAATAAAAATCAATATTAGGTGGTTTAATAACAGCAATACTTTATGGAGTTTCATTTACTTATTTTATATATGTGGTAATATAATGGTAAACAGGGAATATATTACCTGGAACATCATCAATGAGCAAAGCTTAAACTTTTTCAAATTATACATTCAATAAGGGAGAATTAATCGAGTTTTGTTATTGGAGGTATTCACCTTTGTTACTTGATCCTTTTGATCCTTCAAACATTTTACTATTACCAATTGGTTACAAAATACAAAATGGAGTTTAAAGTGACCCTGTTAATTTAATATCAGTTTCAAATCAAACTAGTAGATATAAATCATTATTGATATCACCAGAAAATTTCACAATTTAACAAAATGTAAATGCATTAATTACGCCTGAACAGCCTCCTGATATTTAATTTGCAATTATACTACGAAGTTGTGATGAGTATTTTCTTACGGAGGGTTAAAAATGTGGTTCGTAGGAAGATATTTATAAATTTTGGACAAGCGCAGCTAATTACATCAGTTTTTGGTTTAAATTAAGACAATTTAATATACTTACAAAGGAAATAGATGTTATAGAGAAATAAATCTATTTTCCGATTAATAACTTCTCGAACACAAATGGATAAATCTTATTCAAGCCAGTTAACCTTAAAGTAGATGATGGAATATTATTTTAGAATTAATATAGAGAAAATTTTCTCACTGAAATAGAAATAGTTACGGGATAAACATCTATGGACTTTTTATCCACTATACTTGGGTACAATACTTATTTATCATTTTTCTTAAAACCTAATCCGATTATTAATGATAATAAAGTTACTTATCCTAAATTAGCTTAAATATTAGCAGAAGTAGGATCTATATCAAGCACGCTATTAATGATTAGAGTGGTTATTATATTAATTAATGAGCATATTCTTGAGGAGAGAATCCTTAAAAGAATTATCAGGATGTAATATCCCTTCTTACAATTCAATAAAGAAAATTAGGATATCAAAAATAGACTTAAATCATAAGCCAAATAAAAACTAATTATAACACAAATCATCCATGATATAATTAAAATTTAAAGTTTTTTGGAACATCGATTTGGAAAGTCTGCTTTGTAATCAATTTCTAATTCAAGATTTTCTGATTCAGAATCTAGTGTGATGGTTAGGATAACTCCTCATAAAACTGTAAGATATAAATCTATAGGTTGATATTTGATTATTATTTAAATGAAATATTTATAACATATATAGAAGGCTGATTTATTTGGTGTAAATTATAAACCCAAAATATCATTAAATGAACACGAATAGTAATCAGTGCTTGGTGGATGTATTACTATAGCCCTCTACAGCATATGCTTTGCTTATTTTTTATATGTGATTGTTTAATGGCAGATTGGAAAAATATTACCTGGAACATCTACCATAAGCAGAGCTGTTAATTATCAAGAATTCACATACAATCACACAGATTTATTTGAGCTTTAATACTGGCGGTATAATCCTTTATTTATGGATCCATTTGATCCTTAGAATATTGTCTTACTACCAATAGCTTTTGTGTTTATGGATGGTACGATAATTGAAACAAAAAATTTATTAACCAATGAAACAAAAATATCAGAGGTATTGAATGCAAGAAATATCAAAATGGATTCATTAAAACTCGTTTAAAATGTTGATTCATAGCTAAAATCAAATACGCCACCTTAATAAGAAGTACTTTTAACATTAGTTGCATGTAATGAGAAATATTTGAATGAGGGATAAAAATGTGCTAATTAAACCGATATTACTAGATTTTGGGAATAAGGAGTGCAATATATTGGGTTTTGGCTTAACTTAAATTAATTTAACATTTATACCAAATAGATTGAAACCGTAAAGAAAAAGATCTATATATCATTTGAAGAAACTAGCAACTTAAATGGTTAGTTCATGCTAAAACCTGAACAATTAACAACAGATGATGGCTTTTTATTTGAAAATATCAATGTGTCAAACTTCATCAGTGATGCAAGCATATTAACGGCAACGACATCAAAGGATTATTTTTAAAAAATGTTAGGATTGTAAACATATTTTTCCATCTTTCTAAGAATCGACCCTATTATTGAATAAGTTTAAGTGACCTACCCTAAGTTGGGTCAGGTTTTAGCAGAAGTAGGTTCTATATCGAGTACACTTCTTATGATTAGAGTGATAATAATAGTAGTTAATCAACATATTCTTGATGAGAGAATAATTAAAAGAATAATTAAAATGTAACATCCTTTCTTACAACTTGATAAGGAACCAAAATTTAATTTAAATAAACTTAAACCTCAAGCTAAATAGAAATTAATCATAACAGAAATCATTTATGATATAATTAAAATTTAAAACTTCTTAGAACATCGCTTTGGGAAGTTGGCGTTATCTGATTCCGATTCTAGAATATCTGATTCAGAGAGTAGTATTATTAGAATTGTTCCACATTAAAATGTTAGATATAAATCTGTTGGTTGAATATATTTTTATGTCATTTAATAATTTTTTTATTCATATTTATACAAAATGAAGTATTTGAAATATATAAAGAAAGCTGATTTATTTGGTGTAAACTTTAAACCTAAATTAACAATTGATGACAATGAATAGTAATCTCTCATTGGCGGATGTGTCACAATAGCCCTCTATAGCATTTGTTTTGCTTATTTTTTATATGTTGTTGTCTAATGGTAGATAGGAAGAATATTACCTGGGTCATCTAGTATTAGTAAAGTATAGGATTACTAAGAATTCACCTTCAACCATACAGATTTATTTGAATTCTCTTATTGGAGATACAATAATGACTTATTGGATCCATTCGATCCGCAAAATATCATCATATTACCATTAGCCATAGTTTTTGTTAATGGTACACCTGTTAAAACAATAAATTTACTAACTAATTAAACCCAGATATCTGGTGTTTACAATGCTAGATTAATACAAATGGAATAGTTAAAATTAGTTTAAAACGTCAATGCTCAAATCAAATAAAATGAGACTCCTATTTAAGAAGTTCTTCTGATATTAGTCTAATGTGATGAATAATATTTGTATGCGGGATAAAAATGTAGTTCTCAATCTGAATTTGAAAAATTTTGGGAATAAGCAGTTCAATACATAAGTTTTTGGGTTAATCTAAATCAATTTAACATATACACAAAATCGATTGAAGTTGTTAAAAAATAAATCTATATAGCTATCGAGAAAACTTAAAATATAAATGGCTAGTTTATTTTCAAACCTGTCTAATTGACATCTGATGATGGATTTTTATTTGAAGAAACAAATCAATCTAACTTCTTAAGTGATGTTAGCATACTAACTATTACAACATCTTTAAATTTTTTCAAGAAAATACTTGGGTTATAAACATATTTTTCAATATTTTTAAGAGTTGACCCAATAGTTTAAGAAGTTCAAGTAACCTACCCTAAATTGGGATAGATATTAGCAGAAGTAGGTTCTATATCTAGCTCTTTGCTTATGATAAGATATCTCATATTTAAAATAAATGAAAAATTATTGGAAAAGAGACTTATTAAAAGAATTGTTAAAATATACTATCCAAATATTGGAATAAAAAGAGATAGGTACTTAATTTAGAAGAATTTTTAGGATAAAGCAAAATCGAAACTGATTATAACAAATATAATTAAAGAGATAAATAAAATTTAAAGATTTATAGAATACAGATATGGAGTGTCGGCGCTAACTTAGAGTTAATTAGATTTTCGGTAAATGAATGGAAAAATTAAATCACTCATTTATAAATAAGATGAATTTTCAGTACATAATTTACGAAGTTACACTCCATGAATGTATTAATTAATATAATTTATGAATAAATTTTAAATAATCTTAGGAAAAGAATTCTTATGATTGCAGGGATTTAAAAAGCTTTATAAATATAAAATGAAATATATTAAAAAAGTCGATTAATTTGGTGTTAACTTCAAGGCAAGAATTTCTATCGATGATAATGAATAACGAAGTTATTTAGGTGGAATGGTGACAATCACTCTCTATAGTATTTGTGCTGCTTATTTCTTATATGTCTTAATTTAGTGGTAGATTGGAAAAATATTGCCTGGAACATCATCTATAAGCAAGGCTGTAAACTATTAATCGTATACATTCCATAATAACGATTTGATCGAATTTTCATATTGGAGATATTCGAATGATTTGATAGATCCTTTTGATCCTTAGAATATTCTAGTGCTTCCATTAGCTGTCAGATTCATAAATGGAATCCCATAAGATCCTATCAGTTTGTTAACTGATTCAAATAAAACAAGCATATATAATTCAAGAATGATATCTATGAGTGAGCTTTTATTGGCTTAGAATGTGAAAGCATTAACCAACCCAGATGAACCTCCAATACAGGAGGTACTTTTGGTTCTTGCAAATTGTGATCCATCATTTTTGTATGGTGGATAAAAGTGCGGGTCTTAGGATGATATCGATAAGTTCTGGGAACAAGCTGTTTAATATATGAGTTTTTGGATTAAGTTAAAATAATTTAACATTTATACGAAAGAAACAGAAACTGTTAATAAGCAGATATATATGCCTATAGCAAGAACATAAAATACAAATGGATAATTTATATTCAAACCCGTTTAATTAACTGCAGATGATGGATTCTTATTTGAGAACCAAGATTTTAGGAAATATCTAAGTGATGTCAATGTATTAACTACAAGTACTCCACTAAAATTTTTCAACAAAATTCTAGGATTTGATTCTTACTTTTCTATCTTTTTGAGAATAGATCCTATTGTTGAAGAAGTCTAAGTAACTTATCCCAAGTTGGGTTAAATTTTAGCTGAAGTTGGTTCAATTAGCAGTACGTTATTATTTATAAAATATCTAATATTAAGAATAAATAATAAAATATTGGAAAGAAGATTGCTGAGACGAATAGTTCAAATATACTACCCTAATATCACAACTAATATTGATTGTTTCGCTTCGTAAAATACAATTAAAAGAAAACTTCGATAAAAGTTAGTAGTTACCAATATAATAAAGGACATCGCTAAGATTTAGTAGTTTATTGAATTTAAATATGGAAGGTGCGCTATACATTAAAGTCGAGAGTCTCTTCGTCTAACGAACTAATATTAAAAAAAGAGATCAAGTGGAAAATTGCTTAGCGATGAAGTTGAAACTTTTACTTTACAGAGAGTTAGAAGCAAATCAAAGTGATTCTCTTTATGATTATATTGAATAACTGAAAATTTTATATATTTCTTGAATAACTTCTAATCAGAATAAAATGGTTTTTTGACCACCTCCTATTAGAGATATAAAATATATGTGTTTACTATTCTAAAACGATCTCTTTAAATAATGTAATAATTTTCTTTTTAAAATTATATTCAAAATAGCTTTTTTTCTGCCCATTCTAATCTGAAATCTCTTTACCAATTTTCAAATGCAGTTTTCATTCTTTCGAATTCTCTTCTCTATTCAACATACTATTTCTCAGCTGTCCTAATGTCTTGATTCCATTTTTGTTTCTTTTATGCATCAGCGTCACTTATCTTAGCGTTCATAGAAGAAATATTTTTATTTATATTTATTATCAAATCCATTATTTTCCATCAAATACTAAAATTCTTTTTTCTTTCTAAGATGTTAAACCACTTAATTGATCTTATATGTCCTACAAAACATAAGCCCTAGCATTATGGACTATAGCTAAGTTATTTTAAAATCCTTCAGCATTGGGTAATTTCATATTTGATGTCACAGATGCAATATTGTTGGTAATTTCTATAATTTAACAATCATCAGTAGCACTTCTATCTTCTAAATATCCTCCAAAATACATGACAGTATTCCATTCTATCTATACTAAGCATCCTAAGTTACTTTTAATTGGAACATTCTTGAATTATATTATACTCCAAATCTAATTAGCATAGATTTCATATTAGTTGTTAATTGATTGATTTTGCTCTATAGTTATTAATATATAAATTACCTGTTCCACATGCTTTTAATACATAATTATCAAAATTGCATACAGCTGGTGTTGCTACAGGAGTATTAAGATTAGCTATTCTCCTTAACTTCTCAGTAGTTATATCAAATGCCTCGCAAAATGATAAAACTTTAGAGTTATTTCCTATACCACCTATTACTAGTATCTCATTTTGATAAAAGACTAATGAGTGCGAACTTCTTTGAAATTATAATTATCCTACCTCTTTTAGTAATTGATTGTTAAATTGATACTGATATATAATTCCTGATTTCTTATTATTAGGTATTGATCCGCCTATTAAGTATATTTAGCCGTCAGGAGTTTATATGGATTTAGAATATTATGGAACAATGAATTATGGATTTTAAAGCTAAATTAGTTTCCACTATTAAACTACTAAATCATATATCCATAAGTTAGATGAATCAGCTTGGAAAAAGTGTAATATTTTCATACTGTTTTTAAAATACTCTTTTTATGCCAAAAATGATGATTCTTAAATGATTCTTGATTCTTCTAACCTGTTAAAATATGCATAATTTTAAAGTAATTTTTCAAATAGTGGAATTTATTTATCATCTTAAGTGAATGTGGGATATTCTGTTTATTGCAGTTATCTTATTTATTTCTTAAATTTCTCAATATTCTTCTTCAAATCAAGTGAGCAAACTTTCTTTATCGAATTAATGGGATTAGGCCCCTCCAATCCCACATTCATGAATTCCAATTGATTGATTAAATTTCTGATATTTTTTTACAACTCCAAATATATTTATGGCTTGTTTAGAAATTACTCCTCTAAATGATTGAAATAGTTATTGATTATGTTGATTAGGTTATCTCTTGATTTCTTCAATTGATGTAATACTTATTCATCCTCTTATAATTATTCTAGTATTTATTGAATCTCTCTTCTACCATAGGTTGTTTTCAAAATACATTAGTTTTTAACATTTTTTATACTATCAGTATCAGGAAATGTATTCGATTATTGATGGGATCTATTGTGTTATTCTATACAATCTGGACATAATGGCCTCAGACATTCAGGATTGCAACAAAAATTTGTTATTAATTCTTCTGGATGCTGTGAGCACAATATTTTGAATTGTGATTACAAGTTCATCAATAAATTTATATTTCTCTAAAAATCATGTATTATATATTAAGTTTGTTTTATTGCATTTTTTATGCAATAAGTTCCTTCAGTTTCTCAATAGCTGTGAAAATGTTCACCTAAGCATATGGATTTAAACTAACATCTATTGTAATTGAATTTATAATTCCTTAAAAAGCTGATCCTATATGAACTAATCATTAATATATTCATAAGCATCATATTTGGGAAGAGGAAACACACATCCAGAGATACTCTCATATACAGTTTTGTATATGCACTATAAATTTACACAGGAATAAAAGGATTACAAACTATAAACATACCTATGTATATGACACTTAGGCGAACATTAATTTTATTCGTTTTTCTATTATAAAAGAAGGGAACATTATCATAACTATTTGCAGTTTTATTCATAACACTTGGAGCAATCATAGCAGGTATTTAAAAAATAATAAAATAAAAATAGGAGCCGATCATCTAGAAGAAAATTATTATGCTATTGGTTTGATATTTAGTAATAATATTTTCAATGCTATATCACTACACTTATCGAAAAAACTAAATGAAGATAACAATCTCTCACCATTAGAACTTTTATTTTAGAATAGCTGCAATTAATTACCTTTCGTTTTTATTGGAAGCTACCTTACTAATGAATGGCATGAATTCATAGAAATGGACATAGACTAGGATTTCATAATATATTTTACATTAGTCTGCTTGATTGGATTTATATTAAACATATCTACAAATATGTGTAATATGTACAATTCCCCACTAGCGATAGCAATAACACATAATATTAAAGATATTTTCACTACGACTTGCTCAATAATATTATTCCAAGACTTTAAGTATGATTTCTAAATACTTCTTGGAATATCAATTAGTTATATTGGCTCACTTTTATATAGTATACAGAAAGTTACAGAAATATAAAAGGAAATAAAAAATTAACAACCATTCTTTAGTGATGAGGAGAAACAATAATTACTTGTTTGATACTATATAAATTTATTTTTATTTTGTTTTTAATAAAAATAACATATTTTTTTTTCATTATTTTAATCCATCTGCACTATTACCAACCTTAACAACAACTCTATAATGTGGTTTACCATTTAAGATTCTATCATAAGCTTTTCCGAAATCCTCAAAATTAAACAATTCAACTGTTGGATAAATCTTATGTTTAGCTGCAAATTCTAACATTTCAATGTTTTCCTTAAAAATATTATTTTATGTATACTTATTTAGATCCAACTAATGATCCAACAATATTAATTTATTTGACAACCAATTCAAAGAATGGAATTTAGAGAGTAGTCTTTCTTACATCTGGAATTCCAACTAAAATGAATGTACCTCCTGGCTTAGTCAAATAATATAATTCTTAGAATTCTTCTGTTGAATTTGCATTAGCGCAAAATAGGACAACATCGAATGTTCTTTAATGTTTAGCAAACAAAGCCTTATCCTTAACACTTAAGAATCCTGCAGCACCATATGATTTAGCTTCTGCCTCTTTATCTGGACTTGATGATATGGCCCATGTTTCATTTCCCTATTTGGTGAAAAAAAAAAATTTAGTAAAAAAAAAATTACCAATTTTGCTGAGAATTTAATTGCAAGATGACCAAGACCACCAATTCCAACTATGGCAACCTTGTGATGTGGTTAAAAATATCTCTTCAATGGTGCCCAAACAGTGACACCTGCACACAATAGTGGTGGACAAACTTCTTCTGGAATTGTTGATGGAATACTAAATGCCCACTTAGCTGGAGCTTAAACATGTGTAGCAAATCCTCCAAATTTGGGGATGGGAATCAATTTCTCATTTCCAACACTTTGGCAGATATTGTCATTACCAGTCCAACAAATATTACATTTACCACAATTATCTCTAATAAAACCTAGACCAACTAAATCACCAACTTTGTGATTTACTACTTCTGAACCGACTGCTACAACTCTACCAAGTATTTCATGACCTGGTACAATAGGGAAGTTGACTGGGAACCAATCTTCATTAACCAAATGACCTAATTTTAAACAAAATAATTTACAATCTGTATAACAAAGTCCAAAATATGTTTACTTAACTCTAATTTCATCAGGTCTCAATTCTGGGAATTAAAGAGGATATTTAGTTGGTTAAGTGTGTGGTCCTTCAAATGACCATGCAACAGCTTAAGCCTCTTCAATTGGTACTAATTTATAATCTTAATGAGCTTTTGTTGCGGCCATAGATATTAGAAATATTTAATTTTTTTCTTTGTGAATATCGGACCTGTATTTCAAGTACTTTTATGTTCATGAATCACTACATGATATTTGTTTTTTATTTTAAAACAAAAAAAATTAAAAATTAAATTTATTTTTATCATATTGTTACGCTATCAAAGATGACTCCATTAACTCCTACAGCTTTATGGGTAATAACACTATTAAGAGAAATAAAATATATACCTTGGTGTTAATTATGTTACCCAAACTGTAGATATTCTTTAAACATTATCAAAATATTAAAAGTTCACATTTAAGGCACATGTATTCACATCTGCTCCCCATACTCCATCTCCAATATATAGTGTTCCTTATTTATTAGGGGCATTGTTCTTTAACTATTAAGTTCTTTTGTGCAAATGCTGATGATTTTCATAAACAGTTGTGAAATTATGTTTATCGAAGACAGGAATCCAATAAGCACGACCTTAGTCATAATTTATTTCTTCATAATCTTTAATTTCGCAACTAGAATAAATAGGGTGATGATATTGAGCGAATTTATGTAAGGCAAAAGGATGTAATTTTAATATCTAATCGATATAAGCTGCTTGTTCTTCATATGATGTGAGATATCCGGAATCTAATGTGAAATAAATTGATTATCCCAATTTTTAATAGAAATAAGGTTTTCTTTCCGAAATTCTTGGTACTTTTTGTTAATGGTTCAAATGTTATGGGAAAAATGAGAAAAATATTGGCAAAGCTAAATTATCACTAATAGGTAGGGTTCTCTATGAGAATGGATTTAATCCTGCATCGTGATTACCAATGGCTAATATGATAGGAACGACTCTTCCTATATGTTAATTCAATTATTCGATATCAGATAAGAATAAATCCCAAGTCCAATAGCAATCTACATTATTATTGTCATAAGCTAAATCTCCACCAATAAATATGACATCTGGGTTAGTGAGGGCAATTTACTACCAAATAAAGCCTGCTGTTTTTGATGTTCCTACATCTCCACCACTAACAATAGTTATAGGATCAGCATTTGTATATTATTTCTTTAAAGTTTTATAACTGTAAGTATGTGACGTCGATCCAAGTTAAAATGTAAAATTATATAATGTATTAGGTTTTAGGGAAATTAATAAAAACGTATGCAAGACTCTTTAGCCTCTGTTCTCAAGATCATCAAATGTAAATGGTGTTGATTTAACTAAACCTTTTGAAGTACCATCTGTCCAAATTAAAGTTAATGGTTCTGTAATTGATTTGTGAGTTTGCACATTGAAAAATACTTGAGTTGATGTTTCATCTGTTAAAGTTGCATATACATGGCCTGGTTATTCTGGATCACTAAATATGTTTTTAATCAAAAATAATCTTGTTAACTCTGTATTTACGGAGGCAGGTAAACCAAGCTTATCGAATGATAATGCCAAATCAGCATGTTCTTCATACAAACATACACATGTTCCTTTGAAAAATACTGGGACTGATATAGCTATCAAAAACAATTTGATGAGTATAATGTTATAGATATTTTTATGAGGACTTGTCCTAAAATGATAATATCCTCTTCTTATTCCAAACTTTTTATTATATATTAATAAATACATCTTCTCTTGTAGTTATCTTAACTATAGTATGTAAAAAGCCAATAAAAAGAACAATAAAATTCAACAATGCTGAAATCCAAATTGGTATCACTCTAAATGCTCCTAATGAAGTTATGGATACCAAAAGGAAGAAAGTGGCTAATATTGTAAATATAGCACCAAATGCTCTAGTTACATCTCTAAATGTCTATGATATAAAAAATAAATTATTACTTTTATCTTGATAACTTTGTAGGGTGTGACTTAAACATGCTTAGTTGTTTTAGCAAAATGATACAATAGTTTACCGAGAAGGTAAAAAACTATGAAAGCTACAAGTGCTACTAAAGCTATTAAAACTGCAAAGTATTCTGAATATGTGAGATAAAGTCCTTTTAATATAGGTACAAACTCAAACATTAATTATTAATAATAATTTTAGAAGAATATATTGTGAATTATTTAATTTATATAATTCTTTTCTAAAAATCTAATGTCACAGCCTTCTAATGGAACTACGATTAAAAAAAAACACCTTTCTCATTCTATTAGATGGAGCTAACAAGATAAACGATTAATTTAAATAACATATATCAGAATGTATTAATTGAATTTCAAAAAAATACTTTTTTTAATACATCACTTATAATTTATCTACGCATTAAATTAATTTTTTTATATTAAAAAATGAGTCTCAAAGACACAGTAGATTGGTTCAACAAGACTGAGGGTAGAGATAAAATTACTAAAGTAATTTAATATGGATCCAGATTGATTATGTATAATCTATAAAAGAATAAAAATGAAGAACTAGCTAATAAATTCAAAGCTTTATTCTGTATATCATTTATTCTACATATTAGAGGTTGCAAGAGATTCAAGAAAGATCTTTAGATTGGGTAAAACATTAAATGAAATCTAAACTATTTTAACATCAATAAATAAAGGAGATTAAGGTAATGTTATAGCATTCTATATTGGAATACTTTAAAGAGCTTGGTTTGCACTATATTGGTATTATTTTTTAATTTATCAAAAAAAGGGTTTTCGATAACATTTAGATATTAAGCACTATTAAATTCATCAATGGTGATCCAAAAAAAGCAGCCAAAATAGCAGCCACATTTTGGTTGTTAGCACTCTTAACAGGCTTACTAGATTCTTTGAGAATCTTAAGAGTCAATTAGATTAAGCAATAGAATTTGACAAAGTATTTAATTTGTTAAAAGAAAGACTTATTTAATCAGGAACAAATATTAGTGATAATAAATTAAGAAGTGAAGCATTAGTGAAAGTTAATCAAGCATAATACATAAATTTAATTAAAATATTTGGAGATTTGCTCCCAGCTGGTTAAGGTAATTTAATAAATAATTTTAATTAGTTTCTGAAGTTATTCCTAAATTATTTAAGAAAAATCTTCATGATGGATGGATAGGATTTGGAGGTTTAGTAAGTGGATCAATTGCTGCTTATCAAGCATATCCAAAATAATGATATTTTAGATAATATTTAAAAATAATATATTTTGCTTTTGTAAAAAATAGATAAAGGTTTATTATTGAGAGTGCTTTTTAAATCAATAGGATTCTTTGCAGACAAAAAAGATCTCTACAATTTTATTATTATAATATTGCTGTTGACAATTTTTGAATTCATAATACTTCCATAAAAATTACATCACCTCCTATTAAAACTTTGAAAGACCTTATCTTGCATTTTAGGACAACAAATCCAATGTCGTGTCATTATTACGTCATAATACGAACTTAAAAATACGGATTGTAACATATTTTTAAGAAGGACTATTAAGTTAGGTCAAGCAAACTCATATCTTAAAAAATCGATGGAGGACCATGCTATACTATGTTATGAAGAGAGGAGATGTTTGTGGATGTTTTTTATGTTCTTTTTAATAAATCATTAGGCCCCTAAGGTCATTAATTTAAGGGTTTTCATGGCTCTTTTGGCTAAGAAAGTATCTGGGTGTGGATGTCTTGGGTCACAATTCTCAGCAACGCAAATACCAAGCTCATTAGCAGCTTTTTCAGGTTGTAGGCATCCATGGAACTATAAATATAAAATTTGAAATATTACAGCATTGTCTCTTTCTTCACCATCGGGATCATCCTTGAATTATTCTCCACAGTCGTGGACTTTTGGAAAACAGTCTTAGTCATCAATACAGGCTTAGAATTATTCTCCGCAATGCTCCTTCAAACATTCAAAGAATGGGTCTGGTTATCCTGGTGGTGGTGGGGGTGGTGCTTCACCATCTTCACCTGGTGGTTCAGGAAAAGGTGGTTCGTCTTCTGGTAGTGGGGGTGGTCCTGGTGGGGCGTGTCTCTTTGCTAAAGTAAAAGTCAATAAAGTGATCAATAAGATATGTTTTAACATTTGTTAATATAAATAATTAAAAAATATTTTTCATGTCGTTATGAATGGGGCAAAAAGATTAATTAAATATCTGGAATATTTTTTTGTCATTAATTAAAATTGTTAATAAAGCCATATTAAATAAAATAATAAAATAAAAGAAAATAAATATTATAAAATTTTATTATAAATTATTTCTTCATTAGTAAGCTCAACTTGATCATAAAATAAATCCTCATATAAGTCAGTTATTCAATTAATTGATAGAGGATTCTATCATATAAGATAAAATAAATGAAATGAATCATAGATCTTTTGATAAAAATTATACAGACTATTTCCTTAGAATAGGCAAAAGTAATTGTTAATGATAAATATATCAACTATTGAAGCTTAAATAAGTAAATAAGGCTAGTTTTGAAATTATGTTATATTCATCCATTTTTTAAATTAGAAAATATTCATATAAAAAAAATATATGAATTTATTTACTTTAGTTCCTATATCTATAGAATTGGACAAAAAATTGGTAACAGACCCTAAAGATATAATCAAACAAATGACTTACTTAGGCATTTCTGAAAAATAATCACTAATAATACTACTAATAGAATAATTAATAGTAAATGGGTTATATGAAAAACTTTTGCAAATATTGAGAAGAGCAGATCAGAATCCATTAAATCAAAAAATGATTGATGAAGTTTAGATCAATAAACGAATGACACTTTCCAGGTTTGAAAATTTATATCAGGATTAGAAATAGAATGGATTTTAAAATTTATACCAACACATCATGGATCAAAAATTTGGTAAACAGGTTTAAATAGGAGCTAGTTTAATCATCAAATATTTAATGGAAGAATTTGGAATAAATATAAAAATCTTAGATGATAATGCGATTACATATTAATCCTAAATTAAATTAAATGGAACTAATGACGCTATTTTATATATTACAAACAAACAATATTTTGCTATTAGGCATCCATAATCATAATAATCATAATTATAATCATAATCATAATCATAATCGTAATCATCATCAAAATTATATTAGTAACCATCATAATAATCATCATAAATACAATCACAATCATCAACAAAACTATAAATTTAACCATAATAATAAATATAACAGTAATCATCCATCATTTAACAAAAAAATAACTGTATTTAATGTTATTATCAAGGAAAATAGTTCTATTTTGATGAATAGTAATATTTAAAGTATCTGAATCTATAAAAGTATTAATCAAGCATAGAGCTATTTGAATGTTATTATTGCAAGTCGAAATTCAACAAGAATGATATTCAAGATTATATAAAAGCATATGAAAGATATAAAAGTTAATAGCAAAGTGCAATTAACACAAAAAATTAATCAAATATAATATGCTAAAATTGCCTAATAATTCAAGAAAATTAAGGTTCTTTGATAAATAATACATGTACAAAATGTATTTAAGGTTAGTAAGATAAGAGTCTAAACTCATAAACTTCCTAATTAGTAAAATCTAAAACTAATTATTATGGTTAAAAGGATAAAGAATAGGATAAAGAAGTAGTCTGTAATTTATGTTAAAAATACTGTAATCCAAATACTGTATTTAAATTAAGTTGTGGTCACATATATTGCTTCATGTGTGGTGAATAAATCACAAAGTTACCCTTCTTCAAATGCAGATAAAGTACATGCAGTTCTTAATTTGAATAAAACACCTTGATTAAATTTTTAGATAAACACAAATAAGCAAATAAAATATAGGCTTAGGAAGTAATTTCTATTATCAATTAAGTGGAATCTAAAATTCATAACTAATTATAGGAGAATAATCAATAAAGTATGATACAATCTAAAGCCTTAAGTTAGTAGCAATCAATATAACCTAATTACATGCCCTCTACAATATAATCTAAGAAGGATACTAAAATATATAATAATTCAAAAAATTGTTAAATCTGTGGTGAGGATTTTAGTAACAATAATATTTAGATTTAAATGAAGTGTTATTATAATCATGTGATTGGAATTTGTTGCTTTCTTTCAAAATACTAAGAATGTATAATTTGTGAAATTAAAAATCCATATTAAATTTATAGATGTATTTTATTCGTATTCTATTAGAGTCGAATACTAACCATTTTAGAAATAAAAATTGTATTATTTAAGCAACCCTAATGAAGGAAGATAACCTAATAGATTTTAAAACCCTTAGGTTTAAGATGATTAAAAAGTAATACCCTACCGTGAGAATATTGCAGTCATAAGAATACCATAACAGATTAGGACTACATCACAACCAAATTATAGGTAATGAATATTTTATTTTTTTTCTTTTATAAATTTTCTATTAAAATAATGAATGACAAATAAGTATATAAAATTACAAATCCTTTTCCAGAATTGAAGAAGCATATTAATACATTTGAGATTAAGTTTATCAGAGATTTAGGAAAAAATGAATACTCGGCAATATTTATATCTGTAATTGAAGTCCTGATCAATAATAATCATTTAAAAAAGATAGAACCCTTTTATTAGAAAACCTTAACAACTGTTAATTCTAGAATTAGTATATCATCAACCTATTAAACATAATTGAAGAACTACTTTACTACGACAAAAAATATACAATTTTTACACTTTCTTGATAGATAAAAAAGCATCGATCCAAACAACTAAATATCAGGAGAGTTTTTAAGATCATATTACTTAGAAAAATATAGCAAAGCAATAACCGTTCCATCAATAATTGATTACTTTTAGAAATATTTCGATTTATAAGTTTTGAGCATATCACAGAAAGAACTTGGCTATTTTAGATCAAAGTATACATCCAAAAGCATTATTATCTACCAAGAGCAACAAAGATTTTATTCCTTGATAGCCTAAACAAAAGAGGATTAATTATCTATATCAAACCAAAAAACTCTTAAAAAACAATGTGCATTTTGTAATAAAGCAGTGGATATATACTTTGAGGATCTTAAATATCATTCTCACTGCATTCAATGTCTCTACACTAAATTCTATGAAGACAAATTGTATTGTTTGTTTTGTCCAATTGCTTAATGCAGTCTTTAAAAATAAGATTTCGATTACTTCATTAAGAAGAATGATATAGATCTCACGATATATAGAAAAGCTTAATATAAAATTTGTTCTTACTGCAGAGAGATTCCGACAGAAAATGATTTTTTTACTAACAGCTGCAAACACATTTATTGTAGAAAATGCTCTGAAAGATTAGATAGCTTTAGTTTATGTATGGTTACAGGTTGTACAATTCAACTTGATAAGTATTCTTTGAAAAAAATGTTAGCAACTCGCAACGATTTACTTTCTAGTAGCTAAAGAATGGTGCAGGAAGTAAAGAAACCTATTGAATATTCAACTAATTTATAAATTGGTAAAAGCCAAATTGATAAATAGAAAGATTTAGGACCATTATTAGATTTATAAAAATGTGAAGGGTGCCTTAGATAATACAAGATTGAATTTTTGTTCACTAATTTTTGTGGTCATTAGTATTGTTAAATTTGTGCAAATAAATATGTTGAAAGAAATGTTACAGAAATAAAATGCTTTGGATATCATTGTTTTTAAAAAATCAATATTTAAGAACTAGATGTTTTCTTCTAGGATCTATTATAATAATAATATAAAGAGAAATAAGTAACCTGTTCTATTTGTAAGGCCAAATATGAATGCTAAAAAGAACTATATAAAGTGACCAAATGCTAGCATTTGGTATGCTTCTCATGCATCAACAAATAATACATGTTAACAAAATAATCTTGGTTAGCATTAGGAAGGTGCCCAGAAATCACTTGCAAATCATCAATAAATATAGATGATGTAGATGAGTACTTCACAACAAGATAATAAGAAAAATTGATGGAAATAGATTCACAATCATAGTAAGAGAATTCAACTCAAGAAACCTTGGTCTCTCAAAAATTAGAATAATAAGAAGTTCAAAAAGATGAGGATACGAATAAAATAGCATAAGTTGAAGAAAAGCAAGCAGAAGAAAAAACAGAGGATAAAATGGGTCAATCAATAATAAAGTAAGAAAAAAAAAAGATTAACCTAAAAAATAATAGAATAAATTCTTTAAAGAACAAGAATGGTGATGAATAAAGTAAGATTGAAGAAAGTAAAGATCTAGAAGTTGAAGATAACTAACAAGCTTAGAAATAAATTGAAATTACAGGGAACTGTTCTATGTGTGGAGAAGATTATTCATAATGCAATATATAAATTAAAATGGATTGCCCTAAAGATCATTTAATTGGAATATGCTGTTTTCTATCAAAATACAAGAAATGTATGGTTTGTGAAAAAGATACACCATATGAAACTAATAGATGTATTTTTTAATAATTATTTAAAGTTGAGATATTTTCATCAAAGTTATCTGGAATGTATTCATAGAAATTGTCATCTTATGGATCTTCTTCCAATTATTATGGATCCTTAGGCTCTAATTTAGCCAGCTCTAATTATAGAGCAAAAGATGATTATAGGCCACCAACTAACAGTTCTGCATATAGAAATTCGTCACAAATGCCTGTAAGAAGATATTGATTTTCCTTTTATTTTAATTTGATAATTATTTTTTATTATATTTTTTAAATATGTATTAATACAAGCCAATACCGTCTATTATTTAGGCAAAAATACCCTTCTCCACTAAGTATATGAGAGAATTAGGTAAGAACGAACTTTCCGCAATATTTATAATTTTGATAGAGTGTTTACTAACTACTAATAATTAGAGAAAGATTGAAACATTTTATTCAAAAGAGCTATTAAATAATTAAAACTTTGGATTTAGATATCAGTAATTTCTGAAGAAAACTTTTAGCATAAAAGAATAGATAACTTTTAAAACATTTTTAGAACTTTAAAGAATATAAGATCCATAAAATGTTTAATCAGGGGAGTTTTTAAAAGCGCATTACTATGATAAATCAAATAAATAAATATCAATACCGAGTGTGATTGAATACCTATACAAGACTTTTAATGTTTTTATTGTTATTGCACCAAGTTAACATTTAGGTTCTGGTAAAGCATAAATTCCAAAAGATTGCTATGCTGTATTATTATAAGACTTAGATATTTAATATTCCATAATCAAGGAATAATAACAACCTGAATAGAGTGGTTGTTAATTATGTGGTTCTAAAAGCCCCTATTTTTTATAAGATGGAGCTAAACACAAATATTGTTTAGATTGCCTTTAGAAAAAAATTGGATATGGCGCATCCTCCAAGACATTTTATACATGTTTAACATGCTATTAAACCATATTAAAAGTTGATGTTCGAGCTCTGGAATAGAAACAAAAGTAGGATTTTTAGCAAGAGAATTTAAAAGTATCTAATTAACAACTTACTTAATCTTAATATTAACCTGGAAGACAAGCTCAAAAGTTGTGTTCAAAGTGTTAATATTCATTTTTAGATCAATCATATTATTAAAATTCTTGTAATCACATATTTTGTTAAAAATGTGTCGAAACTTAAGCCAAATTTAATACCTGCATAATTGATAATTGTACAGCTAGAGTTAATTATGAATCCATAAAATAATTCTAAAAATCATATATGTCTCAAATACAAAAAAATGAATAAGGTTTTGATTAAAATTATGCAAATTAATAAAATTAGTCCAATTAATCTAATTAATCGACTATTGCATAATAGAATCAAGCATATTAAGCAAATTAGGGATCAGCTATTAATTAAAATATGTAATCATAAATGGGATAATCAGTATAACTTAAACAACCAATTAATGAAGAATATCACAGTTGTGTTGATTGCTAGAGACAGTATAAAATGGAAATGTTGTTTACAAACTATTGTGGTCACTATTATTGTGGAAAATGTGCAAATAAATACTCGATTAATATTTTTTAAGTGTATTGCAAAGACTTTGCGTGTAAGTAATAAATTGAAATAAGACAATTAAAATAATTTTTCATAGATCAAAAAATAGAATAATCAAAGAAAATCTACGACAACTGCACAGTGTGTGGTTTAAAACTAACATTATATCAAATGTTCCAGAATTAATGCAAACATAACATTTGTTTTGATTGCATAAATAAAGCATTTAACAAACAATAAGATTGGTTAGGAAAGGGAAGATGCCCAGATTAGCAATGTAGACTAAGCATAAATATGGAGGAGTTAGAGGAATTTTTTGTGATAAAACAATAAGAAAAATTGCAAGAGATTGAAATATAAGAAACTAAAAAAGATGCTTATGCGATGTAGGTAGAGGAACCTTTAGATTAGAACAATGATCAATTAAGGATAAATGATTAAAGAAAGGAGAATAAATATAACTAAAATCCAAAAATAGAATAAATAGTTTAATAACAAAAGAACTAATCATAAATATTAATTGATAATAGAAGTGTAATTTAAAATGGGAGTTAGATAAAATAAAAGGAAGCATCAAACTGTTCAATGTGTGGAGAAGACTTTACAGAGTTTAACAAGCCTTGGAAAATAGATTGTAGAAAATCCAATCATGTAATTGGCATATGTTGCTATCTTAGGGATTTTGATAAATGTTTATGCTGTGAAAAATCTTCGCCATATAAAACTTTTGCAAGTAAGAATTTAATATTATGATAAGTTAAATTTCAAAAAGCTAGCAATTAAGTGATGGATAGTTAAATGGATAATCAGATTATGCAGTCATCATACATTTAAAATGGATACTCACAGTAAATTGATGACAATAGAAATATAAAACTAACATAAAGTTAAAATGTTAGAGCAGGTTCAAATGTTCTAAGAAGACCGAATTGATTTATAATATTTTTTATGAATAATTCAGAAATTAAAGAAGGAATATTGAATTTATTGGAATAGATTTTCAATTACTGCAAATAATCAAGATAGTCAATCTCACAATTACTTTAAGCACAACAAATAAGGGACTTAGATATAAATTTATTTTGCAATTTTATTGGATAATTACTACCCTAATCTAATTTACTAATTAGATAACATTTGTTCAAACTCATATAACAAAACTATAAATCATAAATTTTGAATGCCTCAATACTAGAAAAAGTTTTAGAAAATTATCAGGCCCAACAATCGAGCCAAATTAATCAAAATTAATATATATAAATGAGGTAGCCAGAATAAATTTATACCATCATAAGTGAGAAGCTATCAAATGCTAAAATATAAATAGAAGAGATATTCGCCAAATATGATACTAATAAGGACAATATGATGTCTAAAATAGAATTTTAAGAAATGATAAAAATAATTTTAAAGGACATCCAGCCTCAAGAACTAGCTTAAATTACACAATTTTCCTTTGAATAAGATCAGAGTATCACTTTATTCAAACTCATAAAGCTTATGAGAAATAATAATTCATTTTAAAGCAAGCAATCGTAGCAAGCACAGAAAGTTAATGCTCCTCCAGCCTAAAATATTTTGGAGTCAAATTTTTATGAAAACCCTATGAATGAGCACATGTTAAATACAGCCCAAATAAAATTTGATGAATATGTAATAGATGACATGAATATTCCCGCTATGAAGGAATTTGTCTAAAAGTTTTAATAACTTAAATAGACTAATTCTAAATACACAGATCCCACTTTTCCACCAAACAAATAATCATTAGGGAAAAGATTCAACTTTGAATGGAAAAGGGCAGGTGAGTTGACAAATCAATTTTTCGTGAAAGAAAACACAAATTAAAGATTTGGTATAGGTAAGTGGATTTCATGCGATGACTTAATGTAAGGCTAATTAGGAGATTGCTATTTTCTAGCATCAATAAGCGCATTAGGCAACAGAAGACCCGATTTGATGTTTGATATATTCATCACTCGAAGAATCAATCCATATGGAATATATTGTCTTAAATTATGTATTGATGGTGAATGGAAAGCAATAGTTGTTGATGATTATATTCCAGTCCAATATAATTAACCTGCATTCACAAGAGGCAAAAACAATGAAATTTGGGTAATGTTGATAGAAAAAGCATGGGCCAAAGTATTTGAATCATATGAAAATATTGAAGCTGGCTATGGCAAGGAAGTCTTGAGAACCTTAACTGGAGCGCCTACAGAGTCATTATTCACTAAAGATGCCGATTTTGAAACTGAATTATAGAAACGAGTAAATAATCGATGTGTGATGGTATGTTCTACTAACAAAGATGTGGAGAAACAAGATGTTGGCTTAGTAGCCTCACATGCTTATACTATATTTAAGATTAAAAAGTCATAAATAAATTAAAATTTATAACTTATTAAACTGAGAAATCCTTGGGGAAAGAAAGAATGGAAGTATTATTTTATATATATTAATAGAGGAGCCTGGTCAGATGATAGCCCACTTTGGACTCAATAATTAAAATAAGAGTTCAAAGTTGTATAAGAGAATAATGGGATTTTTTATATGGATATGGCATCATTTAGAAAAAATTTTAGCGATGTAGCAGTCTGCCATGTTAAGGAAAGATATAAATACTAATCAATTTATATGTAGTCCAATAAAAAAAACTCATAATATTATTAATTGAATATATAAACATAAGGAGTTTATTACATAACAATCAATTAGGAAAATAAAAGATTCAGAAAGGCTGATGATTATAGTGTCGCAAGAATACTCATCTTTCAGGATGGCAAAATAATCAATGGAGTTTAAAAGAAGTAATAAGAAACATGGTGTGAAGTGAATCTATCTCCAGGTATGTATGGAATATCTGCAAAAGTATTTTGGCATTCTGTAGAAAAAGGCTAATATAATCTATCAATATATGGGCCTAATAATGTTTAAATGTTCTAAACTCAAAAGCCAACGTAAAGTATAAATAATGCATTCTTAAATCTGGCAAGATAATCTGAAACTAAGCCTTATAATTTATGTCCACAGATCTTTAAGTCTTATAAATTTATGATCGAACATGGGTATTTATGTACACATATAGTAAGATTTGGTTTTTTGTATCTGATTAATAAATCTGATAAAGTATTGGAGACTGAAATAACTATGAATATGAAAGGTCTAAAGTTAAGAAAACCCTATCGAGGAGATAAAATAATTCTTGTGGTTGAACCTTCGAAAGAAATATTGATTTTATTTA
The DNA here is from genome assembly GCA_965279585.1 of Sediminibacterium sp. Taxonomy (GTDB): domain Bacteria; phylum Bacteroidota; class Bacteroidia; order Chitinophagales; family Chitinophagaceae; genus Sediminibacterium. The sequence continues at coordinate 140,327 of CBDIIG010000001.1, read as the reverse complement.
CAGTATCAGCACTTGGATATAATTTCTAGTTACAAGAATCTTATAAAATAGTGTGAATATCATTATTAATAGAAATTTGATATAAAAAAATTAAGTATTTAGATAATATCAATTTAATATATTATTTTAATATTCTATTATTAAGTTATGTATTTAAACAAGCCAATACCTTTAGAAATTTAGGCAAAAATACCCTTCCCCACTAAGTAAATGAGAGGATTAGGTAAGAACGAGCTTTCCGCAATATTTATAATTTTGATAGAGTGTTTACTAACAACTAATAATTAGAGAAAGATTGAAATATTTTATTCAAAAGAGCTATTAAATAATTAAAACTTTGGATTTAGATATCAGTAATTTCTAAAGAAAACATTTAACACTAAAGAATAAATAACTTTTAAAATATTTTTAGACCTTTAAAGAATATAAGATCCATAAAATGTGCAATCAGGGGAGTTTTTAAAAGCACATTACTATGATAAAATAAATAAATAAATATCAATACCAAGTGTGATTGAATACCTATACAAGACTTTTAATGTTTAAATTGCTATTGCATCAAGTTAACATTTAGGTTCTGGTATAACATAAATTCCAAAAGATTGCTATGCTATATTATTGTAAGATTTGGAAAATTAAAACTCCATAATCAAGGAATAATAACCAGTTGAATAGATTGGTTGTTAATTATGTCAATCTAAAAGCCCCTATTTTTTATAAGATGGAGCTAAACATAAATACTGTTTAGATTGCCTTTAGAAAAAAATTGGATATGGCGCAACCTCCAAGAAATTTTATACATGTTAAATATGCTATTAAAACATATACAAAGTTGATGTTCGAGCTTTGGAATAGAAACAAAAGCAGGATGTTTAACAGGAAAATTTGAAAGTATCTAATTAATAACTGGCCTAAGCTTTATATTCTGGAAGATAAGCTTAAAAGTTATGTTCAAAGTGTTTATATTAATTTCTAGATCAATCATATTATTAAAATTCCTGTAATCACATATTTTGTTAAAAATGTGTCGAAATTTAAGTCAAATTTAATTCCTGCATAATTGATAATTGTATTACTAGAGTTAATTATGAATCCATAAAATAATTCTAAAAAACTCATAAATTTGAGATACAAAAATAGGAATAAGACTCTAATTAAAATTATGCAAATCAGTCAAATTAATAAAATTTAGTAAATGAAGTACCTTTATATTAAGGAAATTAATAATTGCAATCAATTTGTTCAAGATGTCTCAATAAATTTGCTGATCAATAATATTATTAGAATTCATGTAATCATATATTATGCTTATAATGTGTAGACGTTTAAACCAAATCTACCACTTGTCTAATAGATAATTGCAAAGTTAAGGTGGATTTTGACTCTTTATAATCATTCTAAAACTCTAATAAATCTATGTTATTTTTAGATTAATAAAAACCCCAAATAAATATAGTAGGTTAACTATGCAATAAAGACAGCAATAAATATTAACAACAATAACAAATTAAATAACCAATAAATGAAGAATACCACAATTGTGTAGATTGTTAGAATAAGTATAAGGCGGATAAATTATTTACAAATTATTGTGGTCGATATTATTGTAGAAAATGTGTGAGTAAAAAATCGAGTAATATTTATTAAGAATAATCCAAGGACTTTGAGTGTAAGTAATAAATTGAAATGAAACAATAAAATTAGTTTTAGATAGATAAAAAAATAGTATTGTATTAGAAAAAATACGACTGCATAGTGTGTTATTAAAAACTAACATTATAACAAATGTTTCAGAATTAATGCAAACACAACATTTGTTTTGATTGCGTAAATAATGCATTTAACAAACAATGTGATTGGTTAGGAAAAGGAAGGTGCCCAGACATGCAATGCAGACTAAGCATAAATATGGAGGAGTTAGAGGAATTTTTTGTGATAAAATAATAAGAAAAGATATAGGAAATTGAATTATAATGAAATGAAGAAATGATAATTTAAAAAGTTCTATAAAATTGATCAGAATATATTAGTAAATATATGATATAATCATTTTTTATTTCTTTTATTTCTTCATTAATTTAAATGAATCAAATGAACTAAATGTGTTAGAGGTGTAAAAATTAGTTTAAACCTGAATAATTGGATAGAGTTTCTTGTGTTCATCTCTATTGTAAGAAGTGTATTGAGCTATATTAGCGTGAAGGAGGTGGTGATTGTAAAGCTGACGGATGCAAAGAATATTTAAGAATAGACTAACTCATGGGTGGGATGTTTACATAATTCCAAAAAGCATAATTCTAAATAACTGGTTAAGGCAAGTAATAATAATAAAAAAATTTTACTAAAACTGAAAAAAGCAACAGTCAAGGAAAATTTTAACCCTTTCAAGGTACTGGAGTATAACTAGGAGGAGCTCCTCCCAATAAAACACAATAATTTAGTAACTCACCTTAAGTTAAGAAGTAAACTATATAAAATTCTCCTCAAGTCAATTAACAAAAAAAAGGGACAAATTTTCAATAACAATAAAACTAATAAACACCATAGATTTAAAATAAAAGCAACATTCCGATTCAATAAAAGTAGCCTTAACAAAACTAATAGACAGTGTAATAACAACAGAAATAATTTTAAGTAGTATAATTGCAATAATAACAACAGTAATAGTAATAAATTGAATAAAAGAAGCAATAGTAATAGCAAAACTAATAATAGCAAAACTAATAATAGCAAAATTAACAATAACAAAATTAGTAATAGCAAAATTAATAGTAATAATAACCATAGCCCATCAAATAAAATGATTAATTGAATGAACTAAATAGACCTCCATAATTAAACTAATAATAAAAAAATCCAGAACCACCATAACCTGCACCTCCAAAACTTTAGAGGAAAGAATCAGAGATTAAATTATGTTCAGTCTGCAATAATAGGTCTGAAGCATTATATCAAAATGAGGCTTGTTTACATTACTATTGTTATGAATGTATGAAAAAAGGTTAGACTGATGTATGTTTTGTAAAAGACTGTGGCTGGTAAATTAATAAAGAATGGATAGAGGACTTCTTGTTAGCTGTTGAACAATTTAAGAAAGACAATAATGGAATTAAATAAAAAGAAATTGTTGTTTTAGAGGATGACCCAATACCCTCTATGCTCATGTCTGCAATTGATGACCACTAAGATAGTTAAGTTATGATATAATCAGTGCCATTTCAAGAAGTTAACACTCATAATATTACAGCTGTTAATTTAAATTAGTTTGTCTGCATGTTTGATGAAATTAAAATAAAGTAAATTCAATTTGTTGATCCAGATTTCAGGCCTAATTAATAAAGTTTGGGCAGGTTCAACTTTGGATGGGCAAGAGTAACTGACATATTTGGTGGAGACTATTAATTCTTCTCTAAAGATGCAACTGGATAGAATAGATTGGGATTGGCAAAATGGATAGGACCAGATGATATTAAATAAGGAGCATTAGGAAATTGTTATTTGTTGGCATCGATAGCAGCAATAGGTAATAGGAGACCTGATTTGTTGGTTTAGAACTTTGTGACACAAACTATTAATGAATAAGGGATCTATGGAGTAAGATTCTGTCTAAATGGTGTATGGAGAGTTATTTGTATTGATGATTTCTTTCCAGTTTGCTACGGAAGACCTGCATTTTCCAAATCAAGAAATAATGCAATTTGGGTGATGGTCATCGAGAAGGCTTGGGCAAAATTATTTGGATCTTACTCAGCCTCAGCTGCAGGATCAATGTAAGAGGTTATGAAAGCATTAACTGGCGCACCAACTGAAATAATTTGGACTGCTTAAGATGATTTCTTAATTGAACTCAGAAAGAAATTATAAGAGAAAGTGATCATGGTTGCTGCAACTTAAACTAGAGACATTTAGCCCATCACCTAAGGCCTAGTTCCTAATCACGCTTATTCAATTTTAAAAATAAAAACCGTCAATCATCCACAAAGAAAGAATGTGGAATTGATAAAATTAAGAAATCCATGGGGTCATCAAGAATGGTAAGGAGATTGGAGCTATGATAGTCCACTTTGGACTGCATTATTGAGGAAAGAAATGAAATTAGATGAGGATAATAGTGGAGTATTCTATATGGATGTTGGCTCATTTATGTAACATTTTAGAGATATTCATGTTTGCCATGTAAGAGATAATCACTTCTATGAAGCTTAAGAAGTTAGAACAACTAAAAGGAATGCAGCCTACTTTTAGTTTGATATCGAGAAAGCTGGTGAATATTTTGTTAGCATAAATCAAAAAAATAAAAGATTCCCCAAAAACCCACAAGAATATAGCTGGTCTAAAATTTTGATAATTAAGAAAAATGGAAATTCATTTGACATAATATCAGGTAAAACTAGCTAACACATTGAGGTTTGGACAAAAGCAACATTATTACCTGGTTCATATGTAGTTTATGCAAAGACTATTTGGGAGAAATAAGATTCAAATGTTTTCGGATTATCAATTTATGGACCCTCAAGAGTAAATATGGTGAGAACTACCAATATTCAAAGAAATATATTACATTTAGCATACACTAGGATTGCTTAAGCATAGGAGCCTAAAAAAGATTTCGGTTAAATGGGATAACCTTAAGTTAAAAGTTGTTTCTTTTTCGATAGAATAACTGGATTTGGATATTATTATTTAGAAAATAACTCGAATAAGATTGCAAGAATTAATATTCATTTTGATAAATTTAGAGGATTAAAATTAAGAAAGCCTGATAGAGGAAATGGAATAAATGTTGAATTAGATTAGAAGAGAAATCAAATATTCATATTCAAAGTATCTAATCAGGGTTATGAGTTTGCAATGACCACTAAAGCCAGTTTTTATTGATATCTTAAATTCATTTATTAACTCTTTCAGCTTATATTCATTATTTTTATTATAATTTTTGAGAAAATATATTGATTTGAAAGTTCTGATTAAAATCATATCAATTTTTTCCTCTACCACATAAATTTAATCTAGGAAAAATAAAATTATAAGAAAATTGCTTTTTCAATAAGAATTTTTTTATATCTAAGATAATCTTCTATGAGGAATAGGATCCAATTATTCTTTCATCTAGATACAATAAGTGTCCATATAAACATACTACATTTGAAAATTTTAATAATATAAATCCTAATCTAATATTGGTTTTCTAAAATAATAGAAATTTTTGTTTTTAAAGATAAACAAAAGTATTACAAAAATTTCCGATAAAAACAAACTCAATGTATTCTATTTTTGAAATAGAATTCAATATTTTTCGAGGTTTTTAAAATTCATGAAAGAATTAATTTCATTTTACAAGTTTCTATTGAGTACCTTAAATTATCAGAAATTTATTTCATGAGTTTCCGAAACTAAAGTCAAAGTGCAAGAGAGCTTATGTAGGCAATATGTCAAACTTACGGTAAACGAATACCCTTATGATAGATATTATAACATAAATGGTTTCATGAATAAAAATAAATAAAATTATTAAAATAACTAATTTTTTAGAGGGTACAAACTAGAAAATCATCAAGTGCCCGTTCAATTTAAATAAGATATTCAAATTAGTTTTACATCAAAAATTTTTAATCAATAAAGTTTTAATGATATAATCAAATATATTTTTATACAAGTTTTTGAATGACCTATATTTCATCCTCTAGTCCTTTTTTTGCAATAGTATTCATCCATCTCACAGACCCAAGAGAATCCACAAGTTTATGCACATGATCAAGTCTCTATATTATAGAATTATCTAAAGTTATTTTCTCGATAATAAAATCCTTTTCATCTTCATAAGAACTTATGCTAAATATATCTTTCAATGGCCTGTGAGTTTACTATTGCTTTTTAAGTATACTTTTGTGCTTAAATTTATTCACAAAATTTTGCATAACATGAGCTCTCCTCCTTGTTTATATTATATTAAGAATAGGAGATACTTTAGAGGATTTAGATGCTGTCGATTTCTCCATATTATGTTTAGTTTCTATAGTTTTTTCAATTGTTCGATTGGCGAACATTATCATATTTACTACTTTGTGAAATCTTGCCTAAAGACTTATCCATTTTTTATTTTTATTTTGAATGAGTCTTTCCAGTAACTCTATAGTTCTGGAATGGCTATCGAGAAAAATTATGGATCTCTTTTTTTATCTCTCTTCATGATGATAAGCATCTATATTGTTTGCTGATTTTATTTATTCGAGTCTCTAACTATTCTACAACTCTCTTTATCTATGTCTTGAGTATTAATTAAGTTAATTATAAATATGTAATCTCTTCTTTTCAGCTTAAAAGGATAAAATTTTCATAAGATCAGGAAACTTTTCAATTAGTTCGAAGTATTTATCACTTTAAATATTCATAAGAATTGAGTTCTCCATAGCTATGACAAAATATTCCCTCTCCTATTATTTGACATATTTGTATTTCTTAAAAAACTCTAATTCTCCAAAAATATTTCCTTAAGGTACATCCATTAAAACCTTACCATACTGTGTTCTATATTGAACCTATCCATCTAATACACAAAATATCTCATCAACAGGATCTCCTTTCAAATATACTAGTTCTCCTTTTTTTAATTTTAATAATCTTAAACTAGGTAGGAGGCATACTGCAAAATGAAGATTATGACTAGCTTATTCGACTTTAATAATCTTTTTATAACAAGTATATAGTATGATCTCTTATTGTAAGTATTATGGTAAATAAGAGAACCAATTTTAAAATTGCAATTACCATGATATGTTTTCCCTATTATTGTATCTTAAATAATTATAAACACTTTTCTATATCTCATCTAAAACATTAGACATTTTGAATAGAGTTTTGAATTATGATATTATTTCCTTATATTAGCTCTCTGAATCCAATTCTTATAGTCTACTTGTTAAGTTTCCAATCACCATACTGTAAAAAACCCCCCCCATAACTAACCATATTATGGCAGTAAGGAATTCTAAATTATTTCTAGCCTTAAAATCTCCATAACCAACAGTTGTTAATGTTTATTATGCCCAATAATAGGAATCAATATAGTATGAGTAATTTGGTTGTCCCTCTATGTTAGAAAATTCGATCTATTTTGGATATAATAATTATACCCAATTATCACTATCCGATATCAAGTGGGCTGATATGTACCAGAAACAGGCAAAATAGTTAGATAGAATGACAGACGTTACAAAAATCCTTAACAATTAAGCCGTCTAAATATTAACAATATTCAATATCCACTGAAGCCTTTATTTGTATTAAATAATAAAAAATACTTTTGGTTATCTAAAAATTAAGCATTCTTTAAAATTTAAGATATTTTAACTACTCTAAATAGTCTACATATTTTATTTGCTACCAAAAACCACGCTTGTTCTTGATTCGTGAATGATGCGATTTATGTAATTGGCATTATACTTATCAGATCAAACAAAAACCATCCTGTTAAGTAGTTTAGAACTATTTTTCTGTGATCTTCAATCAAATCATTACACTAGTCATAATAACAACTAAAAAAAATCAAAATCAAATCAATCACTTTTAAAATTTCAAAATAATTTACTAAATATTAAATCTAAGATCGATTCTATTGCAATCAGACCTGGTGATAAGTGGTTTATGAATGCTATTCTATAGGGCATGTATATTGCAATCCAAACAAGCGATATCAGTATAACAATATCCCAAAAGGTTTTGAAAGGATCCCACTCTTGATTATTTATATAAAAATACAGGGTATATAAGAAATCTTTTCTTTAAATACAGTATCCTATTGTTAATTACATTAGATCGTTTAGAACTCCTCTTCAAATAACTAATGAAGGAGGTTACAGTGTATATAATTAGAATTGCTTTTTTCAATTTTAGAAAATATTGTCTTTGTTTAGCTTGTAAATGTAAACCATATAGCTTCTTTCTATTTGATAAAAAATAGTAGTTTTGATTTTTCTTTTACTTCTTTATTTCTTCGATCTGAGTGGTATATTATCTTCTAGCCATCAATTAAGTTACAAGTTGCTCTTCAGTTGCCGGTGAAGTTAACTCTAAAGCATTATTAAATCTCTTGTTAGGATCCTTGGTAACGAATAAATGAGTTCTAGATTTCTACAATTTCATTTAGTTCATTAAATAATTATATGAACTAATTGAAGCCTATCATACAATAGTTATCGAATGCTCGATAAGGTTTAAATGAATAGAGGAATGTATCTGAAAACATAGAGAAACTTAAATAATCCTTTGATCAGCTGGGGCCTGCAATGAGATAACAAATGGATTACATTTAGAATATGAATCCAACGATTGCTCATGAAAAAGAGGGTTCAGAAAAATTACTTGAATAGAAAAGATATTTTGTAAGGTTCCTTGATATAATGTCGCATGATTTAGGGGATTTAATAAATATAGCTAAAAATGTATTATGTGTAAAAGATCGTTCCCTTAAAACAGGTACATTTTTATTTTATAAAACTAAAAAGAATCAATATGGGAAAGAATACTATACAGCAAGGATAAATATATTGGAGGATTGAAGGATGGTCTAACATAAGATTAGAATTATATAGAGTTGGTTTTCAAAATGCTAAATTATAGAGACAATCTCATTACTCAGATAATAAAATCTGTATTGCATAGAAAGTTGATATTATGGAAAGATATGGGGATTTCGAATGAACCATTTGTTCATGCACAGCTAAAAAATTTATTGTCAACGATCGAACAAAAGATGACAAGAAGCTAAATTCTCTCCGAAAAGCTTGAATTTAAAGATTATTAATGGCAATAAGACATTTCTGGAGTGTGGAAATATCAATAAGACTCAGAAGATTAAATACCTATATCCACATTTTTAAATTTGATGAATGAAAGCTTAGAGGATGTCTTTTAAAGTTTAAGAAACTACTCTAATTTAAGTGCAGATCCAATAGTGCTCAAATAAATATAATGTAATTCTAAGCAAGTTACAAGTTTAAGATCATAGATTGAATATTTAAGCGAAGAAAACTTAAAATTATAGTAATCTCTCAATGAGATAAAATTGTAAAAAAAATCAAATGAGTATGAAGAGATCAAAAGGTTATAGGGTGTAATAGAAGATTTAGAAATCAATTTAAGCAGGAAGGAAAGGGAAATTAATGAATTGATGGCAAATTCTAAAGGAAGTTTAAGTATTATCTAAAATCTCAGGGATAAACTAAAGGAAACAGAAGAGGAGAATCATCGATTTTCTAATGTTTTCTTTCCCAAATAAAGAGAATTGGAAGCCTAATAGTTAAAACTTTTGGATGAATTTTAAAAAATAAAAAAGGATGTAGATACATATAGTTCTTTATTTAAAATGGAAAGTTAGATTAGAGAAAGAGCTCTTAAGAGCAAGGATCAATCAGATGAGCAAGTTTAAAAATTAGTTGATATGTTGGGTAAATAGAAATAAAAGGTAATTAAATTATAATATAAGACCAAAGAACTATAAGAGGTGATTAAATAAAAGGAATCCATTATTAATAAAATATTAGAAGCACGAAGAGAATCTTTAGTGGGTATAGAAGTCGCTACATAAGAAGTTAATGTTTATAAATAAAATATTGCGTCTGAAGTATAAATTCATATTATTTTAGCAATAAAGATGTATAGAACTATAATCATAGATTGAAGGAATAGATAAAAAATATAAGGATATGTTTGAAATTAATACTCATTTCAATAAAAGAATTTATGAATTGGAGAGATAGAAAAAATAATTATTAGATTTATTAAAATAACATGATATAGAGCCAGATCCAACTAAACTTAATTTTCATGATGATTGATTTACTATAATTTTTCTTTTAAAAAGCACATATTAAACAAAAAATAAAAATAATCATATCAATAATTTTAATATTTGAAAGTAACAGACAAAAATTGAGAGAAAATAAGTTAAATTTTAATTGTTTAACTGAATATCACTACTTATTTTAGTGCTATCAGCGAATAAAAAAGCTTATTTATAGTTAAGAGGTATTAGATTTTTTTATTTTATATTATTTAGATTTTTTTATTCCCATTTCCAGAAAATATTTATTTAGAAAAAGTTTTATTGTTATAATAAGTATATACAAACTCTTTCATTTTTGTTATCAAATTCATCCAAGAGCCTCAATAAAACGTTCGATATCAATAGTCTCATTTGAATATATGAAATTCTTTATCATTGGGTTTTATGCTAACTCTCTTCCTCTTTCCACCTCATTATGTAGCCTAGGGCTTATAATTGGCTTCTTTAAGGCTGGATAGTAGATGCTGTTCATTCTTTATTTTTTTTTTTATTAATTTTTTTTTTTTAATAAATTTTTTGTTTTATAATGTAAAGGCGAACACTAAATAGAGGCTCAAAATCAAGTATAGCACTTTAAACAACACTTGATGATGATATAACATCTCGTCTTTTAGAATATTCAGAAAGTAAAATCATAAATTATATAAGATGATTTTGTTATTGATGAATAATTTGCACCTTGGGTTGGAAGATCTTAAAATACTTCACCTAGTCCTAAAAAGAAATTTCATATTAGAAAATAAACATTAATAAAATCACCTACATCATAAAATATAAGATTATTTAAGATGAAAACTGAACCTACATAAAAATTGAAATAGCCTCTACCTAGAACTGCAGTTGAAGAAATAATATAGAAACATTTTATTAATAATAAATTTCAGGTTCAATTACCACCTAGTTTTGAAATATAGAAAACTAAAATACGATTTAAGTATAAGCAGTAAATAGAAACTACACTTTCAAATTAGTTACTAAAAGGTTTTGATAAGAAGTTTTATGTCAACCGAACTAACTTCACTCAAAAATAACCTATATTGATTGTATCCTCTCTCTTTGGATAACGATGATTTATATTTATATTATGTATTAAGAATTTTATGAAAGTCTTGATATATAAAAAACTATATAACTTACTAACCTATCAGATCTAAATTCAAAGACATTTATGTTCAACATTAATAGACATACAACTTTAAGAGAGATTAGAAAAATTTGTGAATACAAATGGAAGAAACATTTTCGAACTTTCAGAATGTTCACTCAAGAGGGTGTTGAGATTTTTTTAGAAGATTTATACTATTTGAGAGATAAGTAAAAACTTTATATAGGTGAAGACTTTGATGCGAATGTAATCTACTCAGAGTATTAAATTATTCGAGAATTAGGAAAAGGTGGGTTTGGCTAAGTCCTTTTGGGTTAGCATAGAGAGACTGAATAAAAAGTAGCCATCAAGATTGTTAATGCAAAAAATCGTAATGCTGATGACATCGAGATGGTATTTCGAGAAGCCTATCTACTAAAATCATTAGATCATAAGAACATTGTTAAGATATTTAATTGTCTCCCATTACGAAATATGTCTGTAATATTTGTAATGGAATATCTAGAAGGAGGAGAACTCCTTAAATATGTGGAAGGTATTAATATACAAAATGGCAAGAGAAGGGAAGTTTGAATGAGGATGAGGCACGATTTTATTTCGCACAACTTTGTGATGCCATCAGTTATTGTCACAATAAACGTCTGATTCATCGAGATTTGAAACTTGAAAACATACTTTTCTAGGGGCAGGATAAAAAAGTGGTGAAAATAGTAGATTTTGGAATTGCTGGAATGGCCCTCTAAACAAATAATGATAAACTTAATGTTGGCACATTAAGATATATGGCACCTGAAACTCTCAACAAAACTTACAATAAGATCGGGCCGAGCATTGACGTTTGGGCTCTAGGAGTGATACTTTTTGTTATGCTATTTGGCTATATGCCTTTCGATGGTGAAACTCCTAATGAAATCATATAAGCAATATTTCATGCTTAGTACAAATTTCCTAAAAGTGACATGATGGATGCAATAGACCTAATTTCAAGAATTTTCATAGTAGATCCAATTAAACGAATCAAATTGTATGACATTCAATCTCATGATTGGATGAGAGTAGGTCAGATATCTAAATCAAATTATCATCCTGAAAAGAAAGCTAAACTTGGATAAATAACATCCTTCAAATTGCCACTAATAGAAGAAAGGCCTTTAAAAACGATTAATTCTATAAGACTTAAACAACCTATATCAACAAGTCCCACAATTAGAAGGAAAATTAGATCCCTTCACCATCCAGGAATTAAAAGAGCCTGATTCATTTAATTTTTGTATATTTATAAAAAAAATTGTTTAAACTGGGAATTGAACTAATCATAATACATATTTTTAAATGAAGAAATTAATACATAATTAGAAATTGGATGAAGCATACCTAAAATCCATAAGATTCGCTAAAAAATTTGTATGAAATCTATTTAGGTGTTAGTAGTTTCGAGTAGGATTCATATTTTATTAAAATTAGAGAGAAGATGACACTATAATATTCTCAAACATATGAATAAGTTCTTAATCATGACTCTCTCATACTTTCTTAACCGCCTTCATTAAAAATAGTAAAAAAAAATTTATACATATTTCCCAGCCGCGGAGAATCTCCAAGAATCTCCATGAAAACAGAGAAATATACATAATTAATTATTAAAAATAAAAATACTCAAAACAAATATTCAAAATTATTAATTAATTAATAAAATTAAAGTAAAAATTATACTAATGATCTAGTAATTTGAAATAATTGAGACAAAAGGAAACATGGTGCAAGTTAAAATGAATGAGGAAACTTGGATGTTATTAGAGAACTTTCTAGCTAGATAACAAGTGTTTTAAGAAATTTCTAGAGGTGGAGGAGCCTTAAAAAATATTATCCCAGTGATGTTGAATAAGTTCACAAAATGGTTATCAAGTCTAAATCCCCAAGAAGTGATGAACATAAAAACAAAGATTAAGAAAATCAGAAATAATAGATAAAATATGTCAATCAAAGACCTATAACTTATATGTTAAGATGAGTAATTAAAAGAATATTGGATCAGTTTCTTATAGAATGGATCTGCTAGAGATAGCATCCAAAAAATGAAGAATTCAACAAACAAACTTTTGTATGAACAATAAATAGGTGATCTTCTGAGAGAAGTGCTAGAGCCTAAAATTAGGGGTAAACCTTACAAGGGCTTCATATCTCAAACAAGAAGACCACCTAGTATTTATGATGATTTCGATCCAACAGACTAAGACCTAGATATATAAGATAGCTATATTTTTGATAATTTTTCCCAGTCTTACACTCAGAGAAGATTGTGATTTTTTTAATTAATTATAACTTAAAATTTATTTTTTTTTCTCTTATTATACTTCTTACAAATAAAGACAGAGTGTGACTATAAAAAAATAAATTATATAACGAATATCAATAGTATGAGGATTTTTCTATTCTTGTTTTATTAAATTTTTAGCCCATTTGTAATTTATAAAGAATGTAGATGATAAGAATTGTTATTAGGTATTACAATTCTATAAAAATCCTCTTTAGATTTGATTAGAGAACTCTAAATAAGTTGATCAAGATTATACAGAGCCTTTATTGCAATGACAAATTAATATTTGGATAAATAACATCCTGAGAATAAATATAATAATCACAGAGATTAAGATCACATATTTTATAATACAGGATATATATTAGTTTAATTTATTTTAAAAATTTAATCAAAATGTGAGTTGAACCATTGAAAGAGGAGAAATATACATATTTGGAGGATAAGGAGAAAAATCCATTAAAAAATGGGATAGTGGAGAAAAATCCAAATAATTTATATTATTATTATAATTACAAATGGGAAATTGAGTATTTTATTAATTAATTAAATAAATTAAAAAATGAATACATATGAAATCATAGATAGAAGTGAAGACATGATTCAAGTTAAGCTAAATGAGGAATAATGGAGAAAATTCCAAAAATATTTAGTTAGTCAACAAGGTTAATAGGGTACCCCAAAAAAAGCAGCATTAAAAAACATAATCCCAGTGATGTTGAATAAGTTCACTAAATGGTTGGATAGTTTGAATGTCTAGGACAGTACCATCCAAGATATGGTTACCTTTATTGCTAATAAAAGGGGAGTTAGATAAAATATGTCCATTAAAGATTTGAGAGAACTCTGCAAAGTAGAAATCATTAAAGAATATTGGATCAGATTTCTATATGATGGACATGCTAAAAAAAGCATAAAACAGATGAAACTCACTACAAATAAGAGTTTGTATGAGAAATAAATAGAATTACTACTCAGAGAAATATAGAATCCTACCATAAGAGGATAGCCTTACAAGAATTTTATATCTCTAACCAAAAACAGTGTAGCTTTTCATGATGCATAAGAAAATTAAAATGATTCAACAGACGGAATCTTTTAAGAAAATTCATAGTTAATTAGCTATTCCTTTTCTTCAGATTTTAATCTAGATTTTTGATTTTTTTAATTAGATATTTATTACTAAAAGTTTATTTATTACCTTTAAAATATACTCTAATTCTAAATGATCTCATAAAAGTGAAAATTAAATCAAGTATATAATTTTTTCTTATTATTAACTAAGATAATAAAATATAAAATATTTATATATTATTTAATTTAATCTGTTAAGTTTAAATTATTTATAACTAAAATTTATTTATTTTTCTTTTATTTATTACTTTTTTAACAAAAACAAAGAAGGATGAAAGATGTTTGATTATTACAATTGAAAGAATATCAAGACTGCATTTATTAAGGATTTTTTTGATTCTTATTATATATTTGTCTATTTGGAGATATTATTAAATTATGTGAATCTTTACACTTAATTAAATGACAGTTATAATAAGTCTAATTGAAAAGAAATTCTAATAGAATCACTAGTGAAGTCACATAGCAGGATATATTATTTGTCTGAATTTACTTAAAAATATAAATCTTATCTATATCTTTATAGAACAATTAATTTAGGTAATCTAAATCCTACAGATTTGTATATATTATATGATTTCATAATTCAAAATATCATATATCATGAAAATTTAGACTGGCTTGAACGTTAGGATTAGTGGTTTTTTATAGCACTTTCAAATTAAATGATTTCAATTGACTGAAATTCTTCAGCATACCTTATTTTGGAGTGCTAAATTTCCATAAGAAGCAAATCTAAATGTTCAAAATATAATTCTTTATTGGCTGATTTTTTCATTTTCTAGATACTTTCCCTCGCATGTCCATTTTAGAGAAATACAAGCCAATAATTATTTATTGATACATCATCACATAAGTCTATCAAATCTTTAATCGCCATTTTTTATCTATCACCTTTTTATTCATCAATCTTGCTAACAATCTCATAGATATCTTTGTATTCCTCAACATCCAGAGTATCTAGCCATTTAGTAAATTTATTCAACATGACTGGTATTGAATTCTTATATGCTGCTTTTTTAGACATCTCCTACATCTTCTTCTAGTATTCATCTAAAAGTTTTTCAATTAACATATATGTTTGCTCAGTACATTGAAGCCTAACTATTCCCTTTTTCTTATTTAATACTTTTAATTAATTCATTGTTCTGAAAGTAAAATTAATTAAATGGTATTAAAAATTCATTAAAAATTATGGAGATTTCTCCGATTTTTTATTAATCAAGTTGTTTTAAGGTAATTAATTTTATTTTTTTAAAAAAAACATAGGAGATATCATAAGATTGGAAAATTTAAGAGATTACTAAGACTCTCTTATTTATGAATATTCAGTATAGAATGAAGGAATATATTAGACCAGATATAGACGATTCTGTCATTTTGATGAAGGATGATTTTCTTGTTATATGGAGATTATGGAGATTCTACATCATTTAGAGTTCATAAGATTCAAGAATTAGTTAAATCATAACTTAGTAAACTGAAATAAGAACACGAAAACACTAAAAATAAGAATGTAATTCCTGTAATGTTGGTAAAATTCATGTTATGGATACAAAAATTTTTGACAAAAAGTTAAAACAATCAAGAGAGTCCAAAACAAAAACGCAAAGGACTAAAGAATAATTTATTCACAAGAAACTCTAAAAGAAAATTCGATAAACTTCGTAAAGTTGGTGTGGCTTTAAAATTTTGTAGAAAATAAAAAATTCTACAAATAAAAATCCTTATATTAATATATTAATTCTTCTAAATCAGGCATAATTACCATCAAGATTATTGAACAAGAAAAGGTTGATGAAAATAATGAGATCAATGACGATATCATGGTTATGATTAATCAATTTGATAATTTAAGCAATATTGGAATTCAATTTCAACATTAGAAGGTATTGCAGGATTCAGGATCAATGATCTATCATAATTTTTTTATGAAAAATATTTTCTTACCCTAGAAAATTAAAAAGGGAATAAAATTATAAAATTCGAATAATTAAAAATAATAAAATGACTAATATATTTTTGAATAGTGAACATAATCAAATACAGCATTACTAAGTTTATTCATTTTCTTTTATCTTACCCTTTTATTGTTGCTACAATTTCATACCAATTTTCTGTTATGGTCTATATATAAAGAATCAATATACTTTGATTTTCCAGATTTTTAAATGATCTATCTAGTGATAGCTATAAATGTTTCTTCAACTTTAATATTACCCTTTGCACTAGCTTCTATATAATTGACATTATAAGATGATGCTATTTCATTCAAAAAAATACCTAATGCTTAAGCTTCATCTTAAGTAACTCTTCTCATATTACCCATATCAACTTTATTTCCAACTAATATTTTTATAACTTGATCTGTAGCAAATTTATCGATTTCTGACATCCAAGCTCTTACTTAATCAAAAGAGTCTCTATCTGTTACATCAAACATAACAATAATCCCTTATGCTCCTCTATAATAACTACTAGTTATAGTTCTAAATCTATCTTGTCCTGCAGTGTCCCACTATGTGTTATTTTAAAAATTAAAAATTAATTACAATCTATAATTTAACAGATGCATTATCAACATTCATCACTTTAATTTTCTAAATCTATAAATATTATTTACAAAGTCTACTCCTATTGTATTGTAAAAATGATTAGTGAATTAGTTTTCCTTTTGAATAAATATATTATTAAATTACTGAAAATCTCATTAAAAAGCATGACTTTCCTACTCCTGAATTTCCAATCAATAGCACTTTGAATAAGTAATCACTAAGATTATTTTAATCAAATACCATTCTGAAGAAGCCATTTTATTTTATATAATTATAAATGTTTATTTTTTTATTACCCTAATTACTTTTAGCAGGCCGTATTAGACCTTATGGTTCAAGGCCACTTACTATGTCTAATGTTAATCCAGGAGGGTAAACAAAAAAAAATATTATAATCTAGGTGGTCTGAATATAATTTTACTATGATGTTAGAAACAACATTACCAAGTACTGGTATATTGGAGATTGTATTTCCATCTGCCAATTACCCCGACTACTTAGGTTTAGGAACTACTCAATATATTTATGCTCCATATCCTAATTTGAAGACTGCAACATTTGGATCATCTGCAAAAATTATACAAATACCCATAGGTGCTTGGGATGTTACTCAACCCTTAACAGTAACAATAGATGGAATAATCAACTCACCTAAATAAGGAGGTACAGGAAATTTTGAGTTAAGAACTAAGACTGATTCCACCCAATCTTATATAGTTGATTTGGGAAGGAATTTTGCTGTAGTGGGTCTAGCTTAAGAAACAAAATACTTATTAGATGCTGAAATAACTATTACGAATAATTATGCTGGAGTTGTGACTGATTATTATGCAAAATTCATTCCATCATAAGATATAAGCAATGTGGATTACTTAATAGTATTTCCTGATTTATATGACCTGTCATACTTAAAATACTGTGAGTGTGCCTTAATATAAAATATATAGTGTGCATCTAATAAATATTTTTTGAATTATATTTATGTTACTGGTAGTTCAGGAACTATCCCCAAAGGTACTAATATAACAATCATCTTACATAACATAATGAATCCATAATATTAGATGAATACACCATTATTTAAATTCCAAATATTAGAGAAAAACACTAATAACACTTTGCAATAATCTGAAGCAGTCAATGGTTTATTCATATAAGCAGGTACAATGAAATTAGTCAAATTAATTCCAATTTATTAGCCTTTTGCTGGATTTATTAGAGATTTTTAATTACAATTCAGGCCAACAAACCCATTTTAATATGCTAGGATATCAACAAGTTTCTATCAAGTAATGTCATGCACAATTACTGCAGGATTGCTTGATATCAGTGCTTATTAAGATAGTATTTGCACACCCTTAGGGAGAACTATGTATTTGTCAAATTTCTAATCTTATGTCCAATCAGATTATTCCTACGACTATGTAGAAGTAACTTTCACTGCAAGAATTGCAGATCCACAAATGCTTACAAATCCTGTAGAAATCTACACTTATATTGATTCAGAATATATATACTTGGCAGATAAGGACACATAATCAGCCTCTTCATAAATTTATGTATAAAATATAAGCACAATTCATACATCAAGTATATTAATGACCAGCTCAAGCACCACTTATAGTGCATCAACAACCTTAACAGTAAAGTTGAATGTTGGTGCTTTGATATACAATTACCCCTGCCTGATAGCATTAGAGATACCGACCTAATTTACTGGAATTCCTACTTGTTCATACAAAGATTCAGCTGGTGGTGCCTATACAAGTTTGAGTTGTAATTTTGCTAGTGGATTCCTAAATATGACTGTCCCATAAATCACCTAATCACCCAATTGTTTATCAACAGGATGTCCTATCATAAGCATAACTGATATATTCAACCCATAAGTGGGAAATCAATATTCATTAAGAGGATTCATAATTTAAAGTTCAACTGGTGCTCTATTACACGAATTTAACATTACTCAAGTTATAGTCACACCTTAATTCACTTCCACTGTAGTATCTTAAGTTACCAATTAATAAAATTTCCAAACAGCAATCGATTTTACAATCAATATAGGATTTCCGATTCCCGCTGGTGTCAAAAATTTAGCAGATCCCTTTGTATCTTTTTCCGTGATAGAAATCTAGTTTTTGTAGATGAATCTCGGCTATTCTACATTTGCTTATGATTTAGGTTCAGGATTAAATGATCTTTCAAATTTGGGCTGTCAATTTGAAAGCGTTGTTGCAGCATCAGGATAAATACCAAGCTGTTATTTAATACAAGGAGCAGTAGCACCGATAGCTTCAAGCTATGCATTACTTAAAGTTTAGGGCTATGCTGCTATAAGTCCTTCTGGAGCAATATCATTCAAAGTTCCTGTATTATATCCAAATACTGTAAATGCAATTCCAAGGGTCACAATAAGCTTAGTTCAATATAACTCAAAAATAAGAAATGTATTAATGACATCATCCTACAATATTGGGAGTGTTAAAAGCTAACCTGGATCACCCTTACTGACATTTTCAGGGCCTATACTCTAAAGTTTAGTATTATAAGGTGAAACATCAGTAACTTACCAATTCAAAACTATATTTGGAATTCCAACTAGTACTATTAATGGACTCTATTATTAATTACCCTAATCATACACATTTAACATATCAAAAATATTGATATCAATAGATGGAAATTATATAGATAGTCAATATATTTAAGGGTTTAAAAATTTTATATTCATCATGTTTTCATAGACATTTTCAAATGGTGTTCTGCATACCCTGACAATAGAAAAGGTCGATGTACCTGTCAGTCTACCTAGTGGAGCAATTACGCATTACATTTACACTACTCTAAACGGATAATTAGCTAATTCCGTATAATATACTATGCCCAGTTTGACATTTGGGCCATTTTATGATATTCAAACTATAATTGATGTTACAAATACTAATCACCCATTCGCTAATTACTCAATAGCTTTTACTACAACAATGAAATCCTTTTTAGGCTCCTACATTTTGATAACCTTTCCTGCTTAATACAACTTGATTACTAATCCTCCATATCTTGATAATACACCTACTTGCAATTTATAGAATGTATCATCAACAACTCAAATCTAATATTCAATTCCTACTGCATAAACATTTAAGATAAACTAATTCGCACCAGTTGTAAGCGGTTAAAGAATAACAATAAATATTTATGGAATTAAGAATCCTAATGCTGCAGCTACATATTCATTATAAATATAATTGAAAGATATCAATGATTAAGTTATTGAGCAAAATACAAAATCAGTGACTATAACTAGCACAGCCTTTACACCTAATTCCTTGACTATCTCTAAAATTGATTGCATTCCTGATAATTCTTAAGCATTATCAATATTCAAGTTTACATTTACTCCAACTTTTGTTGTTCCTAAATTAGCCTTAATAATTATCACTTTCCCTCCTGCTGACTATGCTTAATTATATTCTATAAGCTAAACCTTGGTTAATTGTAGAGTTTATTAATCTACCATAATTAATTTAAGATAATGTAATTTGGATAATGTAAATAGTTAAGTTATTATTCAAACTGATTTACCTATCGCGGCCAATAATATAACTTATATTGAGTATTATGGATTATTAAGTTAATAAAATCCTTCTAGCGGAATATCTTTTTAAATTAAATACAACAACTTAATAATAGCTAATTCTATTTCAGTACCAACAGTAGTTGTCAGTTCACCAGCAAATTGGCAATATGTAGTCAACTTATCATTCAGTCCCCAAAATGAAGCAGAAATAGCGTATTATAATTTTTAAATGTAATTGAATCAGTTTGTCATACTATCTTCATACACTATTTTTGTTAGATTTCCATATCAATACGATTATATTATGGGTATTGAAAAGTTATAAGTTTCAAGTTCAGCCCTAGATGGAGCATTAAAAATGTAATTACTCTACAATCATATAATAATATCTGGATTTTATGAAAACAAGAATTTTACAGGAACATTGGACATCACATTATTGGGCATAATTAATCCAAACAGACTGAATAATAATCCGACTGATTTTTTTGGATTTGGAATTATGAATGGCAACACAATTATTGCTGGAAATCTTAGCATACCAGGAATTATACCACAATTAGCACCTATGGGAATATCATTATAAAGTGTAGCATGCGCTTCTTCATATTCGAGATATTATAGTTAATATACATTTTCATTTACTCCATTGCAAAATATTTTAGCTACTGCAAATGGAGGATAATTGTATATAGATTTCCCTAATGACTTTGTTATCGATCACTTTAATGGTGCTTGTACAGCTACAAGTACATTCTCATTCTTTTCATCCTGTCAATGGGATTACTTTAGATTTATGTTTATTACAAATAATCAATAATGGGCTGCAGGTAAATAACTGAATCTCAGTATAACTAATGTTTTGACTCCTGATAATTAGGGATAGACTAAAAATTTTATAATTTACAATTATGATAAAACCAATAAAATTGTTTTAGGCAGATCATATAGTAATTTAAATGATGCTAGTCTTTATTTCTCATATGATGGCCTGTAAATTGATGTGAACTTATTATAACCCATAATATTAGAAGTAGGCTCATACTCTGACCCTATCACAATAAATATGACAGATATTGCACTAAACACCATTACATTATCTCCAAATGTATTGAATTCAACTATAATAATAACACCCAATCCAGTATAAATTGTTGCTGGAACAAAATCAGTAACTTTTAGCATAGCAGCACCAAGAACTATACTATTAAAAACATTTTATATTCAATGGAGTAAGACAGGAGACACATTACCTGTAACCTATGCCCCATTGAGATTAACTTAAATCAATATGGTTAAAGGCACAATTATAAGAACTTTAAAAGTAGAAACAATGGCATACATGCCTAATAATGGTAGCTCATATCCGCTATATATCACAACAAATAATCCTCCATATTAATAATTATTGATCACATTAAGTTTTTATGCCAATCATACAAGATAGCAATATTATATATTAGACACTACATTATAAGCAATGAATATGAATTATGTGGAAATGATTAGAAGTGGTATGAATTTATAAGTCATATCAATCGCTAACTTATCATCAACACAACTTTCTATGTAAAAATTATAATACTCTGTCAATTATACTGTTAATACATCAAGTACATATAATTTTTCATCACTTACTATCTATCTAACATTAGCAGGATATGATGCTGATTCATTTTAATTAGATATTAGCCAATTAGTAATTCCGATCGTTTAGTAAGAATTCAGAAATCCTAAAATCCTAGATGCATCTGCAATCAAAATAACCAGATCAAGTGCTACCTTTAATGTACTGGGAGACATTTATGGATTCATATATTACGTGTATGCTGATTAACATATGCCTGATCCTACCTTTTAAGGAACTAAATTTCCCATAAATAATTTAACTCTGTCCTATTCAAATCCTAAATATGGTGTTAATTATATAAGAGTATCAACTTTAGATGTAAATTTTACTATATCTGATCTAATTTAAGGCCATGATTATGAGATATTTATATTCATAATGAATTTAAATAGAGTTAGTAACCCTAAATTTTAGAAATTGTACTTTTAAACATTACGTAAATTATAATAATTTTTAAATAGAATCCTAAAAAATTGCCTTAATGACTCTCAAAGTAGATTAAACATCCATTGATAGCTAAGTGAAGTTGGATTATATATAAAAAATGTCTGATATGATTACTATTTCATCAACAAGAATAATAGAGAGAACCACATAATGTTAGCAGGAATCTTTAGATGTATCAACAACTCCAAGTCAATATCTTTATTGGAATTTAATGATTCTACCAGACCCAGCCAACATGAATGATGCAAATTCACCATTAGCATTAGCATAAACACTAAATAATAGGAGAACAGAAATTCAATAATTCATTACAAGGTTAGATAGTGAACCCTTTTTTACAGTAGAAGAAATAAATGAGAATATTCCCAGCTTTGTAGTTAGCCCTGAAATGATCGATAGAACAACAAGTTCTATTTCATTGCGATTTTCAGTCTCCTACTGTGGAAAAGCCTACCTTATTTTTAGAGAAAGACAGAATTCATAAAATTTATCATTGATCAACTAAACAATAACTGCCAACTAAATGCCATCAGTCTAATTTCCATCTGCATATTAGATAAAACTAGGACTAAATGAATCAAATCAGCCTATCATATCCTATAATTTAACAATCATGAATACTGCTACATTTTATTAATATAATTATACATCTTTGAATGTAAAATATTATCTATATTTTAGCAATAAACTGTTTATGACGTATTTATATCCCTAGAAAATAATTGGGTCATCAATAAAGAATTGTTTTCTAATAGTTCTGTTTCAAGATTCACAGCAAAAACAGTGAAAATAATAAGTAAAATTATGTCGAATATTAGCTCCATTAAATATATATAGTGTTAATTAAGGTAGTATGATTCTTTTGATTATAATTATAATTTTATGAATAAAATAAAAAAATAAAAGCATTGATTTTAAAATGAAATAGAATATTATTATATTTTATGAAATTAGTTAATACAACTCATAATGGATATAAATTCTTATCAATCATAGTATTATATTTATTTAATAATAAAGGTTTATAAAGCATAAAATATTTAATCTTCATAATTTTATGCCATAAAGGCCATAAAATATTTTGAGCTTGATAATGAGTATTAAGAGAATAGTGAAATTAGAGAGAAATAAGAGTCTAGAGAGTAAATAGCTAAGGAGAACTCTTATATAGGAATGTTTGATCATTAAAATGTTATCTCATATCATGGAGAATTTGATATGAAAGAATATAAGTGTTTGATTATAGATTATTGTGAAGGTAATTGTTAAAATTTATATTTAGGATCACTCCATAATTATTTTTCTTAGAATAACTATCATCTAGATGATGATTAAATCAAATTAATCATGCTATAAATTATAAATGGATTAACTTATTTGCATGAAAAGAACATCATTCATAGAGATCTCAATATAAATAACATTCTATTGAAAGACGGGGTATGGAAAATAGCTGATTTTGGGTTCTCCATATAAAGTGATTTAACTTAAAATTTGATTTTAGGAACATCAGGATATATTGCACCAGAAATGTTTGATCCTGCTGGCTATGATAAAAAAGTGGATATATTCTCATTGGGATGCATATTTTATTTATTATTATATGGAAGATTACCATTTCCCAACAATACCTTAGTTGATTATAAGAGATCTATTTTATCGGGATAAGAACCTCAATATGATGATAATATTGATTTCTAACTTTTTGACCTTACCTACTCGATGCTTAAATTTGATCCAAAAGAGAGAATTACTTTAGATGATATTTAAATGGACATATTCGAGAATCTATAAGACTATGATTTTAAGATAAGAAAAGTTTTCAATTATGAAGAGTTTGATATAGAAGTAATACCAGAGGAGCAATATAGCGAGATCAAATAAAAATAATATCTTTAATTGAGAACTACAAACCTTCAGATAAAAAAATAAATAAAGGATGTTTAATTAATAATAAACCTAATAAAGTCATAGAAATAATAAAATGTAAGAGAGTTATGCTACCTGAATATCTAAATTATTAATGACCTACTAATGAAAGTGAAAAACTCAAAAATTTATTATCCACAAGTGATAGAATTATAATTGGAATAAAATCTGATTTTCTTATAACACAATCCATCAATGATTAGTTTTAGTTCACTTTCAGAGAAATAGAATATTTTTGAAATAAATAACTAGATGACCTAAATTTTGAATTAATATATATAATGATTTAATATGATGAATAGTATAAGTCAAAGATAGGAAAGACAATATATTAATATAGAATAGACGAATTTCTAAGTTCTGGGGCATTTGGTGCTGTAAATTTTTTTTTTTTCTAAATAAAAAAAGGTTTTCAAAGGAACAGATTTAAGTAATGGAAATAATGTTGCCATTAAGCTTGTGACAGTTAAATCATTTGATAATTCCGGGGGCATAGTAGGAGAATTACTAGAGAATGAAGTAAATATTATGAAGGAGATAGAAAATGATAATGTTGTAAAATTCAAAGATTACTTCTAATCAAAAAATTTCGCCTACATAATTATGGAGTATTGTGATGGTATCTTATATATAATTTTTTTTTTTTTAGGTGGAACATTATAAGATTATTGGATGAGAAATAATGAAAAAATTCCACCCTTCGAGGCACTTAAAATAATGAAGCAAATATTGAATGGTATGAGGGGATTACATGAGAAATTCGTCATGCATAGAGATTTGAAACTAGTTAACATACTAATTCATTAAGATGTTATAAAAATAGCTGATTTAGGATTTTCATGTCGCCTATAAGATGAAAATGATTTACAAAAACTATCTTTGGGAACACAAGGATTGATGGCTCCTGAGGTTGTCGCTAGTGAATTCTATGGACTCGAAGCAGATGTATTTTCAGTGGGAGCAATATTCTATTAGTTATTATATGGTACCTTACCATTTGATGATTCAAGTAATGAAGCATTTTTGCAAGATATTAGAAATAGAAAACCCACATTTAATAAGATAGATCCCAATTATGATGATCTATTGTAAGATATACTCTCTAAAATGCTAGAATATGAAAGATTTAAGAGGATTTCTTTTGCATAAATTTATGATCATAAAATAATGAAATTGGAAGCTCCAAGAGGTAGCTTAATAGATAGGGGTTAAGTGAAATTAAATAGTATAGACTTCACAAAATCTATAAATTTTTATAAATAAAATGATAAAGATAAATCAAAATTCGGAGTTTTAAAATCAGATGGAAAGCTTCCTGTTTTGAATTTAGATGAGAATATATAAACTGGAGAATAACAATAACCAAATCAAGCACCAGTTAAGAATGATTAATCCAATAATAAGGGTAATAACCATTTCCAACGGAACCCATAAAAACTGGATTCAGGGGTAGCTTTTGAAAAAAGTTACATTCCAACACCTCAAGAAAATTCAGAAGGTGATAAAAAGAGGGCTATTGAAGAAGGATGCAAAAAGTATTTAGATTTCTACAATTATATCTAAACTTTAATATAATTATCAGAAGATATGTAACTCATTCAATATAAAAACGTTTATCCTATCATGTACCCAAGACTATAACTCTAAAAATTGATATATTTCAAGCAATATGACTTATTGGATGACATACGAAAAAAATAAAATATGTTTAGTATAGAATTTATTGAAAACATACTAGAAACTCAAGACATGAAATACATTTATGAGAGAATTTAGAAAGAGGTAGCTGATTCTAAAGATCTATACTGTCACAATTAGTATACAGATCTAAAATCTAATTTCTAAAACTGCAAAAAATATATCAGTGAGCATTTAATGACCTCTGCTAAAGTGACATTTGATCAAAATTTTTATAAGAATTTTAAAGCCTCCATGAAGTAGCTCAGGGATTATTTATATAATGAGGAATAAGATAAAGTAAAACAATATGACGAGATGCTAAGAATAATCCTAAATATAACAAATTTGCTCAATTTATCTGATAGAGAATTCAAATAATTATATGGAAGAGTTAAGACCATGGATATTCATTCATTAACGAAAGAAGTAACAAGTGCTATTTAAGGGGAATAAAAATGAAGTTTTATAAATTTTATAAATTATATATTATTTTTTGTTACATACTATAAGAGTATTATCTAAAACATAACCGATATGATTTTTTTTTTTGTAATTTTTTTGGTAACATTTAATAAGAGTATTATATGAAACATAACAAATAATTAGAGGGGAAGCATAAATAGTAAAATAGTTTTAAATATATTAATTCTTATTCTGATAGCTGATTATCATGCAGAATTTTTGATTAAAATGAGTTATCAAAACTATCTTTAGGTACTCTAGGTTTGATGGAGTTGCTTCAGTATATGGAGCTGAGGTTTTTTTCGGTTGGAGCCATATTTTATCAATTAGTCTATGCTAGATTGCTATTTGATGAGAATAGTTTTGATTATTTTTGTAAATATTCAACTTCAGAAACCTGTGTTCAATAAACTAGATCCAAATTATGACTATCTTTTTGTAAGATATAATATCAAAAAATGCTTGAATTCTCTCTTTTCAAAAAGAATTTCTTTTGATTATTAAGATTTCGAGATAAACTTACCCCTAGATCAGGTTGTAGAGACAAAAGGAGACAATATTGATGGTGTTAAAACTAAAATAATATTAATTATTAAAATAATTTTTAGGTAAGAAATTAATATAAATGGGATTCCGAATTGGAATATAATCCAACACCTCAAGAAAATTCAGAAGGAAATAAGAAGAGAGCAAGATAGTTCCAAAAATTATTTAGAATTATTGAACTATGTACATTCTATTGAACGTGGAAATAGAAAATTAAAAAGGTTTTCAAAGGAACAAATTTAAGTAATAAAAATAATGTGGCCATCAAACTTGTGACAGTTGAATCATTTGATAATTCAAACGGATATGTTGGAGAATTACTCGTGAATGAAATCAATATTATGAAGGAGATAGAAAATGATAATGTTGTAAAATTTTTAGATTACTTTTAATCAAAAAAATTTGCATATATAATCATGGAATATTGTGATGGTATTTAGTTATATATAAATCAAGGTGGTAATTTATAGGAACATTGGATGAGAAATAATTAAAAGTTTCCTCCTTTTGAGGCATTGAAAATCAT
Source organism: Sediminibacterium sp. (assembly GCA_965279585.1). Lineage (GTDB taxonomy): Bacteria > Bacteroidota > Bacteroidia > Chitinophagales > Chitinophagaceae > Sediminibacterium. The sequence continues at coordinate 112,572 of CBDIIG010000001.1, read as the reverse complement.
GAAGCAAATATTAAATGGAATGAGAGGATTACATGAGAAACATGTTATGCATAGAGATTTAAAACTAGCTAACATTCTAATACATGAGGATGTTATCAAGATAGCTGATTTGGGATTTTCATGTCGAATTTTGGATTAAAATGAATTATCATAACTATCTTTAGGCACTCTAGGTTTGATGGCACCTGAAGTAGCGGCAAATCAGTAATATGGGCTTGAAGCTGATGTTTTTTCGGTTGGAGCAATATTCTATTAGCTACTCTATGGTAGATTGCCATTTGATGATTCTAGCTTTGAAGCATTCTTGTCAGATGCTCGAAATAGAAAACTTGTATTCAAAAAACTAGATCCTAATTATGACGAGGTTTTATAAGAGATAATTTCAAAAATGCTGGAATTTTATCCTCAAAATAGAATTTCTTTCGCCTAAATTTATGACCACAAAATAATGCACATATTAGCCCCTCGAGGTAGTCTGATTGATAAGGGTTAAGTGAAATTAAATAGTATAGATTTCACAAAATCGAGGAATTTTTATAAAGAAAGTGAATAAGAAAAGTTTGAAGTAATAGGATCACAAGATAAACTTCCTGTTTTTGATCTAGATCAGGTTGTTGAAACTGAAGGGGACAATATTGATAGTGTTAAACATATTAACATCAATTAGAATAGAAATTAAAATAATAAAAATTCAAATGATAACTTTTAGGGAAGAAATCAAGTTAAAAGGTATTCTGAATTAGAATAACAATATAATCCAACACCTCAAGAAAACTCAGAAGGGGATAAGAAGAGGGCTATTGAAGAAGGATGTAGGCGTTATTTAGATTTCTACAATTATATCTAAACTTTAATATAATTATCAGAAGATATGTAACTCATTCAATATAAAAATGTATATCCTATCATGTACCCGAGACTATAACTTCAAAAATTGATTTACTTTAAGTAATATGACTTATTGGATGACATAAGGAAAAAATAGAATATGTTTAGTCTATAATTTATTGAAAATATTCTAGAGACTCAAGAGATGAAATACATATTTGAGAGAATTTATAAAGAAGTAATTGATTCAAAAGAAATCTACTGTCAAAATTAGTATATCGATCTAAAATCCAACTTTTAAAATTGCCAAAAATACATTAGTGAACAATTGATGAGTTCTGCAAAAATTTCATTTGATTAAAATTTCCATAAGAATTTTAAGGCCTCCATGAAATAATTAAGGGACTATTTACATAATGAGGAAAAAGATAAAGTAAAATAATATGACGAGATGCTAAGAATAATCCTAAATATTACTAATTTGTTGAATTTATCTGATAGAGAATTCAAATAATTATATGGAAGAGTTAAGACCATGGATATTCATTCCTTGACGAAAGAAGTATCTAGTGCTATTTAAAGGGAATAATGAAATATATTTTTAAATTTCTGATTATTTAATATATTATAATGTCAAAAATGTAATAAATGGAGTAATTATAAATGGCAGATAAAGGGAAATCAATTGAAGGTTTTGCTATAATTAGGCTAATTGGGTAAGGGTGCATGGGAAGAGTAATTTAATTTATTATATAGGTTTACCAAGTTTTAAAACAATCAAGATCCTATGCTCTCAAAGAAATAGCAAAATCAACTCTTTAAAATAATGATGTCGAGAGTGATTTCAATAGGGAAGTTTCAATTTTAAAATTGCTGAAAGATAATCCTAATATTGTTTAACTTGCATAGCACTTCCATAATTAGGAATTCTATTATTTAGTCTTTGAGTATTGTAACAATGAAAGTTTATAAAAATACATATAATCGAAGGGGGGAAAACTTTCAGAGGATCAGGCAATATATTTTTTTGCATAAATTCTCAATGGGTTTCAAGCTATGCATGAAAAAAATATAATCCATGGAGACATTTCTATAAAAAATATTTTAATCCACAATGAGATGATAGTTAAAATAAGTGACTTTGGATGCAGTAAAGTTTTAGAAGAAGTATAAAATATAATAATTAAAAGCGATTCACAAGAACATAAAGAGGAACAATAGGAACCATCGCCCCTGAAATAGTTAATGAAGAACAATATTCATACTAAGCTGATGTATTTTCGATTGGTAGTGTTGTATACTTTATGATATTTGGTAAATACCCTTTCAGCGGCAAGACAACTAAAGAGTATGAGAGAAATTTAAAAAAGAGTATTATATTCTATTTCCCAAATAGACTAATTAGAGTTTGATCCATAAATACCAATAAGTAAGGAACTTAGAAAATTACTAATTAGAATGTTAGAAAAGGATCAATATAAAAGAATAACATTTAAAGAAATTTATTAGAATCCATTAATTTAACACAAAAATATTTTCAATCCCAAAATAAAGCCTTTTCATATTGCATCTGGTTTAATGGATGATGATCAAATTAATTATAATAGGAGTTTTTACTAATAAAATCTACCTGTTCTCCGAAGAGAACCAGAGCCAATAGATTCATTAGTGATATTCGATGAATCGCAATAGATATCAAAAATTATTGATGCAAAACCTGAGGAGCTAGTACTATCAGATAAAGGTAAGGAAATAATATAATCGGCTTTCTATACCCTATAAACTGTAATTTATATATGGAACACAAATTTAGAGTTAGAGTAATTAAATTTCAAGAATGAAAAAAAAAAACTTTTATAAAAATAACTCCTTAAATATGCCTAAACCTAATTAACTTTCTCAAAAAATTTATTATTGGTGGACATGAACTTCCTAAAAACTATGGATATTGCATTACTCCTAGCAGATCATGCTTATGAGTAAACATAAAGATCATTAAATGATTTATCAGCATTAATTTCTAAGGATTAAGATAGGCTTGGTGATGAGAAAGGCTCATAAATTATAGAATAAAGTGATTTATAAGAATATCTCGTTAATTATGCTTATGAAATGAATGTAAATATTTCTGAAGTGCCAACTATTCGCAAAACTCAAAGTATGTATTTATTTTTATGTTTAAAGTGTAAATATTGATACACTTAGGTACCATTATGAAATTATAGTTTGAATAATAATATGATTTAAATCTTGAAGAGGACTTTTTAGGTATGATTACATACAGTGAAGATGAACTTAAATAAAGATATTATTAGATTGCTGAATATTTATGAGATTATAAATAAGATTTTAAAGTTAATATTCCATAAGTAATAAGTATAAATCCCATTCTTGTAAATCGATGAAAAAATATAAAGTTTTTCATTATCTATTAAAATATTAATAATACTTTTTTATTTTATTTTATATAAATCTATGATTGTAGGCTAAAAGATTGAAGGATATACAATAATTTAGCAGATAGGATAAGGGAATTATGGTGAAGTAAATTGATTTAAATATCATAGGTTTATTTAGCTTATAAAGATAATCAAAACTATGCAATGAAACGAATCAATAAGTTCAAGTTGAAATAAAATAATGGTATAGTTAATCAACTTGTAAATAACGAAATAAATGCACTCAGAATCATTGAAAATGATAACGTGGTGCGTCTAATCGAAGAATTGGATCATAAAGATTTCAAATCGATAATCATGGAATATTGTGAAGGTGGAGATCTATAAGAATTTGTGACTTCTAAAAAACATCTAGAAGAAAATGAAGCTCTAAGCTATTTTAAATAAATTTTGAATGGAATGTTTGGATTGCATGAGAAGAGAGTAATTCATAGAGATCTAAAACCTTCAAATATTCTATTACATAAAAAAACTATTTTAAAAATAGCAGATTTAGGTTTTTGTAAACAATTTGATAATCTGGTATGAAAATTTTGCAAAATACATAGGGTGATCAATCCACTTTAGTTTTAGGATCATTCGGATTTATGGCACCAGAAATTGCATAATAATAAAAGTATGGTATTGCTGCTGACATGTTCTCATTAGGTTGTATACTCTACTTTATGCTTTTTGGAGCCTTGCCCTTTAAGGTTGGTAATCACCACATTTATTTGCAATCATTGAATGAAAGTATTTTTTTTATAATCTATTCAAAAAAAGACAATGTTAATTATTAGCTTAATGGCATTAGGATAAGTCAGCCAGTCGAATAATTGCTAAGAAGTACTCTAGAAATCGACCCAAATAGGAGAATCCAATTTTCAAAAATATATGAAAGCGGCTTGTTAAAATAACAAGTAGATTTAACTAAAACTGGTATAGAAAGATGCTTGCTTGGTGGCAATATGTTAAATAAAAACATAATTCAGAAAAATATTAATTTTTATTAATCCAATCCTAATATTGAATTAATGCCTCCAAATGATTTAGAAGACGCTAGATTTATAAAATAAATAACAAATATCACCACCGTAGACCAAATAGAACTTGATTAGTTGAATAATTAGAATGTTAAGGACATCCTAACAATTGGTATTAACAAATATAATAATTATCTGTACATTTTTAAAACTTATCAATATATGCATGACCTCAAAATGAATGATAATGATAAGAAACTATAATTTTTACTCCTTATAATGGTAAAAAACCAATTACAACAGCTTCCAGTATTATTTTAGAAATATTTGGATATAACAAAGACACTAGTCATAACTGAAATGTATAGAGTACACGAATATATATTGATGCTTGATGAAATTAGCAATTTTTAGAAAAAAGTCGATGGTTAAATATAGATGTATTTTTGATTATAATTATAGTCAAAATTTTCAAGGTGAGATGTAGTTTTAAGATGGAATCTAAATAATAGAATAATATAATAAGAACTTAAAGGCTCAATACAAATCAAAATGGCAAGAAAATAAATAGTATTGTAATTATTTATTCTATTATAATAGTAATATTGGCTCTCTATCTCTAAAGTATTATGAATATATTGGAAGATGAGGATTTTTCCGTCGACATAAAGACTCATCAAGCCATATAAAATTAAGGTCATGCATAACTTGAATTATAAATATAATGAATTATCCATTATTAAAAATTGGTGAGGAATACTACACACCTATAACTCTTTATAAGGAAATTCTTTTAGCAGGAAAGGGCAACACGAACTACTTATTAGTATTGTTTGATAAGGATTATAAATCATAATCAAAGAAAAATTTAGTACCATTTGAATCGTTTGGATAAACTAAATAATTAGGCTGTTACAGGATTAATCTTAATGTGGTCGATAAAACAAAAGATATAAGATTTCAAATATTACAATTAGCGGAATAGATATTTAAAGATGAGTTAAAAAATAATGTACTAACAGATTAGCAGATTTTGTTAAGAGATATTATTTAACTACTTATATATCTAGTTTATTCCTAATGGAAAGATGTTAAACTATAAGAATAAATAAGAAACATAATACTCTCATTGAATAAAGATTTATGTGTATGATTTTTTTTTTATTTCAAGTACCCTATATTTCATTTTTTGTTTGAAAGAGAAGAAATAACAGATTAAGATATCATTGAATTAACTCACATGAAGCTATCTATCTATAATGGCTTGAAGACCTCACTAGAATTTTTTAAATCAGATGAATCAAATATACTGTAAATGATAATAGATTATTTAGAATGATGATTTTTTTTTATATTATTTAATGATTCTTTAGGCGTTGGTTAAGGAATTAAAACATAGAAATTTTATTAAAAAATGGAATTTAAATTGAAACAAATAATTATTTTTGAATGAATTAATTTGATATTAATGAAGAAGAAAGTGTGCTATATCAAAGCTTTAAATATACTTGGTACCCAAAAAAATGTTTGGGTGTTGTTTATGGAATGGAAATATATAGAGGGTGGCAGGAAGATTTAACTAACCATAAAAAGGAAAGAATAATAATTGTAAATTTTGTTTGTTATCTTTTTTTTAAAGAAATTATACTAAAATCAGGATAAGGAATTTGAGTATAAGCTAAGATAAATTTCAGAGGTTCAAAAAATTTCAGGTCCCTAAATAATTTAAGTCAGATAGACTTTAACTGAGAAAAAAATTATATAAGTCAATGATCCTTACGAGTTGACATTACACGAATAATAATAATAATGTATATAAGAACAATAGGAGTTATAAGAATAATTAGTAAAAGAATATAAGACAAAAAAAAAAGAACAAGTAGAAAATAAAAAACTAAAGGCTAAACTTGAATAATTATAACAATAGTTATAATAAGAATAAGCATAACCTTAAGTACAATAAGCATAATAACCCTAATTAGCACCATAAGCATCATAAGCATCATAAGCATCATAAGCATAATTAGCAGCATAAGCATAATAATAATAAGCATAATTAGCATAATAAGCATCATTAGCACCATAAGCATAATAATAATAAGCATAATTAGCATAATAAGCACAATAAGCATCATAAGCAATATAAGCAATATATGCAATTTAAGCAATTTAAGCACCATAAGTCTAACAATAAGGGTAAGTATAAGTGTAACAATAATAGTAGCCATAAGCATAAAATTAAGAATTAAATTAATAAAGAGAAAAACAAGAATAAGAATAAGAAGAAGAGGTAGAGATGATAAACTTAGAAAATTACAAAAAATATATTTGGACACAATTAGATATTATCGAATAGTTAGAAGACGTAGTCGCAACAATGCATTTAATGAATAAGAATCAATTTATTCACGGAAATATTAATAAATAAACAATTGTATTTCATAATAAAAAGTTCCATTTGGCTCATTTTGAAAATTATTAATCAGTAGATCCTTAAAAATCACAAAACCCAAAAAATTATGCATTATATGATTAAAATTATATAAACCCGCCAGAAAATAAATTAAGTGTCAAATCAGATGTTTATCAATTAGGGGTTGTGTTTTATATGATGAAAACTGGACATTAGGAGTTCAAATTAGAAAATTTCAAAAAATATAGCATTGATCCAATTACATTACTTATAAAACGGATGACTGATACTGTGGAAAATAGATGCAATAGTTAAGACGTTTATAATGGAATTCAAAACATTAAGAATAACTAATAATTGGAAGGAATCTATTAATTGTCTTAGATGAACAATCACTTATTAGCATGGTAATTTTTATTTGATGCAGTTGATGAATTTTAAAGTTCCTAATTATTAGAGAAAGATTATTAAGCTAAATAATATTTAACAATCTTATTACAAACGATTCGATATCATTAATTTAAACTAGAATAATATCATTAATAAATAAATAACAACTAATTCTTCTTTGTTAATAATAAAGATTCTTTGACAGAAATCATTAATTAATATTACAAATTAAAAAAAGATACTGAAGATATGATAATAGAATCAAAGATAGAGATTGATTATGATCCAAAAATGGAATTACAAGATCTCTAAATGATTCAGGATAGAATTTAAAAACCCTACTTTATAAAAACTCTTTAGCTTTCAAATAATATTCATGATTTATTTTAGCTTGATTAAAAGTTCCCTAACTATGTAGGAGAACTAAAGCTATGCTTCAGATTATTTTTTTGTCTTCCGTTGCAATATCTACACATAAATATAAAGGAAAGATTATCATAATATGAAGACATGATAAAATTGGGCTACCATGAGTGCATGATGGCATTAGAGTAGTAAATATATTTTTATTTCTAAAAATTATATGATTAAAATTGATATATTATAATGAATGAAATGGGCAATTATAAAACATAGACAAATGCATCGCAGAATGCACATTTCTTTTCTATTTTTGTTGAATAATAAATAAGAAAGGGGGACGTTCCAGCAGGTTATTAATCATTAGTTTTTTATAATGGACCAAAAGATTTTGCAGACTTCCAGAGAAAGGCTCTTTAGATAATCGAACAATTAGTTTTGTATTATTAAAAACAATCATAACCCAAAACTCCTTTTGTAACATTAAGTCCTTGGACATGTTTTATTAATAAAAGATCTGGGAATGAAGAAATAATTCTTCTGTAAGATTAGTTATTATAAATCGAAGAAATTAATTAAAATAAACACATTAAAGTTTCTAAGCTTACCTTATGCAGATATATAGCACCAGAATTAATTATTGATGTATTTGAGCCAACAATCTAAAGTGATATATTTTCATTAGGTTGCCTTCTATTATTTTTATTTGATAACTCTAACAGCAACATTGGGTGGCTCTTTAAGGGAATACATACAGAATTAGATTATATTCAATTTGTTAAGGAAAAATTACCGACACTTAATCCATCACACAGGAATTTTAATAACTAAGATTGTTGGAACTATTTGAAAAAAATGGCATCCTTTAACGCTGAAGATAGACCTAATTTAGAGGAAATTATTAAAAGCGGAAAAATATTTCCATTAAGTAAATGTAAGATTGATCTCAAAATTCCTGCTTTTCAATTTAAATATTATTATTAACCTTGGAATGGCAATTAATTTGATGATCATTATAATGTAGGCTAGCCACTAGAAGATATTCAATAATTAACATAATATTACTTAGGATAATATAAATACTCATAAGCTGATGTTACAATATTTAAGGACACTATTGGACATTTATAGAACAACAGTTTTTAATACTTCCTTCCAAAAATATACGTAGTTAATAATAGGTAAATAATTGTATCAGATACATGTGCAAATTATGTTGACTAATAGGAATATGAATATCATAACCTTCTCAAAGAAAAAGAATCAATGGAGATTGATATAAGATTTAACAAGTTTTACTTATAAACATAGAGATAAGCCACTTTACTTGTCTTCCAATTTATCTTTTTAAGGTGCATTTTAGAAGAATAGAGGTTATTTCTAACTGTTAATACAAAGTTCACATTTAAATTTAATAAATTGTTAATTGCAGGACCTTAGTTTATAACTTTCGAGGAATAGGAAAACGATTTTATTTTAGAATAGTTATCAATTATTTAGATAGAAAATTAAAGAATTTAAGATGTAATTTAATAACTTCTCAATAACTCAATATCAAGCTATTTAGCATTAATAATGGTTGGTAAGGAATTAGAAGAAATTGTAGTCAATAGAGATTATTTTAATAACTTGATAAAAAAATGGAATGGTAATGAAAAAATCAAAGTAAAACTCAGAAAAATCTTGAATTTTTATCACCCTAGATTTATGAGACAAAAATTAAATATTAAATTACGCAATTTCATAAAAGATCATAATCATGAATTGGATACCACATATTTAGAATAGCTCCAATAGAGATGCTAAAATTGATATGATAATTCCATATTATTTTCGTAGTATTTCTTAGAAACATAATTAATATAATTTCTCTATATAAATATAATACTATAAAAAATCCATATTATTTACTAATTATAAAATAAAAAAAAATAAAAAAATATGTCTCAACTTCAAAGATCATCTATAAATACCAATAGTGTTGGTAAAAGAGTTCATGATTATGTATTTGTAAAAGAGTTAGGTAAGGGGGCATTTGGTTAGGTATATTTAAATTTTTTAAAATGAATAATTATAGGTCTTTTAGGCAAGAAATGTTGTAACTGAGGAATTAGTGGCTATAAAGTGTGTTCCTAAGATTAAATTACAAGAGCATAATGGAATAGTAGATTAATTATTGAAAAATGAAGTCAGCGTTCTTCAATAAATTAATCATCCTCATGTAGTTAAACTTGTCACCTATATGGAATCAGTTAACTAGTGCTATATTGTTATGGAATATTGCAATTGTAATAAAATATAAATTAATATAAGCTGGTGATTTCGAGCAATATTGGAAAAAAAGAAATAAAAAAATTCCTGAATAAGAGGCCATAGACTTTATGAAATAGATTTTGAAAGGAATGTAAGCATTACATGAAAAAAATGTGCTTCATAGGGATCTTAAATTAGCAAATATTCTGATACATAATGAGACTTTAAAGATTGCTGATTTAGGTTTCTGCAAATAGTTGAATGATAAAGTAAATATTTATTTCTATTTAGAATGCTACAGAGAGATTATCATTAGGATCATTAGGAAATATGGCTCCTGAAGTAGTTGAATAACTTCCATATGGAATGCAAGCTGATATGTTTTCAATTGGGTCAATATTCTATCAGCTACTGTTTGGCTAATTTCCATTCTCAACTTAAAGCCAAAGACAATTTCTTTAAGAAATAAGCTTAGGTAATATATTATAATAAATGAGAGGTAGGCCAGATTTTAGAAAAAATGGTGTTAATATTTCCCCTCAATTAGCAAACTTAATTGCTAAAATGTTGGAAAAAGATCCTCACCGAAGACTAACTTGGACTGCCCTATATGAGGATCCCATAATTATTGAGAAATTAGATACAAGTAATATCATTATAATGTTAGGATCCATTTAAATTAATATTAATAATATGCTAGCCAGAGATATTGATGTTAAGGGGAATCAGGAATTTTATAAATAAGTAGAGAGATCTTAATTATAATAACCAATCATGAAATAGGCATAATTAAAAGATATTAGAGTAGTTGAAGAGGATGTTCGTCCACAAAATTAACAATTGATTGAAACTTAATTAAAATTGGCTGAAGAGAGGACATTACAAGAGAAAGAGGTTTATGAAGTAACTTAGAAATACATGAAATCTCGAAATGAGATTGTTTATCTAACAGTCACTTTGGAAGAAATTAATAAAGTGTAGCATTCTGAAGCAGTTCATGGATTGCTACCATGTTTATTACTGACTAAGAAAATGGCATTATTATCATAAAAACTAATAAACAGGATACTAAATTATGATAATATATTCAACACCAAATATTTGGATAAAGTTTATTAGAATAAGTTCTTTGAACAATTTTAGTAAGTTTTGATTGATGAAAATGAATTTTTCTAGAACTCATTATAATATTATGTTAATTCAGCAAAGTATTTTAATATATCTAAATTTAGATCACCAAACAATAAATTAGAGAAGCATATACAACCAGCTTGGAGAATAGAGATATAGGATGATCCATCCATTAATTTTGAATAAATATTTGATGAATGTCTCAGAAATTACTTTTTTATTTTATAAGAACTGCTTTAGAGATCTAAGGATTAGTTGGAATAAAGTTAATTGATGAGCACGGCCATAAAAGTTATAGATTGTTTACATTATGATAAGACAATAGGAAAAGTAAAAATTATTTAATTAAAACTTAGTCATAAATCATTATCAATAGAGATGAAATAGATATAACTCGTAAGACATTTGACTAGAAAAAGTAGATACTAGATGAGAAAACTCATTTATTCTTATAAAATATATAATGATTTAAGTTTCATTTTTTTTTTTTTATCTTTTTTATTTATTAATTTTTTTTTTTTATTAAAAATGACAGAAGAATAAGCTGATTCAGTAATTGATATGCCTGAAAACTCAGATATGAAAACAGATGCATAAGCATAAGTATTATAATATATATATATAGGCTCGTCATGCAGTTGAGACATTTAAAGTAGAATCATAAATTTCTAATTATATTAAGAAATTTTTTGATGAAAAATATGGTCCTAATTGGCATTGTGTTGTAGGTATTTAATTAGATATAAAAACAGGAAAACATTTTAATTCATATGTATCATATGAAAGTAAACACTATATTTTCTTCTATGAAGGATAGATGGCCATATTGCTTTATAAAATGGGATGATTATTATTATTCCTAAAATTTTTAAAAACATATTAAAATACAAAAAGAAAGAATTTTTCAAATTTTTTATGTAAAAATAACTTCATGTCCCGGGCAAAAGGATAAAGAATTATGTGATAATAAAATAGATCGGCTCAGGGGGATATGGTAGAGTCTATTAAGTTTAACATACTTTGACAAATGAATTCTACGCTATGAAAGCAGTTGCTTAATCAACTTTTAAGAATCATAATGGAAAAGTTGGATTCTTGCATCAATCTGAAATCGATAACATGAAACGCATAGATAGTCCTTTTGTAGTTAAATTTGTGGAGTCATTTGAATAACATAAATATTCCTACATAGTTATGGAATATTGTAATGGTAATATTTTCTAACAACATTAGAGGGAGATATTGAAAAATTATGGCTCACCAAAAACAAACAATTTGATGAGAATGAAACACTATATTATATGAAATAAATTATTTCAGGAATGAAGGATTTACATCTGCATTCTATCATGCATAGAGATATTAAAATGAAGAATATATTACTGCATAATAACTAAATTAAAATAGGGGATTTGGGATTCAGCAAATAATTGATAACAGAGGATTTTGATGAAATATGTATGGGGATGTTGGGGTATATGGCTCCTGAAGTAATAGACTGTCTACCTTATGGGCTAGAATGTGACATTTATTCCTTAGGAGCATTAATCTACTTATTTATGAATGGTTAATTGCCATTTTCAGATAAGAATCATGAGGAATTTATGAAATAAGCTTCTAAAAATAGTATAATTTTATTTTTATTTAGACCTGCAATTTAAGAATGATATCTCGATTAAAATGAAAGATCTTATTACAGGAATGTTATAGTTTGACAGGAAATAAAGATTAACTTGGGAATACTTGTACTAACTCGATAAAAACTTTTGATCAATTTTTTTTTTTTTTCATTCTTAATATATCAGATTCTACATAATATTGTAAGGTATCTATGATAAGACTATCTCTTTAAAGAGATCATCCTCCTTTATCATAGATGGTTTTTTTAGTATTTTAATAGAGTATTCTGGAGTATGGAATTGATTTTTAAGCAATCTTAAAATAGAAATTGCACATCTCCACATAATGCCAACTCCTTCAATAAATATCATGTCCCACAATCTACTGACTATGTCTTCATTGAATGCTTTTGCATAGAGTGTTAGAAACCATTCATTGAGATATATATCACAAGATATTTCATACTTTTTTAGGATTTTATAAATTTCTGGTTATTATAGTTTCAATAGTACATGAAAGTTATAGAACATAGCTTTTTTCTAATAATATTTTTTTAAGAATATTTTACTTTTTCTTCATCAAACATAAATATAGGAATTAAGGGTGCTGCTGTGACCACATGGCAAAATATAACAAACGAATTGAATAAATTTGTGTTAACTAATAATATTCCTGCAATATAAGTCATTCCTTAAATGTATGAAATATCTGGTCGATATCTAGCAAATGAAGTGAGTAATTATATCATTTCTTCAGTTTATGGTCCATGAATGAACAATTTATCTATTCCACTTTGATTCTCTTTGAACGTTCTCCCTATATCTTATAATATTTCATTAAGGAGTGCATCATCAATAGGCATTTAAGAAAATTTTTCAAATAGTTTTTCTGTAATAGATTGTTAATTTCCTATTATTTTAGGCCATAATTGTTTTCTCAAAGCAGGTGATATGCCTTTTTCCATACATAGTTTTATGGTATCTATTGATTATATTTTCTATCTTGAATAATTTTTCAAAATAATCTCCCATTATCGCCTAAGATCTAAGTTGTAATTTTTAGTGGCTGGAGTATGCTAGGAATAATTGTGTGATCTATTTTAGTCTATTTATTTTAGTTATTGGGGAGAAGAACTTCTTTTAATAGACATAATGCGTATTTTGTTATTTTTTGTATATATAAAAAAAAAAAAAGTTCATAATTCATTCTATTTTACCTAAAGAATTATGACCCTAATTCTTATTCTTAGGTGTACATACAAATTACTCTCTAGAGGCAAAATTTGTTGATGAAGTTCCTGAATTAAGCTCACATTCATATCTCTAGAAAGGTTTTGACTAAAAGTCATCATATTATTGAAATAGGGATTTTTAATAGAAGCTATTTCTAATTACGGGTTTCACAATTGGTTCTTGTGAGAATTCTTAAGTTTAACAACATTTATTTCCCATAATATAAATATTTTTCTAAAAAAAAAATCAGAATTAAAAAATAGATATATAATAAAAAAAAAAGAATTATTTTCTAATTCAAACAATTTTTTTATAAAGTTCCAAACTATCACATATAGTTGATCTCATATATCTTTTTCCATCAATTGATTCTCTTTTATGGTTTTAAAAAGCTTAAAATTCGTTAGGATAATGGAATTCTATTAATTTAGTTTTGATATAAGGTTCTCCTTATAGTTATTCATGCTGGCAGCAAAAGTTCCCCATAATTTTGATATCTTTAAAAAATTTTTATTTTTATGTTTTTATTTTTTTTTTTTATTTTCCTACAAATGAAACTTAAATACAGGACGATAATATAATAATCAAAATAGTTTAAAACTCCATGCATTATGATTAGAATCATAATTCTCAGCATGAGCTAGTACTTCTTCCTTTTTTGGTGATGCTTAAGGATGGAGATTTTCTTCTTCATCTTCATGATCGCTGTCGCTCATTTTCTATACACTAGCCCTACGATGATTAAGACGCTATTATCTCCATTGTCTGGCTGTTTTTCGATCAATTTATTCACATTCTTAAATATATAATTCTCTCTCAGAAGAATAGGTTCCTTCACTATAACAGAAATTGCCCATTTTATTTTTTATTAATTACTCTCACTGAAAAGTTTTCTAGAATTTATACTACGAAAAATGTGAATTCGAGAATTCTTTCTTCTGAATTAACAGAATATCTTTTGCTTTGGTACGCATTAATCACATAAATTTTAATTTTATTAAATTTATGACGACAAAAATAAAAACAATTATTTTTTTATTTTCTTTTTTAATCTAGAACTTTCGAGATTAGGATGAGCTAATAGTAAACATAAATTTTGCTTAAGTCTATTTGTTTGTTTATTCATATATGAAATAATTATTCATAGCCATAAATATAGAGATTAAAATTTTATTAATACGTATGCTCATTTTCTTATATTACTGATAAACTTTCTTATATTTCATTATAATATCATCATCATTTTTAGATATTAAAATAAATGAAATATGAAATAATATCTGTTACATCTAGCCAAGTGACATTAAGAGCACATTCCTAATTGATGCCATTGATAAGAAAGGCCATTCATAACATTTAATACAAGCAGCCAGACTAATTATTGTTCAAAAGGCGAGTAATTCCATTCTTTTTGAATTAATTTTATCTCTACTCTATAGATATAGGTCTTTAGGAAGCAATATAATATCTTTAAACTGTAAAAAAGAGTAAACGATCGAAATAGAAAAAGTTTGAACTTGGTGATATAGAAAAACTATTCAGAAACAAAGACTAAAATTCAAATGAATATATAGTGTAAAAGTAGTGGATAACCTTTTTAGAACAAAAAGCAATTAGTTGTATTGAGAAAAATGGCAAGATAACTTCTCACAAAACCAAATAAATGTATCAAAGATACCTAGAAGAAATTCAATAGGAAACGATCAAAAGTAACCCATACAAATATTTTCTCTCTAAGACCAAGTTAGTTGATGAGACCTAGGAAACAGAATAATATGATTCATAATTATTCTTCTGAATATATAAAAAAAAAATTACGGAATTCATATAGAATTTCGAGTATATTATATAATTTTATTCAAATTCTATGTTACCTTTAAAAATTATCTTTATAACCAATCTTAAAGTTATAAGAGAGTACACATTTGTATATTGAAATAGTAATTATAAATAACACACCAATTTAAGTAGTTATGGCTTTCAAAGACAAAGTGAGTATTATTAAAAATAATTAATATTATGGAAATTATAGATCTCAGATTTGAAAATAAGATTTTGTAGCATTACTTCAAATAAGATGTTTATTTGATTTATAAACAACAATCATATTTTACATGTAACCTGTTTTTCTATCATACCTAATGTGGCTGAATGTTATTTTTAATTACTTGAACTTTGAATGATGAATGGGACTTTTAACGATTCATTTCAAGAATAAGGTTATATATGTTAATATTTGTTTGATCTCCTATTTAATGATTACCTTTGTCTAAAATCAAATGAGATTATTTTAACAGTTTAGAATAACGATTGCAAGATATATAGGATTTACTGATAGGTTTTATTAATATGTTTTATAGATTATTGTTTATTTTAGTTATTTAATCTTCATTTCTTTTATATAAGTTTAAGATTTGAGATAAAAGACTTTAATATAAGTGAAATTTTTTTTTTTTTTCATAATTTAATGTATTTCTATTGTTATAGATGCAAAAAGTTATTTGAGGAATAAGAGCTGAAAAATGTAGAATGCTATCATATTTACTGCCTTAAATGTATTTAGTACTATATTTCTAAAAATGGAGGCATTTGTGCAGATTAGGATTGCAAATAATAATTGTAATTAGACAAATTGGTAATAGCTCTAACTAGTTTAACTAGGTAACTTTCACATTAGTAAGAAGAAAATATGATACATCAAAAATAGATAGTCTAATCTGATTAGATACTTATATCTGACAAATTGGAGAGAAGTGTTTATTTTGGAAACAAAACTTGTTCAATTTGCAAAAATCCATCTGAAGCCCTATATAACAATCCTGCATGTGAGCATAATTATTGTGTCAATTGTTTATCTTATAACGATTCGATCATATGTTTGGTGAAAAACTGTGGATGGGAAATGGATCAATCTTTATTAAGATAATTCATTGAGATAGTTAATAACTTTATGTATGAGAGTTAAAAATCTAAGAATCATCAAATTAAAATCCTAAACTAAGAGAGTGCAATAAATGTTTTCAGAAAGGCAAACAATGATTATCTTGATGATAACACTAACTCAAACCTAATATTATAGTCCTAAAAATTTCAAGAGTTATAAAAATTAAATATATCTGCTTTGAACCTGGGAACATTTGTCCAACTTTACGAGATTGTTAAATAGATTAAATTTAACTTTTTTGATGAAGAGTTTCCACCTACAAAAGATAGCTTAGGCGGTAGATTTGAGTTTGCCTGGGCGAGAGCACCAGATATATTTTAAGGAGCATATCAATTTTTCGCAAAAGATACCAAATAATAAAATAGATTTGGTTTAGCTAAATGGCTTGGTCCTGATGACATAAAGCAAGGTCAGATTGGTAATTGTTACCTTTTGGCAGCGATTGCAGCAGTTGGAAATAGAAGACCAGACTTATTGCTATAAAATTTTGTTACATAAACAGTAAATGAATATGGATTGTATGGAATTAGATTAAACTTAAATGGAGTTTGGAAAGTCATTTATATTGACGATTATTTTCCAATATGCTACAACCAACCTGTATTTGCTAAACCAGTCAATAATGCCATTTGGGTTATGGTTATTGAGAAAGCCTGGGCTAAATTATATAAATCTTATCAAGCCTCAAGTGGTGGAAGAATAGAAGAGGCTTTAAAATGCTTGACTGGAGCTCCAACAGAGTAATTGCTCACAAGTGATGAAAATTTCAAATAAAAACTTAAAAATCTGATTAAACAAAGAGCGATTATAGGAGCATCTTCATAAGTTTCAAAACAAGAGAAAGACACTTAGGGTCTTGTACCTAATCATGCTTATTCTGTATTAAAATTCAGAACTATAAATCATCCTACTTAAAATAATATCGAATTAATTAAACTAAGAAATCCTTGGGGTTTTAAAGAATGGTAAGGTGATTGGAGTCATAAAAGCCCTTTATGGACAGACCAATTGAGAAAGGATTTAAAACTCGATCAAGATAGAGGTGGAGTCTTTTATATGGCCTATTAATAATTTATTAAACAATTTAAAGATATATAAGTATGTCATGTGAGAAAGAATTATTTTCATGAAAGTTGTGAAGTCTAAACTGCAAAAAACCATGCAGTGTATTTTAAGTTCGACGTTAACGTAATCGGGGAGTATTATATAAGCCTAAACTAAAAAAGCAAACGATTTCCTGGAAATCCTCTTTATAGTTAAGCAAAATTACTTCTAGTTAAGGTGGAAAATAATTCTTATTAATTCATAGCAGGTAAAACTGGAGCTTAAATTGAACTTTGGGAGAGGGCAGTCTTAGAACCAGGGTCTTATATTATATATGCTAAATCAGAATGGCTATTTTCAAATCCATATACTTTAGGGTTACAAGTTTATGGTCCTCAGAGAGTGATTCTAGCCTTGATGGAAAAGTAGGATAATATAATCTCCGAAGCATTTTTGAAATAAGCTAAATAGTAACCCAAAGATAAATTTGCTAAAAATGAATAAATTGAATGTTGCACCTAACTAAATAAGTAAACTGGCTTCGGATATTACTACATTCAAAATAAATCCAATAAGATAGTATTAATTAAAGTTAAATTTACTGAATTTGTTGGCTTGAAATTGAGAAAACCTTTCACGGGAAATCAAATAAATCTCTAACTAAAACAAGATTAAGACTAAATTTTCATATTAAAGATCTCACCAAAAGGTTGTGATTTTGAAATATCATGCTCAATAAATTGATTTTTGATAAACTTTACAAATTTTCTTATTTTTAAATTGTATTAAAATTTATGATTTCTAGAACTTTCTTATTTTTTAGAATATTTATTATAGATGGATTAAAATTATATAAATCATATAATAAATATATCAAACATAAACAATCAATTGAAATTATTTGATTTATTTATCGCACTTTTACTCTCATCAAACACAAATTTATCCCTACTTTCTGAAATATCATCCTGTAAAGGTTCATTAAATGTTTCTTTCAAGAAAATTATTATATTTCCAGTGAATAATCCTATGATACCAAACATAATAATTGGATTGACGTTTATATTTTATGCAGCCTTCTTAATAAAAGGACATGAAATACTACCAAATGTTCCTGCAGCTGAACACAATCCTAGAGCTAAGGATCTAACAACTGTAGGAAATAGCTCAGATAGATATATGTAGGATAGTGACAAAACACAACTAATTACAAATCTCATGAACTGAAATATATTTATATTAATTACTCCTGCTAAAATTGTTTAAACAATTTTCCATAAAAGTGATATGGAATCTGCTCCTGGGAAAAATGCATAGCAAATAGATAGCACTCCACAGACAGTAAATCCTATCATGATCCATAATCTTCTCCTTAGTTTAACAACAACAGCATCTTGAAATTATTAGTATAAAAAAAATACTTGTTATTAAATAAGCTATAATTTCAGATATACCAATAATAATATTATTAATATAAAAATTAAGCCCTAAAGAATCACTAGCAAAACTTATTCCATAATAAACTAATATGACTCCGAAAAACATTATCAAACCACAAATAAAGTTCAATCTTATAGACTTATATCTTATTAAATCGATAATCGAATAAACTTTAGAGTTATTCTCCTCCTCACATGGATTGTCTTACACATCACTTGCATTGATTGATTCCTTTCCATTCACACTTGCAATCAAATTAAGCACTTTCACGCTCTTAACTTTGTTTTTAGAATATAAAAATTTAGGTGACTCTTAAACAAATATCATTCCGAAATTTAAAAAAAATATTGGAATAGTGAACCAAAATAAACATAATATTCTCCATTCAGGGAAGAAATAGCCAATTAAGACTAAGCAAATTTCTCCTACACCAAAAAATATTTGAACTCCTATATTTTAAATATCTCTAAAATCCCCGACTATTTATTTATATATAAATACGTGTATGCTCATTTATAAACGAAAAATGAATAGTAATACTCGGATTTACACCGAAACCTGTAAAAAAATAACCAATAGCTACCATTTAAAGATTTTAAGCTAGCTATAAAAATATAAATATAAATTACTCCTAGACCTAAACAACCTATTGTAGCTGACATCCAAGCTAACGTAAGAGCAAGCTTTCTTCCATAATTATCAGCAACAAAAGAAAACAGAAAAAAACCCACCAAAGATCCAACATATGGCATACTTTATAATAAAGAACTAATGTTCTCATTATTACAAGCAAGAATTGTTGAAAAGGCAGTGGTTATTGAGTCTCCTGTCAAATATTGAAATTTTGGTGGATCTGTGCAAATAAACGTATTGCATCCACTATCATTATAATCTCCACCAAGACAACTTGCTAAACAATTATTATCACCTTAACAGTCAACAATTGGATCCCTAAATAAATAAACTGGAGATAGTAGTATCCAGCTTTGATAAAAAAAAAAAATTATAAAAAATAAGAATTACTTTGCAACAAACCATTAGAATCCAAAGTAGATGAATACTAACTTTTAATATTTATGTGAATCACCTGCTTTAGTTAAAGCTTCATCAAATGTCATCTATGATGTATTTATTTCTTATGATTATTCATTTATTAACATTAAATTATTATTAAAAAAAAACAAATTGTATAGATGATTATTGATTTTTCAACAAATTTTTACGTATAAATCATATTTTGGTTCTCTTACTTGTTCTTTATTCAAAACCGCATCTTTTGATATGGAGATCACCAATAGTATAATATTTCATGAGGCAATTCTTATTTATAAGTTTTGATTGTGCTGGTACTGATTTTGCATCACCATCATATGTAAAAAAAACATCTAGGTTGATAAGCTAAAAGTTGGCATTATCATTAGGAGGATAATTCTTTTCAAATTATACCGATGCTTTAAGACCCTTTATTTAATATTGTTTAAAATACATGTGGGTACTTTTGTGTATAAAAGTAAAAATCCTATCTCTCAGCTGGTTCAACAATAGGTTTAATAAATTCCATGACTGTTTAACAATATTCTTAATTGGTGGAATTTGGTTTCAAGGAGAACCTAAAAATATAATAAAGAGAAAATTACTCTGGTATCCCATATCTGAAACAAAACGATATAAAGTCGTGAAGTTCAAACCCTAAATCCTATATTAGTTGAGTATCCAATGAAAATTGACTAATTATTATTTAATTGAGGTCCTTAATGTATTTGTATTAATATTATGCACTTGAACGATATTATGTAATTTTTTAAACCATGTTTTCTTGTTTATCATCAAGCCCATTCTTCAACTATTAATGAAAAGCTTAAATATAATTGCTAAGCTTATAAATTTCCCTATCACCTAGACTTTGTAGTCTATCTACAACCATCTCCCAAGGTGTAATTGAGAAGTCTATTTGAGAATACTGAAGCGTAACACGCTGAGTCTCTTCATTATAAATAATGTTAGAAATCTTTTTATAGGGATTTTAACAACTAATTCCAAGGCCAAGCTTTTTTGAATGAACAATATAATCAGCGTTTGAGTACAAATGGAAGTCCTAAAATGTTTAAAAATTTCAAAATACCCCACTCATTCGATAAGTTCTCATAGGGTCAATAAATTTGGATGGCATTTAGATCAGTCTGTATTATTTTTAGTCAGATAGTTGGCTATTTTAGTTTTATTCAGTGTCTGATTTCTTCTCTTATTTTTTTTAGTTCATGATCATATCGAGTAAAATAAAAAGATTTTTTTAATAAAATTAACACTAAAAGAAAAAAAATAAAATAATTTTAATAAATAAAAGATGCATTTGAATTATATTTATTGCATTGTTAGTTATATACTTTTTATATTTGATATAATAAAAATTTAATTAAGGGGGCCAAATGCTTGGACGATTTCGATCATTTGTACAATCACCCATGTTTTGGTTTAGTGAACCATTATACAAAACACTTCGTAACATTGGAATTTCAGCACATATCGATTCTGGAAAGACAACATTCTCAGAACGAGTATTGTATTATGGTGGCAAAATACATTCAATTCACGAAGTCAAAGGAGGCGATAATGTAGGAGCTACAATGGACTTTATGGAATTAGAAAAAGAAAAAGGAATTACCATATAGAGTGCAGCAACATTCCTAAAATGGAAAGACACATCATTTAATTTGATCGATACTCCTGGCCATGTAGATTTCACAATTGAAGTGGAAAGAGCCTTAAGAGTTCTTGATGGTGGTGTTCTATTGATATGTGGTGTTGCTGGAGTATAACCATAAACTTTAACAGTTCACAAATAAATGTCGAGATATAATGTTCCTAGAATAATATTCATTAACAAACTTGATAGAATGGGTGCCAATCCTTGGTCTGCTATTTCATCAATTAGAAAGAGATTAGGATTAACTGTAGCAGCAGTTCAAATACCGATTGGATCTGATCAAACGTTTAGTGGATTGGTCGATCTCATAAAAATGAAAGCATATTACTTTGATGGACTGAAAGGTGAAGTAATTAGAGAGGAAAATATTCCAGACAGATACTTGGCAGAAGCAAAAGCAAAAAGATAAGAATTGATCGAAACATTAGGAAGTGTTGATCCAGAAATTGAAGATGCCTACCTAAATGAATAAGAAATAACAGAAAAATAATTGAAAGATGCAATAAGAAGAAATACTTTGGCTCATAAATTTTATTCAGTCTTCATGGGAAGTGCCTATAAAAATAAAGGAGTTCAATTGGCAATGGATGGTGTAATTGATTTTTTACCAGCACCATATGAGAAGAGCAATTATGGTTTCTAATACAATTCTGAAAAGAAGGAAGAGAAAGTGACATTTTAAATTGATTCAAAACTACCATTTGTAGGCTATGCCTTCAAATTGGAAGAAAATAAGTTTGGACAATTAACTTTTGTCAGAGTATACTAAGGAAAACTAAAAAAAGGAGACTTCCTATACAATATGAATACAAAGAAGAGATTAAAGGTATAGAAATTAGGTAAAATGCATGCTAATTAAATGGAAGAAATACCAGAGGTTGAGGCTGGTGACATCTTTGCATTATTTGGTGTTGATTGCTCAAGTGGTGATACTTTAACAGCAGGCGATATGCAAACTTAGGTTTTTTGCTCTAGTATGTATGTACCTGAACCAGTCATGTCTCTCTCGATAAGACCAACCAAGAAAGAATATTCAAATAAATTCTAAAAAGCGTTAAACAAATTCAGGAGAGAAGACCCAACTTTTTCGGTTGACATGGATAAAGAATCTGAAGAAATCATCATATCAGGAATGGGAGAGCTTCACTTATAAATCTATGCAGAAAGAATGAGAAGAGAGTTCGAAATAGAAGTTGAATTAGGATAGCCCACTGTTAATTATAGAGAAACCATAACATCTAAAACTGGATTTGATTATCTACATAAAAAATAAACTGGTGGTGCTGGTCAATTTGCTAGAGTTATGGGATATGTGGAACCACTTAATGGAGAAGAGTAATTTGCTAACTAGTTCGTAAATGCAACAGTTGGAAACAACATCCCTAATGAATATATAACAGCTGTGGAAAAAGGATTTTATGAAAGTGTAGAAAAAGGACCCTTAACAGGCTATCCTGTTGTGAATTTCAAATTTGTACTTGAGGATGGGCAGACACACGTTGTAGACTCATCATCTGCTGCCTTCTAGTTGGCTACAAAATATGCCTTCACACAAGCATTCAAATCAGCATCTCCAGAATTATTAGAACCTGTAATGGCTGTGGAGATTATGGTTCCTGCCAACACATACCAAACAGCAATGGCTGGCATCTCAAAGAGAAGAGGAATGACAACTCATACAGAAACAAAGGGAGATTTATTCATACTAAATGCTGATGTTCCTTTATAATAAATGTTTGGATATGCTACAGAACTTAGAGGATTTACTTAGGGATAAGGAGAATTCTCATTAGAATATAAGAGACATGATCCACTACCAGTTAATGAGGCATAAGAGGTAATTGCTAAATTTAGCAAACGTAAAAGAAGAGAATGATATCTATTTTTTGTCATATTATATTTTTTTTTTTATCTAATTAGAAAAAAAATTTCAAAGATAATATTAAATTTTAAATATATGGGAGGAGATAAGAAAAAGAAAAGATCATCATCGTCGAGATCATCTTCTTCTAGTCGCATTAAGAGAAAGCATAAGAAAGACAAAAAAAAAAGTAATAAATCAATTGAAAGGAAACAAAAGTAGAAATAATAGAATCCTCCAAGCGAAGCAATTTAAGGAGCTCCACCTGAATCAAAATAAGTAATTTGTTTTTGTCTTATTTTATGATCATTTTGTTTAATTAGCAACGAATTGCAAAAATTAAGGAGGATAGAAGGAAGAGATCTAGATCAAATTCTGCTGTTCGTCATTATAAGAAGCTTATAATGGCAAATAATCCTGCTGCCAAAGCAAGTAAAATTATATAATCATCTATAGATTCATTAAGTTATGATAAATAAGATCAATTTTGGGATGGATTTGCATGGGTACCTAAAACAAATCTTCATGACAAAGTCAGAGATGATAAAGATAAAGTAATGTCATAAACAAGTCGAATGAGAAGAGTTTAAATATGTAATATCCCTACTGGTCTAACTAATAGGGATTTATTTGCAGAACTTAGTCGATATATGAATAGGAACTTTTTAAATGACATGGGAAATGCTAAACCTATATTGCAGTGCAATCTTAATGAAAAAGATAGAACTTGCACATTAGAACTTTCATCTGTTGAGGAAGCTAATCGATTACTTAAATTGGAATCAATACAATTATTGGATGAGAATTGTAAGATTCTTAGATTAGGAGATAGTCTATATGGTATATTTTTTATAAATAATTTTTTTTTTTTTTTTTTCAAATCAAAATAGGTCAGAGTATTAATTAGTCACAGTTAGTCTAACAAGCTCATAATTGGGCATAAGCTTAAGCAGCAGCATTACTAGCCTTGCGATCCCTTGGAATGTCTAAAGGCCAGCGACCAGAAGATGAAATTTTGGCATAGGCAGGAATATCTTCAAGAATTATCAAGGTTGGTAATTTCTTAAACTCTGCGATGGCAATTAATCTAAGTAGAAAGGAATGGAATGATATGAGAGAAGATTTACTAGATGGTTTTTCCAGTTATGGTCAAATCGAGGATGATTTCTTTGTCAAACCCTACTAAGCAGGACTAGGTGCTGAGGCTGGATGCATTTTTATAGTTTATGCAACCAAAGAAGAGGCATAGAAAGCGGTTGTTGAAATGTTTGGCAGAACCTATAATGCAAAAGAATTAAAAATTATCTTTATAAATGAATAAACCTATATTAGATCGTACATACCTTTGAAAACCAAACCACCCCCAACTGGATATGAAGAAGTTGTTGATAGTTAAGAAGAAGAGGGAGAAGATTCATCCGAAGAACAAGATATCCATGATAAAAAAGAAGATGAAATGGATATCGATTTAAAATAGGAAATGACTAATTAAGCGTAATAAAATAATCAATCATTAATGAAGTATGAGGAAGACGTTAAAGTGAAAGAAGAAGCTTTGAAAGAAGAGGTTTAAGTTAAAGGAGAAGATTAAGTGAAAGTGGAAGTTTAAATAAAATCAGAATTAAGGTAATAGGTTTTAAATGAAGATTTTCTAAATTTGCCATAACCAGAGATGAGAGTTGAAATTACTGATGTTTGAGAATCAAAAAAAAAAAAAAAATATATAATATATATAAACAAATAATTCAACAATATTAGCATTTTTATTCATTCTAAGTTTTCTTCTCTGTAATTTATTTAGTTAATGGATTCAATAACTATGGTTTATAGTCATCAGCAGATATTTCACCTAAGTTAATAAAATTGTTTTTATGAATTGTACCTTTTTCAATTCTAACAAACACGTGTTCTATTAGCTTATTTAATGCTTCATCAACATTATGTCCCGTTTTAGCTGAGGTCTCAATATATAAACATCTCAAATTATTTGCTTAATTTAATGCTTCTTAATATGTTATAGCTCTTGCATCATTTAAATCACTCTTATTGCCAATAATCAGGATATCTAAATCTTCTTTAGAATTAGCTTAAGCTTCACTTACCCATTCTTCTATATTTTAAAATGATTGTTCACTAATATATGATTTCATTATTACTTTGTTAGATCAAATACTACAATTGCAGCAATGACACCTCTATAATATGCTTTTGATATGGATCTAAATCTCTCTTATCCAGCTGTGTCCCATATTTATAATTTGACACTTTTATCTTTAAATTGTAATAATTATGATGCAAATTCTACTCCTACAGTCTAGTTTATATTAAGTTTTGCTAATATAAATTATCATAATACCGTGCTTTTTAAGATAATAATGAAGGAGTGAAGATTTTCCTGTCATAGAATTTCCAATTAGAATGAGTTTAAAGACTAAATCAACTTTTTATTCACCCATATTTATATAATATATATATATTTTTTTTTAATATATCTGACGTAATCTAGGAAATGATAACACCTTGATGGACTTGCTTTATAATATTTTTATTTTATTGTATGAAAGTAGGGAATATCGATGATTAACTACTAAACAAGCTAGAATTCTACAATGTCTAATTCATACTCCCAAAACTAATTTAAGAAGAAGGAGTCATCAAAAGAATAGAGTCCTACAGAAGATCTTCCCTTATGACAGCATTATTCATATTTCTCACTCTCATCACAGGTATTTTTATTTACAAGTTAGGTGGACTTTTCTATTTAGTCATGAGGTGGGAACAAGGATTAAAGATAGCATTTTTGTACAAAAAATGTAAGCTGAAAAGAGCAACTCATTTATTAGTGTACTCTTTAGATTATGAGAAGGAATTAGTGAAACTTAAAATTAGAAATGCACCCATTAAAGATGTAAGATCAAATTATAAGGTAATTTTATTATGTCATACTTAGATATTTGATTATAGATTGTATACATATTATCTGGACGATGATGTATTCAAACCCATCTAAACAGTATTCAATAATAGCACTAATCAAGAAATAATATAGAATTTTTGCAGAGGAGTGATTGATCCTGAAACTGTGTCTGAAGTCTATGGAGAGAATAACACAACAATACCTGATAAAACTACATTATAGATACTTATTGATGAAATATTATCGCCATTCTATATATTTCAGGTTTTCAGTATTGTATTATGGGCTGCTTTTGAAGAATATTATTCATATGCTGCAGTGATTTTTATAACCTCAGCCATATCAATTATAGTAACATTAAGAGAAGCTAAACAAAATTTTGAGAAGTTGAGAAAAATGACAGAAATAGTAACTGTAGAACATGTTTTTAGAGGAAATAATCCTATAGTAATTGAGAAAGAATAAGTCATAATCCAAAAAAGCATCTATGAGAATAAACAACAAATAATATCCAAATAAATAGTACCAGGAGATCTCATAGAAGTTAAGGATGGCTGGACTGTACCTTGTGATTGTATTTTATTAAATGGAAGCTGCATCATTAATGAAAGCATGTTAACTGGAGAATCCATTCCTATTATCAAAACACCTATTTAATATAACGATAAAGGCTACAACCCTCTAGAAGATAGTAAATAATGCACCCTTTTTGCTGGAACTAAATGCATCGAAGGCAGACATCCAGAAAAAGGAAAAATTCCTATTTTAGCAATTGCATCTCAAACTGGATTTTCAACTAATAAAGGGCAATTAGTAAGGTCAATTTTATTTCCTAAACCAACTAAATTTTCTTTCCACAAAGATTCTATGAAATTCGTAGGAGTTTTGGGAATAATGGCTTTTATTGGATTTTGTGTGACAATCAAAGATCAACTTAAAGAACTTAGTGACGAAAACTTAACATTAGGATAGTTGATTATAAATGCCCTAGACTTAGTTACAATCACAGTTCCTCCTGCTTTACCTACTTGTTTATCTATTGGTATATCCTTAGCATTAGGCAGACTTTAGAAGAAATAAATATTTTGCATATCCCCCAATAGAGTGAATGTAGCTGGTAAAATAACGATAATGTGCTTTGATAAGACAGGAACTCTAACTGAAGATGGCCTTGATTTATATGGAGTTAGGCCTATAGGATTTAGTTAAAGTAATTATTAATAAATAAATTAGAAAAAAACAAGTTTTGCTTTCAAGATTTAATAATAAATATGAAAGAAATGAGTGAAAAAGAAAATATTGGCGATCTTAATGAAATTCACATCTTGAAATCAGAAAAATTAAGACCAAATGATCTATTTCTTGAGATAATGGCTTCATGCCACGGATTAGCGAAGGTTAATGGGGAATTAATCGGAGATCCACTTGAAGTTAAAATGTTCGAAGCCTCAAAATGGGTTTTAGATGACATCGACAATAAAGTCACTCTGAATAATGAAGTCATCAATATTGTAAAGAGATATGATTTCTCTTCAACTCTCTAAAGAATGAGCGTGATCGTTAAGAGAAATGGCTATTTAAGAGCTCATGTTAAAGGATCGCCAGAAAAGCTGAGAGAATTGTGTAAAAAGAGCTCAATTCCTTCATCTTTCCATAAAATACTAGAAAATTATTCTAAAATGGGTTTTAGAGTGTTAGCATGTGGATCTAAGGAGATTACATCAGAGTAATCAAGAGATGAAATTGAATGTAATTTGAATTTTCTTGGATTTATGGTTATGGAAAACAAACTTAAGCCAGCTACAAAAAGAATTATATGCCAATTACAAGATGCTTGTATAAGAACAGTAATGGTCACAGGCGATAATGTTTTAACTGCAATTTCAGTTGCCAGATAATGCCATTTGGTATAACCTCAATAAAGAATATTTCTGGGTGATATTGATGAAGATAGGTTTGACGGCAGAAATAAAATAGTATGGAAAGATTTTGAATAAAACGATAATGTATTACATCCTGAAAACTTATCTCCAGAATAAGATATTAGAGATGATGTTGATGAGGAGGATAAATCATTTGTTTTTTAAGAGGGATAAAATTAAATTTTAGAAATCCTATAGAGTGAGAGAGAAGTAGAAACAGGATTAACTAGAAAATCTTAATCAAAAAGCAAAGTTTTTTCTTACAAAGAGGAAGAAAGATAATTACAAGAGTAGAATTTAGATCACTTGATAGATGATTAAGATCCTTGGAAGACTGATGAACCATTTGTTATAGCTATTAGTGGTAAAGCATTTCAGTTGTTATTAAATTAAATTGACATCAATCCAAAAGCAAGACGAGTCTTTGGCATTATGCTAGAAAGAGCATCAATATTTGCAAGAATGAAACCCGATTAAAAAGCGTGCTTAATTACCCATTTATAGAAAATTAATAGAAAAGCGCTTTGTGGCATGTGTGGTGATGGTGCTAATGACTGTGGTGCATTAAAGGCTGCTGATGTTGGTATTTCCCTTTCAGAGGCAGAAGCATCTATAGCAGCACCATTTACCTCAAAAGTATAAGATATATCATGTATCATCAAACTATTAAGAGAAGGAAGAGCTTCATTGGTGACCTCATTTTAATGCTTCAAATACATGGCCCTCTATAGTATGATTTAGTTTGGATCGGTAACTTTGCTTTATTTTGTAATATCAAACATGTCATCACTTTAATTCACATATATAGACTTAATAATCATCATTCCACTCGCCACAGCTATGGGATAAACGAAATCTTATAAACAATTGACATCCTTTTAACCAGGTTCTAATTTAATTTCATTTCCAGTTCTACTATCAGTTATTGGTTAAACCATAATCAACATTTCATTTTAAGTTATAGTTTATACATCCTTGATAAGATAAGACTGGTATAGATCAACAGTTGATATTCATACTGATCTGTAAAATTAAGATATAACTAAAGCAGGGTAGCCTCTTGATCACTTTGATTTAGAAGAAGGATATGAAAATACAGTATTTATATTATTAATCTTAGTCCTTATTTTTGTATGGAAACTTTTAATATGTGATAATATGTATGGCATTTTCAATAGGCAAGCCATTTAGAAGATCGTTCTACACTAACAAGTTTTTCACAGGATGGCTTATATTTGTATTTGTCATTAATACTTATATTTTATTTTTGTTCAAATATCCAAGAGAGTGGCCATAAAGTTTATTCTAAGTAATAATATATTATAATTTTCTAGTTATTTGATAATTATGAGAGTGAAACAGAACCAGGGCTTACTTCAAAAACTCCATAAATTTGGTTTCTGTATTTGTTTCTGCTTATGCTCGCGAATGCCTTAATAACATTTACATTTGAAAAATATGTTGTACCAATAGTAACTAGGGCATACAGAGCCAAAAAGAGATTAATTGTTAAACGCTATCGTTATCCAGAAAATCCATATTTAAGAACATGAATTATATAAAATATATCAATATATAATATAATAATATAATCTTGAGTTTATTAATTCTATTTTTAAGAAATACTTTGGGTCAAAATGGCTACCGAAAATGAGAAATCCTCAATTTTCATATTAATAATTAAAATATAAATATGAATACAAAAACAATATATTGTAATTTAATAGGACACGATTGTTTCAAAGTCACTCATTATTGCACATTCGAGGATTGTAAATTGATCTTGCGATAGTGTTGCATCTAATGTATCAATGATAGAATTCATAATCATTGGAGAGCTATTTATTATTAAACACATAATACCAGAAGATGAAATATCTCAAAAAGTACCTGAATAATTCGACATTCATATAAAAATCAATACACCTGATAACTAGATAAACAGAAAATACATGTTTAAACAAATTGATTTTACTTATTTTGAATAATATAACATACCTAAATATCCAATAATTAAAAATACCTTGCATATGGTGGAAGTGAGCAAATATTGAAAATATATAGTATTAAAGAAGATCGGATAATTAAAGATATAAAATGTTCTTATAGTATTTGTGCCTTATAATTCACAGTTGATTCTTCAAAACTTTATGTTGGATTAGAAAATTCTAAAATTCTATGTTTTGATCTGTGGAGGAATTTCAAAAAAATCCCTTAATTTAATTAGTACTAAGTATATAACAGAGATATAATAGCAATTAAAAATTAATATTTGATTTTTTAGGGTGAAGGTAATCAAATAATAAAATTTGATACTAAAAGGAAGAAAATAATATTCAAAATTGTTATAGGTGATAGTTAGGCAATAGATTATAATTAGTATTATAATTTTTTAATCGTATATGTTTCGATGTAAAGAGGAATTTCAAAAAAATATTTTAATTGAAATTAAATTAAAGTTTAACTTAGGACATAAGAACAATAAAAAATTAATATTTGCTCATTAAATTTTATAATGATTTAATAATAAAATTTGATATTAAAAGCAAGAAAAGAATATTAAAATTATTAATATTAGATGAAATTCATGAAATCGATTATAATTAGTATTTTAGTATTCTTATTCATGGATCTTGTGATGATTCTATAAAAATATGGGATGTTTGTAAAAAAAGTCTCATCTTAAGTAAAACATATGACAATTATCAAATGATTTGGTAAATATAATTCATGGATAATATAAACAATCTATTAAGTTTAGACTTTTAACATAATTTATGTATATGGGAGGTAAATTATAACAATAATTATCTTATCAAAATATAATAATTTTGAGAACCTTAAATATATCGCTTTTATTTAATTAATTAAAGTTAGAACTTTTTATTAAACTGTATTGACAGTTGTTTAAGAATACTTAATGATAAAGGAAATATTTATGAAGTATATCGTACCTAAAATTGTAATAATTTTTAATTTATTTTTTTATTAATAGCTGGGATAGGTTTTATTAATTGTATTTATCTAGATAATGCTTAACATATTGTATTATGGACTAGAGGTATTTTATCATCATATAAATAAAGATTAAATTATATTGGCCTCAGAAAAAGGTGAAATCAAACGAGAAAAATGATTTAAAATAATATATGGTTCAATTAATAAATATATTTTTATTATTATTATTAACAACGCTTTAAATAAAGAAAATCTCTAGTGATATCATTTTAAAAATTGCTTATTAACAATTTTAATTGATCATAATATAATGATTTTCCTTATTGTTTTCAAAATTATTAATCATAACATCTAGAAGTCATCCATAAATCAATGCTAATTGATAAATTCTCAATTATAAAGCTAGAGTGCCTGAGGACAAATAAAAAATAATTTGTAAATAGAGTCTTTATTAACTTAAAAACCCTTTTTTTTTATGGAAACTTTATATATATGTGGTCAAATGAATGTGATTTTAAATGGAAAAACCCTTTACATAATCATTTTACACCATATGACTCCTATTTATATTTGTCATTAATTTGTAAATTTTATTTTTATACAAATATCAAGAGAAGTCGTTATTTTAATATTTATAAAAGTTAAACCATTATAGAACTTTTAATTTCTACTAATGCTTGCTAATTGCCTTAATAACATTGAATTGATGATAACAATTGTAGAAAAATAAGAGAGGATACAGAGCCAAAAAGAGTTTAATTGTATAACATTATCGCTATCCAGAAAATCTATACTTAAAGAACATGAATTATTGAATTATGTCATTATTATAATAATGGAGTCTGAAGATTATTTATATTAGAGTTCTAATAAATACTTGGGTAAAAAAAGGTAACGAAAATGAAAGTTCCTAAATTTTCATATTAATAATTAAAATATAAATATGAATACTTAAATAATATTTTGCTGCTAGCACGATAATTTCAAAATAATCAGTTATTGCACATTTAAGGACTGTTAATTGTATCGCGGTGGTGTTGCCTCTAATGTATCAGTGCTAGAATTCATAATCATGGCAGAGCTGTTATTAATCACATAATACTAGAAGATGAAATTTATTAAAAAGTACCTTAATTATTGGACATTCATAAAAACATCAATAAACCTGATGAATATTCAAACAGAAAATACAAGTTCAAACAAATTGATTAAACTTAATTCAACATAGTTTAAATATCCAATAATGAAAGATACCTTGCATATGGTGGAAAAGACAAAATATTGAAAATATATGAAATAATGGAAGGCAAGATCGTTAAACAGATAAAATGTGATTCTAGCATGTGTGCCTTAAAATTCACAGTTGATTCTTCAAAACTCTATGTTGGAATAGAAAATTCTAAAATTCTATGTTTTGATATGTAGAGGAATTTCAAAAAAATCTTTTAATTTTATTTAAAATATGTAGATAGTAGCGATATAAGAACAATTGAAAATTAATATTTGGTTTTTTTAGGTAATTGTGCTTCAATAATTAAATTTGATATTAAAAGGAAGAAAAGCATTTTCAAAATTGATTTTGGTAATAATTATATTAGGGTAATGGATTATAATTAGCAGTTTGATTATTTAATCTATGGAAGTGTATACAATAGGATAAATATATACAATTGTGAACGAAGACTCATCTTTAAAAAAATACATAACCCTTGCATTTCCTAAATATAATTCGTTGATAATATCGACAATATATTAATTTTAGACTCCTCACTTGCTATATGTAAATTGCGTGTAGATTATATTAATTAGAACCTTACGAAATTATAAGAATTTAAAATTAATGGGATTTAAAGATTTTCTTTAATTAATTAAACCTAAAACTTTTTATTAATATGTAAAAGGTATATAAAAATAGTCAATGATAAAGGAGATATTATTTATTAAATAAATCACTTATAGAAGAGTAATATTTTTAATTAATTTTTTATTAATAGTTGGTCATGATTTAAGATTATGTAGATAACTAGAGAATGCAAAACATATTATCCTAATGAATAAAGGTATTTTATCATAGTATTAAAGATAAAATTATATTGGCCTCAGATAAAGGTGAAATCGAATGAGAAAAATGATTCAAAATAATAAATAGTTCTTAATAATATATTTTTATTGTTTTCATTTATATTATTATGAATATAGAGATCTTATCTTTCATATTGCTTATGATAAATTTTTTTATTGATCTTAATCAATTAATCTTCTTTATCTTTTTGATATTATCTCTAATTGGAACAACTCGAATTAATAATTTTAATTTTATATTAAGTTGATAACATTTTGACCATTTTGATATATTAACAAGGGTATAAAAATGCAGCACTTTATTAATTTTAGTAGTCCTTATTATTGTCATGAAACTTTTAATATATACTAATAAGTTTTTCACAGGAGGGCTTTTATATTTGTCATAAATAATTATATTTAATTTTTGCTCAAATGTCCTCAAGTCTATTCCAATCAAAGGTAAATTAATTATTCTAAATAATTCTAAATTTGAAACCTTATTAATTTGTTCTTAAAGTTTTTTTGATAATAATGCTTTCAAATCTGAAAGATATCATTTACAAAAAGAGCATACAGAATTAGAATTTAAAAGAGTTTAATAATTAAATCACTTCCAGAAAATCTATAACAAAAAGTAATAATAATATATCATAATTCTTATAATAATGATATTACATGGGTTCCCAGATGCAGAAACTTGATAGAAGCTGCATAAAACCTGAATTCTTTAATTTTCATTTTATTAATTAAATAAAAATAATGAATAAAAACATAAAATTTTGCCTCTAATTAGGGCATGAATAAGTTTTAGTCACTCATTATTGCACATTCGAAGGCTGTTAATTTGGGTAACGAATTTGCTGCATCTAATGAATATATGAAAGAATTCATAAGCATGGTAAAGCTAAAATTGAACATATTATATTATAAGAAAGATAGAGTTTGTAGTTAAACCCTCCCAAAAATTATTTTCTCGGAAAATACAATATTGAACAAATAGATAAGGCTAGTATAACAGGGTAAAGTGTTTCAATATCAGGTGATGGAAAATACCTTGGTTGGGAATAGATATTAAAAATATTTGAACTTGATGAATATTAGATCATTAAGGAGATCAAACATATCGGTTATAGTTAGTCGTCATAATTCACAAGTGATTCTTCAAAATTTTATGTCGGTTTTAATTTTCATTTACAAAATTTTCAATCAATTCTGGGTTTTGATGTAAAATAGAATTTCAAAAAAATCTTTTAATAGAAAATAACTGTTGGCCCAATTAAGCAAATAATAACAGTGGAAAATAAGTTTTTGATCGCTTGGGGTGGTAGCATTTAAAAAATAAAAATTGATATTAAAAGGACGAAAACAATATTTAAATTGTTTAATAAATTTGCTGATTGTAGGATTTGTTCGACTGATTATAATTAATAAAATGATTCTTTAGTTTATGCAAATTCATGAAATATCATATATATGTAGAAATGTAGTAATCGAAGAATTGTCTTTAAAGCGAGATTAAAAGAAAAGTTAAATTATTATATTTGTAAGTAAATATAATTCGTACAGAACATAACCAATTTATTAATTTTAGAGTCTAATCGTTAGTTATATAAATGTGAGGTAGATTATAAAAAGAATTGCCTTTACAAAATATAAGAATATGGAAATCTTAGTATTCGAGGATTTTCTTAAATTAATTTGAACTAGAACTTGTTATTAATAAGTGAAAAGTTTCTGAGAATAATTGATTTAAATGGAAATGTAGTTAGTTAAATAGCTCACAAGTTGGATCATAGAAAATGTATATATATTTTTATTATTTTTTAGTCACTTTTAATTTTAATTTATGTATATAACTAGATAATGGAAAATATATATGTTTACTAACTAAAGGTATTTTATAATAATATAAAAGATGAAATCTTGTTGGCTTCAGCAATAATAGAATATTGAAGGAAATGATTTAAAATAATAAATTAATCAATTAATAATTAATCTTGTTTTTGTTTTAAAGTCAATATTATTTTTCATTTATAATCGAAAATTCATTTATAATCGAAAATTCATTTTAATCAATATTTCAAGGTATATGATTAATTAATCATAATTTTATTAGTACATTTTATCATTTAGACAAATAAATTATTTTATTAGATAAATTAAAATGCATCTGTAATCGACATATGCAAGTAGACAGTATTAAATAAATATTTTTATATAAAAAGTAATTTTAATTCAAATCTTCAAATAATTTAAATTATAAGTACTTATTAATGAGTTTTTTTCTAAATGTATTGAAGATTCCAAATCATATGATATAAAATACATATTTATTAAAGTAAAGAACAAATTATTACAAAATATGGGTCGTTTTGAGATAATAGATTATCTCATATGATTAATCTTTACATTTTGGATCAGCCTAAAAGATAATTATTTTATGAATTATCAAGCTAATTGAAAATTATATAATCACTGTTAAACTATATATTTATATTTTTAACTCTTCGATAGTAATATAACATATAAACTCCCAGATTGAAAATTTGAATTTGATTATGAAATTGATTTTTATTTTATTTTATAGGGATTCATCTAATGATAAGAATCTGGTATTCCTAATCTATTTGAAATGTTTTTAAATTTCGATTATACAGTTGTATCATCTTGCGATTTTCATCCTTAGGCTAAAAAATGATGAGATCATTCTATTTTTGGTTTTTATTATAATTAAATATGCTCTATTATTTACAAATATAAGGATGGACCCAGCTTCTTTCAGAAAATTTTAAATATTTTATTTATTAACTTTTTTATTCAAACAATTTTTACATTTTAATTTGACGTAATCTGTGATAAAAGCCTTAGAATGTTTTATAATATTTTTATTTTATGAAAGTATAGGATAGCAATGATTAACTACTTGACAAACTAGAATTCTATAATGTCTAATTTATACTCCCAAAACTAATTTAAGAAGAAGGAGTCATCAAAAAGATAGAAGCTTATAAAAAATCGTAGCTTATGAAGGCGTTGTTCATACTTCTCTCTATCATCACAGGTATATGACATACAAAATGTAGGTGGACTTTTCTACTTAATTATGAGATGGGAATTAAAATTAAAGATAGCCTTTTTGTACAAAAAATGTCCACTTTAAAAAGCAACTCATCTATTAGTATACTCATTAGACTATGAGTAAGAATTGGTTAAACTCTCAATTAGAAACGCTCCTATTAATGGTACAAGATCTAATTATAAGGTTAATATATAAATTATTTTTAGATATTCACTTATAGATTGTATACATACTATCTCGATGATGATGTATTCAAACCTATACAGACTGTATTTAATAATAGCACCAATAAAGAAATAATAGAAAATTTTTGTCGGGGAGTAATTGATCCTGAAAAAGTCTCTGAAGTTTATGGAGAGAACAACACAACAATACCAGATAAAACTACCTTACAAATACTTATTGATGAAATCTTATCACCCTTCTATATATTTTAGGTTTTCAGCATTGTATTATGGGCAGGATTTGAAGCATATTACTCATATGCTGTGGTAATTTTTATTACCTCAGTTGTTTCGATAATAGTGACTTTAAGAGAAGCTAAATAAAATTTTGAGAAATTGAGGAAAATGACAGAAATAGTAACTGTAGAGCATGTGTTTAGAGGAAATAACCCAATTGTTATAGAGAAAGATTAAGTTATAATTAATAAAAGTTTCCATGAGAATAAATAACAAATAATGTCTAAATAAATAGTACCAGGAGATCTCATAGAAGTTAAGGATGGTTGGACAGTTCCCTGTGATTGTATTTTATTAAATGGAAGCTGCATCATTAATGAAAGCATGTTAACTGGAGAATCCATACCAATAATTAAAACTCCTATTTAATATAATGATAAAAGCTACAACCCTTAAGAAGATAGTAAATAATGCACCCTATTTGCTGGAACTAAATGCATCGAAGGCAGACATCCAGAAAAAGGAAAAATTCCTATATTAGCAATTGCATCTCAGACTGGATTTTCAACTAACAAAGGGCAATTAGTAAGGTCAATTTTATTCCCGAAACCAACTAAATTCTCTTTCCACAAAGATTCTATGAAATTCGTAGGAGTTTTGGGAATAATGGCTTTTATTGGATTTTGTGTAACAATAAAAGATCAACTAAAAGAACTTAGTGATGGTAATTTAACATCAGGATAGTTGATTATAAATGCACTAGATTTAATTACCATTACAGTTCCTCCTGCTTTGCCTACTTGTTTATCAATTGGTATTTCATTAGCATTAGGCAGACTTTAGAAGAAATAAATATTTTGCATATCACCCAACAGAGTGAATGTAGCTGGTAAAATTACAATAATGTGCTTTGATAAGACAGGAACATTAACTGAAGATGGCCTTGATTTATATGGAGTTAGGCCTGTAGGATTTAGCTAGAGTAATATTATTAATAATTAAATTAGAAAAAAACAAGTTTTGCTTCCAAGATCTAATTGTAAATATGAAAGAAATGACTGGAAATAATGGAGAACTAAATGAAGTGCATATCTTAAAATCTGAGAAATTAAGGCCAAGTGATCTATTTCTTGAAATTATGGCTTCATGTCATGGGTTGGCAAAAGTTAATGGAGAATTAATTGGGGATCCCCTTGAGGTTAAAATGTTCGAAGCCTCCAAATGGGTGTTAGATGACATTGACAATAAAATCACACTGAATAATGAGGTCATCAACATAGTAAAGAGATATGATTTCTCTTCAACTCTCTAAAGAATGAGTGTGATTGTTAAGAGAAATGGCTATTTAAGAGCTCATGTTAAAGGATCGCCCGAAAAACTTAGAGAATTATGTAAAAAGAGCTCAATTCCTTCATCTTTCCATAAAATACTAGAAAATTATTCTAAAATGGGTTTTAGAGTGTTAGCTTGTGGATCTAAGGAGATTACATCAGAATAATCAAGGGATGAAATTGAATGTAATTTGAATTTTCTTGGATTTATGGTTATGGAAAACAAACTGAAACCAGCGACAAAAAAAATAATATGCTAATTACAAGATGCTTGCATAAGAACAGTAATGGTCACAGGCGATAATGTTTTAACTGCAATTTCAGTTGCCAGATAATGCCATTTAGTTCAACCTTAACAAAGAATATTTCTGGGCGATATAGATGAAGATAGATTTGATGGAAAGAACAAAATAGTATGGAAAGATTTTGAATAAAACGATAATGTATTACATCCTGAAAACTTATCTCCAGAATGGGATATTTAAGACAATCCTGATGTTGAAGAAGAGGATGATAAACATATAAATGATCTTATGGTCTCATCGAATCACTAAACACTAGAAATTTATCAAGAAAATGAAGAGGAAGCCAGGAATCAATTCCTTACCTTATCAAGAAGCAAAATAACCACACTAAAATAAAAGGAGAGATAGTTATAAGAGGAGAACTTGGATCATATAATAGATGATTAAGATCCTTGGAAGACTGATGAGCCATTTGTTATAGCTATTAGTGGAAAGGCATTTCAATTGTTATTAAATTAAATTGACATCAATCCAAAAGCAAGACGAGTCTTTGGCATCATGTTAGAAAGAGCAGCTATTTTTGCTAGAATGAAACCTGATTAAAAAGCATGCTTAATTACACATTTATAGAAAATAAGCAGAAAAGCACTTTGTGGCATGTGTGGTGATGGTGCTAATGATTGTGGTGCATTAAAGGCTGCTGATGTTGGTATTTCCCTTTCAGAGGCAGAAGCATCTATAGCAGCACCATTTACATCAAAAGTTTAAGATATTTCTTGCATCATCAAACTATTAAGAGAAGGAAGAGCTTCATTAGTAACCTCATTTTAATGCTTCAAATACATGGCACTCTATAGTATGATTTAATTTTCAACTGCTACATTTCTGTATTTAGTCATAACTTCCTTATCAACTTGGTAATTTACTTTCATAGATCTTGTAATTATTATTCCCATAGCTTCCACAATGGGTTTGACTAAATCATATAAAGAATTAACTTAGTTCTAACCAGGTTCTAATTTAATATCATTTCCTGTTTTATTATCAGTTATTGGATGTACATGCATCAATATTACTTTTTTATATGGAGGTACAAATATTTAAAATAAATAGTTAATTCATTCTTAAAGTAGTAAAGTTGGTATATTGATTCTGTAACAGCCCATAAGAAGATTGGAAATGTGGATGATCATTTTGCAATGTTTGAGTGCTTTGAAAATACAGTATTAATTTATTTTTATATAGACATTATTTTTATATGCCAATTATTAATACTTAATTTAAGTGCTAGCATTTAGTATAGGTAAGCCATTCCGGCGGCCATTTTACACTAATAAACCTTTCACCATTTGGTTAATATTTTTATTCATACTAATAACCTATATTATGTTGTTTTATGATTATCCATCATTAATAAAAGATTCATTTGTGGTATTAAAATATTATTTATATAAAGATTACTGATAGCTATTATTTTAGCGATGGTCAGAGTAATATTATGCCCAAAGAATGGTTTTTGATACTTTTAGTGATTATATTCTCTAATTTCTTTGTTATCATAACTTTTGAGAAATATGCTGTCCCTCTATTAACTAGACAATATAGATATAAGAAGAGATAGATTGTCAAACGTTATCGATACCCAGAAAATCCTTATCTAAGGAACTGAGAATACTAGTTTAAGAAATTGAATTATCAATAAAAAATGTAATAATTTATCTCTTTTTCCTATCATTAATTAATGATATTTTCAAGAATACGACAAGGTTTCTCAACAATCAGTGTTGTCTTACCTGACTTCAAAACTCATAAATTAGATCCTAATCTTTTACCAAGATCTGCAACAACTAATCCTGCTGAATTAATTGATATCTATAAGAGCATGTAAATTTAAAGGAAAATGGAGATTGCTTGTGATGGCCTATATAAGGAGAGATTAATTAGAGGTATTCTTATTCTAAATATAAAAAAAAAAGGTTTCTTGCATTTAGCTGATGGTTAAGAATCAGTTTATGAGGGATTGTTCAGAGGGTTGACATATGATGATTGTATTATTACAGCATACAGAGACCATTGTATTGCATACTTATGGGGAGATACACCTCATTAAATTATTGCTGAAATGATGGCCAAAAGGACTGGAAGTACTTAAGGCAAAGGTGGTTCTATGCATTATTATAATAAGAAGAATAACTTTTATGGAGGACATGGTATTGTGGGAGCTTAGATACCTTTAGGAACAGGCTTAGCATTTGCTTAAAAATATCTTAAAAAACCAGATATCACAGTAACATTATTTGGAGATGGTGCTGCAAATTAAGGTTAAGTTTATGAAGCTGCAAACATGGCAGCATTATGGAAACTACCTGTAGTTTATTTGATAGAAAACAATTTGTATGGTATGGGAACAGCAATAGAAAGAGCAGCTGCCAATCCTAAATTCTATACAAGAGGTGATGTAATACCAGGAATTTAAGTATTGCATTTTTATTAATATAAAGATTGACGGAAACAACATTTTTACTGTTAGGGAAACCATTAAATTTGCTAAAAGATATTGTTTAGAACAAGGTCCACTATTCTTGGAAGTATTGACTTATAGATATCACGGACATTCAATGTCTGATCCCGGATTGACATATCGAACCAGAGAGTAGGTATCCACTCATAGAAAAACTAAAGATTGCATTGGATATATCAGAAAGCTAATTTAAGATAATAGTGTTGCTTCAGAGAAACAACTTGAGGTATTTTTTATTAAAAATATTTTTCTCTCTAGCAAATCGATGATGAAGCATAAGAGTTGATTGATAAGGCTGTTGAGTAATCTAAGAAGGATCCAGAACCATCAGTTGCAGATTTAACAACAGATGTTTATGCAGATAATGATAAGCGTAAATCATAATAACATATTTTTAGATTTTATTAGAGGAATTTTATATAAAGATAGCATTTATCCAAAATGATTATTATTCATATATCAATAATATCATGCTCATTCTCATTAAAGGCTTATGAAAAAAAGAAGTGTCTTGATGTACTGCTCGGTACCATGTGCATTATATTTTTCATATCATTACAGAATCCTAAATCTGATGTTAATGAAAATTCTTAAAACACTACACTCTCTAATAATAATGTGTGCAACATTTTTTATTTAATAACATAATTAATTCTATCAGCAGTCCCTAAAACTACTTAAGCTGTAATCAATTTATGTCTATCATCAACAATCTTGTTCTTATTACTCACTCTAACCACATTCAGATAGTTAATATTGAGTATTTCTAATATTATTTACAATTAAATTGCCTAAGCATCATCTGGACAGATAATTAAAACCTAAGGTTTAAGACAATCTAATTTCAAGAAGGCTAAGGAGGTGATTCCAATAATTGTATCTCTATCCCAAACATTATCATACTGTAATAGTGATCTATATTCAAATAGTAAATGAGTTGATGCCATTCTCATGAATGCATTTATCTCATGATAACCAAATCTCTATAATTAATTGATCATGCCTTTAGGAATATTTAACTATTCAAAGTTGGAATACTTAGAGTATTTCTTTTTCATTTTTTCTAAATTTATTTGATAGATCTCATCCAGAAATCCATCATCCTTTACTCTAATATATTAAGTCCTAACAACATAGTCTTATTTCATTTTTTATAACTCTTTAGCAAATGAAGTTTTTCCAATCGAGATTGTCGATCCAAGCTTTATATTGGAAAATTTTTAAGTCATCGGATTGTTAACACTTGCATTATACTACTTTTTCTTAGTTCTTTAAGGATTCTTAATGGACTCTATAGGCGTTTGGCAATTATTATTGAACTAGGTTTATTTTAGCAACATATGTAAATAAAAATTTATTTTAATATATAATCTAATAATTAAGAAATATAAATTATATTCATTTACCCCATCCATTAGGTCCAGGCTATTGATATTAGTAATTGTAAGGATTTTATTATTATGGATAATACTATTATTGCTAGGCTTGTTATTATTAAAACTATTGAGGCTAATAGACCTATTATTAATATTATGGTTGCAAGACAGGCTAATAAACTGGTTATTAGGCCTGATATACTGGTTACTGATATTATTGTGCACGAGGTGGTTGTCTTTATCCAGAATTAGATTTAAAACAATCTAGTCTATCCCAAAACTATATTTAAAATATAAGTTTACAGATTATCCTTGTTGATTTGGATCTGATCTAAATCTATCGAAAAACTAATTCATAAATTATATAGAATACAGATTTCTAAGGAGGAGGTGGTGGTGGAGGCTGCACATACACAGGTTAAGCATATCCTGGTTAATTATGACTCATATTTGTATTCATATTATTAACTCGAGGATTGCCTCCTATTCCTAAAAATCCAATCAACCTTTTTCCTGAATGTATCCAACCCTTTCTGCTATCATCATACTTATCCTTTTTCTAATTGTAATAATCCTTATTTTTCTTTTTATCGAATTTACACACTCCACAAGTCATAACTGTACAACAGCACTTGACTAAATCCATGCAAGAGCAGGAACCCTCATCACATCCATATATAATTATTGTAACTAAGAATAATATTGCACCAGCAATCATGTATACAATCATAGTCCATAAATTTATTTATAGAGCAGTTATTAAAAATCCACTATTTTACTTATAACATGGAGATAAGCTAGACTGAAAAATAAATATAAATGTAATACTTCTCCACTTAACCAACTAAAACCAATTATCAACCATATGAAAAAGAAAATGAGAGCAAATATATAAAAACAAACGACCCAGTCATATAATATTAAATCCTTTGTTTTATCTAGAAACGATTTCTCTTATCCATTAGGCTCATCTTTAGCATATACACCATACTGGCACATAAGGTATAAACAAAATAGAAAATTCAATAAATTACAGATGGCTAAAATAATATATTTTGAAATTTCCTTACCTTAAACTATTAGAGCTTCCTTAATATTTTTTTAACAAGTTAGATCTTTACTTTAGATCAATGCTACAATTGCTATAATAAATGGAATGACAGAGATAAAAAAAGTAATAAATGTGCAATAAGAGAAAGGAGTTGAAAAGCATTAAGCTATAGCATCACAACATTCACCGCAGCAAGTCTTTTATTTATTTATTTTAATTAAATTACTTCACAAGATTGGCAACATGATCGGCAACAATCATCACAGCTTTTACAAACATAGTACATATTTATTTATTTTATAATAACATATCAAATATTTTTAATAATTTAAACAATATCCTCATCCAACAATTAATGTTCCTTACCCACTTTTTATGGATTATACTTCACACTCTAACCCCACACCAATGCATATCTAAAATCTTTAAGCATATTCTTATGAATCTTTAAACAAAAATCTGATATTTTTGAAAACTTTCTCGACACAATAACAGGTGCATCATAATCTATTTTGATTAAAAAAAAAAAATACCTGGCAACGCTCCTTTAGGTTTAGTATAAATTCTCACTAAATCCAAATATTCCCATATCCTCTCAACTAATTCATCTAAATTCCATTCTT
Organism: Sediminibacterium sp.; assembly: GCA_965279585.1. Classification (GTDB taxonomy): domain Bacteria; phylum Bacteroidota; class Bacteroidia; order Chitinophagales; family Chitinophagaceae; genus Sediminibacterium. The sequence continues at coordinate 68,443 of CBDIIG010000001.1, read as the reverse complement.
AGAATGCAGAGATTGGCACATAATGGGGAATCTAATCTAAAATGTTTAGCTCCTCTAATGTTATATCATCAATCTTATTCATAGCATAGAGGCAAGGAATATATTTTCTATTTCCTTCTATAACATCAATTAAATCATCTTCTGTTGCATCACATTTCAAATTAAGATCACAATTATTTATTTTGTATTCTCTCAGAATTGCCTATTGTGAATATAAGAATTACTTTGATTGTTTCATCATCTAATCTTGGAGCATCATGAGTTCTTGTGATTGTAATTCCACCTTTATCCCTTCTCTTATACTCAATATTGGGTGGTTGCTTATTCAATCTAATACCAAACCCTTCCAATTCTCCTTCAATAATTTTCTTGTGAATCATTGGTCTTGTTGCATCCAAAACAATAACAATTAGATTACATGTTCTTGCAACAGCAATGACTTATTTACCTCTACCCTTACCATCTTTGGCTCCTTCTATAATTCCTGGTAAATCCAATAGTTAAATTTTTGCCCCTTTGTGTTATAACACCTTGAATTAATTTTAATAATTACTCCTGGTATACATGTTAAAGTTGTGAACTCATATGCTGCCACCTTTGAGAAAGTACCTGTTAACTTAGTCAGGAGAGTGGATTTTCCAACTGATGGAAACCCTATCATGCCTACTCTTGCATCTCCAGATTTCGATACTTCAAATCCCTCCTATTATGCTCCACCTTTTTTTGATGCACCATCTATTAATTCTCTCTTTAATTTTGCTAATTTAGCCTTCAACAATCCTAAATGATAACTTGTAGCCTTATTCTTTTAGGTCCTAGCCATCTCTTATTCCACTTCTGCTATTTTTTATGCTGTAGTCATATTAAAGAAATTTTAATTTATGAAAAATAATTTATATTAAAAAATTTGAATAATATTAGAATATAGTAAAATCAGATGAGAATGAGAATAAAGTATATTTTAAATGTCTAATTTTTATCTAAAGTTTTAGACCATTTTTTAAAAACTTGATTAACTTAATTCAACATCGTTAAAATATCCAATAATGAAAAATACTTTCAAGACGTTTCGTTACCGACTTAGGAATGAGCACATTAGCTGATCATCATACGCATGCATGCATGTCCAGCAGCACAAATTGCCCAGCAACCTTTCAAGACGTTTCGTTACCGACTTAGGAATGAGCAGGTAAAACCCACCAGGCCCATCAAGACAGAAAAATTTGAAGGCTTTCAAATCGCATGGCCATGGCTGCCTTCACTGCCAATGAGGATGACGCTCCCAGTGTGCTGCAACCCCATGATACTCAGATCCCTGTGGACGGTCTGCTAAAGACTCTTTAGTAAAGAGTTGATCTTTCTGAACATCATTTGCAACGCTGGCTCAGCCAGCCTGGCTGTCTTTTGGTAATCTCGTCGTACCCTGCCCAAAGGCCTTTGAAAGACCCGCTGTCTTCTTCCTGCACATATTTTGCAACGGATCAACCCTGCGACCCACAGTATACTGTACGAGAAAGTGCTTGACGAGCCACTTACGCGTCAAATCTAGCTAAATCGCTCCGGACTCCAAGAAGGTGCATCTCTTCAAAAGTTGTGCCGTTTGTGACAGTCCTCTGCTGATAAGCACAGCAATACATCGCCTGATCCCAACGTTATTATCAATAACTTAGTCACTTTGAAAAAGTACAATGTAATGGCCATCATGTCTGGCTTCATGTATCTTGATAATCAAGCGGGAAGCTGCAAGTTGGTAGCAAGCCCGTCGTACTGCCGATCTGTGAAGTGACTGAGACTGCAATAAGTTTGCATGTATGGCATCGTCGTCGGGCTAGAAAGCAAATGTTGGATCATATGTGGAATCGCCTTCTGCTAGCATATATCACAAGATGGAGAAAGACGGTGCTTTGTAGGCACCCAAAGAGGGGTAAAACCCAGATTTTCACTGCTCTCATGATATTGAAGCATGAGATGTTGACGCGAGGGATGTCACGTTGTAACAGGCAGTCATGGATCCCAATGCTCTCAACGACATGCTCAAGGGCCTCCTGCTCAAGGACCTGCGCATCCAGTGCCGCGCTCGTGGCGTTAGCCCAGCTGGCAGCCGCGAAGCACTCATGGAACGCATCAAGGAACACATGATCGAGACCCAGGACTTGTGCGTTCCCACCTTGACTTCTCCAATCATAGCCTCTAATACTTCACCTGGCCTAACATCCAGCCTGATGTAAAACAGACTGAGAAATAGTACATTACTGATGAAGAGCATGGCAAGCGTCATTTTTAATTCTGAAGTGTTTCTGAGGGGACTTTGCATCCTTATTGCCCTGCAGCACCATGAAGGCGGAGGGAACCGTGCCAGAGTCCACAGCACAGAAAGGCGGCGCGGATTCCTTCAACGTCGGAGATGTCCCCCATGGCAACAACTACGGGCGCCCGGAGGGCCAAAACGTGGGCAACTTCTTGACAGACCGCCCATCCTCGCGCGTGCTGGCCGCTCCTGGCGGCGCTTCCCAGATCTTCTTTGGAGAAGCTGAGCCCGCAAAGAAGGTCAGTGACCCTCTGACAACCCTTGCTCCATGTGCCATGCTTACTGCTCCCCAGGCCTTTGTATGCAGACCACATGGGCCGCCATGCTTCTTCAATTATGCTACCCAGAGAGCTTGCGTGGCATTAGATGTAAAATTACATATCTTCAATACTGTGTCCTACACTCCATGATAAACACTTGTCCAGGCAGTTGAACACATCCCATCAATCATCAGCGTGATTATAACCAACATGTGCGCACCATTCAATAACCGGGACTGTGGTTCTGTGCAGCCCGTTGTGGCTGTAAACCACTCTTGGCGCATATCATGCTGGACACATTTGACACTGTTGGTTTGTTGCGCAGGCTGCGGCGCCCCAGGGCACTGTGAACATTGATGCAACCGGCAGCAACTCGCTGTACATGGGCGCCAAGCACGAGGAGGGTGCAGCCAAGAGCAACAACTACGGGCGCCCCGAGGGCCAGAACGTCGGCAACTTCCTGACAGACCGCAGCTCCTCGCGCGTGCTCGCACCCCCGGGCGGCGCATCCCAGATCTTCTTCGGCTGAGCTGGCCGCTGCTGATGTTATTGGGCACGCTCCTGTGCAGCATCATAGCTGTGAGCATGTGCCTGCTCATGTCTGCATGGTGCAAACACCTGTGCCACAGTGCCGGGAATGGTGGAAAGTCACTGAGTGGGTGACCCATGCGGGCAGAAAGTGGAACAACATATGCATGGCTGGCTGAGATGCTAATGTGAAGGTTCCCCAGGCTGTTGGGGCCAAGGCAGCATATTAAGAAATTCTTTGGGGCCCCATCTTGAAGATGTGTGAACTGCTAGACTGGTGTGCTTGCTGTGCCAGATGCACAATAGAATAAATTCATGGATGCATTTCTTGGTCTTCCTGCTGAAGTCTTATGGTGAGCTGGTTTGACAAGATCCATGTAGAGATTAAAAATTGCTGCAGGAAACAGCACCCTCAAGCAGCGCCCTTGTGCAACGCAAATTACTTTCTTGTTTGCAGGGATAAATTCTGATGAGCACATGTGTACAGAGTCGATGACACCTCTTAAAAAAGCAAAGGCAGCCTATGGCCAAAGCAAGAGCATGCTCCCTTGCAGATGAAACCCTCAAAAAATAAATGGTAGCATTGAATTTGCATGCATCACATGCATATTGAGACACCACACATATGTTTGACAAGGGCACCATGTCTATGGTACGCACATGCATGTACATATGTCTTGGACGGTCAAAGCTGAGTAGACTGCCAAAACGATAGCCCACCAAAACTCTCTTCCATTCTTACAACATGACAGTACTTCTAGCTCGCAAAACATGATGTGTTTGTCCCAGCAAAAATGTCTAGAAGATCTTGTCTCACATCATCATCATATGCATTGCAATACATGGACATTGACATCACACAGATACATGCTGCCTAGGAGTGAGTGGTCCAGTGGTCCTAAAGCCGCCACTCCCATGCATTGAACAAAGTGTGCAGACAGCAAATCATGCAGAGCACAAAACCACCTGCCAAAGCAGCCTATAGCTCTAACAAGATTTATGCAATTGTCCTATGCATCTTCCTGCTAATGTTTGCTCTCTTATGCCAGTCGGCGAGTACACACTCTGCTTTCACAATGCTGCTATGACAGACATTTGCTACAGCACTCACTAATCTTTTAAGCACACTTTTACATACTTGGCTGCCGCACATCCTATGCTTAGCTTACATTGCTGTAATAATCACCACACACACACTCGTGTTTCTCAACTCCTTACACCCCAAAAGCGGCATTCTCTGCTGTACAGAAAGCAGAAGTTCAAGCTGGCGCCCTTTATTACCTAGCACACCTTCTATAATCCAGCACAAGCATATAAGCCAGCATGCTTGAAAGGACATGCCAGCTTAGGTTTCGGATCTTGCATTGCTTCGATGGCTCTAGATATTCAAAATTCTATCTAGCTAGTGAAGGATCCCCTGCCCTGCTTTATTTCCGAGGTGGCTCAGACAACCCCAGATAGTCCTTCCAAGACACCCCATCCGGCATCGCATGCACCATGTTGTCAAGCAGCATGGCTCGCAAGGTAGACCACACTTATTAACTGTCCCAAGGTCTCACCTTGAGGCGAGCTGAAGGGGAATATCACGTGGTGCCTAGCGCACGCGGACATACATGAGGATGTATGCTTCACAGGCCGCGACAGCATCCCACCTGACGCGCTCCACGCGGCTGTCATTGCCGCAGAACCACTGCAGCTTTGCAGAGTCGAGGTGCGGCCGGCGGATGCTCCGCGGCACCGGCTTCACCGGCGCTTCCCCGGCACCTTTCGCATGCGCTGCATCAGTACCGCTGGAGCCTTTGCTGGAGGCTTGGGACGGCGTCTGACCTGGCGGCTGCTCTACAGGTGATGCGCAGGGAGACTCCTTAATTGCAGTGTCTCTCGGGCCAAGGCCCTTTCTGGCAGCTGCTGAGGTGGCAGATTTGGCGGCGGAGCCGGCTTTGAGAGTGGCCGTCAGGGGCACTAAGTCTTCCGCGTCAAAGCTGCTGCACCCACTGCTCCCACAAACAACCATCTCTGTTTCAGATTGCAGCTTATGACACCTCTCACAGTCGCTGTGACAATCAACTAGGACAGGGCAAGTTCACGGCAGCCTTGACGGCACTTCATGCCGATACATTCGCACTAGCCACACACATGATCACTGATGGACACACATGCCATGTGAACCCTGGAAGGGCAGTCCAGCAGAAGTCGACCCACCTGTCCTGCCGTTGCTGCTTCTGCTGCTCTGGCGCCTGGCTCTGGTAGAGCGGCTGAGTAGGGGAGCCGTGCGGCGGCTGCGGCTGCGGCGGCTGGCCGTCCCCGGGCGGCGGCCGTGCGGAGTAGGAGGTGTAGTGGCCGCCAGACATGCTACCCCGGTGCTCGACCACGCCCACCAGCACATACTGTGCACCCGCTGCATCCTTGCCCTGCGATGATCATGTGCTCATGTGCTCAACTTGTTGCCCCTTGGCATGCACCCGCCAGCAGTATCATTATCTCTTGGTAATTCAACCACTTGAGAATTGCCCTTCAAGCACATTGTAGGCTCATGAGATGCCCAGGCTGCGGGTACACTCAGGAGCCGGTGAGAGAGTTGGTAGTTGAAATAGAAGGACAGCTTTAGCAGCATGTCGAGATGCGCAAACCTACAAAGTAAGAGCAGGACTTGGCAGTGCTTGACACTTTGCGCAGTTACAGCCTTGAAGCCTTGCGGCAAGCCAGGAGCGCAATGAGCTGTGTCACCTTGGGGTCACAGAAAGGTGTGATGTCCAGGTCAGCGGGGAAGGGAATGCTGCCGCTGATCTTGCGCAGACGGCCGCGCATGTCCTGCTGGAAGCGCTTCAGGTGCAGTGTCAGCACCTCTGGCGCCCTGTTTGGCACACACCTCCTCCTCACTATGCCATCGACACTGACGATTGCTTGTCCTTCGCATTTGCATCACCATGCTCTGCTCATGCTCTATTTCAGTCTCTCAGATCCTAGGGGATTACCACTATTTACCCACTATCAATTGTCTTTACACTAACGACCCCCTTCGTTGGCACCCCACAACACCAAGATTGATTGGGCAATATCTGAATCACAAGATCCAAACAGACTAAGAGACAACATTCCAGCAAACATGTCTGTTGCAAGCCGCTTGTGGATAAGAGAACCCCTCCTTGGATCACCACGACCAGTGGGATCACCTAGTGGCTTGAGTCAAGCCAGCCAGCTGCCGTGATCTAGCAAGACAACACACATGTGCATGAAGTGAATAGTACTGTTATTGGGGTTTCCAATGACACGGGCCTCCTAGTACACTTCTTCAACAGCCGGGAGCAATGTAATCGAGAAAGGCACCTGTGTACGAGGTAGCCTTTGACAGCTTCCCGCTGGATGGAGACAACGCTCGACTTGCGCAGGATGCTCTTGCTCACGGTCCTCTGTAGCGAGCGCCCCTTCGCTCCTCGTCTGTCCTGCTGGACATTTGTTGCGGTGGAGGCCTCTGTGTCACCAGTCTGCTGCGCACGGTTCAATGCAGTAGCCGGGGCGCCACCGGGCTCTCCCTCTGTGCCTGGAATGGAAGCAGCTCGACTTACTATCAATGCTGCACTCCAGGGGATCATGTGCGAGCTCATGATTGGAACATACACTAGCAGCACATGCGAGCATGCCATCAGGATAAGCAGGGGGTGGGGTTGCTGAATGATCAGAAAGCAGCGCACAAGAAGCATTGAGGATCATTCATGCAGACCAGCAAACAGCCGCCTCACCAGCAACGCTTGAGGCTCCCGTTGACTCAGCCTTTGGCTGCTCAACTGCTTGCTGCTCGCGCGTATCAGTCTGGTCCGCTGGCTTCTTTGCCGGCTCGCTACCAGGAGCACGCTCACCGCGAGCAGCTTGGTGCTCTGATTCTGCGCCACCTGGCAGCCGCATGCCATTCGCCGCATAGTTTGCGCCGTCCTGTGCGGCCGCTGCGGCATCATCGTCCACAAAGGAGATGCCGAGGGTCTTGGACCCTGTCCAGAAGACGGCGTTCCCTGTCGCCTTGTTCACCCCAGTGGCAGGCGTGTTACCCGAGTCTGAGCGCTCTTTGGCCGAGTCCAACCGGTCTGGTGTTCCACCATTGGCAGTGGCAGCAGGACCATTGGTGTGCACACCATTTGGCCGGGCGGTAAGACCAGTCATTGTCTGCTTGTCTGCAGCGCTTCTTCCGCCCACGCTTCCATTTGAGCTCGGCCTCTGGTCTGCAAATGGGCTGGTAGGCTTCACCGTCTGATCTGCAAACGGACTGGCAGCGCTGCAGGTGCAAGAGGATGGCTGGGGGCTGCTGCCAACGCCGGCCTTCTGCTGCACAGCAGGCGCGGCAAAGGGGCTGGGATCCGCGCTGCGGCCGGAGAAGTGGCTGGAAAGGCTGGTTGAGGCGGAGGACATCTCGGCCGCGTCCATAGCCGCGAGCTCCTCAAGGCTCGGGAAGCCCATCTGGCTGTCCCTCCTGTCCAGAGCCCCAAGTCCGCCAGACCCGCCAAAGTCCGGTTCGGCAAACGCAGGTCGGTCGCTGTGCCGTCGGCTGAAGGGGCCCTCTGATGACTCCCCCTCATGGGGATCCGAAAAGGGACTCGTCCCCCCGCTGTGCAGCCGGCCAAACGCAGGCGAAGGGCCCGGCTCGGAACCAGCAAACGAGCTGGAGCCGCTCGCCCTGGTGCTGCAGGAGTCCTCCGAGTCGGCAAAATAGCCATGGCTGCTCGCGCGGCTACCGAAGGGGCTGGCAGTGTCCTGCGCAGGCGCATCGGTCCCGAAGCTGAACTGCCGGGTGGACTTGCGGCTCTTGTCACCGCAGAAGATGCGGCAGTAGGCCTCCGCGCTGTCGCGCGGCCGTGTCAGCTCCGGCACCGGCCAGGACGGCTCCCAGCCGTTCGACAGCAGCCGCCCCTCGGGGTCATTGCTGAACGGCGACTGAGGCACGTCGGCGTTGAGCGAGAACGAGTCGCGCGTCTCCAGCTCCGGCGGCGCTGCCTTCTTCTTGCCCCGGCTGCGGCCGGCAGTGTCGCTGCGCACCGGCTGGCCGGTTGCAGCGCTTGCGGCAGGATCTGGGGCGGTTCCGGATCCCGACGCCGCGTCCTCGTTGAGAGAGTTATGGGGAGTGAGCGGGAGCGGCCGCTCGCCGCTGCTGGCAGCGCTGTCACTGTCGTTGAAGCCCTCCCTGTTGCCCTCCGGAATAGGCTCGTGGCTGGCTGCAAAGCGTGCCCAGAACGAGGCCGGAAGCCCCGGCGAGCTTGGTCTCGCGCCCGAGCCCGATGAGTCGCCCGGAACATAGACATCGGTTGAGGGCGAGCGGACATGCAGCCCCTGGGACTCGTCGCGCGGCGGCGGGTACTCCCATGCGCCTGTGACAGGGCACGTGCCGTTACTTGTGATGTAGAGGCGCTCTCAGTGTCTCTCATGCAGCCTCCTGGGTTCAGCCCTTAGTACATTTCAGGCCCTTTCCTTTGACCCACCTGCTTAGTAAACCTCGCATCGAGCCCTAGAACTCAGCATGCAAGGAGCAGAGCACAATATAAACTCAACAGATGCTCCTACACAAGCGCTAAGAAACACATACCTTCCCCAAACCCGACAGGCAGGCTGCCGATGATGCGCCACGTTTCGCTGCCCATGCGCGTGAGGCTGTCGCTGCCGGAGCGCGGGCTGTCGCGTTGGCTGGCTCCCGACAGGCTCCCCGTGCCGGAGGGAACGCGCTGCAGCTGCGCCCCCTCGGCCAGCAGGTTGATGGCCCCCTGCAGGCCACTGTGCACCACCAGGTCTGCCACGCAGTCCAGGAGCGCCTGCGCCTGGCTGCGCACCCGGTGCTGCTCCTCCTCATCCTCCGGGTCCTGTACAAGCAGCGCAATAAGCCCACCGGAAAATGTCACTCGTACCACCCGCTCTGTGGCTGTGCAATCACCATCCTCCGTCCCAGGGTGTTTCCCATTTACGTGAGTCCCCAATGCGAGCTGCTGACTGAACTAAGCTGTGCTTGTCTTTCTCCCAGTGACTGAACTGTTCATGCAGCCGCTATGATATGGGGCTGTGCTGCACAGCTTGTGGTAGAGGATGTTTGGGATGTTTGCATGTCCTGGCACAGAGTTCCATCACGTCTGACTGCTCAGAGATTCAGGAATGTTGCACACCTCCACAGGGGATATGGGTACGGAGCCAAACTCAATGCGGCTGTTGATGGCATGCACGTCTCTGAGAGGCAGCAGGGTTGCGTCATTGTCATCCTGGCCCTGCATTTCAAAATCCCACAAGATCAGCATTGCACGACTGAGCTGTCACTAAAACACACGTGCGCCTGATTACTGCAAAGAAATGTTGTGGTTGGCAATATAGCATGCTGCGCAGGATGACATTGATGTGAAGAGCTCGGATGGCCTTCTGAAGAACCGTTCTTGGCAAATTCATCGGCTCTGGCGAGCGGGCACTGACACAGCAAAGATGGGACATTGGACTTGCCTGCAGGCCAAGGTGCAGCTTATCCTTGGTGACATTGTCGACGTAGGCGTTGAGCAGGAAACTGCCTCCTTTGTGTTTGAGGGGCCGGCAAAAGGGCCGGTCCCCGTGCAACGCGCGCACAAAGTTGGTGCCACGCTGCTCCGCGCTGCCCGGGATGAATTTCACCCGAGGGGCCTCCTCCGAGAATGACACGCTGCACATCATGGCATGGCCCATCAGATCTCATCCATTTGCCTGACAGCCAGGCATGCAGGGGGCTGAGAGTGAAGATGCCACACAACCGCATGGGGTCCATCTCCTTCACATGGCACCCTCCTGAGATAGTCTGCTTGCTGCAGCAGCCTGGACTCGAGGCCTAGTACAGAAGATCTGGTAGAAAGATAGAGAAGCTGCAGAATTTGAAGACGCAGCTTGCAGACAATTTGGAGATGACAATGACGGCTTCAAGAGGTAAGTCATCTTGAAGTCATCGACATTGTTTCCAGGCTGTCAACACAGTGAATACGGTACACGGCTGCAGATAGTGTGGCAGCCAATATGGGGACGCAGTCCTGATTCAGTCTTTGTGCAATCCACAAAACACCGAAATGCATAGTCCTAGACTGGAATGGTGTGCGGCTGGGCACCTGCGCCGTTTTAGTGGCTGGGGTGTGCCGTCAAGTGAAGCGCTGGCGAGCGCCTGCTCCTCACTGCGCCGTTTCGTGGCCGCCGCGCTCTCTGCCGGGCACTCCCAGGTCACCACCTCCCTCGCAAAGAACGCCGCAAGGCATCCCTGTCACACACCAAGCCACAAGGTTCTCAGCACAACTGAAGGCAGCAAGCAATGAGACATGATCTGCGTAAGCCCGCATCGCACAACAAATTTGACAAGTAGCATCAAGCTGTGATATACCATGGGCGAGAAAAGACTGAAACACTGCGCGCCCATTGCATAATCAAATCTCAGCAAAATCAAGCCTGGAATGCGGATGTTATCAGTGCCTTTCCACAGGATGAAAGCGGGGTGTGAAGACCTGGAGGGTGGCTTCCTCAGTGGCCTGTTCCTGGTCAGCAGAGTCCCATCCGCTTGACTCTGCCATGTTGCCGCAACCACCAGCGCCCGAGTCATCCTCCTCGAATAAGGTGCCCAACGCACCCATTTCCTCGCCTTGCTGCTCCTCCGACTCATTGTCCACCTGATGATGGATGCCAAGATGCAGGTGAGCGCGCTTGATGCAAGACAACCCCTCCACAATGCAACCAGCACAACCACGTCTCAACACAGGATCCCGGGCGCAAAAGCCCAATCACCCCACCCAGTGGTGGGACTTGAGGCGCATTCCAGGCCCATCAAAAGGTGCCACCCCGCTTCTCAGCGACACCCTGCGTTTCTACCTACATGCAGAATGCAGCACTGGTGCATGAAGGCTCACCTGAGCAGACGGGCCCATATCTTCCGGTTCCCGAGCATCCTGCTTGGCGCCAGCTCCACCGGCTTCCTCATTGCTGACATCGCGCATGCCACATGGGTCCTTGCGCAGGCGATCCAGGTCCTCATACAAGGAAGCCTCTTCTTCAGGAGCAGGACCCACCCCCAAGTCGTGCTCCACCTCAGCGCCATGCTCGCCAGCTGGCGCTCTGACTGATGGGGGCTCCTGCTCCAGCACTGTGCTGACATCATAAGCTGGCGCCGCGGCTGGCGCGTGCTCCTCTACTCTCCTGTCCTCCTGCTGCTGCTGAGTGCCAGTGGCATGGCTTTCCTGTGAGCTGCTAGCAAGCGGGCCCCCTGACGCAGGCTGTGATGGCTGCAGGCCAGATCCTGCTGTCAGGTGCGCCCTTTGCTCGGTCGTCACCGTCACTGGCACGGCAATCACACCATCAATGCTGCCAGGCTCTGGGACATCGTGTGCAAAGTCGTGTGCATCTGCTGTCGCCCTGAAGACTGCTGATGGCTTCAGCAGGACATCCAGCAGCGCAGACGCCTCTATATTGACACAGGGTGGGGCTTCTGCTGGTGCTGAATTGCCCGTGCCTCCTGAAAGCTCGGGGTTGGTCTCCGCAATCTGCTCCTCACCAGGTGGTGGCATGCGCACAGTTGGCAGCTGCTTCTCACCCGAGCGAGTGCTGTCTGTCCTGTCTAGTCCTGCAACCCATGGTGCATCGGCGAGCCCATCCACAAGCCCGTCTGGAGAAGCACGCTCGGCAGCAGCGTCCATGCCACTCCTGGCATCAGGCGCCAGGCTGGCAGAGCGGAGCTGCTCAGACAGCATTTTCATGCTGTCCTGCGAAGCCCGGCCGGGCCTTGGACCGAGGACGTCGCCGCGCTGGTCCTGGCCGCTGTCACCGCTGTGCCCTGCCGCAGACAAGACGCCGCCGCAGAAGCTGGTCTGCTGGGCGCCCAGCATGCTCAAGCTCTCTGCATCCCTGGACACGTACGTATCCGACACAGTCCTCGGGACCTCTCCTTGAGACGGTGACACGCTGCCGTCCCGGCTCGGCGACTCTGCAGAGGACGCAAGCTCGGCATCGTCGGCCTCCAAGCCTGCTGCCGGGCTGCCTGGACCTGTGTCTGTGCTGGTCCCAGACTCGCTTCTGGGTAGCGTGGAAGTACTGAGCACGGAGGTTTGGTCGCTCCTTTGGCTCGAAGAAGACGGCCCCTCACTGCCGCTGGGGGGACTGGGGGGACCCGGCGTTGCCACATGAGAGCAGGTGCTTGGGGTGTTTGCATCAACGCCACCACACAGCTTCTGCTCAGCGTCGGCTTCCGGCAGCGCAGTCGCTGACGGCTGCACCGCTGCCGAAGACATCTCCGCTTCCGCAGTGCATGGAGGGGCGAAAGGAGCCTCCCCTGCACCGAGTGCTGCAGGAGCATCTGGTGATTGAGCAGCGTGTGATGCGGCACCATCGGGGGGCGCACAAGCCGCGCCCATACTTGAAAAAGCTAACGAGGGGGACCCCGTGGAATGACTGGGTGCCGTAGCGGCAGCAATGGAAGAGGGAGAGCCCTCTGCACCAGCGCTCTCTGGGAGAACCTCCTCCTCCTCTGTGGCCACGGAGCCTCTCTTGCGCTGCTTCCTGCGCGCTAGCTGGGCATGCTTGCGCTCCTGAAACACCAGGCGCACAATAAGACATTGGCGAGCGGCTGGAGCCTGCACGCAGAAGTTGTCCGAGGACATGCTTTGCATCAGTGCAAGGCAATGGGCACTGGATGCCATGAATTCATTGGGAAGAGCAATGCTCACGTCTTTCTCTGCCTTTTTGCGCTGCTTGGCTGTGAGTTTCTGCTGCTCCTGTGCTGCTGGGCTGTCGTCTGGTCTCTCAATGCTGGCCCTCCCCTTGTTCTGGGGACCCTTCCCCTTTGGCTTCTTGTGTCCAACAGCCCTATGCAGCATTGCACACGCTCTTCAGATTGAAAACACGTCTCACTACATCTATGGACTCCAACCGGGCTCTGGATAAAGTAGGGAGCCTGACAAAGACTCTTCCATATGACACAACCTCGCTGTTGATGCCAGTAGAGAGCACAAGGGTGTGTGTTGCTTACTCGGCTAGAGCCGGCAGACTGGCAGGAACTGGCAGAGAGAGATCATAGAAGGGCTCCAACGCCACTGTCTCGTGGCTGCACTCCCTGCACACCACCCGTGACGACAGCTCGCCAGCAAACAGCGCCTCGGTAAACGCTTCCGGTACCACTGCATGCTCATTCTGCCCCTGCACACACAGTTCGACAGATTTCATCTCGTAAAGGTCTGTTGTCACCCACTTCATTCATTTGCTGATGACTTTTGGCAAAACCAGGAGGACTTTCAGGAGGATTTTCTGATCCTTCTCGTAAAGGCAACTAAGGCCGGGTTGCTATGACACTTGCTCCATCTAGTGCCACAAAGGTGTTTGACAACCTCTGTCAGAAAATCGAGGAGATGTGACTGAGAAGTCGCCTATCACGGGGAGGATCAGAGCAGAATGCACAATATGTTCGAGGAGACCCAGCATATCCTTTTCCAGGGAGCTACTGTATCCGCTCGGATTGCTGGAATGGCAACGCGTACACATTGTCAAGAAGAGCCAAAATGCACTGCCCATCAAAATGCTTGCCAACTCAACAACATTGGGCGCTTGAACACGCCCATGCATTATGGTGGCTCTGGAGCTGATCGGAGGAATGCAGCACAACGGAGTCCTTGTGTCACCAAGGGTCACCAAGCACAGTTCAGAGCTTTTGCTAGGTTATGACGGAGCATTCTGTTGGTTCTGGGGTTGAGAAAGCGCAAAAGTTCCTACCTGCAGGTAGTGGATGGCCTTGCGCTCCTCTGACAGAAGGCCTTCTATGAGGCAGCGCAAGAGCTCATGACTGTCCTGCTGCAACCACCCCTGTTGTGACATAATCAGGCCTTAGTCAATGGTGACATTATCGCAAAGTACCTACTTCCACCCTGTGTTTCCGTATGCAGCATATCCATGGAAGTGGTATTGGTGGCGCCGACTGTCATCAGTGTGCAGTAGAAGGTTTTGCATGACTGCTGACCTTGAACTGTGGGGCAATCCTGCAGACAGCGGCAAACAGCCGGCTGGGGCTGAACTGAGGCGTGCCCTCCCGCCGCGACACCTTGGCTGCCTTGGGATTGTGCGCTTGCTCTGCACCTCTGTGCCCTGTTTCAAGCACATCGCATATATCCTGCTCTCAGCCAAAGTTTGCAGGTCTCGAGTGTTCAGTCACAGCCAACATGAATCCAACACTACACTTTGCTCCCCATGGTTCTCAGTTCTTCCAGTTCTCTTGATTACATCAGACTACCTCCAGTAACAAGCATGCTCACAACAGCAGGAGAAGCCAGGTAGCTTGCTCGACAGAAGTAATCCTAAGCACGGTGAACTTGCAGGATGCACTGCGGATAGAGCAAGCTGAGATTGGCAAGGAGCACTGCGCACCATACACTGTCTGCACCAGTTCCTGCAGCGCTCCTCCAATGGGACCTTTTTGAAGCTGAGGCCCACTGTGAGGCTGAGTACAAAAATCCTTCAGTGCAGGCACTGAGACCAGAACCTGCACACAGAAGAATCACACAATTACTGGGGTGTCTGATCGCATATGGTCCTGAAAGGGATTTTTAAACACACAGCTTTCCCATGTGCACCACACCAGCAGTGGGAGGCTAGACAATGTGCAGGTGCAAAGAGACATGCACATGCAATGCTGCACCTGCATAGCTGAGTTGTAGAAACAGGTGTTGCCCAGATTGGTGAGGCCATAGATAGTCTGCTCTGAGCCGGCAGCCTCAGCGGGCACAGGCTGCTGTGCAGCCTTAGATGCAGGCGATAGCTTTGATGTGGAAACGCTGCCATCTATGCCCTTGGTCGCTGCTGTCACTGCTTCAGCCGTCTGCTTCTGACTCTGCTTCACCTGCAGTTTCTTCTTAGAGGCTTGCTGGTGCTGTTTTCTCGGCTTTGCCATGCTCCAGGACAAGCACGTTGCCTCTGATACACCTTGTGAATGCTTTGTACCATCCAGGGCCTAAACCAGCGATATCTTAACGCCAGGCCTGCAGAAAGCCATAAATATGAACGATTTAAGAATCAGATCAAAACAAATTGCATGCCTTAAAGAGGCGTCAGACCTAGGCTCTGGAGTGACTCGATATTCAGTGGCCTGACGCTCTATATTTCTTCTACATCACCAAAACCCTGGATAACCCATTGGTGTAACGTCTCTGCATATCAGCACCATCTCTTTTGCGTCTGCAACTATGCTAGCGTAATGCACCGTATTACTCTATGGCAGCTTCAGGTACATCACCACAGCTGCTGACGAAGGGGCCAAACACAGGCTGCCACACAGACAACCATCCACAACTGCTGCTCTATTCCTTACAGTACATACGGAATCTCTGCAAAGATCTTGGAATACAACCACGATACCGATCACAAGCTTTACTCAGTGACACAAACTTCCGAATGATCAAAACACACTGTCTTGTATCTACCAGCAGTAATATGAAAGTGTGGTAGTAAGGTCGTCGACTCTCAAAGCCACTTCCGCAAGTGAACTGAGCTATGCCAGAGGTGAAAATAGAGCCTACCTCTTCAACCCGGGAGATTGGCCGCAAACTATGCGCTCCTGGTTCGCTATTGTGCCTGAGTCACGAACATAGGCATCTAATAATGAAACGATGAGTGTTGCAAGCCTTCGGGCTCCAAGGTGCACAAAGGTTGGAGACCACGGGTTACGGGAACTTTAGTAAGAATTACGAAGTCCCTACTTCCCAGTCATCAGCAAGGCCCCACCTTTGAGACCCACTGTGTTTCAGTGTTGATCAGCCATTCAGAGGCGGAATCTTCCAAACAATGTTCAACAACTCGTTACATCTAACCGGATTCATCAATACCCACCCGACTTTGAACACGGATATTTGTGATTTGTATATATGTAAAGGACTCCTTTGCTTGGATCAAACACTGAATGACAATATGGTACCACAGTATTTTTCACCTGCCTCTCAGAGTAAGAGAGATGAGCAGTCAATACCACTGAAGGCATCGTAGTCGTTTTAACCCATTGACTGCCTCTCGCAGAACGTGAGGACTAAACTATAGGTATCCATTTCATTTTGCAGACATGCCTGTTGAAAGTTTCAGCTCATAGGGAGCCTGTGAAGGTAATCAAAATCCATATTCATGCTGCAGGTCTGCATGTCATGACTGGCCATACTGTCCTGCGGGCAGGGATCTATCGGCCTTGCATCACAAATTTCTCCCCAAGAAGTCTCATATGTCCAGCCGCAGGTGCTCGCGTAGAGTTCTCAGGTCCCCTGCATTTATGCTGCCCATTGCTGCCTTCCGCTGCATGATATCCCTCTCTGCCATCAAGGCTGCCTCTGCATCATTGCGAATTAAGTCAGTAGCTTGCGGTTCGTGGGTAATAGCACAGGGTGACTGCCACAGCACAAGAGCGTTGCTTGCGGCAATCAGCATCCTTATGCCTGCTGGTGGCCAGATTACGGAACCGTCCTCTCCAACCTTGTGCGACTGGGGTGACCACAAAAGTAGCATGTGAGTGAT
The DNA here is from genome assembly GCA_965279585.1 of Sediminibacterium sp. Classification (GTDB taxonomy): domain Bacteria; phylum Bacteroidota; class Bacteroidia; order Chitinophagales; family Chitinophagaceae; genus Sediminibacterium. The sequence continues at coordinate 51,850 of CBDIIG010000001.1, read as the reverse complement.
GCGGTGTCTGGCAATTGCACATCATGAGCGATCGTTGCCACAAGTGCACAATATAAACCATGGGTTGGATGAACTGATGGCTGCGGCATCCAATGCAATATGACGTGTGCCACTCCTTCATGGGCAGGCTGCAGACCTCACTGCGCAGATTTGATTAGCCTTAAAGGGATATGGCTATGCACATCTGCAAGATAGTCAAAAGAGCCAAATGGGGCCGGGCGGCTAGGTAGCGCACATTGGCAGCAATCATACCTCAAACCTCTGCTCTATACCCCCCCAATGAAGATCTCTTGCATATTATCTGGATCCACCACGGCATTCAGAAAGAGGAAACCCAACTGTTACGGCCCCTTCGCCCTAACCCCCTTACTCTAGAACCCTGATCAAAGTGTGTGAGATATTTTTCCGGGCGCACGTTTGGGGTCGGCGGTGGAAATCGAGTCGGCGGCCGCGGCGTCGCGCTGCGCCTGCTTTGCCCGGACGCGCGGCAGCAGCGCGGCTAGCTGGACGGCTGCAGCGGCCAGCGCGTGCGCGTCCTCCGCCAGGTTCTCCTTCCCGGCCACAGCCTCTGTAATGGCCGCAAGGCCCGTAGTGTCGCCTGCACACATGGCGAGTCCGTTTCAGACCAGCCTTGACACTTTCTTGCACCGTCTCCGTTATGGCTGCAAGGCCCGAAGTGTCGCCTGCATGCATGTCGAGTCCATCTCAGACATGCGTTGACACTTCCCCGCCGCAGCCTGTGTCATGGCTGCAAGATGTGAGCACACATAGCGAGTCCGTTTCCGATATGCCTTGACAATTCCTCTCCTTGACACTTTGCCTGCATAAATGGCAAGTGCTGACAAGCGTGCCTTGACAGATGCGCACCCCCGGGAAACACCACAGCTGGTACCTCACCCAGGACCCACTCTATTTTTGTTCTTCTATGGGCTTTCAATTTATCAATGGATTCAGAGTGCTCTGTTGGTGCGCTCTTCACTGTCAGCACCTCCTTGCAGTTTCAATAAATCCTGATGCTTGCAAGCAAAGTCAGTCGACAAAGCACAGGGAGGTTTTTGGGTACTAGCGGGTGGTTTTTGCTAGTAACGCGCACCATATGAGCGGATCTCGCGGTCAATGGCAGCTTTCTGCGCCTCCACGTCCCTTCGCGCCTGCCTCACCTGAGCGCACAAGCCAGCCTTTCCTTACAGGGCTTGCTTAGACAGCACAGATAAAAATCAGACGATTGAAGGCGTGTCATGGACGACTTATTGATTGATCGTTATTGATGCAGTGGTGCACACTGTGCTCCACACCTCAAGATACATACTGTAGCATGGAATAACCTGGTACAGACTAGGTAACACACTACACGACGGTGTTGGAGTAAAGTGTAGAGTCGGAATTGCAGACAGCATCGGAGTCCGTGGATGTGGTTGCAGTCATATTGTGTAGAAGTCCTTGGCTCCTCAACGTGTGAAGTCTGAAATTGCTGCCCCTGAAATGTTTTTGTGGCAGAAGTCACCCCAAGCGAGCACCTCTTGGATCTCCTGGCGCAGCTTGGAGAGCTGGCTGTCCACTCGCTGCTCATCCTCTGCTGTGAAGCTTGGGCCGTCTTCGGCCAGGTCTGCCTGGTTGAGAATCAGGCCAGCGGGAACGTTCAAGCTGGTGCGCAGTGCCGCGCGCTCAAACTCCTGCATGTGCTTCGCCAAGTCGGCCTGCAGCTGCCTGAAGAGATGGGCAGAGCCCTGGGCATCACACAACTTGTCAGCAGCCTCCCTGCCAGGGCCCATTAATCTGAGGTTCCGCTAACTGATGTATCGATTTAGTGAGTCGATCACATTTGGTATGACAGTAGAAATCTGTCTGCGTGTTTAACAGCTGACCTGCAGGAAGAGCCGGGCCTGGAACTCATCGACTTGGATGTTTGATAGGATACACCTGCAAGGAGACAACGCTTATCCAATCGAACTGTCATATATGCCGGTGTTTGTATTCCAGTGCATAGCATAGCTGTGTCCTTTGATTGTAAAATGTCAATATGATATAGAGAGTTGGACTTACTCCTCCAGGGCGTCGAACCCTTCCTCGCAGTAATCGCTCACCTGTATTGCAAACAATTACTCAAAGAAAATCATGATCCTTCGATACGCCGAAACAACTGCGATATTCGTGTCTATAAGCCACGTGCCCAAAAAGCATAACAAGATGTCGCAAGTGAAAATGAATCGGTGAGACGTACAGTATTCATGATGTCGTCCAAGAGCTCAAAGGGTTTCAACTGCACAAGATCTGCGCAAGCCTCCACCATGGCAGCGTCCTCTACAGCTTCCATCGTCTTGTGTTGTGAACACCCTGCAAAACAACCAGCAGAGGGCCAAAGCAAACCAAGTCAGTAGAGGCCCCTCAACTGACTTTCACAGAAAAATCTATATTGGCAACGCCAATTGTGCATGCTCATTATTGCCGAGCTGATTTTTCACGAGGTAATTTTCATCGAGGTTCAAACCTCGGCATGCGCATCAGTCCTGTGGCGGTGCCTCCTGGAGTATACACCTGAAAGTGGCCATCCTAATCGTTGAGTGCCATGGACCTTATAGTCAGGCTCTGCAGAGCCCGGCTTCTGTCGCAATGTTGCAAGATGTTGTGCAAGCTGCCACAGACAACAATGTAGATGCAGCCGTGCAGGCTCTTAGGGGGGTTGTGGAGATGGCAGCTGATGAGGGTGGCATGCATGCCAAGCAGTCTAGTAGCAAGAGTGGCCCAGCTCGGGCCCACCAACCCTTCTACGATGGGGAGTTTGTAGCATTGAAGCGGCAGCTTCGCCGTGTAGGGAGGTCTGGGGACCCTGTGGCTCGCAAAGAACTAGAACGACGGTACCACAGCTTGGTGCGCCAGAAGAAACGTGCATATCACCTTGAGCGTTTGAAGCAACTGTTAGTTGATGAGCGCATGCGTCCAAGGCGTTTCTGGAAAGCGTTGCGGGCTAAACACTCTGACCTTCCTATTGGATTACAACGGGTGCAAGCTTGGGGGTCTTACATTGGGCATTTGTCTCATTGTGGTAGTGCAGAGGGGTGTTCATTGCCAGGTGTTGCTTACCCGCAACAGCCTCATGCAGATGCTCTCAATGTTCCAATCAGTTTGCAGGACGTACTCGATGGTTTGCACAAGTTGCACAATGGTAGATCTACGGGGAGCTTGGGGATTCCGGCAGAACTATACCGTTACGCCCATGCACCGGCCAGCTCCGGGGAGGCGCCGCCTTAGCACCTATTGGCACCTACTCTCACTAAGGTGCTGAATTCCATGTTCCAATCTGGAACTGTGCCTGCCTGTGTGAATGAGGGATTGGTCACACCGGTGTTTAAGAAGGGAGACCCATTTGACACTGCAAATTATAGGCCCATTGCAGTGACAGACCCTCTGATGAGATTGTATGCAGTAATTCTCAATGCCAGATTGCAAAGTTACACAGAGCAGCAACACCTCAGGGTTGACACTCAGACAGGCTTTAGGCCCCATCTTTCTACAGAGCATCAACTGTTTGCCTTGCAGACTTTCATAGACAGCTCAAACGCTGCTAACAAGCCCTTGTACCGTTGTTTCCTGGATTTGAAAGGTGCTTATGATAAGGTGCAGAGGCCGTTGCTGTGGCAAGTGTTGCAAAGGTTGGGTGTGACTGGCCGCATGCTGGCTGCTTTACAGTCCATGTATGAAACTGCCAGCATTCGTGTGCATGTTAAAGGAAGGGCTGGCGGCAGAGTGCCATCTCATACCGGACTCAGGCAAGGGTGCCCTCTTAGCCCTACACTGTTTGGCCTCTTTGCCGATGGATTGCATCGTTATCTGCTTGCTGAGTGCCCTGACGAGGGGCATGTTCTTAGCGACGGGCGCCGTGTGCTTGACCTTGGTTATGCTGATGACTTTGTGTTGCTTGCTGATACACCAGAAGGCTTGCAGAGGCTTATAAATGCCACCATGGCTTTTTGTGTTGCCACCGGGATGCAAATTTGCATTCAGAAGACCAAGGTGCTGGTGTTTGGCAAGCGGTGGCCGGGCCCGTATCAATGGCTCTGCAATCAACATGCACTGCAATGGGTTGATGAGATTCCTTATCTTGGCCTGCAATTTGCCAGCCAGCTTGGCATGCATGCCACGTACTCGTCCTTGCATAGCAAGATGTGGGCAGCTTGGGCTCTCTTGCAAAAGCAGTTTCGGCAGTTGAAGTGTGCTGCATCAATTGGGTTGTTATTCCGGCTATACAAGACCTGTGTTCCACCTACTGCCTTGTATGGTGCGGGGGTTTGGGGCCCATACCGGCTCCCGCCCCCCCTTGGTCAGTGTCGTGCTACGTTGATGCGTTCCCACATGCAGATGCTCAGGCAGATTGCTGGCGTTCGCTCCACTGTATCCACGGATATTTTACTGCGTGAGTTTGACGTTAGATCCCTTGATTGTGAGTGGTGGTTGTGTGCGGTGCGCTTTTGGAATGGCCTTGTTGCTCTCCCCGCGGAACACTTATATAAGCGCATTGCCCTTGATGCTTGCCGGGCCGCTATTACATTGAATGTGAAGAATTGGGCATGGGCAATGTTCAGAGGGATTTGGGGCATGGGTTATGACATGGTGATCAGTGCCACTGACATGATTTACGTGGACGTTCGACGTATCCGCCAATTGTTCGATGCCAAAGTTGCTGCTGTTTGGACAGATCTTGATTACTGCCCTAGGACATGCCCATCCCACAAGGCTCGTTTGTGTACATATCAAGCTTGGTGTGCTCGGCCTGCTTCATGTCGTCGGAAGTCTTATGTTCAACTGCCATTGTCTGCTTCATGTCTCCGACAGGTACTCAAGTTTAGACTGGGTTGTCATGGTTTGCCTCGCGACGCTGGCTCATGGACAGGTGTCCCTCGTGTTGACAGGGTGTGCAGACTTTGCGGGGTTGGCTCCATGGGTGATGAGAAGCATCTTGTTTTTGAGTGTCCCCATTTACAACCCATTCGGGACAAATATCCAGGATTGTTTGGGGTTCCAACCATGGTGCAGTTCTTCTGGCAGGATGATCTTGTGAATGTATCCAAGTTCATTTGTGAATGTATGGATGTGATGCTGGGTGCTGACTCTGACAATCAGAGTCAGACATCTGATCAGCCTAGGTGGCTGGAAAAGATGTAATCGACTGACTGACTGAATCGTTAATGCGTCTTCGACTGGACTGAAGACGCCAAAATGTATAATACCTGCTCAGGTTGTTATTTACTAAATAGTATATGCAATTTTATTTGAATGCATTGGGGTCCAAAACTGCCATATGGGTGAATGCATGCGCATGCATGCATGGGCCAGCCCCGGGCGCCGGGGTCCAGAATTATCACATTACGATCTGATTGTACTGACTCAGACTTCGGAAGCTTTCTGTCGTACAACCACAATTGGATGTTGGGGGTCAGCATAATGTGTATGGAACCCAAACCAGATGACCTGTGAAATCAGTTGATGCGTCTGTCCATGCATTCACGATCATAGCTAGTGATCATCATTCTGTTCATACGTAACATTAATGGCCTCAATACCGGTATGGCTGTGTAAGTATGACAGCGCTAGTGACAACTGTTGCGACCGCGTCAGACTGCTGTATGCCGGGCGCCATATTTCGCCACAGGTGAGGTATGATTGAAGCCATGGCCCACTGGTCTTTGTCTGCAGATATCAAAAGCAACTTTATGGGCATGGCTGTCCCACTTACCACTCGGGCCTGTATACCACAGTTCTCAAAGAAGACACTTGAACGAGAATAGAAGCACCGGTCAACAAAAAGGCAAATGCAGCCGGCAGTGCAGAAATAAAAACCACCTGCCTCAAAATTCAAAGCATGCAATGATCATAGCGCCTAGCAAAGGGACAGATTCAAGACACAACTGTGCTGGAGACGACAGCTGCAAGCATCAGCCGGCTGTGGAGGAAGCCTGCCTGCTAGAGAGCGCTACGCAAAGGCTGAAACCCTCCGTCACCACACAGAGGAAGCCTGCACAATGCTGCACTGTATGCGGATATCACCCGCAGTCAAGCCATCGCAGATCAGCCATTGACTCGACAGTCAAACTGCCATGCTGGCTGGAGCAGCTGCAGCTACTCATGCACTGTCAGCTGGTACAGCTGGAGCAGGGATGCTTCTTGGTGTGAGTCCAAGCCTCCCTAGCGCCTGCAGCTGGCAGTGCCGCTCCGTGGCAAAGCCATTGACTAAGCAAAGCCGGTGACTAAGCAGCTGTGCTGGCAACGGCGGCCACAGCTGGGGGAGCGCCATTGAGCGACAGCTGGCGCCCGGGGCGCGAACGGTCCTTGGTGCGCACTGACTTCTCCAGAAGCTCCAAGTACTCGGGCCCCACATCTTTGGTGACGTACTCGCCTGCACGTTCCAGACACCCATGAAGCCCCCTCGGTACTCGCTCGAGGCAATTCGATGCGTCCTCTTGTTGATAATGACATTCATTCTTCCACCTTAATAAATTTAATTATAGCACGGATGTATGCTTTCACATGCACACTAGCAGATGCTCACGTGCAATCCAAAAATGCAACCACAACACATAACACCAAAAGAATGAAAGCAACCTTATGATTTGTGGGCAGGCAATAAGCACCATGCACATCTCAGTGCTAAGTGTCATGACAAGGATGTCCAAAGGTGGAGGCAAACTTGCAAATGAGCCCTAGACACACCTGTGAAGCAGGAGGTGTCGAACTCCCTGATATTCGGGTTCAGCTCTCTGGCTGCAGAGATGAGGTCCTCCACGCTCTGATACAGCAGGCCATCTGCTCCCAGCTCTGCACAGATCTCCTCCTCTGTTTTGTTGTACGCCACAAACTCGCGCCGCGTCGGCATGTCCACACCGTAGACATTGGGGTATCGCACTGGCGGGCTTGCACTGGCCAGGTAGACCTGAAGGCAGAGCGCAGAAAAGGTTGAGCACCGACAAAAGTGACCAGCATGTGATGAACGGCATACAGAGGGTGTTTCATGGCAAGTTATCGGCTGGGACCATCCAAAAAGCTGCTGAAATGTTCTATTTGCTGTGCTGTACAATTTTACAATGCCAGTCATTAGGCAAAGGGGTGTCCCTTTGTGCAAGCAGAGGATGAATCGGCCTACATGATACGGGAATGCCGCAGGCTTGTCTCAGCACAAGCTCATTCGGACATTTCAGATACAGGATAACCCTGCTCGTTTGTGCACAGGAACGCTGGCACAAGCCATGCTCGCTTTTGCATCCCAGCCTTTGGGTTCCAGAGCTTGCGCAGGGCAACAGCCAAGTGGATTTGGAGTGCAGAACAGTTGAAAATCCCTGTTCCTCAGAGAAAGAGGGGAGGAAGGAACACTCACTTTGCTGGCGCCAGCGCGGCGAACCATGTCCACAATCTGGGACATGGTCGTGCCGCGGACAATGGAGTCGTCCACCAGAAGCACGGAGCGCCCCTCGAAAACCACCGGCATCGCGTTCAGCTTGCGCCGCACGCTCAGCTCCCGCGTGCTGCGATCACATGCCGCGACACATGTCAGCAACACCGCGGACACATGCTCGCATTCCCTGAGACACTCCTGATTTCCGCGCCTAATGACGGAATACTATCGTGTTCTGTGCAGCCCCATCAATGCCAAGCTGCTCAGCATGTCTTGCTGCACATCTTACAATCCCCACACAGTACTTCACTCCTGTGATCTAGTGTCTCAGAGACACTAGATCTCACCATGATAGCTTCCGCTCGGATGTGCTGCCTAGACAAAACTCCTGTGTGAAAAACCAAAAACAAATCTAGATATGTCACCCCTTTCCCATGGAAGCAACAATCCCCAACACGTGACCAAAATCAACACTACCAACGCAAACACATGCTCGGCACTCAGGCGGCGCATGGCGCCAAGCAAGAGACTCACGCCCAGTGGGAAAAAGTAAAGAGAGAAAATGTTTCGACAAGGATGAGGGCAGTGGGGCGCGCACTGCTGGTCAGGCATGATGAAGGTGCGGCCGACGTAGCGGTTCTTCACGAGGCCTTCTCTGTAGGGCAGGCCCAGCTCAGCGCTGATCTGGATGGCTGCCGGCCGCGAGCCGTCCGGTACCGGCACCACGCAGTCAATGTCCCACCCAATCTGCCTGCACACCCCCACCATGCCTCTCGATCAATCATTCTTGCTGTGGCTTACCAGGAGTATATGGCATGGAGGCTACTGTTTCGGCAGGACAAGACTCAGATGATAAGCCAGCAAGATGAATGCAATTTGGCTCACACGCAGTCTGTGTCCCACCCAATCTGCCTGCACACCCCCACCAGGCCCCTTGATTGATCATTCATGCTGTGGCGTACCAGAAGTGTGTGGCAACACTGTTGACGGCCTGGCTTCGCGTCATCAAAATCCCTTTGTACATGGATCCCAAATCCTAGACATGTTCCAAATTTGTGACCTTGTGACAGACCCTGAATACAGACAGGATCAAACACGGCTCCTACTCTGATCCTGTGAGTCTTTCCAAGTTTTTCTCTGGACGTATGGATGTCATCCTGGGTGCTAATTCTGACGATCAGACTCAGACATCTGATCAGCCCTGGGTGGCTGGAAAAGGTGTAATCGACTGACTGACCTAAGAGCTGCGCGCTAGATGCTGCAGGACACCATTCCCCGCAGATTGTGGCAATTATCTCCTGATAGAATTGCCACAATCTGACTGACTGACTGACTTACGCACCTGATGCGCTGCGCGAGGCGCGTTCCCAAGCCGAGCTGGAAACTGTAGACGGGGACATCGTTCAGCACCGAGTCAGGACGCGCCAGGTAGATGTACTCAAAGATGCATGGGCATGTCTGCCCCGCCACACACTGCTGCGACTCCAATTCGCCGGTCTCTGCCAGGAACAAAACCAGAGTGTCAGCACCGCCAATAACAAAACTATACAGTCGGCACCGCCATTACCAAAACCAGAGTGTCAGCACCGCCAATAGCAAACCACAGTGTCAGCACCGCCAATAACAAAACTATACAGTTAGCACCGCCAATAACAGTACCACACTGTCAGGACCGCCATTAACAAAATCAGACAGTCAGTAGCGCCAAAATGTAGCCCTGTGTGACGCTGTCTCAGGGCACCAGCAGGCACACAGACATGCTCTTCTCTGCAGCAACCTGTACCCTGACTATGCAGGGCCACAAGTATATTGCTCATGCTCCATCAGCATGACAGCAGGCACACAGCCCCGATGGGGGCCCAATACATGCAGACACATGACTTACGCCAGGGACATATCATGATCCCTGCGTCAACTAGGTCAGGGCAATGAGATGGGGCAAATTTGACCAAGACGGAATCCAGCACCAAGACCTTTGACAAGAAGCATGCTGTCCATGCACAGGGCTGGTGTGCCAAAATGGTCACTTGGAAGCTTAGATTCAAGGGCAGGCTGTGGTGTGAAGCCCCTGTACATTCAGTAAGCGTACCGGAGATGACGATCAGTCATGTACACCATGCGCAGGGCTGGTGTGCCAAGCAGGTCACATGGAACCTGGAACACTAGGGCAACCTTTTGATGTGAAGCCCTGTACTTTAAGGGAAGCGTACCAGAGATGACGATCATCTCGCCCGGGGCCACATCGCGCACGCGGTGGAAGCCGATGGGGCCGAAGGCGCAGTCCTCGCTCGCCACGCACCACTCTGTGCGCCCGTTCCGCTCCCGGCTCCCCAGCACAAGCGGCCTGAACAGGAACAAGACCACACCTTGAAGAGGTGCCTGAGCTGGTGAGATGTCTAGGTGCATGACACAACGCCAGCAACTGTGGGAAACTCTCTTGCACATCGCTGGAGCAAGCCGGTGAGATCAAGCACACGCAGGCAGGATGTGCTTTCCTGATATCCTCAGGCGTGCTAGGACCACAGCCGTGGCCCAGACTTATGCCGGGAAGGGGGGAAATAGTGACATAAATGACCAATGCGACATCTATCATGCATAGAGCTCTTCCCATCTAGCATGCACTGACATGCATTGCGTTATCATGCAGGCATCTATCATGGGGTTTGGATGGTGCTGTCAGACAGAAACGTCTGGTGGAAGCCCACCTGATGCCAAAGGGGTCGCGGAAGGCCACAAGGCCGACGCCGCGTACGAGGCAGATGCAGGAGTAGGCCCCCCGCAGGGCGCCCATGGTGGCGGCTCCGGCCTGGAACACCAGCTGCTTCACATCGCGGTGGGGGTCGCAGGAGCCGTCGGCCATGCACCGCTGATGCGCTCTATGCACCTCATCCGCCAGCACATTCAGCAGCACCTGCGCGCATGCAACACCCCCGGTTGCTCTTCCGGATTATGTGTATCTGAATCCACTCAGAACACCACACTCGGCACACCTATGTGCATGCAGGACCGTAACTGCCCTAATCGGGTGAATTACGTAAAAGCCCAGCCATAATGATCAGGCCAAGCCGCAAATGGCGCTTGTGCTCGGCATACTCGCACAGCACGCTTCCCTTCAACCTCGGCGCGAACATAATGTCGGGATTCCTTGTGACGATTTCAAACATCACTTGAAGGCGCAGAGACTGACCCGGTGGTCCGCAGTCTGAGTGTTGCCCTTCCAAGACAAGCTATTCCTCTACCACAAGAGGTGACAGAGACACGATCAGACGGGCTCACCTCGGAGTCAGAGTCGGTGCGCAGGTGGCGGTTGAAGAAGGACTGGCTGCCCTCGAGGCCAGCGCGCAGCTCCTCGGTGTTGGTCAGGTTGCCGTTGTGGATGAGGTACATGCCCAGCGGGGAGTTGACGAAGAACGGCTGTGCCTCCTGCGCCGATGATGAGCCGGCTGTCGGGTAGCGCACATGCCCAATGCCCACATTGCCTGGACAGGGCAAGTATGGACCAAATGAAGAACGATTTCAAGGTTTAGCAAGATCAGACTAGGTGTAGATATGACCGCTCGCAGATGATCAGCCTGCTGTCAGGTAGCGCACATTGCCTGACCAAAACCACTGAATGCCCAAAAGAGAGATCAAACTCGGTGCAGATATAAGCACTGCAGAACCATTTGCTCTTTTGCACCTGTTGGTGGCAAAGTTGCGAAGTTTGAGCCATGCAGGTTGCCTCCAGCATTTGGCCCATCAGCTAAAACGGCACATGCTGCTGCATGTGTGTCTTAAGAGAGATGCGTCATGCACGACAACATGGGCGTACCTCTGAGCTGCTTCATGGTCCTTGCGTCGAACACGTCATTGACCAAGCCGTTGTCCTTGTGCTCACAGAACCGGGTGCCATCAAAGGACACCATGCCTGCGCTGTCCTGCCCCCTGTGCTGCAGCATGAGCAGCCCCTCGAACAGCTCCACGTTTGCCGGCCCCTGAAATAGTCAAGTCACAGCATCAGTACCTTGACCAGTCATTAACATCTGTGAAGCACCGAGAGCAAATCAGACGTCTGCTTATAAATGTTGAGATTAGCACCCAGCATCATTCCACGATGTTTGGACTCCGCCAGCGCCTGAGAAAGGATGGGCTTCCACAGTCACAATTGCATAAGTTGGCACAGGAAAGCACTATTTTAACGCCATGCTACAATACGTCCAAGCAATGCATGTTTGCAATCTTTAAAATTCAAGAGCTTAGCACATACAGAACAGGCCTCACCTCGTGCTTGAAGATCCCTATGATGCCACACATTTGTGTTGGGGTCCTGCCAGTCATCCTGCACATGTGGTGTGACGGTCAATGTCTTGTCAGCGTCACTGAAATACTCGATGGACGCCCCAGTCCCCATTCATAAGAAACATCCCGACTTGCAACCTCTGGTAATCAATTTGGCAATCTCTAATGCGCATAGTGCACTGGCAGAACTCTTTCCTTAAGTAATCTCTCCAATAACACTCATCGTCTTCGTCCAATTCAACTTGCCACTGATGAGCACCTTGAGACGGCTGAGTGTTAACACTACCCCGTCTACACAAATAAAAGCGATGCACACGTTGAGACGACAAGCAGAGGCGACGTCATACAAGCCATGTGTGAAGATGTAACAAACCTGCTTCTTATACGTGCTCTATGTCTCACTTTGCCTGCTTGAAGACGCTCCGACAGCTGGTCTGTCTGTCTCCTCAAGGTTACGCATGCAGCCCTGCGGACCTGTGCGCGCATTGTAGATGTGCTGACGCACACTGTAGCTGCTGAAATTCTGTTTGGGGCTGCATCCCGCCCGGACGGGCCTACACAAGGCTGCTGATACGATGTTGACGCCAGCATCCTAGCTCCGTAACGCGTCTTTTCACCCAGCAATCTAGCCTAACTCAAATGATGATACTCATACGCTCTACCTTCATGTTATTTAAATCATCGGTTGTGTTTCTAGCAATTGATTTCAGCTCCCAGCCGCTGGGAGGCCATTCCCACGTGGTGGTGACTCACTTTGCATGCTTCTGGCTGACCACAGAACGTCAGACCTTTCGGCAAGAATCCCTTACGATTTGCAAATAAAATGAATGTGCGGGTATGTTGCATCCATCTCACCACACATCCATGCACCCCCGATGAACACAATTTCGACAAGGACAGCTGCAGCCTGCATGCAGGGCCATTAATGTCTTGAGGCAACTTGCTGAACCAAGAGGTCCCTTTAACTTAAATTTTGAAAATCGATTCTTGGTTCAGCAAGGTGGAAAATGATAAAGCATGCAGCAGCCGACCCCAAAACTTGTCCTGGGTGGCAGTGTCCTTACCAGGCAATGGGACACTTTCCAAGTGGGAGCCTCAAAAAGCAAATGTTATTCAACAATATTGTTACACGTGTGCACAAATTTGAATGAAGGTATTCTACCTCATAAGACGCACTGCGAGCGTACGCGTCAGGGGTGAAATAAGTAGCGGCACTGCAGTTCCAATACCATGCAACACATGCACAGACACCCCTATAAGGCTATAGCCCAGGATTGAGGATCGCCTTTTTGAAATATTTCCAGAACACAGTGGGTCCTTGATGATCAACTGATGCACAACTTAGGTGCAACTGCAGTGGTTCAGGCTTCAGCAATCTGAAACCATATTGCGAAGCCAGATCTGGCTGAACAAAAGAATGAAGATGCTCATGCTCAGTCAATTCAAGAAGGAGGCCTTCTTGATTGAGCCATTTGTATGGCCCCAAGAACCAACAAGCTTGCTAGTGTACAAAAGCTCTCGAGATATACCACTGGTGATACACCAAACAACTAGACTGCACTATCAGTCAAGCAGCACACCATGATCGATGATGAAGGCAAATAATGTACATTAGGTGTAGGAGCAAAAGCTGCCATCTCCACATAGCAAAACCACGCCACAGATATCTTTCCCCAACCTCACAGCCTACACCCTCCAAATCGCCAAACCAGTTTCCCGCCAAAACGCTCTGATCTGCACCATGAATGCCATATGCACCCGCTGGATGTGCTTTTGCTGTCACAGAGACATGTCCAGACATGAGGCCCCCTTCCCTGCAGCCCTGGATGTGCTATAGCGCTGAAGTTCATCGCAACACAAAAAGATCCCAGAAGTCGAGAAAAGCCCCATTAAGCGTGCAACAGGAATGTAAAGCTGCCTCTCAACACACCCCATCCATGGACTGTGACGGATGCATTCTGGGGTCGCATCCTCTTGAGCATGCGCACAGCACTATCTGCATCGTTGTGCAACTCAACGTTTCAACCAGGCATGCATTAGCAGTGGCCAAAACTCCGTTGCCAGATGACCCCTCATCCTTCTTTGATGGCGAGAGGTTGAGAGCATCTTGCAGGACCTGTGGGCGCATCAGTCCCCCGGCTGCATCAGTCTTCCAGGGTGATGGGGTAGCACTTGAGGGAGGTCTGCCCCCGCACGCACAACCGCAGGCCAAGACTCCGTTGCTCATCCTTCTTTGATGGCGAGAGGTTGAGAGCATCTTGCGGGAGCTGTGGGTGCATGAGTCCTCCAGGGTGCATCAGTCCTCCAGGGTGATGGGGTAGCACTTGAGGGAGGTCTGCCCCTGCAGCTGTGCGCCGCAGGCCAAGACTCCCTTGCAAGGGCACCTCAACCTTCTTTTATGGCGAGATGTTGGAAACATCTTGCGTGTTCTGGGCGCATCAGTCCCCCGGGGTGCATCAGTCCTCCAGGGTGATGGGGTAGGACTTGAGGGAGGTCTGCGCCTGCGCTCGCAGCCGCCGCGCGCGCCATATGAGGACGCCCCCGGCTCCCGCGGCCGCCAGCGTCAGCCGCGCAAATACCGACGCGTCCACCGCTCCCACCAGCAACACTGCCACTCCCCCGGCCATGCCCAGCGTCATGCGCTCACCTGCGTGTGCAAGCAGCACCTCTGAGTGTTGGGGGCAGACCGCAACTCCCCGGTCAGCGTTAAACCCTGAATATATCTCCCCTACAGTACTCACATATCCCCCTCTTGCAATTCTGATTGTTTGTAGATCAGGCCATCAGCATTCATTCGTCTTGACTCTGAGGTAGCCCCCACGTCTGATAGCTGCCTGGTGACCCCTGAAGTGAACAACAGCCTCGGACGTCCTCTCCAAAACTTTTGAAGGTATTAAAGTAAGAGTTGTTCAAGTTTTGTTTCAGGTTTCCAAAACTTTTGAAGGTATTGAAGTATTATGTGGTGACTCGGAGCCAGGCCCCACCTCCGCGGACCACCTCGGCAACAAACAGCAGCGTCTCTTCCACGAGCGCATCCAGCGCGTGGCGACAGGTGCGGTAGAAGTAGGGGAGCGCGAAGAGTGCGATCCACGCATACATGGCCAGCACAGACTGTGACACGACGCCCAGCTCGCCAACGCACATCACCAGCCACAGCACGAGCGCCAGCCACACTGTTGCACCCACGCTGTCATGCCCTGCTCCCCCGCCGCAAATTAAGACATAAATGGAAGAAACTTTGCTTGTTTGTACAAACCGCGATTGTTGCCCCCATCCATCCACACTACAGGCTTCCAATGCAACAGGATCCAAGAACTCGTAGGAAATATAGTGCGGGAAAACCACCCTAAGCCCTTACCACCAGGTTTATCCTGCCTGCTGAGGTCGTAAGCATATTGCACCCATACCTCATCGTGAGACCAGCACTGTCTGCACAACACTGCAAGGATGGGACTTGGAAGACGTGCCATGCAAGCAGATGCCTGTCGGCACCGCTGGTCCTCCCTAGCTTCCAGGACTGACCTGACAAGCGGCGTGTGACGAGCGCGATGACGGCCGCAAGGTACGGCGCGACTGCGTCGGCGGCGGCCCGGACGCGGCCGGCCACGCGGCGTTGCAGGTCGGCCTCGCGCGCGGCCGCGGCCGACGGCGATGCCTCCTCGCCGGGGTCCAGCAGCAGCTGGCGCACCGGCAGTGGCGGCCGCCGGGCGGACCAGGCGCGCGCCAGCGCCGAGTAGAGCAGCGCGAACAGTGCCGCCCCCGCCACTGCTGAGCTCGGCTGCAGCAGCTCCACGCCTGCACATGCGATTGGGACATCTGTGCTTGCACGACTGGTCATGGGTGGGTTCAAACTATGACACTGACTATTCGTTTGTGGTTGCTTCCGGCCACATGGTGGTGGCCAGACATTTGGTCAGCCCCTGTGCAACTTGAAAAATCTAAGTGACTGTCTGACTGACAGGCATGCCGCAACAACACTCTTTGCATGCATCATGGTGACATCATTTCACGCATTGTGGCCTTTGACATTGACATGGGGTGCTTTCCTTTGAAGTGTTTTGTTTCACGCCTCCCTGTGCCGACATTCTCACAGTAGAAAGCCTCGTGCCAAACGCTCTATAGGAACCTTGCAGGTCTACTTTTACTTTTTAAGACACGCTACAAGGCAATCTTAGCTCTGCGCTTTCCATACACCGCAAGCTGACTTATGGGTACATCTTCTAAGGCACCAACAGCTGTCTTTTCCTGATAGCCGGCTCAATTCAAGGGCATGTCTCTACCGGGGGAGGTGCAGGCTATAGCCAGGCAGGGAACGCACCGCAGACAAGATGGCGTAGGCAGATGAGCACATAGAGGCCGCCGCCAAACACCTTGGCAGTGGCATACGGGTCGCTCCACAGCAGCAGCGCCTCAACGCGCTCCACTGGAATCTGAAACAACCATGCTATCGTCTTCAAATCCAACCAAGCTTCAACTCAACTTCACCTGTCCAGCCAATTTATAGGTCCTCGTGACACCTGCAACCTCAACCTACGTCCCAATATACAGTTTAAAGGGAAATATTGGATGACTCACACACTGCAAGGGCAAGAAGTGCGAGGTGGAAGTAGCGATAGGGACTGTACCACAGACAGACAGTAGAACCTGAGGAGTGAGTCAGTGCAGCAGGGGTACCTGAGTATGGAGAGCAAGCGCAGCATCGGCCTGGGAGGAGGCAGGGCCGAGATCTTTGCTGCCGCCCCAGCCGAACACGCCGAGGGTGCGGGAGAACGTGGCGCCGAGGCGGCCGGGGGGCGACGCGGCCGCCACCGCGTCCCCCTGGGCGCCACCGCTGCGCGCAGCCGGGGGGTCCGTCCCCTCGCTGCCCACTGCCTGCAGCTGCTTGGTGATCGCGCGGTAACTGTCCGCCTCGCCCCTGTCCGGTGCTAGTGCTGCAACCGTCTCCCACGCCGCATCTGCCAGCCATGCATACCTTGGTAGCTGCAGAGTCCACTGTGAGGCATATGACAAGTGTGCAGGCAGCAATAGTTTGATCCTTGTTCTCAGTGCGTAGTTTGCAGGGCCGTTGAGGAAGTCACCTGGCTAACTACGAAATATTTCTTCTTAGTTACGGTACACATCTTATTTAGCGAATGGAAACAGGAGCTGCAGTGCAGATCTCAGCCAGCCAGGTTGTTCAAATCATGTGCTGATAAGCATAAGCATCTGCATGACAAGTAGACGCCAGCACTGTCCGGGCTTATACAGCCATGCACTGCCGAGCGCCAGAGAGCGCACCAACATCGCTCTGCCGGGCAACAGAGGTGTCTGAATCGCGCCGCGACAGCTCCTTGGACACCCTGACCAGGCTCTCCAGTGAGTCGAGGCTGCTGGCGGCCCCCATCATACGCCCATCCTCCTCCTCTTGGGCCCGCTCTGCCAAATCGGGCCGTCCGAAGCAGGCCAAATGAGGCTCCTGCTGAGTCACAGAAGGGCCTGTACAACAGCACAACCACAGTCTCACCAACAGAGACTCTCAAAAGCTTTGCAGGGTCTGGTAGATTGGGAAGCCTCCCCTGTCAGAAGCACGCTAGATGCACGGGTAGAGGACCAATTGACAAGAGAACGCCTTTCACAAAGATTACTCAAGCGATGAACAGACTGCACTCAAGAACCGGTGGGCTCTCCCAGGCGAAAGGTGGGAGCAAACCTGCTTCTGGAGAGGACCAGAACGCGCCCAGCCTGCTGGGCAAGCCGGAAAGATAGCTTTGTGTTGGGTTGGGTGGAGAGGCTCCAGGTGTGGACAGCGGGGAGCTTGGGATATCATCTGAGACTTGGCTCGCAGCCCGTTCTGTCTCATTTGCCTTCTCTGTTGTCAGCATGTAATGATCCAGGCTCCTGCCTGCATTGACCCACAGTGTGTCACAAGATCTTCCTTGCGCTGCCAGCTACAACATGCATGCAGGCTACTTGCCTCTTGCATGAGCCCACCATCTAGCAAACTTGCAGAACAGTGCATATCAGCAGTCTTACAGAGCTTTGATACAAGCTCTGCATTAAGGGGTGCATACCCTTGAAGCTGGTGAGATGCTTGTGGAAGGCCGCAGCAGCGCTACTCTCGAATCCACACTTGCAACGGTAGACTGCGCATGCACAATTGATTCTTAACTTGTCATAACCATTCGTTCCCGCACTGGGTGCCAACTTAGAATTTCAGATCGTCAGAAGCCACTGCTTGGCCCTAAGCATCAGGAGTTCTCATCAGGTCCGTTTAATTAATCACCAGTTTCAAACAAATAATTTGCTACATCGCTCTTCACAGGGCGCGCAGGTTTCAACAAAACCTCCCCAAACTTGGATCTCAAAAACACTGAGCGACTCGGCCGCTTTTGGAGCACTGTGCAAGTGCCAATGTAAGCAAGGTAGCATGCATACGTAACATTTTAAAGTTCACACGTGATGACTTCAAGCCCTCTTACCTGTCATGACTGCCCAGAGGACACCCAGTGTACGGTGCCAGTGGTCACCTCAGTAAGACGTATGACATCTTGCAAATGTTGCCCATTCCCTTACATCACTGTCTCTTCTGCGGGACAAGAGGCGCACGAAGCCGCAGGAAGGCTCCAAGAAAAGATATTGTACGTCAGCTAGCGGCCAAGATAGGCTCAAACTTTTGTATCGCAACGGAGTTTAAAGAAATATTCGAAGGCATCAGAATGCATGCTTTGTGCGTTTAGAGACATTCTGCTCTCATTTCATTTATTGTGACGTGACGCGAGCAATAAGCTTGCTTCCTTCATCTTGACAACTGACATCCATAGTATACACGTTCCTAGGTAGTACGGCTACTCTCTGAGTTGATCTTTCTTATTAGTCGATTTGCAATGGTGTGATATGGCTCATCTCATCGTGTTCTCCCTATTCTCTGGCGGGTGAGCCTCTACAACATCTCTATAGCACTTTCCCTCGCTTTCCTGGATGTTACCATCGGCCAAAGGAAACCTGCGCGGTTACATTGCGCATGTGCTTCCGCAACAGTTCATTGCTGGATTTGGTTGATAAATCTATAAAGTTTAATGTTTGGTGGGTATCATCACAGGTTGATTTATGCATACAAGAGATACGTTGAGCATCGTCAGACCACTGTACGACCTAGCGAGGGAAGAACATCAGTAAATGTATGCGACAGGCAGCAACATATCACAAAGCAGCTGAGGAGGCTGTCTGGAAAGGAGCACAAAGCCCTGGCACATGACTTGCAGGTAGGAAGCTGCTGCTGCGGTACACAGCCCAGCGCCAGCTGATGTTTTCCGCACTTCTATCTCTGTATAATCACTGCTTTCAGGACACATTTACACTCATCACCTTCAGGCAAGAGCAAGGGGCGGGTGTCTTGATGGTTTGCACTTCTGTACCCTGTCGCACTAAGTCAAGGCAAGAAGTGCAAAATCGCCATGTACAGGACGTGGACACGGAGCAACTGCAGCGCATCTTTGATGCCAGCAAGGCGGCCGCCAAGGCGCCTATCAGCGCAGTCATCGAGCCTCTTCAAGAAAGCGATGTGAAGAGGGTGGATAGTGTCCTCGATGGGGAGGAGATGCGCTGGATACAGCTGGGCTTCAAGCTTATCGCCGAGGTGCGCCCAGATCACACACCAATCGCTAAGAGGCCAAGTAATAGCATCCACCCTCTATCCATGCTGTGTTGCTGCATTGTCCATGAGTTTAAGCACATCACCGTGTACCTCATGCAAATCCCAGGCCCTGAAAAACCACATGCCATGATGGCTAGATTTCGTACGCCCTCATCTGAATCCAGTGAGTCCGTGTGACACTCCAGCAGCACGGGTGAGCTGAGAGAAATATCCACAGCGCCTTCACAGAGGTCGGCAGAGGAGCCAGCAGCTGTCATGCCACAGGATGGGCGTGCACATGAATGGATTCGGCGTCCCCTCACACTCAGTGAACAGGAAGATGAGCGAGCATGGTGGGGTAGTGACTGGCACATGTGATGGGGCTCAGCCATCTGGCGTGGCTGAAAGAGGGAACGCCGCCTGCTTGCAGGGACGGCTGGGTGTGGTGCTGATGGCGGGCGGCCAAGGGACGCGGCTGGGCAGCAGTGCGCCCAAGGGGTGCTATGACATAGGGCTGCCCTCGCACAAATCCCTGCTCCAGCTGTTTGCCGAGCGCCTGCACCGGCTGCAGCACCTCGCGGCCGAGAGTGTTTATGGGCGCGGCTCCGCCGTCAGGTGCGCGCTTGGGAGAAGTGATTTCCACCTTCAGGGTTTTACATGGGACAGGTCCCATAATGCCAGCCAAAGTCCCGATCTCGTCCGGTCGACCAGAACGCTTGCAGCCCAAACCATTGTATCTGAGCATGCTACATGACCGTCTGAAACGAAGCCGGTAACCAGGAGCCTATGGAGTTTTTCTGAGGATGCTACACATGACGCACCCCATAATGCATGCAATCATCGCCAAATTCCTACAACATGCTTGCAGCCCTTTCTTGTCCTGTGCAGCAGCGACATTGTGGGAGTTTTTCTGGGCTGCATGCAGCTAAAAAGGCCTGGCATGCAGCTCTCTGATTGTTGGTAGCACTGCCAGCCTTGGATCTGCCCCTGCTTGTCTGTGGGGCGAGCGTCAACACCGAGGGTAGCATGCTGACAAATGCTGGTGCGAGCAGGAATCCGGTGCGCTGGTATATCATGACCAGCGCAGCCACAGATGCTGCAACGAGGGAGTTCTTCCAGCAGCACGCCTACTTTGGCTTGGATGCCTCTCAACTTGTTTTCTTCCAGCAGGTGCTTCAACTCCTGGACTTTCATTAAAGCTACTGGCCCATCAACCATCCTATCGAGTTCTCACATGTTGTCAAGGAAAGACTCTGAGTCCCTTGAATAATAAGCAACCAGCTGTTTTGACTGCGAAAGAAGCAGTGAGATGCTGGCGCAAGGGTGAGTGCCTCATTGTCTTATGTTTGCTGGCTGACTGTTCTGTGACAACAGGGAACGCTGCCATGTCTGACAGAGGAAGGCAGGATGATCCTGGAGTCACCATGCAGAATTGCCAGGGCGCCTGATGGCAATGGCGGCCTCTACACAGCCATGCAGAGGTCCTCCTTCGTTTTTTATCACACTCTTTAATGTGCCTGTCCCCCAACCTCCCTTTCATGCCACAGTCCACACTTGCTCTTGTGCCGCATGGGGAGAGTTTTTTCTACTTGTCGCCAGGGTGCTGCAACTAGATCTGCTCGCGCCTCTGTAGAAGTAGCCTGTATGAAAGACTAGCGGCATGCAGCTGTCATATGAGCGCAGGTGGCAGCACATGTTCACAAATGCCAGCGGTATACAGTGCTTTCAGAGCACGCTTGTCAAATATTCTGCACCTTCTCTGTTTGGATGTGTTGCTGGGTTGTGACTGGGACGATCAGAGTCAGACATCTGGTGAGCCCCAGGTTCTGGAAGAGGTGTAATTGACTGACTGGCTCACTGACTGCACAGGGAGGGCGTCTTGGAGGACATGGTGCAGCATGGTGTGGAGTGCGTGGACTGCATCAGCGTGGACAATGCACTTGTCAGACTGGGGGACCCCCTCTTTGCTGGCTATTGCCATGAGCTGGGCGCTGAGTGTGGTGCGTGGCCTCTGACCTTCACCACATCAAATGGAGCGAGCACCCTATCCTGTGCCATCTGCCAGGGGTGTCTGCTGCATGCATAGATCACACTGAGGCAATGTAGACGTCCAGACAATAAGTTGCCTTAATAGACAGGAGATTGTGAGAGACGTTTCAGGCAGGTAAAGGGCCTGAGGTAGCTCCTGACAGGTCTCATAATCTGATTGAAAAATAAACTGCTATGATATCAGCAGCCAATGGCTCTGGTGGCCGCAAGGCGCCCTGATGCTTTCCTTGAAAGGTGCAAAAGCTCGGACACTGTGCAGCACATACCAGCTTGTACAAACATTGGAGCCTCCCTTTGTAAGTTGTGGATGGTTGTGGGCCTGTCCTCACTTGCTCTCTCCCGCACAACTCAGCTCCTGTAGATCGGTGGCAGCACCTTGATAAGCAACCTGATCATGTGCCGGCAGGTGCACGGGTGGTGGCGAAGGCATACCCGGAGGAGCGCGTAGGTGTGTTTGCGCGCAAGGACGGGCGCATCGAGGTGGTGGAGTACAGCGAGCTGGACCCCCAAGAGGCCGCTGCCACACTGGGTGGTACGTCGTTGCCTTTGACCCATTCACCCTATTGTATCAGTTGCAGAAGCCTGCAGAATAGTCGGGTGTTTGAACCATTTGTGCAGGCACTACAGGACTTATATGCAGCATGTGCATGTGCCTGTCCTGATCTACCCATATCTTTCCTGTACAGTACCTTGGCTGCAGGAGTCTTAGGCAGTCAATGACATGATTTTTTGAATATGCTGGGATGATTGGTTGCATTTGCCTCTTCAGTGCGCTGTCTTTTCTGCGCGTATGTGCCTCTCGAGCTAACAGGGCGTGTCTCCACAACATGCAGGGCCGGATGATGGGGCAGGGCTACGCCGGAGCTCCTGGGGACGCCTGTTCTCATCGCGGCGGACAGGTGGGCGCAATGAACAAGTGGCTTCTAGCAGAGAGAAGGCCGATGTGCTGCCATGCGCTCCCTGAGCCGACACACCTGCAAAGCGTGCCGTTCACCTGCAAGCTGGATGCGCCTCGGAGGCGCAGGATCAGATAAAAATAGGAGTACTTGTCGGCATCTATGGGCCTTTTTTGGTTGGCAGCAGAGGTTGCAGATGAGATGCCCCATCAGGTGTTGAGAGTGCTCCATATGGATGCACTTTTGAGGACACAGCCGAGCTGCAGGCACAATGATCTAGGGGTCCTCTCAACATTGTGCCTGAACCTTCGTAACACACGTGTTGCTGAAGATAGACTTTTGTATGCACGTGCAGGGCAGGCGCAGCTCAAGTACAACTGGAGCAATGTGTGCATGCATTACTTCACGGTGGATTTCTTGGAGGCAGCTGCGCGGCGGCTGCAGGCCGAGGGGCAGTACCACGTTGCGCGCAAGAAGATACCCTCCATCGATGGCCCGGTGCAGGTGAAGCCAAGACGCGTGCATATCGAGGCCGAGGTCAAGAGTGCGGTCAAGTGTGTCATGCTGGGAACATTCGCCTCAACAGTCTACCTGGTGCAACAGCTAGCTGGCACAAAATTGTGCCTCAGAGGTTCTCAGCAGAAGAGTCAGACTTGTTGCATTGTCGCAGCAAGGGCCTTCCATCACTGCATGTCAGTGAGTAGCAACATGCAGCGCTCTGCAACATCCTTAGGACAGGAGTGATCCTGCAAGTGGACAAGGTAACACTGTACATGCGAAAGTCCAAGCAACAAGTACCATCTGTGAATGCGTGCATGCATGCATGACGGCTGCCAAACACTCTGTACTGTCCGTGGTCGGCAGGCCATAAAGCTGGAGCTGTTCATCTTTGACACACTTAAGTGGGCGGAACGCGTCGCGCTGCTGGAAGTGAAGCGCGAGGAAGAATTTGCACCCGTCAAGAATGCACCAGGGGCAGAGAGCGACTCTCCGGACACTGCTCGGCGCGCCATACTCAGCCTGCACACCAGGTCAGGCTCCTGAACTTCACTGCCACGCAGAGAAGTTTCCTGAGGAGGTCTGGGAGCCATGAGCAGCATGAAAATCACATAACCAATTCCACAGCCTTGCAGAGAATGTGAGATTTTCCTGTAGAGGTTGAAAGCCATAAGTAGCTTGAAACCCACATAACCAATTCCACAGCCTTGCAGGGGATGTGTAGAGATTTTCATGAGGCATGAGCAGCATCAAAACCACATAATCAGTTCTACAGCCTTGCAGAGAACGTGTGGAGATTTTCCTGAGGAGGTTGGAAGCCATGAGTAGCATGAAACTCACATAACCAGTTCCACATTAATCGACCACTGAACATGATTGCCTTGCCTGGTGTCAAATGTATCTTGCAGGGACAGATGTGTGGCAGAGCCTGTGCATGTCTTGGACAAACGTTCGCATTGGAGCAATGTCCCAGGAGGGAGTGAGAGAAGGATCGATCAGGGTTGGTGTGTGTTTATGGAGGATTGTGTGCAGGTGGGTTGCCAAGTCAGGCGGGCGGCTGCGGCTGCCTAAGGACTGCGAGGGAGTTGAGGTGTCGCCCACGGTTTCCTATTCTGGCGAGGGGCTGCGCTCTGTCTGCAGGGGGCGTACCTTCCGCCAGCAGCATGACATGTTCCTTCAGGTGCCTGCCGTGAAATTCCTGGTCACTGAAATGGAACAGCCAAGGTGACCTTGGCCTGTAGTTCACTGACTACAGGGCCGCAGTGTCACAACACCAGAAGTGTAAAGTTCACATCCAGACAGCGGAAGACTACGCTCATTCGCAGATTGCCACATGGGGTGACAGGGCCCTGTGCTTGATCTGGGCATGTCCAGGCAGAGCTTGGCACGATGTTATAAGATTGTCCAGGTTCATATCTGCTGGATGCCAGTGGTGGCACATGCTGACTTTGATGATGGAACTGAGACACTAGTGAGGCCCGGGTTGCCTGGAGAAGATGCCCTCTCTGAAATGACCAAGATTGCCTGTAGCGGCGGTTGTGCCAGTAGGATGGCATTCGAACTTGAATCGTTGGAAGCACTTGATTGCAGACCGCCGTGCTTATACCGGCAGCAGCTTCTGAGGTCTGTGACACCATTGTTGTCACAAGGACTACTCCCAGGCCTGGAATGCCGGCAAGCTTGGTGTAGCAAGGTGTATCATGCCGTGACACGTTTATGGTGGGATTTTGCAGGGACTGGTCCCAGGAAGAGTGGCGGGCAAGCAGCTGGCAGAAGCTCGCAGGATGGATCTGAGGACCCCTGGAGCCACTCCCCTGGCGACACCTGGCGCCACACCCATGGGGTCCCCTCGCTCCCCGGCCCCCCTCTCACCCTTCACCAGATGAGACAGATTGCCCACCCAGGAATAGTGTGGCGCAGACTGGTGGGTACCATATTTCAATTGCGCTGGGTCTACAGTGTGCAGTACACTATGCACTTTTGCCACAGGCGTCTCGAGAGACTGCAAGCCTGATCCGCTTGAGAGCATCTGGGGTTCACCAAAGTTCCAAAATCCTGGCGGACAATGAGTCCAATTGGGCCACTTGGGCCAATAAGGCGGCTTTGTTTGCAAACGCACGCCTAAGTTCCAGGATCTTCCAGACAGCTTGCAGCCTGTGATGATCAAGGAGTATATGTATTACGGCAGGAGAGACCGTTCCTGAGCTGGCAGGCTGTTTGCATGGAGCAAACCACTTGATGAGCACATTTGTAGGTGATGTATTAACAGAACTTGTGCTCTTATGCACACTCAGTCAGTCAGTCAGTCGATTACATCTTTTCCAGCCACCTAGGGCTGATCAGATGTCTGACTCTGATTGTCAGAGTCAGCACCGAGCATCACATCCATACATTCACAAATGAACTTGGAGACATTCACAAGATCATCCTGCCAGAAGAACTGCACCATGGTTGGAACCCCAAACAATCCTGGATATTTGTCCCGAATAGTTTGTAAATGTGGACACTCAAAAACAAGATGCTTCTCATCACCCAGGGAGCCAACCCCACAAAGCCTGCACACCCTGTCAATACGAGGGACACCTGTCCATGAGCCAGCGTCGCGGGGCAAACCATGACAATCCAGTCTAAACTTGAGTACCTGTCGGAGACATGAAGCAGACAATGGCAGTTGAACATAAGACTTCCGACGACATGAAGCAGGCCGAGCACACCAAGCTTGATATGTACACAAACGAGCCTTGTGGGATGGGCATGTCCTAGGGCAGTAATCAAGATCTATCCAAACAGCAGCAACTTTGGCATCGAACAATTGGCGGATACGTTGAACATCGATGTAAATCATGTCAGTGGCACTAATCACCATGTCATAACCCATGCCCCGAATCCCTCTGAACATTGCCCATGTCCAATTCTTCACATTCAATGTAATAGCAACCCGGCAAGCATCAAGGGCAATGCGCTTATATAAGTGCTGCGCTGGGAGAGCAACAAGGCCATTCCAAAAGCGCACCGCACACAACCACCATTCACAATCAAGGGATCTAACATCAAACTCCCGGAGTAAAATATCAGTAGATACCGTGGAGCGAACGCCAGCAATTTGCTTGAGCATCTGCAAGTGGGAACGCATCAACGCAGCACGACACTGACCAAGGGGGGGCGGGAGCCGGTATGGGCCCCAAACCCCCGCACCATACAAGGCAGTAGGTGGAACACAAGCCTTGTATAACCGGAATAACAACCCAATTGATGCAGCACACTGTAGCTGCCGAAACTGCTTTTGCAGGAGAGCCCAAGCAGCCCACATCTTGCTATGCAAGGACGAGTACGTGGCATGCATGCCAAGCTGGCTGGCAAATTGCAGACCAAGATAACGAATCTCATCAACCCATTGAAGTGCATGTTGATTGCAGAGCCATTGATACGGGCCCGGCCACCGCTTGCCGACACACTCATATGAACCTTTCAGTGATTGTGCTGTTGCAACTGGAGCAATTGCCTGGCCATGGCTCGGAACTTACTGCTCTTACTGTTGCACTTGTTTTAAAGGACTGTTCTGAGTTTGTATAATTCATACATCGTAAACCTGTATACATGTACTATTGACTACAAGCAAGTGCCAAGATTATGCAGAAGCTGATCATGGTTTCTTGATAGAGTTGTCACCTATGTCTGTGTGCTCCCCAAACTAGAAAAGGACCTTGAATATCACAATTTCAATAAAGCTGCTTCATGCACGATGGTGCAATTCATGCAACAATTCTGCTATCTTTGTCAAGAAAGTAACAATTACTTGCAAACTGTGATGCTCTTGTTTAAAGGGCTTGGGTGAGTGATGGCATCACTCTCGAGTCTAAATATATTCAGCAGAGAATATGTAATTGTACTGACATGACATCACAATCGCTAGAGAACAATGCAGCACTGATGGCATCAGTCTGACGCTGTGCAGGAGCACAAGACCCTAGCCTGGGCACTTCACATTGTGCTAGAGCACTATTGCATGATGCAATAGACCGAGCTTCTACACGAGCTGTAAGACCTTATGTGGATGGTGGTCAAAGTCCACATCAGGTCTTGGACTGCGGCCCACATCGAAAGACACAACATATGCCTCTGCGCCCACTTGAAAAGGAGCTGCGCAGCTGCCAGCTGCCACGAAATGTGCGCAGGTGCCACGAAGAGGAAGCAAAACGCCCCGGGCGAGTTTCTGCTTGGGATGCATCTCACTCCAGGAGCAGGCCTCCAACATGGGAAGCTGCGAAGAAGACACTTCCAGCTTCTCCATAGCGTCCCCGGCCGGGTTCTGGGCCGCTTTAATATCTGCTCACCTTTTGCACTTTCTCAGATACTTCTGTAAGTATCTTGACACAAAAGTAGCATCGTCGCGACTTCTGTACAGGCCAACCCCCGCTGGAAGAGTAACGAATGCCCATGCGACATCGCCAGTCTCAGGTTGAAACATCAAACTCATCGGTGACAAAGCGCTTTTATGTTGCAGAACCTTTGTCGATTCTACAGCTGCATCGTTGCACGAATATGGCCATTCTTTATGTAGACGCTGAGAGGTTTCAAACTTCAGGGGTCAAAGCATCGCCTCAGGTGAAGTGCAGAGGGGGCTGCTCTCGAGGAATGTCAGGAAAGGCGCAGGTGAAGCTCCTCGACACTTATACATCTGTTCTGCACCTAGTCGTCGCTGATTAATCGCAGCCGTGGCTCCGACGGTGTCCTCCGCCGTCTGACCTGTGTAGGGCGCGTGCTGCACTGAACTGCCCAGTTGAGCGCCGATACAACATGAATGTCTCTATGATCAATGACTCCACGGTGGAAATGGGCTGGTCCATGTTTCAGGGGCCAAGATGGGAGCATTGCGTTCTGTCATGGCACTGAAGTAACTCCCTCTGCATAAACTGATCCCTTGCACATGTTATGCTCGCAGGTGCAGCTACACAAAACAGGCGGGATACCAGACTTAAAGCACGACACAGTGTGGCAAGTGTCACTTCGTGCAAATTTGAGGGGTTTCCAAGAGATCAGGTAACTCCTCAGGATCCTGCCAACAGCACACCTTGAAGGACCCATACAAGCCTTTTCTACCTTTCCTTGTCTTGCCATGCTGTATTTCAATGCATTAGGTGAGCCTTATTTAGGACTTCAGCACCTCTGCTCCTTCTTCACACAGTACAGCAGCTGCTGCCGTCCATTGTGCCTTGGAAAAGTGCTATGAGAATGGCTCTCGTTTCACAGACAGTGGCTGGTCCCAGATGCGCTGTCCAAGCCATCATGTCTTCCATTGCAGCGCCTCTGCATTTGCCAATGTGTGCTGCTTGTGCATGCAGATTTATGGTCGGACTGCAGACGCTAAAGTTCAAGGACAGTGCTCTGGAGATTTTGTTTCGAGGTCACTGGGATTCTAATTCGCGCACAGTGCTCACACTGCTGTCAGTAGTGACACTAGGCATCTGGGCTGTTGCCACCTGGAATGTCCACACTCACTGCAGCTGGTCGCGCTTCTTGTGCCGCTTTTTGGAGGCACTCTGTAGCCTTGTCATCCTGACACACATCTACATCCAATACCAGCTCAGGATGTTCCCAGGTGCTGCCTGTCACAAGCATAATCCCCACTTTTTAAACCAACAGTGTAGCCATTTGGTTATTCTATCCTGCCCATCTGTTGCACTCATGCCTGCTTGGTCACATCCATGGCAATTCACATTTACTTGCAGCCCTGCGCTCTTGGTATTCTGATCAACATAAGGAGCCCTGCGATTGGAAGTTGCTGTGAGCCTGTGAGGCATATCAGTCATGGGTTGCTCCTCACCTGTTGCAATCTTGCAGAAGTTGGCTGTCAATGCATTCTGAGGGACATTGGATCGCCATGCAGATTGGCGGGTGCACGAACTGAACAAGGCATATTTATTGCTTGCTGACCTGGCAGCATCTCTGATGTACGTCATGTTGGTGAGGGACACCGGGGGGGACCTAGGAGTGCCGGGGGGTACCCACAACATGATGTATGGCATCCATGGCTGGGCCATCCTCTTTCTACAGGTGCAGACTTCTCCCAGATTGCTGCATAGGTAATAATGGTTTTTGGATTCTAGAACGCATAGTGCTGTGCAGACATTGTACTACTACTGTGGCCTGCTCCTAGGATATCAGTTCTGCAGTTACATTGCAGCTAGGCTTCTGGTGATTTGCCCTTGGACCTGTCATGTGCAACCGGGCAGAAGCTTTGGAGTGCTTTACCGGAACAAATATATTGTGGACCTTTGATCTTGTTTGTGTGCAAGGGTGAGATGATGTGACTTCATAATATGAAAGCTGCATAAATGCAGATTTCCTTCTGCTGCACAGCAGGATGATAAGTCTTTGGCATGTCCATGCAGGTGACGACAGAAAGTGCAGTGCATTTGCACATTGTAAATCTGCTGGCGTACAGCTTCGCAGAAGGCTTCCTAGTGTATGATTTTGGCTGGGGCGCCTTTCTGCATGGTGGCGTGCAAAGCCTGATTGCGGTAGTGGTTCTCTGTGGAGCCGTTCCTTTGACAATCAATGTCACATGCGAGCTGCAGAGCCGCCGCACCTTTCTGCGCCATATTCGCGGCCGGTTATCGGCTGCTCGGCAGGATTGGCTGTGTGCGTGAGTGCACGTACAGTGGGCCCCTTTGCTTTGGTGAGCCGCCGCGACTTTCTGTGCAGCATTCCACGCCCGCTTTCCAGCTGCGTCAGCAGGAATGGCTGTGTGCGTGAGTGCTCTTGCAGTGGGTCCTTTTGCTTTGTGGTTGACTGCCTTTCAGAACTGTATGCTTTTTTCTGTTTGTTTGTTTTCTCCAAGATCGTGCACAGACCACAGACAGTTGTGAGACACCTGTTCAATTTACAATTACAAACCATAGGACAAAGGCAGGGGAGCACCCTGCATGCACAGTCGTTTGTGAAGAGTTGCAGAACTTGGAACTGACAGTGCTCTGGTTGTGATCAGTGGTTGTGGGCCGTTTAACTTTCAGGATGCTCTTTCAGAAGCTCTTTTGACAGCAAGTATTGAATATTGAATTGTTTTTTATTGCCATGTTTGTCGTCCCCAATCTACACGGTTGATACATGAATGGTTCACAGGCATATTGAGCTGGTGCTTGTGCAAGTCTAGGCTGTGTAGACAAGAGGCATTGACCCCCAATTGGGCGCAGCTGTTGCGTGCTTTTTAGGGGCATCCAGTAAATTCAAATGTCTGTGGGAAGAAGGGACTGACATCTTCAGCACAAGCGCTGCTGCACCGTCCGCTTGTGAAGATCCTGGCTTTGGTGTAATCTACCATCTGATTGAAGAACAGTTATCCTGCTTCCACTCTTCCGGATCCGCCTTGGAGCCTATGACACTCTCACAGGAACATGGACAACTCACAGAAGATGCCTGCTGGCTTTTGGGGTTGCAGATGTTCTGCAGGACCTGGTGCAGTGCAGGTATGACTGTCCAGCACATGTCACCTATTCAGGACAAAGCTCACCCACCAGATTGAAAATGCATATGGCACATCCCCGGACAGTGGTTTTCTGCTTGTGGAGCCAAATCTTGAACAGTTGGCCAGAGCCTTTATCACCAGTATCAATAACATCTGTTGGGGCATCTAACGTTAACGGTCTCACAAGGCACGCATGATCGCGCAAATTGTTATCTTTTATTGATTGGGTGTGATCCTTCAACAACTATCGTGCCAGCCTTGTGAGAAGCGGCCCCAGGATGCACCGGGTGCAAGATGCCAGATACAACACCAAATACCTGTAGGCAACACTGTTGCCGCAACAAGATTAATTGTTGCATACATGTAACATGTATCAACCCCAATTTTGCAAACCACTACTTGTTACTAAAACTACTTGTAGTACATCATAAGATCAAGAGATGGAAAGCAAACAATCAAGGGCGTGCGAGCGCCAGTAAGAGAAAGGGCACCTCGACATCATGATCATGTACCTCAGGCACTTACAGGCTGTAAGTCACATTAATGTACATGTACTACAGAGTATGTGCATCATGCCAGCGCTTGAAGCTTGCTCTTTCTTGTACCGCCGGCAACTAAGATATCCCGCACCACCACGCCACGAGAGTTTGATCCCAGATATTTGTAGATATTTTCAGGTTAAAAATTCATTCTGCTCCAACTGGGACATAACTAGCCGGGTAGGAAGCTGCCATGAAGCGGAGACCCCGTGCCGAGAGTTTGTCCTTTTTGGACCGAGATAGTTTCTGTTAATATCTGCACTTTTCGGCTCCGACAAATTTGACATTTGCATTGCTTCTTAATTCTTGTTGCCTGCAAGAATCTGACTGTGTCGTGGCACAGCAGTTCCTATGTCAATACGAGGACAGGAACCTCGGCTTCGAGCGTCATTCTCATCGGCAAGCGTATTACATTTTACTTTATTAACGCTTAGCTGGTAACCGTATGTCATGAATAATCTAAACACACCGTGATACATTTATTGCAATGTGGTGGCTCATTGCGGTTCCTTGTTCAGGACACTAAACATCGCCGAAGGTGAGCCCTTGGGGAGTTGTGGTCGACGGATGTTCGAGAGCACTTACCCGAAGGTGAGCTCTTTACAGCTGTTTGCAGCGCTTTTCCGCCAACTGCCCGCTTTCTGCACGGTTCGGTGTTCGCTAGTGTCCTTGCCATGTCTCCTGAGGACGTGCTTCCAGCTGGTCAGTCAATCGTAGAGCCAATGCCCTCCATTAATTTGTTACAAGAGAACACATAGAGAAAAGGTGGCGAGACGAAAGGGGTTACAACTGATGTAGCTAGGCAGTCCTGACAGGAACCATACATTGCTGTGCTACACTGTGTTGCTAATAATAGTGCCTTTGAATGTAATATTGTGCAGGTGCAGGTATATAGCGTAGAGAGTGCGTTAGATCTGGGCCGCAAGGTGCCGTGGCATTTGCTCTTCTGCGCAAAATCGAATACTGTCCAAGAAATCAGGTGGGAGTCACCTGGGGTCTGGCCCTTCAGACCATTTGACAACAGCACATGTGAAGAAAACTCACATGTCGTGGTCGGCATGTGAAAGGATGCCCTGAACGTGGGATTTGCCATGGCTAAGCCCCACTTCAACACCGAGCAAATCATACTCTTTGTTTCTGCATGACAGAGCAGTTTGGCCTGTCTGATTTGCTGTACAGCTGGTTCTTGCATCACACGTACATGCTGATACTGACTGTTGCAAATCAAATGCTTTTGGGGGGTCGACACAAACTGATTGTGTGCCCTCTGTGCATGCAGGGTTATGCTAGGACTGCAGAAGCTAAAATTCAGGGATACGGCCTTGGAGAACTCGTTTCGAAGCCACTGGGACGCCAGCTCGCGCACATTGCTCACACTACTGTCACTGCTGACACTTGTGATTTGGGCTATCGCAACCACGAATGTTCATGAGCACTGCAAGTGGTCGCGCTTCCTGTGCCATTTCCTTGAAGCTATATGCGTCTGCACCGTCCTGTCACATGTCTATTTGCAGTACAACCTCAGAATGTACCCAGGTGAGTTGTCAGACGCCCATATTTTCCTGCGAACAACCACCAGAAGGTGTTTTCAGCTACCATCTTGCAAGAACAGTCTTTCTTGGCTCCTAGGATTAAAACCCATGTCACTGTCCTCGCACACCTGAGTGTTGTCACATATTGAAATGGGTTTGAGACCATGTAGATCATCTGCAATTTGGTCATCCTTTCTGGATTTGCATCAGTGTCTCGATGTCTGCTGCAGGGATGCGCGTGCAGGAAGTGAACAAGGCGTACGTGCTACTGGCTGACCTGGCAGCCTCCATGGTCTTCCTTTTGCTGGTGGAGGATTTGAAGGAGGTTCCGGGGGGCACTCATGACTGGATGTATGCCTGTCATGGCTGGGCCATTCTGTTTCTCCAGGTGCTGGCCTGTGCAAATAGATGTCACACCACCACAGTCTCCCTGAACCGCTTTCAAGCGCATTGTTGTTGCTGTATGTGTTCTATGCCCACTGTCTTGGTACCTTGGCCTGTAGAAGTCAAACAGTGCAGACTGTCAGTTCTGTTTTTCTGCGCCTCGAAACATCTGTTGCGGGTTTGGCATGCGCAAGTTTGCCCGTTGCAAAATTTTTTTAAACAGATGGGTTCCAGTGTGATCAGCATTCGGATTGCACTGTCCCTGGAAGCTTGCGCACTTCCACTGCATGACATCAGCTCGGCATGTCACTGCATGATATATCAGCTTGGCATGTGCGGGCAGGTGACACCAGACACACTTCCACCTGCACGACGTGAAGTCGACATGTGCGTGCAGGTGACGACAGAGAGCGCGGTGCATCTGCACCTGCTGAACTTGCTGGCATACGGCTTCGTGGAGGGCTTCCTCGCGCACGAGTTCGGCCGGGGCGCATTCATCAGCGGCGGCGTGCAGCACCTGATCGCTGTCACCTTGCTCTGCGGCATGCTTCCGCTCGCAATAAATGTCACTTGCGAGGCGCAGAGCCGCCGCGAATTCCTGCGCCGCCACCGCGACCGCTGCCCGGCCGCGCAGCAGGAGTGGCTGTGTCCGTAGAGATGCAACACCTTCTGGACCCTGTCTTCAGACCGAACCGTAATCTGTGAACCGTTATAGAATGTTGAGCATGCATGCCCGAGGGGAGGTCTGCATTGCTTGTAGGGATCCGGAGAGGTATACAGGGTGCATTGTACTTTACTGACTGTGTCTTGTGTTCTTTGGGGCCAAGGCATGCCGAAATCCTGGTTGATTGTTGGCATGAAGAGGAGTGGAGAAGACAAGCATGCTATGATATGTATTCGGCAATCGTGTTTGTGGCAACGATAACGGGCAAGACAGGTGAGCGGGAACTTTTCAGTGCTGCCACCCAGGTTTGCGATTGGTGTCGTCAAGTTGCATGGAGCAAGAATGGGTGGACCACTTGGTGACCCACTCCTGCACTTCTGGAGTCCCAGGCTGCTGTGCCCTAAATCAGTCAGCCAGACCCTTATGAGTCTTCCTGGTGACCTTGAGAACTGCTGCTTGGTCTTGCATCTACTGAATTGCTTTGCATTGCTCAAGCAAGATCATGCATGCATCACATCACTTTTGGACACTCTGCAAGGCTGCAGAATTTGGCACACATGCGTTGTTCAGTTTTCATGCTGGGGAACAAGGCAATATCTGCATCGCTTATTAGCGCCCCACTTGAGAAGTGCAAACCTGACAGATTGCCACCGTTCTTGTGTTTGTCAGATGTGGTTTAGAAGTGCAAAGGAAGCTTCCCTGGCCTCATGCGGCTGCATTAAGTACCTGCCCATATAGTTTTAGAGAGTTTGATTTGCATTGGGACTTTTTGCGCAAGAGGACGGTTGATTTGGAATACCCATTTGCTTGGTTGACCGTAACTGTGGATGCCACAGACCTGGTGGTTTGGGTTTTATTAAATCTTGTTGGTAGTTTTCATGTGCTCAAGTTGTTTTGGGGGATCCCAAGCAGTGATTTGCGGCGTACCAGCACTTTGAGAGGATGCGCATTTTTCCTTCCTGATAACTTTAGATCACACCCATTGATGGATTACTCTCGAACGCACCATTGGTTTGATTTTTCACGCCGTGTGTGGAGGAGCTATCCCTGTATATATATATCAAAAAGGGTTTTGAGGGAAGTCATGCATTCTGAGCAGCGTATTCAATTGGTTGTTTTTTATGGAATGATCATGAACAGGTCGTCTGAGGCGTACCTGAAGGGTGCCTCAGGGATGGATTATTATGGGATGCATTTGTGTAAATCAGGTTCACCTAGGTCAGGCCTGATATTCCTATTATTCCCACTGATAGTATCTATTTCATCATGATCATTGTGTCATCCACCAGAAATTGTCTCCACATACTTCAGCTAATCTTGAAACCGCATTGATCTGCATGTGCAGCCTGCAAGTTGCACATGCTAACAATGCTTGCATTGGTAAAGATGTTCTTCTCATAGATCTAGAAGATCTGAGCCCATCATTCCAGCCAATTAGATGTCCTATCTGATGAGTCATTGACCACATTCAATGACATCAAAAAACCCATGAAAATTTGGCAACCCACCATTTACTCCTGCCACATGAGGTCCAGCATGGTGTGAGTAGACGGCGTCTACTGAACGCAGAGAACAAACCCGCGTCACGGCCCTGGACACCTTAACGGTTCATATGGACAGCTGCTTATCCACCGTTACATATATATACCCCCAGATTTTGATGAACAGCTGGACATCTAAAGGTCAAGTATGGCATGCTCCAGCCGACATTCCTGTTCGGATCCTTCAACAATTGTTACATGGAAGTGCCTGGCCAGATGTCCCAGCTGCTAAGTCCTTCATCAACCTCCTGCGGGCGCTTCCCAGCATGACTCCTGATGGAAGCATCGGCACCCGCAGACAGCAGCGTTAAGCAAACCTGCGAGATCAGCCGCCTGTCTTACTATTCACTTATTAATATCAAGCTGTGTTATTTGTCGCTGTATACGCTAGAGGCAGGAAATCTCAATTATTAGATAATGTAACATTTACATGTGGCAGCAGTCCCTGAAGAACTATACAAGTGAGGAGGCGCGGTAGCACAGATGCAGCATGCAGCAGGAAATGCTAGGTGACATTACACAGAGCAAAAGAGATGATCCAGGCATTGGGCACACCTCTCGCTGATCATTCAGTGCTGCATAGTGCAGCGGTGTTTGCCCATCAAGGTCCTGTGCATCCACTGCCGCGCCCCTTTGAAGGAGCAACTGAACGACCTGTACACAACCATGCAAAATTTCAGCCAGCATGCCTCAGCATGGTATGGAGGCTTTCACCTTATATCCATATGCGCTGAACCCAACAGTTCTCTTGTCAACATGCAGCCATGCACCAAAATGAACCGGTGCCCAAGTGCTTGCAGCTGTTGTATGTCACACGCTGGCGGAGATGTACTTTCACATAGGTGCATTTTGGATGCAGTCAAGGACGAGACACCTCTAGGCTCCCACGGTCTGCTGCCCAGTGCAATGCAGTGCAGCTCTCGCCATCTCTTGAGTCGATGTCAGCACCATTATCCAGCAGGAATGCCACCGCTGAGGTGTCACCCTCGCTAGCAAGCAGATGCAAGCTCCCCAAAGGCTGTGTACACCAGTGCAGATTGGTATGACAATGGCAATACTTATGTCCAGGCTGGGCTGTCATATGAAAGCAGTAGCATGCATAGACACCAAGAGCACTTGGATCCTTGCAAGTGCGCCTAATGCCATCAATTTCCAGGTATACTGACAATTTTGCCATTGGCTTTTGCACTTACTGGGCCGGTATCACCCTCTTCCTCGCTGTTGACCAGTGAGCTGAAAACAGGACCGCCTGGGCCTCCGGTGGATGCTTTTCCCTTGGCATGCTCCTGCCAGCAAGGACTGAGCGAGCCAACCAGCTCAACATACCTCTGCTGAGCCTGCTCTGTTGGCATGTCCTCCAGCTGCTTCCAGGCTGCCCTACACAGAGCCTTTGTAAGCGCAGAGGACGAGTGGCAGGTTCCGTGGATCCAGCACGATATTGCCTTTGCGCATGCATACAGGAATCACTTTTACATTGCTCACCATTTTGATCGTGCTTTCCTGTCAAAGAAAGATGGCCGAAAACTGTTGCAGGGGCCCTCTGTAGCCTGCTTGTAAAGACCATACAACTCTAGCAAGGAATCGCTGTTCAATTGACCATTGCCTGCAACAGATGCTACATGTGCAGCCGCTGCTTCAAATTGCATATCCAGGCTGGACCTGTTCGCCATTTCAAAGAGGACACGATCTTTGTTTCTGAATCAAGCGGGAATTTGAAGGCCAAGCCTCACAGAATCGGGCATTATCGTTCACTACCACACAACAGTATCGACAATTATAGCATACTGCAAGTTGATCTGATCAGATCCCGCTGCAACCGCCTTCACCAGGAGCCCCACCGCTGGGAACTTTACCAGCAACAATTTTGGTGTCTTCAACAGAATGGTATTTGAGCGGAACTGTCTCAATGACAAGACAGCGCAGCGATGTGATCTCGAACAGACTGAGTCCGAGGCCTGCCAAACTTGGCTAGCTAGTCTCCAGTTTCTCTTATAAACAGATAGTGTGCGTCCCACTGAAACTCCAAAAGAAAAATATGATGCATCACGTGTACACTGTCTTTTCTTTTCTGTGTCAACTCTCGCCCGAAAAGTGGGCTGGTTTTGAGCCAAGAATGAATCTGGCATGTCCATGCTGGGAAGTTTGACAGGGTCCCTTGACAATGAATTTTGCTTCCATCAAAAGTGCCTTCGGGCAGGTTGTACAGTCAGCCTCTTCGAGCGCAAGAGACTTTGGTGCATCGGTACGTGTGAAGGATCTGCAGTTTGGTCCTGGTGAGTTGGTCGAATCTGCCTCACTTCGGTCGTGGCACTTACCTCGGTCTTCGGTGCAACGTATAGGTGACTGGTACCCCTAAAGCGCTGCGAGAATACTCCCTACAGGGTCAGACAGCCACAGGCGGGCTCAACGGATGTTGGAAAGTATTTTCTGCCAAGGCAAAGAAGGAAGGTGGGGTGACATGCCCAATTCTGTAGTGCGGGTCATTCCAGACGCTACTACATATCTATATGCATCTCTGACATGCATATGGTATCCTGCAACGGTGTCATCACCAGTCCAAGGTGGCGGTGTATTATCAGGGTGCACTAGGCAGTGATGCTCACGTGTGCTGCAGATCATAGTCGAAAGTCTCTAATAATGCATCGTGTAAGATCTGCTCCAGATACCTATGATATGTTCGGGTTTTGTATTGCAGGTGTGGCCCATCCAGCTGTCAGCATATGGGTCTTAGACAAGCGGTCCATGATGGAGGCCGGTGCCAGCCCTGCAGAGATCGAAGCAGCGGCCGAGACAGCTCGCAGGGATGCAGCTGGTCTCACTCGCCTCAAGCACCCAGCTGTTGTCAAGGTGTCTCCCTTCCATACATATTGGTGACCTTTTGAGGCACCTATCATACTTGACCGAGAAAAAATATGGCTATGCATTCTATAACCTACACTCTGCGCTGGACACTCGAGTAATCTCCAGTGCTCGAGGGAAATGGCATGATTCTCCTGTTGAAGGCTCAAGGATGGGGGAGCGCCTTGGTGCAAGTTTGAAAATACAGTCTTGTGGAAGAGAGGGCGAGTCTCTCGCGAGCCCTGCAGCTTGAAACGATAACGTTGTTGGGTGGACTACTAGGTGGTAGAGTCGCTGGAGGAGACGCGCACGCAGCTGGTGCTGGTCACGGAGCCCATCTTTGCATCGGCCGCCGACCTGCTCGCGCGCTTTGCCACGCTGCCGCCGGCCGTGGCCGATGCGCGCCGGGACACCCGGCTGTCAGAGCTGGAGATCAAAGCCGGCCTGCTGCAGGTGAGGCACACCCGCTCTTCCCCTCCTTCTCCAAGAAGCCCGAGAGCTGGGCTTGCCTGTCACCCCTTAAATGCTCCTCCCCTCCTTCCTCCGAGAGATTCGAAAGCTGGGCTTGCCTGTACCTGCACAGACCTCCAATATGTGTGCCTTGGCAAGGGATGCCGCCCATGCCAAGAGTGCAAGGTCATTTGGACACTTCTCAACAAGATGACCTGACATAGCCAGCCGTGGTGCAGGGTCAAGAGCACTTGTTGGAACGTTCAGTACAGGTACAAGATGTAGTACAGAAACAGCATTTACTACTAGTGTTCAATCTCCCTGGGAATGAGAGACAAGGGTATGGGAATGCTGTGATCACATGGTATTGTTGAGGCGCGGTGTCACTTCTCTGTCTGTGCCAGGTGGCGGATGGGCTCCACTTTCTGCACACAGAGGCAAACCAGGTGCACAGGGCGCTGTGTCCACACACAGTGTTCATCACCACCATGGGTGCCTGGAAGCTGGGAGGCCTCTCCCTGTCCTGCCCTGCCTTCATAACGGCCGAGACCACTGGCGTCGTGCCTGTCAGCTACCGGGACGCCTCCATGGCACGGTTCATGCGCTACCAGCAGGTCTCCTCCGCGTTGTTCCTTTTAAGTTGAACTTATTCCTCCATAATACTCACATTCTGCATGCCTATAACTTATTCCCCCATAATATGGGAACAATCTCCATAGCTGGGAACAACCTCCATAGCAAGAATTAAGATCAGATGAGCGCCACAATGAAGATTCCTTGCAGGTTTACGGGTCTTCGAAATTCTGCTTCAGAGTGCGCAGCCAGCTGCATACACCCATGATGCCCTCGGTGCTATGAAGCACCTGTCTGACAGACGGAAATTGCAAAGAAATGGGGTGGTCGGGGGTTGGAAATTGATGCTTTCGTGTTTCTCAAATGTAGCCACCGCTGGCGTATGTGGCTCCGGAGCTGGCCAATGCAGACGGCCAGACCGCCACGTCCAGCATCACTACTGCGGCTGACATTTTCTCGCTGGGTGTGCCTCACCTCCTTTCGAGGGTACTAGTATGTATGCATTGTACCTAGCCAGCTCCATGTGTTCCCTATATGGTCTCCACCGTGGTGGACACTCTCTGGTGCATTGATCATAATTTCATGCAGTCTCATGAAATGTCTCCTTGCAGGCATTTTGCGTTTTGTTGTATGTCAGCTACCACGAATGTAGCTGACATACACTCAGCTATGTCTATCTCAGCTGATACACTGCTTTTCTTAATTTGTTGCTATTTCATAGGTTATAAAATCCTGAAAACGATAACCCTGAATAAAAACCCACAAGCTGCACGTGGTCTTGCTTGAGGCGCTCTCACAACTGCCGCATGTGTCGTGTCTGCAGCGGCGTTCGCGTACGAGGTGCTGTCGGGGAAGCCACTGCTGCAGGTGGAGTACGACCTGGAGGACTACAACGGCCGGCTGGCTTCGCTGCACCAGGCGCCCATGGATGGAGCGCCCATGTCCCTGCGGCCCACATTTCAAGCCATGCTCGCGCAGAGCCCCTCCCTCCGGCCGCCTGCCATCTCCTTCACCGCTGCCGGCTACTTCCAGGTGTGCGCCTAAACCCTAAACCCCAAATCAAAAACTCTAAATATAGAAGGGTGCTGGGAGTTGGTGGAGTGAGCAGAACAGCATACAGCTCCTGGACAGGCGATCAGATCTCCTGCTGTCATGTACCCCTCCTTGTAGTGCGTGTGGCACGGCTTGCTAGTTTCAGGTGTGCGCACCTGCAAGTGCTGGGGATAAAGGGAGTGGCCAGACCAGCATGCAGCTCCTGAACAGGCGATCAGATCTCCTGCTGTGATATACCTCTACTTGTAGTGCGTGTGGCACACGGTTTGCCTGTTTCTGGTAGATGGCTCGGAAGTGCATCGTCCGCACCGACTGGTCACAATTACTTGCTGTTGTGTGCCTGCCATCAAGTGCAGGCTTTTGCAGAGGCCCTGTTTGTGCACGCATGTGGGTGGGAGTTTGCAGCTCCTGTGGCCTTGCCCCTGCTCATGTGCTGCTTGGGTTTATGCATTAGTTCTTGCACAATTCAACAAACCAAGAGTGTTTTGCCAAGACTGTTGGTGCGCCAGCAGTTGGTCTGCTCGAAGACGTCTCTGAATTGAACCAGAAATGTCTTCGACCAGACCAACTGCTGGCATACAAAGGGGCTGAACCTGCCTCGCATTTTTTGTAAGCAAGGCATTGTGGCTGGCTGTGCTTCAATTTATGAGTGAATTTCGCACATTGGTACCTCTCACATCCACATGGTCGGTGTCTTTGCTGGTAGTCGTTTAAATATAAGTAGGTCTTTTGAACGTCCTACTGTGTACTTGTTCTCAGGAGGACATGCTGCTGCGCGCGGTGCGCTTCCTGGACACCATGATCCAGCGCGACAACCTGCAGAAGGCGGCCTTCCTGAAGGACATGGGCTCCATCTGGCCGCGTGTGGATGCGCGGGTTGTCAAGTTCCGCATGCTGCCGCCGCTGCTGGCCGAGGCGCGCACCGAGGCGCTGCAGCCCGTGCTGCTGCCGCTCGTGCTCGCCATGCTCGAGCAGCAGACCGACCAGGTTCGATTCCCCCTTTCCTTCCTCTTTCCTTTTTCAAGTTTTTTGGCACCCAAAATGGCAGACCGCGCTGGTATCACCTGCTGCTTTCCGCAGGCTCTGAGCGGCAAAAAATGTCAAAATCTACGGCGAGCGGTAGCACAGACAACAGTTCATGCGCTAGTAGTCAAGCGCAC
This sequence comes from Sediminibacterium sp., assembly GCA_965279585.1. Classification (GTDB taxonomy): domain Bacteria; phylum Bacteroidota; class Bacteroidia; order Chitinophagales; family Chitinophagaceae; genus Sediminibacterium. The sequence goes on along the minus strand of CBDIIG010000001.1, from coordinate 10,934 downwards.
ATAGTGCTGAATCCCTGCTGCACTCGAGTAGATAGTGATGGTCTCAGGTCCTTCAGTGGGGGCAGCTGTGCACAAGGTTAGGCCCTCCATCAATTTGGCTCTGTTGCACCACGCTGCAGATCAGCGTCCTTTTACAGATCATCACCAAGGACCAGAGGAACACCAATGTCCTCTTGGGTCTGAGCCGAATGCTGCCTTTCTCATGTTAAGGCTGACTGAGCTAGAGCTGCTAGAGCAAATCCATAAGAGAGGAGCGTTTGGCTCTGTGTCAAGATGGACATGACGGCCTCCGGATTCTGGTGATGACCTGTGGAAGGACGCTGATCTGCCGTGTGGTCCTGAACTCCTACTGCAGCCTTGTGTCAGGTGATAATTGTGTGTCGACTGCTGGCGCACCTTCTGACAGCCGTTCGATCCCGGCTCCGCCCATGTTGGGAGTCCCGTGGCCTGATGAGTAGGCTTGCATGCAGGACTTTGCGGACGTGTTCTTCCCGCAGATGGCTTCGCTGTGCAACTCCGCAAAGGGCGATGCGCTGCTGCTGCTGACGCGACACGCCGATCTGTTTGCCGCTCGGCTGCCGCGGGACCCGGTCACCCGAGTCATCGTGCCGCTGCTGTGCCGCGCCGCGGACCAAGGTTTGCGCCTCAGCCCACACGTGGTTCTCTCTGCACTGCAATTCGCTGCAGGGGATGCGCGGATATGGTTCTGCTGTTCTGACGCATGCTGGCACATGCTTTCATGACTTTTCCATGGACCTCCTCTGAAAGCTGAGGCTGCAGGATTGCCCAGTGGTAGATGGAATGGGACTTGGTCAGCATTTCAAGCTTGCGATGCGCGATCTATAAAACGGAACAAGAAAGCGTCTTTTAATGTCATCATGCAGGTCTTAGTGTCATCCTGAGACTTGTGATTAGTCAGATAAAACTTGATGATGAGCCCACCCTTACGAATTACAAACTGGGGCATGTGCACAGGGGAGCCGAGGTGTCAGGAGGAGATGCTGAAGCGCGTGCCCAAAGTGGCCGAGCGCTCGGATCTGTCGGTGGTCGAAACAGATCTGGTCCCCCGCATTAACCAGCTGTGCCTCGCCACCACCAATGCGGGGGTCCGCGTCGCCGCGCTGTCAGGCCTGGCCGCGCTGGCTGCTCGCCTGCCCAAGGACCACGCGCTGCGTTCCCTCTCCACCATCCACAAGGTGCACCAGATTCTTAAAGGATGCTGCACGCCCACAGAAATTCAAGGATGCCTGGTTAGAGTTTCCAATCAGAACCGGCAAAGGCGTTCGGACATTGCAGGTTGTGGGGCTTTCATAACTGTTTTACTGCTCCGAACAGCTTGTGGTCAAGCATGATCTCTCGTACACTGCATCGGGACTGCGACGCAGACACACACACTTTGAGAGTACGAGCAGGTGAGAGGCAGAACAGGTCTGCCAGTACGGGACGCTGGACTGCACAGCGTCAGGCTATTACTGTGTCGAGTCCTTAAGCCTCGTGAGGACGCAGTTCCCACTGCTCCACCAGGTGTTTTTTGTCTCCAACTGAAGGTTGCTGGTGTGGTGAGTGGGCTGCTAATGGGCGCAGGTGACGGCTGTGGACCGCAGCCCGGGGACGGTGTCGGGGTGCCTGGTGCTGGGCAGCGCGCTCGCGCACCAGTGGGGCGCTGAGCTGGCGGCCGAAAAGGTGCTGCCGGTGCTGACGCCGCTGCTCACCTCGCCCTCCCTCTCCCCTGGCCACTTCGCTGCCGCCCTCCAGTGCGCCCCCCCCTGCGCCCCCCTCAGGGCCCCCCTTCCGCCCCCCGAACCATGTCAGGCAGTCAGTCAGTCATTCAGTCACATGTTTCCAGCCACCTGAGGGTGAACAGATGGCCGACTAATCAACACCGGATAAGAAAATGTTACAGTTCATACGCAGCAGCGCAATCAAAATTTCGCAGACAAAGCTAGTGGCATTCACAAGGTCTCCGCGCCAAAAGAAGTGGACCATGAAGGGGACTGTAAAACAAGCCCGGAATGCACTATACCCGGCTCTGCAGGAGCATAAGTACACTTCACACCACTGGAGATGGTTCTTGATATCCGTCAACTGGAGGTAGGTCTCACAAGTGGGCTTCTTCTTGCTGCAGGACGGTGAAGCAGCTGCTGGACAGCATCGAGGTGGCACGCTCTGCAGAGCTGGACGAGTTGCCCCCGGCCGTCCCACGAAAGCCCCGAGCCGCGTCAGTTTCAACGTCGCCCGCTGCATCACCGAGGGCCTCTGCGGCAGCGGCTCCACAGACAGATGTCGGCCAGCGGCGCACGTCCTCTTTTGGCAACCCGGGGATGTCCTCTTCTGGCAACCTGGGCTCGGCCTCTTCTGGCAACCCCGGCGCGGCCGCGCGGCCGATGCGCGCCTCCGGGACGGCCAGCATCGGCAGGCCTCCTGCGATGCCGTCTGGCAGAACAACTTCCTCCACCGGCGGAGGGTTGGGAGAAACAACAGGTCTGCCATCCTGGATTGGTGCTCCAGTCAACCAGAGTGGACCACAACTCGGCAGCAAGCAACCGGGGTCAAGCACTGGTAGTGCGCCGCCAGGAATGAAGCCCATCAGTGCAGGTTCCTTGTCGGCAGGCAGCAGCAGCGGCTGGGGTGCAGGAGGAGGCGCCTCTTCTGGCAGCAGGGGGGTCTCCGGGGGAGGTTTGATGGCCGGTGGTGCAGGTAGCGCCTTCAGTGCCGTTGGAGACCCGCTGGATTGGATGGGCCCAGGGACTGTGGCTGGTGAGGAAGCCTCTGCACACTTCTTCTGCCATTTTGGTGCACGTTCGTACTTGATATGAGGTCTCTTGTGGGGATTTGTGGTGCAGAGTGATGTTATGCAAGGGATGCAGAGGGCGTGCTTGTCTGAGCAGAGCTACTCAGTGGGGCGCATTTGCAGTGTCATTCGTGATGTGGAGTTGAAGTTACTACTGCCTTGATGGCTGATCTTGTCTTCACCGCAGGTGTGGCATCAGCAGCAGGAACAAGTGACGATGATCTGTTCAAGGATCCAACCTGGAATGACCCTCAGCTGGATCTGGGCCCAGGTCTGTCGAGCTTTGCTCCCCAGAGCTCAGGTGCACACACTTACCGATGCTTGGGTCTTTGTGTGTGGTACATCTTTACGGCACTAAACATGGGAAGCTTCATCCAATAAATGCCATGCCATCTTGTTCTGTCCTGCTGGGTGGCTGCGGTGAGAAGCGTGGTAATCCTTTACACCCTTGCGTGCTCCTTGCGTTGCCGCACATATGAGTCGCAGGAAGCAGAGCAGGGTTCAGGCCCAATCAAATGGGGTCCAAAAAGGTTCCACCCTTTCCTGACTGCGTCTGTGCATTGCGGCGCTGTGAGTGTAAGCGGAGGGATAAGCAGAGGGAGGAAAGATCAGTGTTACAATAATACATCGTTAAATTTGTGCTAAAATCACTTGTACTGTCACAGGCGGCCTGGGATTCCCGGCAGCTGCGGCGCCTCTGTCAACCGGGGGGACCGGGACCACCACCGCGCAGCTGGACGATTTTTTTGGGGGGCCACCCCAGCCTAAACAGGCAATAGCGGCTCCCCTGGCGCCTAAACTGGCGCCTCCGCCGCGCGGCCTCCAGCCGGTGTCCTTTGCGCAGAAGCCGCCGCCGCTGCAGGCCGCCACATCAGCGACACCTGACTCACTCATCTGACGAATTTGTCATTGCAGTCGTTGTCTTTTACAGAGATAGTGGGCTTGTTCTGTTGCAGACATCCTCTGACTCTCTCGTGCAGACTATCTCTGGAGATCTGTCGACATCTTGTTGTTTGAAAGGAGTCTATGTGCATGTTGCTTTTGAGATGTGAAATATGTCTTGATCACACAGGTGTCGCTTCAAATGCTCCTTGCTGATTTTTTGCCGAATGCCCAGGGTCAACTCAACTTTGCATTGGCCAGAGCTGCAAGTATTGTACATTAGGAATTACTTGTAACAGGCTGCAGATAGCCAGCCAGTATATGCACTACGTATTGCATGATTGGCAACAACTTGAGGGATATGTGTATTTTAAAGAACTGAACTCTCTTGGCGCATGGGATTCCACCATTTAAGTAGTCCCAGACAAAAGTTGGTGTCCGCATCTGCGGATATTATGATGTCTGCAGATAAATTTACACATGAAGCTTTGTCTAATGTATGTGCAAGGAGTGCTGCATGATTCCTGGCTGCATGACTGCAGCCTGCAGGAGCCAATTACTGCATGCATAATGATATCACCTCATGCAAGATGCGGGCAAGGAATTCTTTTGCCCCCTCATGCAAGAGCTCTCTCTCGAGAACGGTAAGCACTGTAGAGCAGCACGTTCAGATTGACAAATGCTTTGCTGACCATTGAGTGCTTGCACTACATGCACAGACGGCAAGACTTGACACCAGGCATTTGCACACTCATTTCTTTGCACATGTCGCACTGCAAGCATCACTTTCAGCGACGCTTCAATCCTCTGCTCGCTGCTTCTCACCTATTTCAGTAATTTGTTTGGTACTCTGCACATGTTGCATTGGCGCGGAAAGCAACCTCATGTACAAGAGCCCGGCTTCAATCGCTTCTTGCCTGTTTGTTCAACTCTTCTGTGATCTGATTAGGAGCATGCACAGTCCATCTTCCGCCTCGGTCTTACACTCCTTGGAAAGCATAACACACAGGCTGACACTCATTCGGCGTCGGCCGCGCCACGACGGCGGTTGAAGTAGGGGCTGATGCGGATCTTGAGAGCGGCCGCGCGCCGCCGGAACTCGCGCTCCTCCGAGGCGCTCGCCTTCTTGCGCGCACCGCCCCGCCTCCCCTGCAACACCACTGTTGATTTAGGGACTTGGGCTTCAGGGTCTCAGAAACTTGGGGAAATGGGCACATCCCTCTTCCATCCAGCTCGTGCAATCCCTAGAGCACTGCTCAGCTCTCCAGCGTTGCTGAGTACTCGGCAATTAGCTTGGGCGAGCGGGCATGTCCGTCTCTCATCCAGCATGTGCAATGAGAGGTGCTCATCTCTCAGAGTTTTTGCCTGGTACCCAGCCAATGTCGACATGCCATGCATGTAAACGGCCTGGAACTGGAGCGCTGCTCTGTCAGGAATGTTTCATTTGCTGAACGCTGTAGTGCTACAGAGACTTGAGAAGCTGCGCCACGTCTGTGGGCATTACGTACGCACCCAGAGGCCGAAACGCGGCTGCTGCACGGGCGTGTCAACCTCCGGGGATGACTCCACGGCTTCTTGCACCGGAGCCCGCTTCGGCTCTGGGGTGCAAGCCTGGACCGCTTCCTGCGAGGGTGCCAGTAACATAAGTCATGTACCATCCACGATTGGGCTCAAAGCTGTGCATACCACATCCTTTGCTTGGTACGGCACATGGGTGCCACAGCAGGACCTGCTGGCATCGCAAGCATTATGCCACGCTCTTCTGCAGCAGGTAACCTCAACCCATGCCTAAGTGGATGTGCAGCACTGGACAACGATCAACACTGCAATGTTCTGCACAAGCCGAGACCAGCTTGCTTTCTTACAGAGCCAGAAGGTGTAAATGGTCGACCCTACTCCTCTTCCAGGGGTAGTGCATATATATGGTATAGGCTTACATATGTCCTGTTGTCAGACTCAAGTTTAGGTACGGTCACTGATGCAGGGTGTGGGAAGTACCTGCGGTGGAGTGAGATGGCCGATGCGCAGCACAAGCTGGATGCGCTCGGCAGCCGCCTCGGGCGTCTCCTCCCTCTGTCGCTCATCCGACGCTGTTCCCTCCTCCGCCGCTGCGCCAGCTGCTGGTACCGCGGGAGCGGGCGATGCTGCTGGTGCCTGTGAAAGCATCATCTTTTGCTTTAAACATTGTTGCTTTTTGAGCTCACTGACATCTCAGCATGATGAAACGGGTTGGGGGCTGTCCTGACCCTGCAGGAGCTGCTGTTAGCCTCCTTTGCTGCTCAAATGGATAACTACTTGGATCTACCTCTGGAAGGACATGCAGACTTGCAATATGGTGACTAGGACTTGAGGCATTGAGGAGGTGGCTTTAATTTCCAGAGCCTTGCCAGACACCTACCTCGATGACTGCCAGTTCTTGCGGTGTGTCCTGCTTGACAGGGGATGGCTGGGTGGCGGGCAGGTCCTCGGGGAGGACAGAGTGGGGGGGCCCGGCCTGATCAGGCCCGGGCAGTGCCTGCTGTGGGCACTTGCGTGCAGACCGCAGCAGGTGCATTGTGTTGCTTGTATCCTGCCCACACATGATGAGGATTTCAAGGTCTCAAGATTCAGGTCAGCCTTAGATCAGCAGTGCCTGTGCCAGGATCGCATCCGACCTGGCGCCAATCCAAACATGTTTGGACAATGCCATGCTTGCAGCACAGTCAGATCGTCACCAAACATCGGCTGATTTGCATCTGCGTCCTAAATGCAGCTTTAAGAGGACATGTGTAGCTGACACTGCCCGGTAGATCTCAAACCTTAGGCTAAGGTGTTCCACAAGGAGGTGGCACTTCAGAGGGGGTGTATTAGTCACCTCCAGGTCAGCGCGCAGGCGGCGCAGGCGGTCGGTGACGGTGCACCAGGCGGCCACGGGGCTCGCGCTCTGCGGCGTTCCCTGCCGCCGTGTTGTGGTGACCACAGTCCCTGCGTCAGCTGTGGCTCCCGCTGCAGCACCTGCAAGCGGTGCCAATGTCAGTGCTCACACAAGCGCATGACAAGGCGCCACTGCTTGGCATCCCATGATGTATGCAGCTGGGGGCTGATGCTGGGCGTTCAGTCCAAAGAAAACCCATATCATATCATGCCAGGACAGTGTCTTCTGTGACATGCGTTCAGCAGACTCTGCTGCGATTCGTGACGCACCACCGCTTGTGTCATCCGCGGGAGTCACAACAGGACGAAGAAGGTGCTGTTTTGATCTGACGGCTGATGCAACATCAGTGCATAATATGGTATCAGGTTGTGATCACAGTGATATTCCCATTTGATGGTCAAGATCAGGCAGCCTCGCTTGTTTCCTTGCCTGTGTTGAACAGGAGTTTGAAGCAAGCTGCACAACCTCCCACTCAGTTCTACCAAGCTGGCATTTTGGAGAGTCGACGAGCCACCTTCTGGTAGCCGCCCTAATGGTGAAAAGAAGGTCCGTACCATCGGGGCGCGGGGCAAGGAAGACGCGGTGGGATCCGTAGAAGGTGACCGGCGCTGCATGCGCCGCCGCGGCCGCGCCCACGAGCGCGGCCGTCTCGCTCGGCCGCTTCGTCGGTGTTGATTCCTCGTCCTCACAGTCCTCCTCTGCTGCCTGGCCGACAGCTGTGCATGCCTGCTCCTGCAGAAAACCACTTACTCGTTGGAAGGAATGTGCACCTCCATGACAGTGCTTGCGACATGATTAGCCCCCCACACGCTCGACAAAAAAATAGCCTCCATGAAGCTTTTAAGTGTGAGGCTCCATGACAGTGCTTGCGAAAAAATCAGCTCCCCCACACACTGGACAATGAAGCCTCCATGAAGCCTCCATTCATTTCATGCCACTAGTTGCTTCGTGCAGGGTCTTGTTCCCCTATCATGCCAGGAGCCATGTGTCTTCTCTTGCACTAAGCATCGGCATTGAAGCGCAGTACACAGAGAATGGGGCCAAGCATGTGAAGCAAGATACCGCCGGGAGGCTGGACTGCTTCTGCTGCACAGAGGCCAGCTGCTGCTGGGCTGCTTCCAGTTCCAGGCGCAGCCGCTCATTTTCTTCCTCGTATGCCTTGTTCGCATCGTTTGCCGCCTCAACCACCTGAGCAGACGCCCCAAAACGCCATCGCAATTGAGTCTCTTGGCATGACCTCTTGTTGGCTCCAATGAACACATGTTGATGAGATGTCTGACAGGAAGTATAACTTACACATACGTCCACCTGAGGCTTGTTGGTCTGAGCTTCTATGGATTTCCTATTTGACTTGTGCATGTCATCACCGTGCAGGGGCCATGCCGTGCCATGTCACTTCGCAATTCCGTTGGAATGCATTGTTCCAAATGACAAGCTGATGCGACACTATTGTGGCAACTGGCAAGCTGCAACACACTGCACCGTTAGAGCAGATGATACTGGACGCACCTGTTGCATTTCCAAGATGTCTTCCTCGTCAGCCACCTGCAGAGAGCCGCAGCCATGAGGCTCAGCAAATGATTTGAAGACCTTGACACAAACACAGTCTACAAGAGATGCATGCATGCGTGCTGGTGTGCACATAACTGTGTCCTCTGAAACAGGTTGGGTGAGGGAGTGCAAGGGCGGCACTGGGAAAAGCTGATGCACTCACGATGCAGTCTTCTGCAATATCATATGCCAGAACGTCCTGTGTCTCCTGCGCAATGCGCTGCGCCTCCAGTGCATCCATCTCCAGCTCAAACAGCGCTTCATGCGCCTCCTGTGACCGCCACAAACCTCACATCAGTCACTTGATGGCTTGACTTGCCCTCAGAGTGTCATGTCACAAGGGCCTCAACCATTGGTCAATCTCAACGTTGCCATTGCCACAGGGAACTTCAGGGTCAAAAGGGTCAGGGCAAGGCTGTCTTTCTGACCTAAGCTGCTTCTCTGGGCCACAGCGCATCTTCTCAGTGTGAATACATCACATGAGAACTAGTGTGGTACGCAGATGGGAATTGGAAGGGCAGTGGCAGTTCAGGTTCCATCGGTTTGTAGAAGTTCTGGGCAGGCCATAACACGTGGTCCCATTTTACATGAGTCCCTTCATTATTAGGCGCTCTGATCAACACGACATAACCCATTAGTAAAAACGGCACCTTGAGCTGCGCTGCGAGGTAGGCTGATTCAGCGTCCCGGGAAGCGCCGGAGGCGTCGGCCGAGGCGTCGAGCGCGGCGCGCGCCTGCTGCAGCTCGGTCAGCAGCCGCGCCTTCTCCTCCGCGGCCGCAGCTGCGGCCTCCTGTGCCGCCTCGCACGCTGCCATCGCCTCCGAATACTCCTGCCTGCTCAGGAGTAGAACAGCCGATGCCACTCAGGATGCAGGCAAATAACTGCATGCACCAGCCTTCTGGCACATGCGGAAGCCAGCAATGATTGCTGAGCAATCTAGGTCGGAGGCCTTTGTAGACCATGTTATCTAACTGTAACACTGTCTGTAGGAAAATCCCCTGTGACTAGGTGTAAGTAGCAAAGTTCACTCTTACTCCAATTCAGGCTGAACCGCTCACTGGCTGATGCACTCACGCAACTTAGAAAATGTGAGCTGTAGGCAGCGGACATGGCAAAAGGGCCCAAGCTCAGATTGGAGGTGGAGGACTGGAGAATTTCAGTGAGGGTGTGCGACGCGCCTGGCGTCCCTCAGCTGGGCCTCCACGGCCGCCACCTGGCGGTCTGACGTGGCGGGGCTCATGTGCGCACATGTGGCGGCATCCTGTGCGACGGCCAGCCGCTGCCGTGACGCCGCGAGCTCCTCCAGCAGCGCTTGCTTCTCGTCCTGTTTTGGCACACAGCTTCCATTGCATGGCTCACTTTCACCAAGGGGCATATGAAGGAGTTCTCCTTTATATGCCCCTTGCTTTCACTGCAGTGATCTCTAAACCTTGCCAGTCACTGAAAGCACCGGAACTGCGTGTGAGATACCACCGCACCGCATTTATTGCACACCTATCCCTCCCCTCTTTGCAGGGTCAGGTAACTGCTCGTCTGACTTATGGCAGGGCGGCATTGGGCAAGACGCAAGAGAGCATACCTCATATGCGGCGGCCACCAGTGCAGCATGGTCGGCCAGCTCAAGTAGGCGCAGACCGGTCTCCTTGCAGCGCTCGGCCTCTGCCGCGGCCAATGCCTGCCACCAGACATCTGAACTTAGCAACCCAGATTTGAAATGCCCCACCATTGCTTCTCTTGATCCATGTTCACGCAAACAGCGTACACATTCCATCCAAGCATGATATGTCTTGGAATTGAACGGAGGAAGAGCGATCAGGATTGTGGAGTTGCTCTGGCATGAAAGCATCTATCATGCGGTGTGTTTCTGATGCACAGGGGTGGGAGTATTCAAAGTGCTGCATGTGCCATGCCTGCTGCATGACAGCCGCCTCGGCCGCCACGGCGCGCTGGGTAGATTCACGCCAAAGCGCGGCCTCGGCCGCCTCGCGCGCGGTCGCCACCGCCGCCAGCTCAGCGCGCAGCTCTGCATTCTCAGCCTCCAGGTCCGCGTTGTGCTGCATCTGCGCATTAAATGCATCCGTGTCAGCCCGCAAATGAGCCATCACCATCTGACTCATCATCTCATTCTTATAGTCAACAGAGAGTCGGGCTGCTGACACATGTCTGAGACCAGCACAAAAAGCAGTGCGAGCATGGCCACATCCTCACGTGCAGATGGCATCATGCCGAAAACTTCCCTGAGCATGGAGAGGGCTTCTAGTAACAACCAGAGGAGCCAGGCGTGGAGGTGAGAGACAGACATTGCCAGAACGGTGAACTCGGCGATTTAGCACTCCCACTGCTGCTGCGCGTACTACTTGACATCAGTCTTGATGCGTCAGCAGCTGGCAGGAGTGGCTGATACCAGAGATGGCGCACGCTCACAAGAAGTGGTGAGGGGGTTGCACAGAGGCATGCGCACCAGGGAGTCCCACTGCTGCAGGTGGTGGCGGGCCTCCTCGAGGGAGCGCTCCTGCTCGGCCACGCGCACTGTCTCGATCTCCAGCCGCAGCGCACCGGCCTGCCCGGCGCGCGCCCACAGCGCCTCCAGGCTTGCCCGCGCCGGGCTGTCTACCTGCGCCCATCAATAAGGGCAGGAGTTATATCTCAAACACTTTGCTCTATACCCCTAACCAGGGAGTTTTTGTATGAAACCCCTAAACTTACAATTGCACTCAGGAAGAAAAACAATCACTATAAAGGACCCTGATCCTAAGCCCTAATCAAACCCCTAACCCCTTGAGTGCAATACCTTG